>NZ_CP157675.1:1770000-2440000 GCF_040105105.1 Polaromonas hydrogenivorans | reverse complement strand
TCTGGAAAGGCTGGCCATAGCGGGTGATAGCCCCGTATGCAAAAAGAGACCTGTGGTACTGAGCTTGCGAAAAGTAGGGCGGGACACGAGAAATCCTGTCTGAATATGGGGGGACCATCCTCCAAGGCTAAATACTCATCATTGACCGATAGTGAACTAGTACCGTGAGGGAAAGGCGAAAAGAACCCCGGGAGGGGAGTGAAATAGATCCTGAAACCGTGTGCTTACAAAAAGTAGGAGCCTCGAAAGGGGTGACTGCGTACCTTTTGTATAATGGGTCAGCGACTTACATTCAGTGGCAAGGTTAACCGAATAGGGAAGCCGTAGAGAAATCGAGTCCGAATAGGGCGTCTAGTCGCTGGGTGTAGACCCGAAACCAAGTGAGCTATCCATGGCCAGGATGAAGGTGCAGTAACATGCACTGGAGGTCCGAACCCACTAGTGTTGCAAAACTAGGGGATGAGCTGTGGATAGGGGTGAAAGGCTAAACAAACTTGGAAATAGCTGGTTCTCTCCGAAAACTATTTAGGTAGTGCCTCAAGTATTACCATCGGGGGTAGAGCACTGTTTTGGCTAGGGGGTCATGGCGACTTACCAAACCAAGGCAAACTCCGAATACCGATGAGTACAGCTTGGGAGACAGAGCACCGGGTGCTAACGTCCGGACTCAAGAGGGAAACAACCCAGACCGCCAGCTAAGGTCCCTAAAATTGGCTAAGTGGGAAACGAAGTGGGAAGGCTATAACAGTCAGGATGTTGGCTTAGAAGCAGCCATCATTTAAAGAAAGCGTAATAGCTCACTGATCGAGTCGTCCTGCGCGGAAGATGTAACGGGGCTAAGCCAGTTACCGAAGCTGCGGATGTGCAATTTATTGCATGTGGTAGGAGAGCGTTCTGTAAGCCTGTGAAGGTGGCGGTGTAAACCCTGCTGGAGGTATCAGAAGTGCGAATGCTGACATGAGTAGCGTTAAAGGGGGTGAAAAGCCCCCTCGCCGTAAGCGCAAGGTTTTCTACGCAACGTTCATCGGCGTAGAGTGAGTCGGCCCCTAAGGCGAGGCAGAGATGCGTAGCTGATGGGAAACAGGTCAATATTCCTGTACCGATGTGTAGTGCGATGTGGGGACGGAGAAGGTTAGCTCAGCCAACTGTTGGATATGTTGGTTCAAGCCTGTAGTCGTGCCTGGTAGGTAAATCCGCCGGGCTTAGATGAGGGGTGATAACGAGGCTGCTTGCAGCCGAAGTGAGTGATACCCTGCTTCCAGGAAAAGCCACTAAGCTTCAGCTACACACGACCGTACCGCAAACCGACACTGGTGCGCGAGATGAGTATTCTAAGGCGCTTGAGAGAACTCAGGAGAAGGAACTCGGCAAATTGACACCGTAACTTCGGAAGAAGGTGTGCCTCTAGTCAGTGATGTCCCTCGCGGACGGAGCTAAACGAGGTTGCAAAAAATCGGTGGCTGCGACTGTTTATTAAAAACACAGCACTCTGCTAAGACGAAAGTCGACGTATAGGGTGTGACGCCTGCCCGGTGCTGGAAGATTAAATGATGGGGTGCAAGCTCTTGATTGAAGTCCCAGTAAACGGCGGCCGTAACTATAACGGTCCTAAGGTAGCGAAATTCCTTGTCGGGTAAGTTCCGACCTGCACGAATGGCGTAACGATGGCCACACTGTCTCCTCCTGAGACTCAGCGAAGTTGAAATGTTTGTGATGATGCAATCTCCCCGCGGAAAGACGGAAAGACCCCATGAACCTTTACTGTAGCTTTGTATTGGATTTTGAACAGACCTGTGTAGGATAGGTGGGAGGCTTTGAAGTGAGGACGCTAGTTCTCATGGAGCCAACGTTGAAATACCACCCTGGTGTGTTTGAGGTTCTAACCTAGGTCCATTATCTGGATCGGGGACAGTGCATGGTAGGCAGTTTGACTGGGGCGGTCTCCTCCCAAAGTGTAACGGAGGAGTTCGAAGGTACGCTAGTTACGGTCGGACATCGTGACGATAGTGCAATGGCATAAGCGTGCTTAACTGCGAGACTGACAAGTCGAGCAGATGCGAAAGCAGGACATAGTGATCCGGTGGTTCTGTATGGAAGGGCCATCGCTCAACGGATAAAAGGTACTCTGGGGATAACAGGCTGATACCGCCCAAGAGTTCATATCGACGGCGGTGTTTGGCACCTCGATGTCGGCTCATCTCATCCTGGGGCTGTAGCCGGTCCCAAGGGTATGGCTGTTCGCCATTTAAAGAGGTACGTGAGCTGGGTTTAAAACGTCGTGAGACAGTTTGGTCCCTATCTTCCGTGGGCGCTGCAGATTTGAGGAAGCCTGCTCCTAGTACGAGAGGACCGGAGTGGACGAACCTCTGGTGTACCGGTTGTCACGCCAGTGGCATTGCCGGGTAGCTAAGTTCGGAAGAGATAACCGCTGAAAGCATCTAAGCGGGAAACTCGTTTCAAGATTAGATCTGCCGGGGCCTTGAGCCCCCTGAAGAGTCGTTCAAGACCAGGACGTTGATAGGCAGGGTGTGGAAGCGCAGTAATGCGTTAAGCTAACCTGTACTAATTGCTCGAGAGGCTTGACCCTATAACTTTGACCGTCTCAACAAGACGCGTTCAAGGCTGTTATGCCAGGTTGACGCATTCAAAAGACGCAGTCCCAGCGGACTGTGCAACAATCTAAATTAAAGCTGATTTGCTCTATGAATTCGATGGATTGCTCCGCGTGGAACAATCCATCAACCAGTTATGCCTGATGACCATAGCAAGTTGGTACCACTCCTTCCCATCCCGAACAGGACAGTGAAACGACTCAGCGCCGATGATAGTGCGGATTCCCGTGTGAAAGTAGGTCATCGTCAGGCTCTTATAGCCCCTGAACAAGCCCGGTTGATCATTAGATTGACCGGGCTTTTTCTTTTTGAGGATGCCGTTTGGAGGTAAGCACCGTATGCGGCTGGGCATCCCACCTTGATTCGACGTTGATGATCAGGCATCGTCCCCACGAAGGAGATCGTGGAGACGATGAATCAATTATCGACAGCAGAGCGCCCTCGGCGGCGCGAGTACAGCGCAGAGTTCAAGACTTCTGTGCTGGAGCAATGTCGCCAGTCAGGCGCATCGATTGCCGGCATTGCGCTGGGTCACGGCATCAACCCGAACATGGTGCATCGTTGGATGCGGGAGGATCGGCAGCGTCTGGAACTGATCGAACTGCAAAGGGGCGCCTTGGCATTTGTGCCGCTGCAACTGCCACCCTCACCAGCTGTTGGCCCAAGCCTCGCAAAGTGCGTGCAACCCTCCACCGAGCAAGGCGCTGCAGCAGAAGGGATCTGCGTTGAGATTCAACGTGCAGGCGGCAAGGTGACTGTGACATGGCCGCTGCAATCGGCCAGCGAATGTGGCGCCTGGCTGCGCGCGTGGCTGAGATGATCCGCATTGACGCGCTGTGGCTGGCTACCGCTCCGATAGACATGCGCATGGGAACGGAACGCCTGCTGGCACGGGTGGTGCAGGTGTTCGGTGCAGCCCAGGCCCATCACGGCTACCTGTTTGCCAACGCGCGGGGCAATCGCATGAAGCTGCTGCTGCACGATGGTTTTGGCATGTGGTGCGCGGCCCGTCGGCTCAATCAGGGCGGGTTTGAATGGCCACGCGGTGGCGCCAGTATAGCCACCTCGATGACGCTGACAAAGCAGCAATTCGACGCCCTGGTGGTGGGACTTCCGTGGAGCCGACTGGAACAAATGCAGTCCATTGCACGGGTGTAGGAACCGTGGTTTAACGCTGTGCAAAGGGCAATTGGAATATGCCCTAATTCGCATTTGTGTGTGGATTTTGCACAATCCACGCATGCTCCGCGTGGACCAACTCAACGCCCAAGACTTTGTCGGTCTGAGCCCTGCCGCCGCTGCCGAATTGGCCGCCCGCGTGTTGTCACACGTTGGCGAGCAGAGCCGGCAAATCGAATCCCAGGCCCAGGCCATCGAGCTCAGGGATGCCAAGATCGCAAGCATCACCTTTGAGCTGCGCCGCCTCAAGGCCCGGCAGTTTGCGGCCAGGACCGAACGCATGAATGCCGAGCAGCGCCAGTTGTTTGAAGAAACGCTGGCAGCCGACCAGGCGGATCTGGAAGCCCAACTCGCAGCGCTGAAGACAGCATTCAAAATGCCGGGCAATGCTCCAGACACCGACACCCCTCGCAAGCCCAAACGCCAAGCCTTGCCCGAGCACCTCAAACGCGTTGACCACCACCATGAGCCAGAGAACACGACATGCGATTGCGGTCAGGCGATGGTGCGTATCAGCGCATTGATGGATGAGCGCTACAAGGTGGCGATTTCCCGCCTGGGCAACCGGGTGCGCCTCGCCGGCAGCGCGGAAACAGGAGGCGTCACAGACGCACAAAGGAGAGACCTCGATCAAAACTCTGTACAAGGTGCTGACCGCGCCTGCTGCGCGCGTAGCTGATCCCGGGCTACTGGCTTGAGCGCTGCTAGGCCGCCTTTGCCGGCACACTCCCGCCGGACGAACTCGCCGCGCTGCTGGGCGCCTTGGGCATCGGCCACGGCATCAACCTCTACCTCCAGCTTTAACAAACTACCACTAGATCAAGGCTGGGCCTTGCACCTACGCGTTTTAAGCCTCCGGTGGAATGCGCAGAACCTGGCCCGGATAAATCTTGTCCGGGTCGCTCAGCATGGGCTTGTTGGCCTCGAAAATCTGGGTGTATTTGTTGGGCGTGCCGTAGAACTGTTTGCTAATCCTGGACAGGTTATCGCCGGTGACGACCACATACATCTGCGATTCGGGTGAGCTGCTGGCGACGGTCAGCATGTCCTTGACTGCCGAAACCTGGGCCACATTGCCGCAGCACAGAAGCACTTTTTCCTTGGTCGCCTGGTCAGGCGCCACGCCGGAAACCGTCACGGTTGCGCTCGGTGCATCAAAGCTGACCTGCAGCGCATCGACTTTCAGGCCCATGCTGTTGATGTAGGTGGCAATCGCATCACCGGCCGTCTTGCTCAGCGCGGCCACGTTTTCAGGCGTGGGTTTTGCGGCTGCGGCTTCCTGGGCCGCCTTGGCTTCGCCCCGGCCGAACAGCTTTTCACCGGCTTCCTTGATAAAACTAAACATGCCCATGGGTTTTCCAATCAAAAAATAAATCGCCCGGTACAAGACGCCGAGGCTGGATTCACTGTAAAGCCTTCGCCCAGGCAAAGCATGTCAGCACTTTTACAAAGCCTGTAGGACAAGTCCGCTTTGATGCAGGGTTTTAACCCAGACGGCTGAGGTCCAAGCCCTCCATGTCAATTTCAGCAGGCCTGCCGGTCATTAGATCCGCCAGAGCGCGTGCGCTGCCGCAGCTCAGCGCCCAGCCGCTGGGGAGCCATGGCCGAGGTTGAACCAGAGACCGGGCAGGCCACTGTGGCCAACCAAGGACGGGCCGTCCGGCAGCATCGGGCGGGCGCCTTTCCATACCTGCACGCAGCCGTGGCTATCCCGAACCTAGCGGTAGTTTGTTGAACCATATAGATCCCTGGCAGTCCAAGTGACAGGAGGGTTCACATCATGTCTACTCGTCTTTCACGTCCTCCTGCACCAGGATCCCTGGAAGCGTTTGCGGTGCAATTCGACCCTTTGCTCCAGACGCCGGCCCAGCGCCATGGCTTTCGAACGTATCTGTCCGGATCGCTGCTGCCGCGCGAGCGCTTCCCAAGACACTGACGGCGCTGGTCGGCGCCGAACCTCTCGTCCAGGCCCAGGCGGCCGAGGTGCAGCGGCTGCAGTTTTTCCTGTCCGAGGCCGCCTGGGACGCCGAAGCGATCAATGCCAAACGACTGGCGCTGCTGGCCGCCGAGCCGGCCACTGCCCCGTCGGCCAACGGTGTGTTGATCATTGATGACACCGGAGACCGCAAGGAGGGCAGCGCCACCGATCATGTGGCGCGCCAGTATCTGGGATCGGTCGGGAAAATCGACAACGGCATCGTTGCGGTGACCACCTTGTGGGCCGACGAGGCGCATTACTACCCGCTGCATGTGATGCCCTACACGCCCGAGAAGCGGCTGGCCGGTGGAAAGCAAGATCCGGCGTTTCGCACAAAACCGCAAATCGCGCTGGCCCTGGCCATTCGTTCAAGGATACGGCGCACTCGCTGCCGCTGCGCGCGTGGCACAAAGTGATTCGCCGCTTTCGGGACGGCCACACCGAGCGCTGGTGGGCGGCCGAGCTTACGCTGTTCGGCTATGGTCCGGCCAATCCGGTGCGGGCGATCTGCGCCACGACCGATCGGCGCGCGTTGCCGGCCCTTTCCACCTGGTACCTCACCACCAACTTGTCGCGCGAGCAGGCGCCGCTGGGCGAGGTCGTGCGGCTGTACGGTTTGCGCAACTGGGTGGAGCAAAGCTACAAACAAATGAAAGACGAGCTCGGCTGGGCCGCGACTTCATGGTTCGAAGCGACCGTGCAATTCGTCGCCACTGGACGCTGGTGTGCTGCGCGTTTGCTTTTTGCTGGTGGCACGCTGCCTCGCAAGCCCGCGCGAGCGAATCGTCAACGCCACCCGAGGCGCGGAAAAAAAACCGGCAGCCTCAAGGTGCTGCCGCGCTGCCGCGCTGGCCGCGCCTGCTGCGCGCGGTGCGCGCCTGGCTGACCCCGGCGTACTGGCTGGCGCGTTGCTGGGCCGCCTTTGCAGACACTGCCCCGCCAGCCGAACTCGCCGCGCTGCTCGGCGCCTTGAACGCCGGCCACGGGATTAACCTCTACCTTAGGCTTTAACAAACTACCGATAGAGCGGATTTCAAAACAGCGGAAGGAACCGAACGTTTTGCAAGAAAAGCTATCCAAGGAGGATGTCAGCAAAGCAATGGTGAAATCATGGTCGCTCCCTATTCTCTGGATTTACGCCGTAAAGTCGTTCAGGCCTGCAAACGCCAGGGTCAATCGCAGCGCGCGGTGGCCGAGTTCTTTGGCGTGAGCCTGTCCTTTGTCGAGGGTCTGCTGCGCCGGGTACGCCGCAGCGGTGAGTTGGTGCCGCTGCGCAGGCGCCCCGGGCCTCACGCCAAGGTCGATGAGGAGTCCTGTCAGCGCCTGGAGCGCTGGCTTGCCAAGACCAGCCCGACCTGACGCTGGCCGAAATGGTCGCTCGGCTGCAGGCCGATGGCTGCCCGGCGGTGAGCACGCCTACCGTGTGCCGGGTGTTCCAGCGCCTGGGCCTGCGTCGAAAAAAAAGACTCTACACGCCACACAGCGCGACACCGCGCAGGTACGTCAGGCACGCGGTCAGTACTGGCAAGACATAGCCCGGCATGCCCCAACACGGCTGAAATTCATTGACGAATCTGGCGTCAACATCGCGATGACACGCCCCTACGGGCGTGCCCGACGCGGCCAGCGCGTGCATGACGCGGTACCGAAAAACTGGGGCCGCAACGTGACCATACTGGGCTCGCTGTCGTGTCATGGACTCGAAGCGGTAATGACGGTAGACGGCGCCACCGATGGGGCCGTGTTTATGGCCTATGTCAGCCAGATGCTGGCGCCCACGCTCAAGCCAGGCGATGTGGTGGTGATGGACAACCTGGGATCCCACAAAGTCGATGGCATACGCAGCGCCATCGAAGCCAGGGGCGCTACCCTGATGTATCTGCCACCCTATTCACCGGACTACTCACCCATCGAGCCGTGCTGGTCAAAACTCAAGACCTGCCTGCGCGCCATCAAGGCCCGTACACGGCAAGCGCTGGATGAGGCCCTTGCGCAGGTCATCGACACGGTGACCGCCTCCGACGCAAAAGGATGGTTCAAGCATTGCGGCTATGCCTTTCACTAGAGAAGAATTACCCTGACTGGCAATAGCCGCAATGGCGAATGTAGCGCTCGCACTCATCGGGGGCAAACCGATCAAGCAGTGAGCCGATGGCACTCCAGAGCGTTTCGAGCGTGCGGGCCTGGGTGGTGCGCAGCAAGGTTTTGAGCTTGGCAAACACCTGCTCAATTGGGTTGAAGTCCGGGCTGTACGGCGGCAAGTACCGCAGCGTCGCACCTGCCCCCTCAATGGCAGGCTTGACACCGGCGACCTTGTGAGAGCTAAGGCAAGTCCATCACCACGATGTCGCCGGCCCGCAACTCAGGCACGAGGAACTGCTCCACCCAGGCCACAAATGCATGGCCGTTGATCGGCCCGTCCAGCACCAGCGGCGCCAACAGCCCGTCCTTGCTCAGCGCGCAGACAAACGTCGTGGTGTGCCAGTGGCCACAAGGCGCATATCCCAGGCAACGCTCGCCCTTGGGCGAGCGGCCCCAGGTCGGCGCCATATTGGTCGTAGCCCAGGTTTCATCCAGAAAGATCAGCCGCTCGCTGGCCGGCCAAGCTTGTTCCTGCGGCCCAGTCCGCGCGCGCCTGCGCGACGTCGCTTCGCTTTTGCTCGGCAGCATGCACCGTCTTTTTTTTCGCGTCAGCCCCAGCCGGGCCAGCGTCTTGCCCATGGTTGTCGGCCCGACTTCGATGCCGTGCTCTGCCTTGACCCACTGGCACAGCTGAGCGAGTGTCTGCTCGGGCGCCAAGGCAACCTGGGCCAGCAGCGGCTCCTTCAGCCCGGCCAGGCGCAGCGGCACATGGTTGTGCTGCGCCCCTGCGCTGGTTTGGCCGAGTCGTCCATGGCGCGAACGCACCCGTGACACATAGGCCGCAGAGACACCAAAACGCTCGGCCACTTCCCGAAGCCGTCCCGGGGCCGCCAACACCCGATCGCGCAGATCCTGCGCATAAGCCCTGCCGCGTCGCCAAGACATAACCCTTGCCTCCAAATCAGCTTTCGATCACACCTTCATCGTCCAAGTTCCTTTGCCTTTTTTGCTAGTCAGCACGGAGCCGCTCTAATCTGAAATCCGCTCTATCGGTAGTTTGTTAAAGCCTAAGGTAGAGGTTAATCCCGTGGCCGGCGTTCAAGGCGCCGAGCAGCGCGGCGAGTTCGGCTGGCGGGGCAGTGTCTGCAAAGGCGGCCCAGCAACGCGCCAGCCAGTACGCCGGGGTCAGCCAGGCGCGCACCGCGCGCAGCAGGCGCGGCCAGCGCGGCAGCGCGGCAGCACCTTGAGGCTGCCGGTTTTTTTTCCGCGCCTCGGGTGGCGTTGACGATTCGCTCGCGCGGGCTTGCGAGGCAGCGTGCCACCAGCAAAAAGCAAACGCGCAGCACACCAGCGTCCAGTGGCGACGAATTGCACGGTCGCTTCGAACCATGAAGTCGCGGCCCAGCCGAGCTCGTCTTTCATTTGTTTGTAGCTTTGCTCCACCCAGTTGCGCAAACCGTACAGCCGCACGACCTCGCCCAGCGGCGCCTGCTCGCGCGACAAGTTGGTGGTGAGGTACCAGGTGGAAAGGGCCGGCAACGCGCGCCGATCGGTCGTGGCGCAGATCGCCCGCACCGGATTGGCCGGACCATAGCCGAACAGCGTAAGCTCGGCCGCCCACCAGCGCTCGGTGTGGCCGTCCCGAAAGCGGCGAATCACTTTGTGCCACGCGCGCAGCGGCAGCGAGTGCGCCGTATCCTTGAACGAATGGCCAGGGCCAGCGCGATTTGCGGTTTTGTGCGAAACGCCGGATCTTGCTTTCCACCGGCCAGCCGCTTCTCGGGCGTGTAGGGCATCACATGCAGCGGGTAGTAATGCGCCTCGTCGGCCCACAAGGTGGTCACCGCAACGATGCCGTTGTCGATTTTCCCGACCGATCCCAGATACTGGCGCGCCACATGATCGGTGGCGCTGCCCTCCTTGCGGTCTCCGGTGTCATCAATGATCAACACACCGTTGGCCGACGGGGCAGTGGCCGGCTCGGCGGCCAGCAGCGCCAGTCGTTTGGCATTGATCGCTTCGGCGTCCCAGGCGGCCTCGGACAGGAAAAACTGCAGCCGCTGCACCTCGGCCGCCTGGGCCTGGACGAGAGGTTCGGCGCCGACCAGCGCCGTCAGTGTCTTGGGAAGCGCTCGCGCGGCAGCAGCGATCCGGACAGATACGTTCGAAAGCCATGGCGCTGGGCCGGCGTCTGGAGCAAAGGGTCGAATTGCACCGCAAACGCTTCCAGGGATCCTGGTGCAGGAGGACGTGAAAGACGAGTAGACATGATGTGAACCCTCCTGTCACTTGGACTGCCAGGGATCTATATGGTTCAACAAACTACGGCTAAGTTGCACTTGGTCGACGTGGATCTGCGCAGAGCCGTACTGACAGTTCAACGAAGCAAAGGGCGCTCGCGCATCCTGGCGATCCGCGAAGATCTGGTCCTCGAACTCCGTCACTACCTGCGCCAACGCGAGGAAGTCCTGGCGGCAAGCGGTGCCGACGACTCCTTGACACTGTTCATCCGTCGCGATGGATCAGCGCTCACCCTGCGTGCGGCCTCGGAGGCGTTGCGAGGTCTGCTACGCGATCTCGGATTGAAGCCGCCACGCGGTCGCTCGGGCGCCAGGCCTTACGAATTCAGGCATGCCTTTGCCGTACATCGGCTGACCGCCTGGGCCGTCGAAGGCGTGGACGTGCACGCGAAACTGCCGTGGCTGTCGACCTATCTCGGACACCAGAGCGTCCTTGGCACGCAGGTCTACCTCAAGGCCACGCCTGAGCTGTTGCAACTTGCGAGTCAGCGCTTCGAGCAGCACTCGCGCAGCGAGCACCGCCTGCCATGAAGCGCGCGCCGTCGCTGTTCGCTTACGTGCAGTCGTACTTCACGCAGTACCTGCCCAAGCAGCGAGGTGCTAGCGTCCACACGATCCGAGCCTACCGCGATGCGTTGACGATGCTGTTCAAGTTTGTCGCCGAGCAGCGCGGCCAAGAGATTGCCTTCTTGCAGATCGGTGACATCGACGCCGATGCGGTGACGCGCTTTCTGGATCACATCGAGGCGCAGCGATCAAATTCGGCAGCCACACGCAATTGCCGCCGGGCGGCGATCCGTGGCTTCTTCAAGCACCTGCTGCGCAACGACCTGGCGCACTCACAGCAGTTCGTGCGGGTGTTGGCCATCCCGGCGAAGAAGGCGCGGCAGTGACCGGCGACCTACCTTGAGGCCGAGGACGCCCGCCTGATCATTGGCATGTTGTCGCCGACCGAAAATTGACCATCTAAAGGCCGAAGTGCCGATTCAAAATTGACCAGGGTGTTCCACTGACCTGCTGAATTTTTCAGCAGGAGAAGAAGGTGATCACCATGGACATGTTAGGCAAGGTCAGGCGCATGAAACTGCGCGACAAATTCTCCACCAGCGCCATTGCAAAGCTCACCGTGCTGTCGCGCAATACGGTCAAGAAGTGGCTCAAGGCGTCAAGCAGCAAGGCGCCCAAATACAGCCGGGAAAGCAGCGAAGGCAAGCTCACCGCCTTTGAAGAAACGCTGGAGCAGGCCCTCACGGCCGACTCCCATCGACCCAAGCACGGCCGGCGCACGGCCAAGGCGCTGTTTGCGCAAATCCAGGCACAGGGCTACCGGGGTGGCTACAGCGCCGTGACCGACTTCACCCGCGCCTGGCGCGAGTTGTCGGGCAAAGCCATCACCAAGGCGTTCGTGCCTTTGAGCTTCGAGCTGGGGGAAGCCTTCCAGTTTGACTGGAGTGATGAAGGGCTGCTGGTGGGCGGCGTGTTCTACAAGCTGCAGGTGGCCCATTTGAAACTGTGCGCCAGCCGCGCTTTCCCCCTGTGTCAGACTAGTTGTCGCCTCCGATTTTCCGCGGGTTATCCGCAGCGCAAGCGACATTTCATGCACAGAAAACCTCATTCCCATCACTCCACCGAATTCAAGGAGCAGGCACTGCTCAAAGCCCGCCATCGCGGCGCGCGTTCAATTCTGAGCCTTGCCAGCGAGCTGAACATGTCTGCCGGCACCCTCAAGCGATGGGTGCTGGACTCGGCCAAGGCCGGCGAACAGGCACTCGGGGAGACAAGCCCTGCGCTGGACGGCCCGGCTGCATCTTGGTCGCCATCGCAGCGCCTGAGGGCTCTGCAGGAAAGCTACGCATTCAATGGCCCGGCACTGGCGGCGTGGTGCCGCGAGCGTGGTGTGTTCGAGCACCAGTTGGTGCAGTGGCGCGAAGAGTTTTGCACCCCGGTCGCGCCCGCCTCGCGCGAGGCAACGGGTGCCTTTCGAGAACTCCAGCGTCAGCACGAGCAGCTCCAGCGTGAATTGCGGCGCAAGGAAAAAGCGCTGGCCGAGGTAGCCGCCTTGCTGGTGTTGCAAAAAAACTTCCAGGCGCTGCTGGAGGGCGCGGACAAATGACGTCCGTCCAGCAGCGCCAAAAGTTGCTCGGCCTGATCGGCAAGGCCTGCGCCGACGGGGCGCGCTTGAAGCCGGCTTGCCATCAAATCGGGCTGTCCTGCCGTAGCGTGCAGCGCTGGCAGCGCACGCAGGCGGCCGAGGGCGACCAGCGTCCTTCGGGCAAGCGGCGCTATGTGTGCCCGCCCAACAAGCTGCGCGAGGACGAGCGCCAGGCGGTGATGGCCACGCTCAACAGCGAAGCGTTCAAGGACTTGCCGCCGAGCCAAGTCGTGCCTCGCCTGGCCGACCGCGGCGTCTATGTGGCCTCGGAGTCCACGATGTACCGAATACTTCGACAGCAGGGCCAACTGGGCCATCGACGCTCGGAGCGCGCAGCGCAAAAGCGAAGCCGGCCGCGCGCCCTTGCCGCCACCGGAGCCGATCAGGTGTTCTGCTGGGATATCACGTATCTGCCCACTCAGGTGCGCGGCCAGCACTTTTACCTGTACCTGTTCGAGGATTTGTTCAGCCGCAAGATCGTGGGCTGGCAGGTGTTTGACTGCGAGAGCGCCGAGCTGGCCAGCCAGTTGCTGCGTGACATCTGTGAGAGCCAGGGCATTCGCCCGGGCCAGCTGACGGTGCATTCGGACAACGGCTCGCCCATGAAGGGCGAGACCATGCTGGCGGCCATGCAGCGCCTGGGCGTGGCGCACACGCGCAGCCGTCCGTCCGTGAGCAATGACAATCCGTACGTCGAATCAGCGTTCAGAACGCTGAAGTACCGCCCCGAACTGCCTGTCAAGCCGTTCGAGAACCTGCTGGCCGCAAGGCGCTGGGTCACCGAGCTGGCCCATTGGTACAACCACGAGCATCGCCACAGCGCCATTGGCTTCGTGACACCGGCGCAGCGCCATGCCGGCCTGGACCGGGCACTGCTTGAGCAGCGCGCGCTCGTCTATGAACAGGCCCGCCAGGAAAATCCTCAGCGCTGGTCAGGGCAGCCTCGCCAGTGGGCGCATGTCGATGTCGTGCACCTCAACCCAGAAACCAAGCAACAAACCAAGGAGCCTGAATCCAAGCAAAAAACAGCCTGACTCACTTCACTTCAGGCGACAACTTCCTTGACAGCCACCGATAGGGGCGTTGAGTGATTCGCGGATCGGCGCGCTGATCAAGTAGCCGTACACCGCGGCCAGCGGTATCTTCAAGCCAAGCGGCTTGTCAAGTTCCGCGCAAGCCAGGCCGGCGCACATCACCACCTGGTCAAAGCGCCGCGGCAATTGATCGCCTGCTATGTAAAGCGTAGCTGGATGCGCACGGTCCAATTGCGCAATTGCCGTATTGAACTGGAAATGAACGCCCAGCCGGCGGGCCTCATCCTTCAGCAGCAGTGCAAACTGCCGGCAGTTGGCCACCTCGTCGTCAGGCAGGTGAACGGCGCCCAGCAAGCCGGTGTCGCGATTGAGTGCCGGCTCGACCTGCCGCACTTCATCGGCATCGATCTGCCTGAAAGCCACGCCGGCATCGCGCAGCACCTGCAGGCCGGGCTGGACCAGCAGGCCGTCCATGGCCAGCTCATACGTAGTGGTGATGCCGATGATGCCTGCGTCAATGACCGCGACCTTCATGCGGCCGTGCCGGGCAGGGTGGCAAGAAATAATATCGAACCTGAAGTCATGGAACTGATTTTTTTATATAAAAAAAGCCGTTTCCGCTTTGTGGGCGGGCGCAGCCAGCTATTGTTTTTGTAGTGAAAGAGCGAGTGCTGCCTCGACCTGCAAGGCCAGGTCCAGCACGCATGTCGTCATGCAGTGCCGCGTGCCAGAGCATCAGGCCGACGGGCAACTGGCCGGGATTCTGGCAGGGGATGGAAATTGCGCAGCCGTCGAGCATGTTCGCCACCGAGGTATTGCGCAGCAAGAGTGCGTTGATCCGGAAGAACTCATCGTCATGGTTCAGCACGCTGGCAATCGAGGGCGCCACGATGGGCACGGTGGGCGACAGCACCGCGTCAAAGTGGCTTAAACGCGCTTCCATGCGGGTAATCCAGTTTTGGCGTGCTGCCAGCAAATCGATGTAGTCGGCCGCGCTCATGTGGGCACCGCGCAAGATGCGCAGCGCCACGCGCGGGTCGTATTGCGCTTCATGTTCGGCGATCAGTTTGCGGTGCCAGGCATGGCTCTCTGCGGCGGACAGGCCGCCGCTGGCATTGATGGCCGACAGCTCACCGATTTCTTCAAGCGCTATTTCTTCAATCCGGGTGCCGGACTGGCGAAGCACCCGCAAGCTGTGCTCGAACGCCTGCGCGACCGTGCTGTCGAGCCCGTCCTGCATGAGGGTTCGCGCGACTGCAATCCGGCACGATGCTAGAGGCTTGCCGGCGAGTTGCACTCGGCGTGCTGACAGGACTTCATGCACCGTCACCGCGTCGCGCACCGAACGGGTGACGGCGCAGACCGTGTCCAGGCTGCTGGACAGCGGGACAGCGCCGGTCAAAGGAACCAGGCGCGCGGTACTTTTAAAACCGACGATGCCGCACAGCGCTGCCGGAATGCGGATCGAGCCGCCCGTGTCGGAACCCAGGCCCACCAGGGCCGCGCCCGTGGCCACCGACACGGCGGCGCCCGAGGACGAACCGCCCGGAATGCGCTCGGTCGAAGCATCGGCCGGGTTCACCGGCGTGCCGTAGTGCGGATTGATGCCGACGCCGGAAAATGCAAACTCGACCATGTTGGTTCGGCCGACCAGCACGGCGCCTGCCGCCCGCAGCCGCGCGACGGCGACGGCGTCCGTACTGGCCGGTGCGGCTCCGGCCAGTACGGTCGATCCGGCAGTCGTGACTTGGCCCGCCACGTCAAACAGGTCCTTGACCGAAACGGGAGCGCCGGCTAACACGAAGGCCGGATCGTTGATCGCAGCCTTGAGGGGCAATGCGGGTGCGCTTTTCGGCTGGCCGGGCATGAAGACATGGCGGCAGGCGTCGCTGCTGGCGATGGCTGCGGCCTGCTCAAGAATTTCCTCGATGCGGGTGCGGCCGTCCTGAAGGCTTGCCTGCATGGCGTGAAGATCGGTCGGGGATGCCAGGGCAATTGCATTTAACCCCGAGGCTGAAGGTCCAGGAGTGATTCCCTGTAATCGGTGAGTCGGTCAGCGGTTTTGCGGCGGCTTCGCATGCTGCGTTTGGGGTACTGCTGGTCTTGGCGCAGCAGCGTCAAAGCGAACTTTCTTATCGTCGAGAGATTGCGCGGGGCATGGCCTGTGCGCACCCGGCACTCGTCCTCGCGGAACGTGACATCGAGCACCCAGTGCAGGCGGTTCTCAATTCCCCAGTGCCCCCGTGCCGCATTGGCCAGCGTCTGGGCCGATGAGATGCCTTCGGAGCCAATGTAAAACGTGCGCTCCACCGACACCTTGCCCTTGATCTCGCGCTGGCGCTCGACCATGCCAACGCCTGCAAGGTTTTTCCAGTCATCGCGCAACGACGGCTCCATCCAGTCGAGCTTGCCCACCCATACATGGCGCCGCGTCTCAATGCGCCCATGGTCTTTTTCCAGCGTCTCGAAGCGACTCACCGCAAGGCTGCCAAAGCCGTGCCTCTGGCCCTCGGCGTAGAACTCCGCCACCGCCTCAAAGAGCGTACCCTGATTAGCCTTGAGCGCCAGCAGGTAGTGGCCGCCTTGCCCGACGATTTTCTCGGCGATTTCCCTCTGGCAGCCTATGGCGTCAATGGTCACGGTGCAGTCCTTGAGTGTGAGCGCCTCCAGCAGCGCCTTGATGGCCACAATCTCGTGGCCCTTGCCCCGCGTGCCCTCCTGGCCCAGGCACAAGCCGCTTTCTGTCGCAAAGGCGCTAACCATGTGCAGCGCCGTGTTGGCGCCATCGCACGAGCCGCACAGCGTCTTGCCATCCAGGGCAATCACGCCTTTGACATTGCCCGCAATGCCTCGTATCCAGCGGCGAAAGCATTGCTCGAAAACCTCTGCGTCCAGCAGGCGAAAGACGCGCCCGAACGTGTCGTGCGAGGGTGTTCCCTGCTCCAGGACAAGGTATTTTTTGAGCCAGTCTTCGTTATCGCTGGCCCACTCGGCTACGTCCACCCAGTTGTCCGCCCCGCACAGCACGGCGCTCAGCGTCATCACGATCATCTCCTTGAGATCATGGCGTTGTGCAGGACCAGTGCGTGGATCGGGCAGTATCGAGAAAGCTTGAATCAGCATCAGGTTCACTTGCAATGAAAAATGCTTGAGTGAACACCAGCTTTTGGCCTTTCCGCTCAAATTTCTTCAAATGCAATTGCCCTGTCGGGGATGCCGGGTGGTACTGATTCATGGGGATGGAATGTTATACTCAGCAGGCTCTGCAGTTGGCGATAAAAATCGTTTGCAGGGTAAATCGCAAATCAGCCACGCAAGGTGTTGTCCGGAAATCCCTCCGGCGATAAGCGTTGATTTTAGAAACAACCTTTGGAGTTAATTATGTCCACAAACATGCGCGAAATGCTGGAAGCCGGCGTCCACTTTGGTCACCAAACCCGCTTCTGGGATCCAAAAATGGCTCCCTACATTTTTGGCCACCGCAACCGTATTCACATCATCAACCTGGAAAAATCGCTGCCGATGTTCCAGGAAGCGATGAAATTCGCCAAGCAGCTGACCGCCAACCGCGGCACCATCCTGATGGTCGGCACCAAGCGCACCGCCCGTGAAACCGTTGCTGCCGAAGCCCAGCGCGCCGGTATTCCTTATGTTGACCAGCGCTGGCTGGGCGGCATGCTGACCAATTTTAAGACGGTCAAGACCTCGATCAAGCGCCTGAAAGAAATGAAGGCCCAGCAGGAAGCCGGCCTTGACTCGATCAGCAAGAAAGAACAGCTGACCTTCAAGCGCGAAATCGAAAAGCTCGAAAAAGACATCGGCGGCATCCAGGACATGACTGCGTTGCCAGACGCCATCTTCGTGATCGACGTGGGTTTCCACAAAATCGCGATCCTGGAAGCCAAGAAGCTCGGCATTCCCCTGATCGGTGTGGTCGATACCAACCATTCGCCACTCGGCATCGACTACGTGATCCCCGGTAACGACGACTCGTCCAAGGCTGTGGCGCTGTATGCCCGCGGTATTGCAGACGCTGTCATCGAAGGCCGTGCCAGCGCCATGGACGACGTCGTCAAGGCGGTGTCGGCTGAAGGTTCGGATGAATTTGTCGAAGTGGAAAACGCAGCCGCCTAAATAGCATTGGCGTTACGCCAAACGCGAAAAAGGGGCTCGCGTAGCCCCTTTTTCACAACCCGACAAGATGAAGCGGCGCTGCATTGAAGCGCCCCTCCAGGTCAAAACGAAAATACGGAGAATTAAAAAATGGCAATGGCAATTACTGCAAAGATGGTCGCTGAACTGCGCGCCAAGACCGACGCCCCGATGATGGAGTGCAAAAAAGCACTGACCGAGGCTGAAGGCGATTTCGAAAAAGCCGAGGAACTCCTGCGCGTCAAGCTCGGCAGCAAGGCCGGCAAGGCCGCTTCCCGCGTCACCGCTGAAGGCGTGGTGACCCTGGCCCGCGAAGGTGATGACGTCGCGCTGGTCGAAATCAATTGCGAAACCGACTTCGTGACCAAGAACGACAGCTTCCTGGCATTCGCCAATGCAGTCGCCGAAGGCGTTGTGAAAAACAATCCTGCCGATCTGGCTGCCCTTGGCGCCATGCCTTTGACGATGGACAGCTTTGGCCCTACCGTCGAAGACGTGCGCCGGGGCCTGATCGGCAAGATCGGTGAAAACATGACCGTTCGCCGCTTCAAGCGCTTTGCCAGTGGCAAGGCCGCGTCTTACCTGCACGGCACGCGCATCGGCGTGGTCGTGGAGTTTGAAGGCGACGAAGCCGCCGCCAAGGATGTCGCCATGCATGTGGCCGCCATGAAGCCGGTGGCCCTGTCCAGCGCTGATGTGCCTGCCGAACTGGTTGCCAAGGAGCGCTCGGTGGCGGCTGCCAAGGCGGCTGAAGATGCCTCCGTTGCCCAGGCAGCAGGCAAGTCTGTCCAGTCTGCTGAAATCGTTGCCAAGCGCATTGAAGGCGGCGTTCAGAAATACCTGAAAGAGGTCAGCCTGAACAACCAGACCTTCGTCAAGAACGACAAGCAGACCGTCGAGCAGATGCTCAAGGAAAAGGCCACGGTGATCAAATCGTTCACGCTGTATATCGTGGGCGAAGGCATCGAAAAGAAGGTCGATGACTTTGCTGCGGAAGTTGCCGCGCAGGTCGCTGCCGCCAAGGGCGCCTAAGCCTTCCGGTCAGTCCGAAAGATCGTTTTTATTCATCCACCTCACCACGAAAGCCCTCCACATGCCAGCTTACAAGCGGATATTGTTAAAACTGTCTGGTGAGGCGCTGATGGGCGACGATGCTTTCGGCATCAACCGCGCCACCATCGTGCGCATGGTGGAGGAAATTGCCGAAGTCACCCGCATGGGAGTTCAGGTGGCGGTGGTGATTGGCGGCGGCAACATCTTTCGCGGTGTGGCCGGAGGATCGGTCGGCATGGATCGTGCTACTGCCGACTACATGGGCATGCTGGCGACCGTGATGAATGCACTGGCCCTGGGTGACACCATGGACAAGGCCGGGCTGGTTGCCCGGGTGATGTCCGCCATCGGCATCGAGCGTGTCGTCGAGCCCTATGTGCGACCCAAGGCCTTGCAGTATCTGGAAGAGGGCAAGGTCGTTGTTTTTGCGGCGGGCACCGGCAATCCTTTCTTCACCACCGACACGGCAGCGGCTTTGCGCGGCGCTGAAATCGGCGCTGAAATTGTTCTGAAGGCAACCAAGGTCGATGGCGTTTATTCCGCTGATCCGAAAAAAGATCCGGAAGCCACGCGCTACACCAGCATCACTTTTGACGAAGTCATCGGCAAGAATCTTGAAGTGATGGATGCCACGGCGTTTGCCCTGTGCCGCGACCAGAAGCTGCCGATCAAGATATTCAGCATCTTCAAGCTCGGCGCGCTCAGGCGCGTGGTGATGGGTGAAGACGAAGGAACGCTGGTCCACGTCTGAGCCAGGCTGGCGTAAGGGCGCAACGCGCAGGTTTTTGCATTTTTTTGAATTTAGTCATCAGGAGGTTCGACCATGAGCATTGTTGAGATCAAGCAGCAGGCAACGCAAAAAATGCAGCAGTCCCTGGAATCCTTCCAGCACAACCTCACCAAAATCCGCACGGGCCGTGCCAATCCCGGTTTGCTCGATACCGTGCATGTGGACTATTACGGCTCCATGGTGCCGATCAGCCAGGTCGCCAATGTGGCGCTGCTCGACGCGCGCACCATCAGCGTTTCGCCCTGGGAAAAAGGCATGGGCGCCAAGATTGAAAAAGCCATTCGCGACTCCGATCTGGGCCTGAATCCGGCGTCACAGGGCGATCTGATTCGCGTTCCCATGCCGGCCATGACCGAAGAGCGCCGCAAGGAACTCACCAAGGTCGTGCGTGCCGAGGGCGAGCATGCCAAGGTGGCGATTCGCAACCTGCGCCGCGATGCGAATGACGGTGTCAAGAAGCTGCTCAAGGACAAGCTGGCGTCCGAAGACGACGAACGCCGCTCGCAGGAAGAAATCCAGAAGTTCACCGACCGTTTCATTGCCGATGTTGACAAGCTTGTCACCGGCAAGGAACAAGACATCATGGCGGTTTGATTTCACAATACCTGGCCTGAACCAGCCCATGGCCACTTCTGCTTCGATTGTTCCGCACCATGTCGCCATCGTCATGGATGGCAATGGCCGCTGGGCCAAAAAACGCTATTTGCCCCGGATCGCCGGCCACAAGCAGGGCGTCGATGCACTCAGCCGCTGTGTGAAGGCTTGCCTCGCGCGTGGTATCGGCGTGCTGACGGTCTTTGCGTTTTCCTCGGAAAACTGGAACCGGCCTTCCGAGGAAGTGTCGGGTCTGATGGACCTGGTGGTACTGGCCCTGGCAAAAAAGGTTCAGAGTCTCAATGCCAACGGGGTTCAGATTCATTTCATTGGTGATCGCCAGCGGTTTTCAGAAAGAGTCCGCTCAGCTTTGGTGCAGGCTGAGTCGAGCACGGCGAACAACCAGCGGCTGGTGTTCAATGTCTGCTTTAACTACGGCGGGCGCTGGGATATTGCCCAGGCGGCGCAAAAGCTGGCCAGCCGGGGTGAAGCCATTACCGAGTTGTCGCTTGACCGGGCCATGGCGATGTCCCATGTGCCCGATCCGGATTTGCTGATTCGCACGGGTGGCGAATTGCGCATCAGCAATTTTCTGCTCTGGCAGTTAGCTTATTCAGAGCTGTATTTTTCCGACAAGCTCTGGCCGGAATTCGACGAGGCTGAACTGGACAAGGCGATTGCCGCTTTTGCTTCACGCGAGCGCCGTTTTGGACAGACTCCGGAGCAGGTCAGTGGCCTTCTTCATCCTACTTAAAACGAAAAGGTGGTCTGATGCTTAAACAGCGTGTCATCACGGCCATCGTCCTGCTGGCCATCCTGCTGCCAGCCCTTTTCTACAAAACACCTGTTCCTTTCTGCGCGCTGGCCTTGCTGATGATTGCCGCCGGTGCCTGGGAATGGGGTCGCCTCAATGCTTTCGGACAAGCCGGCTCGCTTGGGCTGGCCGCGCTCTGTGTGCTGGCCTGCGGCCTGTCATGGTATGGCGGCCTGCTTGAAAAACCGCTGCCCCTTCTCTGGGCCGTTGCCGGTGCGGCCTGGGTTCTGGCGGGCGCCTGGTTGCTGCGCTGCGGTGTGGCTGGCTGGCCGCGCATTCCCAGGGCATTGCGTCTGGCGGGGGGCCTGATCGTGCTATGGCTGGCCTGGCTGGCGATTGCCCGGGCGCGTGTCATGGGCATCGAGTTGTTGCTGTCTGTCCTGATGCTGGTCTGGGTGGCCGACATTTTTGCGTATTTTGCAGGCCGCACCTTTGGTGGACGCTTCAGCAAAGGCAAACTGGCACCGTCCATCAGCCCGGGCAAAAGCTGGGAAGGCGTTTGGGGTGGCGTGGCCGGCGTGGTGGCGCTGTCGCTGGCCTGGTTTTTTTGGGGCGGCGAGACACTCTACAGCCAACTGGCGCAGCGCCATGGCCTGGCCTTGATGCTGCTGGCGGTTATCTTTCTGGCGGCCATGAGCGTGGTGGGCGATCTGGTCGAGTCCCTGGTCAAGCGCAGCGCCGGTGTCAAGGATTCCAGCGGATTGCTGCCTGGCCATGGTGGTGTGCTTGACCGCGTGGATGCCCTGCTGCCCACCTTGCCGCTGGCCATGATGCTGGTCTCTTTTTAAGCATTTACGGCCGGACCTTTATTCCATGACTCTACAAAAGCAGCGCATCACCGTTCTGGGCTCGACCGGCTCCATCGGCGTCAGCACCCTGGATGTGATTGCCCGCCATCCCGATCGTTTTGAGGTGTTTGCCCTCAGCGCCGCCACCCAGGTTGATCTGATGCTGGCGCAATGCGCGAAGTTCAAGCCGCGGTTCGCCGTGATGGTGAGCGAGCCCCATGCGCGCCTGCTGGCGGAAAAAATCAAGGCAAATGGGCTGTCTGCGCAGGTTCTATGGGCATCTGATGCTCTTGAAATGATAGCGTCACATGATTCGGTGGATGCGGTGATGGCCGCGATTGTGGGCGCTGCCGGCTTGCCGCCGTGCATGGCCGCTGCCCGGGCCGGAAAGCGCCTGCTGCTGGCCAACAAGGAGGCGCTGGTGGTGGGGGGCGACGTGTTCATGCAGGCCGTGCGCGCAGGGGGCGCCCGGCTGCTGCCGATTGACAGTGAGCATTCAGCCATTTTCCAGTCCTTGCCCGACGATCAGGCAAGCTGGCCGCAACGGGTTGAAAAAATCATCCTGACGGCGTCAGGCGGGCCGTTTCGCACCCGTGAGCCGGCCACCCTGCGCCATGTCACGCCCGACGAAGCCTGCGCGCACCCGAACTGGGTCATGGGCCGGAAAATTTCAGTCGATTCGGCCACCATGATGAACAAGGCGCTTGAAGTCATCGAGGCCAAATACCTGTTTGGCGTGACGCCGGCGCAAATCGAGGTGGTGATCCATCCGCAGAGCATCATCCATTCCATGGTGCAGTATTACGACACGTCCGTCGTGGCGCAATTGGGAACGCCCGACATGCGCGTGCCGATTGCCTACGGTCTGGCCTGGCCCGAGCGGATCAGCTCGGGCGCGCAGGCGCTGGACTTCAAAAACCTGGCCAACATGACGTTTGAAGTGCCCGATGAGGCGCGCTTTCCGGGACTGCGGCTGGCTTGGGACGTGCTCAGGGCGCCCGTGGGCAGCACGGCGGTGCTCAATGCAGCCAACGAGATTGCGGTGGCGGCTTTTCTGGACGGACGCATCCGCTTTGACCATATTCATCAGGTGAATCATGCAACTCTGGAGGCTGTTTCAGTCTCTGATGTCTTCGATATTGACGGTTTGCTGGCGCTTGACGCCCAGGCACGCCGCATAGCGGGTCAAATTGCTGGATGTCTGGAGTGTTGAAATGCTGACGCTGATTTCTTTTCTCGTGACGCTGGGCATCCTGATTGCCGTGCATGAGTACGGTCATTACCGGGTTGCTGTGGCCTGCGGTATCAAGGTGTTGAAGTTTTCTATCGGCTTTGGCAAGCCGATCTACACCTGGCGGCTCAAGAACAAGGACACCGAATTTGCCATCGGCATGCTGCCGCTGGGCGGCTACGTCAAGATGCTGGACGAGCGCGAAGCTCCGGTCGATCCCGCCGAGCGTCATCTGGCCTTCAATACCCAGCCACTGGCATCGCGCGCTGCGGTCGTGGCGGCCGGACCGCTGGCCAATCTGCTGCTGGCCGTGCTGCTGTACTCGGTGGTCAACTGGAGTGGTCTGCAGGAACCTAAGGCCGTGCTGGCCAGCCCGGTCGCGGGTTCCCTGGCTGAGCGGGCCGGACTGAACGGCCATGAAATCGTTTTGCAGGCTGCTTTTGAAGGTGAAGAACTGGAAACGGTGCGCTCGTTTGAAGACCTTCGCTGGCGCATGACGCAGGGCGCACTGGATGGCCGTGATCTGCAACTGGTGCTGGGCAACGACGTCAGCCCATCGACCCGGATCGTCGTGTTGCCGCTCAGCAAGATCGACACGGCTGAAGCCGATGCCCAATTGTTCCGGAAAATCGGCATCCTCGGTCCCTGGACCCAGCCGGTGATCGGCGAGATCATGGCGGGCAGTGCGGCTCAGAAAGCCGGGCTGCAAGCCGGCGACGTGGTCCAGCGCATCGGTGACAGGGCCATCGTTGATGGGCAGCAGTTGCGCGAAACCATCCGCACTTCTGCCCGCTCTTCAGCGGGAAATGATGGCGCTGTCATGCCGCAAGCCTGGCAGGTTTTAAGGGCTGGACAGCCCGTGGCGTTGAGTGTGACTCCGCAGATAACGCAGGAGGGCGGTGTTTCGGTCGCCCGCATAGGCGCTTACGTAGGGGCGCCCCCCGAATTTGTGACCGTGCGCTACGGACCGCTCGAGGGTTTGTGGGGCGGCGCGGTTCGCACCTGGGAAGTGTCCGTGCTGACGCTCAAGATGATGGGCAAGATGGTCATTGGCGAAGCATCGCTTAAAAATCTGAGCGGCCCGCTCACCATTGCTGATTACGCAGGCAAGTCGGTCGCCATGGGCTGGACGTCCTACCTGGTATTTCTAGCCCTGGTCAGTGTCAGTCTGGGCGTATTGAACTTGCTGCCGCTGCCGGTTCTGGACGGTGGACACCTGATGTATTATCTTTGGGAATGGGTCACCGGCCGCGGCGTGTCAGACGCCTGGATGGACCGGTTGCAGCGCGGTGGCGTTGCAATCCTGCTGGGCATGATGTGTATTGCCCTTTTCAATGATCTCACCCGGCTTGTGGGCTAACTTCCTTTCAATTCATGCAAAAGCAATTCAATCAATTCAAAGTTCGTGCTGTCTGCGCCATCGCCGCCGGTCTGTTTTTCGCCAATGCGGCCTGGGCCGTCGATCCTTTCACCGTCAGGGATATCCGGGTTGAGGGCCTGCAACGCGTCGAACCCGGCACCATCTTTGCCTCGCTGCCATTTCGTGTCGGTGAAACCTACAACGACGACAAAGGCTCAAGCGCCATTCGCGCATTGTTCGGCCTGGGCCTGTTCAAGGATGTGCGGCTTGAAGTCAGTGGCGACGTGCTGGTCGTGATTGTCGAAGAGCGTCCTACTGTGGCCGATGTGGACTTTGTCGGCACCAAGGAGTTTGACAAGGAGGTGCTGAAAAAGGCGCTTCGCGATGCCGGTATTGCCGATGGCCAGCCGTTTGACAAGGCGCTTGCCGACAAGGCCGAGCAGGAACTCAAGCGCCAGTACATCAACAAGAGCCTGTACGGTGTCGAGATCATCACCACCGTGACCCCCATCGAGCGCAACCGCGTCAACCTGACCTTCAGCGTTGTCGAGGGCGATGTCGCAAAAATCAATGAAATCCACATCACCGGCAACAAGGCCTTCAGCGAATCAACGCTGCTCGGCCTGTTTGATCTGGATACCGGTGGCTGGCTGAGCTGGTACACCAAGTCCGACCGTTATTCGCGCACCAAGCTCAATGCGGACATTGAAACGCTGCGTTCCTATTACCTGTCGCGCGGCTACCTGGAGTTCAAGGTCGATACCACCCAGGTGGCGATTTCTCCTGACAAGCAGAACATTGCGATCACCTTGAACGTCACCGAAGGTGAGCGTTTTGTCGTCTCTGGCATCAAGCTCGAAGGCAATTACCTGGGCAAGGAAGAAGAGTTCAAGTCACTGGTGACCATCAAGCCCGGCGAACCCTACAACGCCGATGCGGTGGCTGAAACCACCAAGGCCTTTACCGACTATTTTGGTGTTTTCGGATTTGCCTTTGCGAAGGTCGAAGCTGTACCGCAAATTGACCGCAGCAACAACCGCGTGGCCTTCGTGCTGCAGGCAGAACCTTCGCGCCGGGCTTATGTGCGGCGCATCAATGTATCAGGGAACAACCGAACACGCGACGAAGTCGTGCGCCGCGAGTTTCGCCAGTTCGAGTCGTCATGGTATGACGGCGACAAGATCCGCCTTTCCCGCGACCGGGTTGACCGCCTGGGATTTTTCACCGAAGTGAATGTCGAGACGCAGGAGGTCACGGGCACGTCCGACCAGGTTGACATCACGGTCAATGTGGCCGAAAAGCCGACCGGCAATCTGCAGCTGGGCGCCGGCTATTCCAGTGCGGACAGCGTCTCCCTGATGTTCGGCATCAAGCAGGAAAACGTGTTCGGCTCGGGCAACTATCTCGGTATCGAAGTCAACACCAGCAAATCGAATCGGCAACTGGTGCTGAGCACGATTGACCCTTATTTCACCGCTGATGGCATTTCACGCTCGATTGATGTCTATGACCGGACCTCCCAGCCGCTGTCAGGGCAGGGCGGCGACTACAAATTGAAGACCCGGGGCGCCAGCATCCGCTTTGGCGTGCCGTTTACCGAGACTGACACGGTTTATTTTGGTTCCGGTTACGAGTCGCTGACGATTGTTCCGGGCACCAACCTTCCGGTCAGCTACCTGGACTATGCCAACCAGTTCGGCTTCAAGAGCAACTCGATCCCGCTGACCGTCGGCTGGTCCCGCGACAGCCGTGACAGTGCATTGGTGCCCACGTCAGGGCGATACCAGAAGGTCTATGCCGACTGGGGAATTGCCGGTGACATCAAGTTCGTTCGCGCCAATTACCAGATCCAGCAATACATTCCCATCAACAAGCAGTTCACGCTGGCCCTGAACGGTGAACTGGGTTGGGGCAAGGGCCTGAATGGCCAGCCTTACCCGCTGTTCAAGAATTATTATTCTGGTGGTCTGGGTTCGGTTCGCGGTTTCCAGCAGGGTTCGCTGGGGCCTCGCGATTCCTCGGACCTGTCGGTGGGCGCGCCCAAGAAGCTGACGCTCAATGCCGAACTGATTGCACCGTTTCCAGGTGCCGGAAATGACCGTACCTTGCGTATGTACGGTTTTGTCGATGCCGGCAACGTATTCAAGGACAGCTACAAACTGAGCGGTCCGGATGGCCTCAGGGCTTCTACCGGCCTGGGCATCAGCTGGATTTCTCCAGTCGGACCGCTTCGCATTGCCTATGCAGTGCCTTTACGCAAACAAGCCGGCGATAAAATCGAACGCCTGCAATTTCAAATCGGTACCTCTTTCTAATGAAAAATTATTCAAGCAAAATCATTCTTGGCCTGGCCATTGCGGTAGCGGGTTTTTCCGCCAGTGCGCAGGAATTCAAGGTCGGTGTGGTCAACCTGGACCGAATTTTCAGGGAAGCCAATTCAGCCAAGGCTGCCCAGACCAAGCTGGAACAGGAATTCAGCAAGCGTGAAAAGGAGCTGACCGACATGGCCGCCCAGCTTAAAACGCAATCAGACAAGTTCGAGCGTGAAGCGCCCACCCTTGCAGAGAGCCAGCGCACTTCACGCCAGCGTCAACTTGTTGACCAGGACCGCACCTTCCAGACCAAGCGCCGCGAATTCCAGGAGGATCTGAGCGCGCGCAAGAATGAAGAACTGCAACTGGTCATCGAGCGCGCCAACAAGGTGGTTAAAACCCTGGCCGAAACCGAAAAATACGACCTGATCCTGCAGGAATCGGTGTATGTCAATCCAAAACATGACATCACCGACAAGGTGATCAAGGCCCTGAACGCTTCCCGCTGATTGCTGGTGGAAAGCCTACGCATGAGCGTAAAAACGGCAGGCCTGGCATGACGCTCAGGCTTGCCGACATGACTGAGTTGCTGGCGGACAAGGTGCAAGCCGAACTGGTCGGCGATCCGGAGTTGCTGATCGAGCGGCTGTCCACCCTGGAAGCCGCCGGTCCCAACGACCTGGCATTCCTCAGCCATCCGAAGTACCTCAGCCAGCTTGCGCAGTCCGCGGCCGGCTGCGTGATCGTTGCGCCGTCTGCGCGCGAAGCTGCTCTAAAGCGTGGTTCGTGCCTCGTGGTGGACGACCCCTACTATTACTTTGCGCTGGTCACACAGCTCTGGAAGCGCAAACATTTTCCAGGCGCGGCGCTAGCTGTCCATCCCGGCGCTTTCATTGATCCCGCCGCCACGATTGGCCCCAATGTCTCGATTGGGGCGTTCGCATGCATTGCCGCCGGCGCCGTGATTGGTGAAGGCGCACGCATTGCAGAGCATTGCGTCATCGGCGCGAATGCCATCATCGGCGCAAACAGCCGGCTTTCGGCGCGCGTGACGGTGGCCGACGGTTGCCGCATCGGCGAGCGCTGCATCATTCATCCGGGAGCGGTGATTGGCGCCGACGGATTCGGTTTTGCGCCGCATGACGGCCAGTGGGTCAAGATCGAGCAGCTCGGCGCCGTGCAGATTGGCAACGATGTGGAAATCGGCGCCAACACCTGCATTGACAGGGGCGCCCTGCAGGACACGGTGATTGAAGACGGTGTCAAGCTCGACAATCTGGTGCAGATTGCGCACAACGTGCGCGTTGGCAAGCACAGCGCCATGGCGGGCTGCGCGGGCGTGGCCGGCAGCGCCACGATTGGCGCGAATTGCACGGTTGGCGGCGGCGCCATTGTGCTGGGTCATCTTCGCCTGGCCGATGGCGTGCATGTCTCCGCAGCGTCCATCGTGACAAGGTCGCTGCTGAAGCCCGGCCACTACACCGGCCTGTTTCCCATCGACGACAATGCCGCCTGGGAAAAAAATGCCGCCACGCTCAAGCAGCTCCATACGCTGCGCGAACGGCTCAAACAAACTGAAAAAACCCTGCTGCAACTGCAGGGCAGCCTAGAAGAAAAACCATGATGGACATTCACCAGATTCTCAAGTTATTGCCGCATCGCTACCCGATCTTGCTGGTTGACCGGGTGCTCGAAATCGAGACCGGGAAACGCATCAAGGCGCTTAAAAACGTCACGATCAACGAGCCTTTTTTCATGGGTCATTTCCCCAAGCACCCGGTGATGCCGGGTGTGCTGATGATTGAAGCCATGGCGCAGGCGGCGGCCTTGCTGTCCTTTTCCACGCTGGGCGTGACGCCCGATGACAAGACCGTGTATTACTTTGCCGGCATTGACGGTGCGCGTTTCAAACGCCCCGTGGGGCCTGGCGACCAGTTGATCATGGATGTGGAATTGCTGCGCATGAAAGCCGGTATTTTCAAGTTCAAGGGTGTGTGCCGCGTGGGTGAAACCCTGGCCTGTGAAGCCGAACTGATGTGCACCATGCGCACCGTAGCCTGAGCACGCCCATCATGACATTGCCAGCCGCGCCTGCGGGCATTCATGCCACGGCCTTGGTCGATCCTCTGGCCCAGCTCGACAGTTCGGTGACTGTCGGGCCTTATACCGTGATTGGCCCGCATGTCAGAATCGGCGCCGGCACCACCATCGGCGCGCACTGCGTGATCGAAGGCCACACCACCATCGGCAGCGACAACCGGATTTTCCATTTCAACTCGCTGGGCGCGGTACCGCAGGACAAGAAATACGCGGGCGAGCCGTGCGAGCTGGTGATCGGCGACCGCAACACCATCCGTGAGTTTTGCAGTTTCAACATCGGCTCGCCCGGCGACCTGGGCGTCACGCGCCTGGGCGACGACAACTGGATCATGGCCTATGTGCATATCGCGCATGACTGCACCGTGGGCAACCAGACGATTTTCGCCAACAACACCACGCTGGCGGGCCATGTGCAAGTGGGCGACTGGGTGATCCTGGGCGGCTTTACCGGCGTGCATCAGTTTGTCCGGCTGGGCGCGCACAGTTTTACCGCCATCTCTTCGGTGCTGGTGGCCGACTTGCCGCCGTTTGTCATGTGCCAGGGCCAGCCGGCCGAGGCGCGCTCGATGAATTTCGAAGGCCTTCGGCGGCGCGGCTTTTCGGCCGACCGCATTTCGGCGGTCAAGGCCATGCACAAGGCGCTGTACCGCGACGGACTGACGCTGGAGCAGGCCAAGGTGCGAATCGGCGAATTGACTGAAAAGCATCCAGACTCCGCTCCGGACGTGCAGATGATGCTCTCGTTTCTAGAGCAAACCTCGCCCCGGCGCGGTATCGTTCGCTAGGGCGATGATGCCGGTGGCGCCATCTCCTCTGCCGCCCCGTGGAGAGGCGGCACCCCATATCGCCATGGTGGCGGGCGAAACCTCGGGTGATTTGCTGGCCGGCTTGCTGCTCAATGGCCTGAAGGCGCGCTGGCCGAACCTGCAGTCCGGCGGCATCGGCGGTCCGCAAATGACCCGCCAGGGTTTTGACGCCTGGTGGCCGAGCGACAAACTGGCCGTGCGCGGCTATGTCGAGGTGCTGCGCCACTACCGCGAGATTGCCGGTATCCGCGAGCAGTTGAAAAATCGGCTCTTGAGTGCTCCTGGCCAGCGCCCGGATGTCTTTATCGGCGTCGATGCGCCAGATTTCAACCTTGGACTGGAGGCGGCGCTGAAGGCTGACGGCATCAGGACGGTGCAGTTTGTCTGTCCCTCGATCTGGGCCTGGCGGGCCGACCGGGTTGAAAAAATCAGGCGAAGCGTGGACCATGTGCTGTGCATTTTTCCGTTCGAGCCGGCCTTGCTGGCCACGCACGGGATTGCGGCGACCTATGTCGGCCATCCGCTGGCCGCCGTGATTCCGATGCAGCCCGACCGCGCTGCCGCCCGGCGCACGCTGGGCCTGCAGGGCGAGGACACGGTGGTCGCCATCCTGCCGGGCAGCCGGAAATCAGAAATAGAATACCTGGCCTTGCGCTTCTTTCAGGCTGTAGCGCTTGTCCAGCAGGCGCAACCAGCTATCAAATTCATAGTTCCGGCAATTCCTGCGCTGAAAAGCCTGATCGAGCGGCTGGCCGATGAAGCCGGCGTTCGGGCCGATGTGCAGATTGTGGCGGGTCAGTCCCATGCCGTGCTGGCCGCCTGCGATGTCACCTTGATTGCCAGCGGCACCGCCACCCTGGAAGCGGCCTTGTTCAAGCGGCCGATGGTGATTGCCTACAACATGAACTGGCTGTCGTGGCAGATTATGCGGCGCAAGCAGCTGCAGCCCTGGGTTGGCCTGCCCAATATCCTGTGCCGGGATTTTGTCGTTCCCGAGCTTTTGCAGGATGCCGCCACGCCCCGGGCGCTGGCCGATGCGCTGCTGCAATGGGTCGATGCAAAATCCTCGGCACCTGAGAAAATAACTGCCGTTCAACAACGGTTTACCCAACTGCATGCCCTGCTGCAGCGAGACACGTCCCAACTGGCCACCGATGCAATCCAGAAAATCCTTGAAACCTGAGAAAACCGTCCAAACCGTCTTTTCCTGGGACTCCCCCGGACTCATGGCCGGTGTTGACGAGGCCGGGCGCGGGCCGCTGGCCGGGCCGGTCGTGGCGGCGGCCGTCATCCTTGACCCATTCAATCCCATCATGGGCCTGGCGGATTCCAAAAAACTCACCGCCCTGCGGCGTGAAAAGCTGTACGACGAAATCCAGGCCAAGGCCCTGTGCTGCTCGATTGCGCTGGCAACGGTTGAGGAAATCGACAGCCTGAATATCCTGCAGGCCACCATGCTGGCGATGAAGCGGGCCGTGGAAGGACTGCGGCTCAAGCCCAACAAGGTGCTGGTCGATGGCAACCGCCTGCCGACGCTGAAAATTCTGGCCGAAGCGATTGTCAAGGGCGATGCGCTGGTGCCCGCCATTTCGGCCGCCTCGATTCTGGCCAAGGTCTATCGCGACCGCTGGTGCGGCGACTACCACCTCCAGTACCCGCAGTACGGTTTTGCCGGCCACAAGGGTTATGGCACGGCCGAGCACCTGGCCGCCTTGCGCCAGCACGGCGCCTGCCCGCAGCACCGGCGCTCGTTCGCTCCGGTAGCGGAGGTGCTGCGGTGAGCAGCGAATTTTCCGTTCCCGTCACGCATGTTTCCTCGCGCGACAACGCCCTGATCAAGGATCTGCGCCGCCTGTCGCAGGACAACACCGCCTACCGCAAGCAGGGGCGGGTCTGGCTGGAGGGCGACCATCTGTGCCGCGCCGCGCTGGCACGAGGCCTGAAGCCAGCGATGGCCGTGTTTTCAGAGTCTTTTTGGCCTTTTGCGCATGCTGAGTGGGCACAGGCAGCTATTAAAAACATAGTAATCTCCGATGCCTTGCTGCCCGAAATCAGCGGCCTGGAATCGCCGGCGCGCATGGGCTTCGTGCTCGAACTGCCGGCTGCGCCACCCTTGCAGGCGAATGTGGCGTCAGTCATTCTGGATCGCGTGCAGGATGCCGGCAATGTCGGCTCCATCCTGCGCAGCGCGGCGGCATTTGGCTTTGGCCAGATCATTGCGCTCAAGGGAACGGCCGCGCTGTGGTCGCCTAAAGTCCTGCGAGCCGGCATGGGTGCGCATTTTGCCTTGCGCCTGGTCGAGGGGGTTGAGCCCGAAGCGCTGGACGCATTGACGGTCCCGATCGTGGTCACCAGTTCGCACCACGGCAGCTTTTTGCACCAGCAGCCGATTCCCATGCCTTGCGCCTGGGCCATGGGCCATGAAGGGCAGGGCGTCAGCGATGACCTCATGGCGCGCGCCACGCTGAAGGTTCGCATCGACCAGCCGGGCGGCGAGGAGTCCCTCAATGTGGCCGCCGCCGCAGCTATCTGCCTCTATGCCAGTGCGCTGGTTCTGTCATAAATCAGCAAGCTATAATCAGTGGCTTTTCAAAACACAGCTTCGCCCAAGCGCATACAAAGCCAACCCCATCCACAAAAGCCGCCTGCAAGCGTCTGAAAAAGACGCTTCCCTGGCACGCTTGGGCGAACCGTACACAACCGGAGAACCCAGTGCTTTTGTCTCTACAGGGAAATACCCCTCCCGCCATACTGGCGCTCGCAGACGGCACGGTCTTTATTGGCAATTCGATTGGAGCGGCCGGCTCCACGATCGGCGAGGTGGTGTTCAACACCGCCATGACCGGCTACCAGGAAATCCTCACGGACCCGAGCTATTGCCAGCAGATCGTCACCCTCACGTATCCCCACATCGGCAACTACGGCATCAATGCCGAAGACGTTGAAGCAGAAAAAGTCCATGCAGCCGGCCTGATCATCAAGGATCTGCCGCTGATTGCCTCGAACTTTCGCGCTTCCATGACCTTGTCCGAGTACCTGGTCCGCGAAAACATCGTGGCGATTGCCGGGATTGACACCCGCCAGCTGACGCGTCACCTGCGCATTCACGGCGCCCAAAATGGCTGCATCCTGGCCCTGGCGTCTGGCGCATCCGTGAGCCAGTCGGCCATCGACCAGGCCGTAGCCACCGCCAGACAGGCGCCCAGCATGGACGGCCTGGACTTGGCCAAGGTGGTCTCGACAAAACAGAGCTACGAATGGAACCAGACCGAGTGGAAACTTGGATCGGGCTACGGCGAGCAGACCGCGCCCAGATTCCATGTTGTCGCGTTTGATTTCGGCGTCAAGAAAAACATCCTGCGCATGGTCGCCGAGCGCGGCGCGCGCATCACGGTGGTGCCGGCGCAGACTTCGGCGCTAGAGGTGCTCAAGCTCAATCCCGACGGGATTTTCCTGGCCAACGGACCGGGTGATCCGCAGGCCTGCGACTACGCCATCGAGACGGTTCGCGAACTGATCGAAACCGGCATCCCGACCTTCGGCATCTGCCTGGGCCACCAGATCATGGCGCTGGCCGGCGGGGCCAAAACCTTCAAGATGAAGTTCGGCCACCACGGCGCCAACCATCCGGTCAAGGATATGGACACCGGCCGCGTCAGCATCACCAGCCAGAACCACGGTTTCGCGGTCGATGAAACAACGCTGCCGGCGAATCTGCGGCCGACGCACATCAGCCTGTTCGACGGCACGCTGCAGGGGCTGGCCCGCACCGACAAGCCGGCGTTCTGCTTCCAGGGCCACCCGGAAGCATCGCCCGGACCCCACGATATTTCATATTTGTTCGATCGTTTCACGACCTTGATGGAACAGGCTCAGGAGAAGAAGAATGCCTAAGCGCACAGACATCAAATCGGTTCTCATTATTGGCGCCGGCCCGATCATCATCGGCCAGGCCTGCGAGTTCGACTATTCCGGCGTTCAGGCCTGCAAGGCATTGCGCGAGGAAGGCTACAAGGTCATCCTGATCAACAGCAACCCGGCCACGATCATGACCGACCCGGCGACCGCCGACGTGACCTACATCGAGCCCATCACCTGGCAGACGGTGGAAAAAATCATCGCCAAGGAACGGCCTGACGCGATTTTGCCGACCATGGGCGGCCAGACCGCGCTCAACTGCGCGCTTGACTTGTGGCGCCACGGCGTGCTCGAAAAGTACCAGGTCGAGCTGATCGGCGCCAAGCCCGAGGCCATCGACAAGGCCGAGGACCGCCTGAAGTTCAAGGACGCGATGACCAAGATCGGTCTCGGTTCGGCCCGCTCCGGCATTGCGCACACCATGGAAGAAGCCTGGGGCGTGCAGAAAACGCTGGGTTTCCCGACCGTGATCCGCCCCAGCTTCACGCTGGGCGGCACCGGCGGCGGCATTGCCTACAACCCCGAAGAGTTCGAGGAAATCTGCAAGCGCGGCCTCGAAGCCTCGCCGACCAGCGAGTTGCTGATTGAAGAATCGCTGCTCGGCTGGAAAGAGTACGAGATGGAAGTGGTTCGCGACACGGCGGACAACTGCATCATCGTCTGCTCGATTGAAAACCTGGACCCGATGGGCGTGCACACCGGCGACTCGATCACCGTGGCGCCGGCCCAGACGCTGTCCGACAAGGAATACCAGATCCTGCGCAATGCGAGCCTGGCGGTGCTGCGCGAAATCGGCGTCGATACCGGCGGCTCCAACGTGCAGTTTTCCATCAATCCGGTGGATGGCCGCATGGTGGTGATCGAGATGAATCCGCGCGTGTCGCGTTCCTCGGCGCTGGCTTCCAAGGCGACGGGTTTCCCGATTGCCAAGGTCGCCGCCAAGCTGGCGGTCGGCTACACGCTCGATGAGCTGCGCAACGAAATCACCGGCGGCGCCACGCCCGCCAGCTTCGAGCCCAGCATCGACTACGTGGTCACCAAGATTCCGCGCTTTGCCTTTGAAAAATTCCCGACAGCCGATTCGCGCCTGACGACGCAGATGAAGTCGGTCGGCGAAGTCATGGCGATGGGCCGGACTTTCCAGGAATCGTTCCAGAAAGCCCTGCGCGGGCTGGAAGTCGGCGTTGACGGCATGAACGAAAAGACCCAGGACCGCGAAGTGCTGGAGAAGGAACTCGGCGCGCCGGGTCCGGACCGCATCTGGTATGTGGGCGATGCGTTTGCCATGGGGCTGAGCGTTGATGAAGTGTTTGCGCTGACCAAGATTGACCGCTGGTTCCTGGTGCAGATCGAGCAGATCGTCAAGATCGAACTCGAACTGGAAACCACGACGCTCGACAAGATCGACGCCACCACGCTGCGCGCACTGAAGCAAAAAGGCTTCTCAGACCGCCGCCTGGCCCGCCAGCTGAAAACCACCGACACCGCGATCCGTGAAAAGCGTATCGCGCTGGGCGTGCGCCCGGTTTACAAGCGCGTGGACACCTGCGCCGCCGAGTTTGAAACCAACACGGCCTACCTGTATTCGACCTACGAGGCCGAAGGCAGCGAGTGCGAAGCCGCACCGACAGACAAGAAAAAAATCATGGTGCTGGGCGGCGGACCGAACCGCATCGGCCAGGGCATCGAGTTCGATTATTGCTGCGTGCATGCCGCCATGGCGATGCGCGAGGACGGCTACGAGACCATCATGGTCAACTGCAATCCCGAGACGGTTTCGACCGACTACGACACGTCCGACCGCCTGTACTTCGAGCCGCTGACCTTAGAGGACGTGCTGGAAATCGTTGACAAGGAAAAACCGTTCGGCGTGATCGTCCAGTACGGCGGCCAGACGCCCTTGAAACTGGCGCTCGATCTGGAAGCCAACGGCGTGCCGATCATCGGCACCTCGCCCGACATGATCGATGCCGCCGAAGACCGCGAGCGTTTCCAGAAGCTGCTGCATGCGCTGGAGTTGCGCCAGCCGCCCAACGCCACCGCCCGCACCGAGCCCGAAGCGCTGGAAAAAGCTGCCGCGCTGGGTTATCCGCTGGTGGTGCGCCCCAGCTACGTGCTGGGCGGCCGCGCGATGGAAATCGTCCATGAGCAGCGCGACCTGGAGCGCTACATGCGCGAAGCCGTCAAGGTCAGCCATGACTCGCCGGTGCTGCTGGACCGCTTTTTGAACGATGCCATCGAGTGCGATGTGGATTGCATCCGCGATGCCGAAGGCAAGACCTTCATCGGCGGCGTGATGGAGCACATCGAGCAGGCCGGCGTTCACAGCGGCGACTCGGCCTGTTCGCTGCCGCCGTATTCGCTGAGCGCCGCGACGGTGACAGAGATCAAGCGCCAGACTGCCGCCATGGCCGAAGCGCTGAATGTGGTCGGGCTGATGAATGTGCAGTTCGCGATCCAGAACATCGACGGCCTGGATGTCATCTACGTATTGGAAGTCAATCCGCGCGCATCCCGCACCGTGCCTTTCGTCAGCAAGGCCACCGGCATCCAGCTGGCCAAGGTCGCTGCGCGCTGCATGGTCGGACAGTCGCTGGCGTCGCAAGGCGTCGTCCATGAAGTCACGCCGCCTTATTTCAGCGTCAAGGAGGCGGTGTTCCCCTTCGTCAAGTTCCCCGGCGTGGACACGATTCTCGGCCCCGAGATGAAATCCACCGGCGAAGTCATGGGCGTCGGCAAGACCTTTGGCGAGGCGTTCGTGAAGTCGCAAATCGGTGCTGGCACCAAGCTGCCGACCTCTGGCAAAGTCTTCCTGACGGTCAAGAACAACGACAAGGCGCGTGCCGTGGAAGTGGCGCGTGCGCTGGCCGAACTCAAGTTCGAACTGGTGGCCACCAAGGGTACGGCAGCGGCCATCAACGCCGCCGGCATTGCCTGCGGCATCGTCAACAAGGTGACCGAAGGCCGGCCGCATGTGGTGGACATGATCAAGAACAACGGGATTGCGCTGGTCATCAACACCGTCGAGGAGCGGCGCAATGCGATTGCCGATTCGCGGCAGATCCGCACCTCGGCGCTGCTGGCCCGCGTGACGACCTTCACCACCATTGCCGGCGCCGAAGCGGCTGTCGAGGGCATGAAGTACCTGGACAACCTGAGCGTGTATTCGATTCAGGAACTGCACGCCCAACTGGCTGCGCAGGCAGCCTGACGATCAGGCTAAACACCGGGTCGATCCGGCCGAACTTGGATTAAACTTAAAGTTCAGGTCGATTCAATATGCCGCTGCCAGGTGACTGGTGGCGGTTTCGCATTTTGCAGGACATAAAACATGGCAACCTTACCCATCACCAAGCGCGGCGCAGAAAAACTGAAGGCCGAATTGCACAACCTCAAGACGGTTCAGCGTCCCTGGGTCATCAACGCGATTTCCGAAGCCCGGGCCCAGGGCGACCTGAGCGAAAACGCCGAATATGAAGTCGCCAAGGACCGCCAGGGCTTCATCGAAGGCCGCATCCAGGAAATCGAGGGCAAGCTGTCCGCCGCCCAGGTGATTGACCCGACCACCTTCGAGACGGGCACCCGCGTGGTGTTTGGCTCGACCGTCAAGCTCGAAGACGAAGCCACGGGCGACAGCGTGACCTACCAGATCGTCGGTGAAGACGAGGCCGACATCAAGCTCGGACTGGTCAACATCGGCTCGCCGATTGCCCGCGCATTGATCGGCAAGGACGAGGGCGACAGCGCCGAGGTGCAGGCGCCCGGCGGCATCCGGCGCTACGAAATCGTGACCGTCCTCTACATCTGATGCATCCGCCCCTGCGTCAGCGCATTGGCTTGCTGGCGGCCGCGCTCTGGTGGGGCAGCCTGACGGCGCTGGGTTTTGTCATCGTACCGATGCTGTTCATGCACCTGGGCAGTCCAGCAGCGGCCGGCGCCATGGCCGCCAGGCTCTTTGGCGCACAAACCTGGATCAGCACCGGCTGCACCTTGCTGCTGCTCTTGGTTTCTAAGAAAAAAGACGGTTTTGCGCAAGCTGCACAAGCACAAGCAGCTATGAAATTCATAGTCGCCGGGATGTTGCTGGCCTTGCTGGTCGAGTTTGGCGTGGCGCCGAGCATTGTCAGTGCGCGCGCTGATGGCGGCAATCTCAGGCTCTGGCACGGCCTGGGCAGCGCCCTGCTGCTGGGCCAGTGGCTGTGCGCCGGGTTCACGCTCTGGAGCCTGACCGCCCGGTCGGACCGGTAACGGTCAACGCGGATTAAAACCGCGCCGGGTCAGGTGTTTTACCCGCTTTCAGCCGCGTTCAGCCGCTTCCAGCGTATTGACCAGCAGCATCGTGATGGTCATCGGACCGACGCCGCCGGGCACCGGCGTGATGTAGCCGGCGACTTCTCTCACGCCGTCAAAGTCCACATCGCCGCAGAGCTTGCCTTCTTCGTTGCGGTTCATGCCGACGTCGATCACCACCGCGCCGGGCTTGACCATGTCGGCTCTCAAGACGTTGCGCTTGCCCACGGCGGCGACGATCACGTCGGCCTGCAGCGTCATGGCTTTCAGGTCGGCGGTCGCGCTGTGGCAGATGGTCACGGTGGCGTTTTTCTGCAGCAGCATCAGCGCCATCGGCTTGCCGACGATGTTGCTGCGGCCAATGACGACGGCATGCTTGCCGCGCAGGTCGTAGCCGATGCTCTCCAGCATCTTCATGCAGCCATAAGGCGTGCAGGGCCAGAAACCGGGCTGGCCGACCATCAGCGCGCCGGCGCTGCCGACGTGAAAACCGTCCACATCCTTGGCCGGTGAAATCGCCTCGATGACCTTTTGCGCATCGATATGAGCCGGCAGCGGCAGCTGCACCAGGATGCCGTGAATCGCCGGGTCATTGTTCAGGGCGTCTACGCGGGCCAGCAGATCGGCTTCGCTCATTTCGGCCGGGTAGCGCTCCAGCACTGAATGCAGGCCGTTGTCTTCGCAAGCCTTGACCTTGTTGCGCACATACACCTGGCTGGCCGGGTTGTCGCCGACCAGGACCACGGCTAGGCCGGGGGTGATGCCGCGCGCGCGCAGGGCGCTGGCGCGTTGGGCGACTTCGGTTCGCAGTTGCCGGGAAAGGGCGTTGCCGTCAATGAGTTGAGCCGTCATGATTTTGAATTTTCAAGTAAAAAAGCCCGTTAGCGCAGGTGCTACGGGCATGAGGTGCTATTAAAAAAGGAGTGTTGGCGGGGCGTCAGGCTTTGGGGGCGCTGGAGCCCAAGGCGATTTTCAGCAGGTCCGCCACGGTATTGGCATTGAGTTTTTCCATGATGTTGGCGCGGTGCGCCTCGACGGTCTTGATGCTGATGCCCAGGTCGTCGGCAATCTGCTTGTTCAGGCGGCCGGCGACGATGCGGTCAAGCACCTGCGCTTCGCGCGAGGTGAGCTTGGCCAGCAAGGCATCGCGGCTGGCTGATTGCTGGTGATCGTTGAAGGCGTCCCTGGCCTGCGCCAGCATGCGTTCGACCAGATCGACCAGCGCGTCCTCCTGGAATGGCTTCTGGATGAAATCCATCGCGCCTTTTTTCATGGTGTCCACCGCCATCGGGACATCGCCGTGGCCGGTGATGAAGACGATGGGAAGCGGCGACTTGCGCTCCAGCAGGCGGTCCTGCAACTCAAGCCCGGTCATGCCGCCCATGCGGATATCGACAATCAGGCAGGCCACTTCACGCGCGTCGTAGCGGCTCAGAAAGGTTTCGGCCGAGTCGAAGCAGCGTACCCGATAGTCCTTGCCTTCGAGCAGCCATTGCAGTGAGTCGCGCACGCCTTCGTCATCATCAACGACATAGACCGTACCTTTTTTGGGAATCAAACTCATGCCTTGCTTTCTTCGTAAACTTTGATTGAAAAAATGGTGGAGTTTTTCACTGCGGCCCCGCAGCTTCGGCGGCTATGGTATTGGTAGCAGACACTGCCGGTGAAATCAGGGGAGTTACCGGAATCCAGAAGGTAAACCGGCACCCGACCACTTCGTCGCCATTGTAGAGGTTCACCGCCTCCAGCCTGCCATGGTGAGATTCGACGATGCTGCGGCACAGTTTCAGGCCAATGCCCATGCCCTCGGCCTTGGTCGAGTAGAAGGCTTCGAACAGGCGTTCCATCACTTCAGGCGACAGGCCCCGACCCGAGTCGAGTACCGAGAACTCCACCACGCCTTGCCCATCAATCTGCTTGGGCACCACCTGCAGTTCAACATGGCGCTGGGCCGTTGGCCGATGCGACTGGGCAATCGACTCGGCCGCATTTTTCATCAGGTTGATCAACACCTGCTCAATCAGAATCCGATCCACCATCAGGTCGGGAAGGCGGGCGGCGATGTAGTGGGTCAGGCGCACATGATGGCGCCTGAGTTCAATCTCGGCCAGTTCCATGGCGTTGCTGACGAGGGTCGCCACATCGGCCGAGGTGCGGTTGGGCTCGCTGCGTTTCACAAAGGCGCGGATGCGCTGGATGATCTGCCCGGCGCGCCAGGCCTGCTTGGCAGTTTTTTCCAGTGCCACCAGCAGGTCGTCATTGCTGATCTGGTTGGCCTTGATGCGCGAGACCATGCCGTTGCAATAGTTGTTGATAGCGGTCAGCGGCTGGTTCAACTCGTGCGCCACGCTGGACGCCATTTCGCCCATGGTGATCAGGCGGCTGGCGTTCTGGGCGCGTTCGTTTTGCTGGGCGGCTTGCTCCTCGGCATGGCGGCGCGGCGTGATGTCGGTGGCAATCACCATCTGCGCCAGGCGGCCATCGACCCAGGTCAGGTAACGCGAACGCACTTCCAGCCATTTGGCCAGCTCGGGCACGAAGATTTCGGCATTTGCCGTCTGGGCGCCGGTCAGTGAATCGGTCGGAAAACCGGCCATGTTGTCCACCGCATCCAGCGCATCGCCGGTCGGTGCAAAGGCGGGCACACCGGCCTGGGCAATCAGGTTCACATGGCCAGAAACCTGGCCGCCAAACCAGGAGCGGTACAGCTTGTTGGCAAACAGCAGCTCCTCGCTGCCCAGCGGCGCCACCGACACGGCGGCGTCCAGCCCTTCGAGCACGGTGGTGAAGCGCTCGTAAGAGGCGGTGAGTTCTTCGCGGATTCGCTTGGGCTCGGTGATGTCGGTCATCGACGTCATCCAGCCGGTTTGCTGGCCGTGCGGATCAATCAGCGGCGACACATACATGCGGGCGTCAAAAATATTGCCGTTCTTGCGCTTGACCCGGACTTCAAAGCCGCCGGGCGGTGTCCGGCCCTGCAACTCGTCCTCCAGCCGGGCCGTCAGTGTGTCCACTTCCGACTCGGGCCAGTGGGGAAAAGGGGCGGTGCAGCCGACCAGCTCGTCTTCATTCAGGCCGGTCATCTGGCAAAAAGCCGGGTTGACATAGGTGATGCGGCCCTGCAGGTCCAGTGCGCGCATGCCGGTCAGCATGGAGTTCTCCATGGCGCGGCGAAAGTGGGTTTCGGTCAGCAGCGCTTCCTGGGCCTGGACCCGGCGGCGGGTATGGCGCCAGTTGCCCAGCAGCATCCACACGGTCAGCGCGCTGAGCGCGCTGACCAGCCAGAAAAAGCCGCTGCCGACCAGGCCCTGCGAGGCGCGGTAGCCCTCGGCGCGTATCAAGAGGCCATTGCCCACGGGAGATACCGGAATTTCGTATTTGGCCGCGCCTTCTGCCCAGGGCAGCAACTGCGCGGCGCCCTTGCGGGGCGGCGGCAGGTTGCCGGCCAGCACCACCTCTTTGTCATCGACCAGCGCGACGGCATACTTGGCCGTGATTTCAGTCGGAATGCCAAAGCGCAGAAGGCCGTCCACCGAATACTCGCCCATGATGACGCCGGCAAATTTCCCCTGGTCATCAAGCGGCACCTGCAGCTGCAGGCTGGCTGCGTTGTAGCGGCGCGTGTCCTGCGCGATCAGCGGCCGGGAGTAAACCGGCTGCCGCAGGTCGCGTGCCAGCTCGTAAGTGCCATCCGTTTCACCCACCGTGAGCTGTTCGCCGACCATGCGCGGCCCGATGGCATTGGCGCTGGATGAAACATAAGACGCCTTGATGCGCCGCTTGCTGTCAATCCAGCTGATGGCCATCAGTTCCGGGTTCTGGTTCACCAGTGCTTCGGCCTGGACGAGGAACTCTTCGGTGTCGATCTGGCTGTTGGACACATCCCGGCCAATCCGCATCAACTGCTCCTGCCGCTCCAGCAGGCGCAGCCTCAGGCGTTGCTGGGCGTATTCCACGTCACGCGTGACCGCCTGCTGTTCGCGGTCTATCTCTTCGATGCGCAGGTAGCCGAAAGCGGCAATGACGGCCGCCAGAAAAAGGATGACCGAAAACAGCGGGCCGAGCGCGATAAAACGGTCCTGCCGGGAAGGTGATTGCCGGCGCCACCAGCGTCGCCACAAAGCCATGGACGCAGGGCTGGCCGCAGCGTCAGCAGTTGGGGAAATTGGGAACTGGGGCATAGGAAAAGCTGTGCATTTTAAATGAAATGCCTTTATAGGGCACAGGCAGACCTGGTTTCATCAGTCCAATGTAAGACAGGCATGCTTTGGTTTTTGGCGACAAATCAAGTTAAACAGGATTTAATTTTCATAATATAAAATCATCAAGCACTATTTGAAATTTTCAAATAATTGTGGGAAACTAGAGGCTTAAACCTGATTTGGGTTTAAAAACACGTCCTAGACGTACCCCTGCGCGCTGGCTGAAGTACGGCCTGCGTTGAAAACATCAAGCGAAGAAGATTTATTCAGGAGACAACATGGCAGCCAATCCCGACGAAACCCAACAAGCCGGTATCCCCAATGCGGGTTCCAGCAATACGCAAGACAACGACACGCAGGAGACGCGCGAGTGGATGGATGCGCTGTCCGCGGTCATTGAAAGTGAAGGGCCTGAACGCGCTCACTTCCTGCTTGAGCAACTGCTCGAACATGCCCGCCAGAAGAGCATCGACATGCCCTTTTCGGCCAACACGGGTTATGTCAACTCGATTGAAACCGACCAGGAAGAGCGCTCGCCCGGCAACCTGCTGATCGAGCAGCGGCTGCGCGCCTACATGCGCTGGAACGCCATGATCATGGTGGTCAAGGCCAACCGCCTGCACCCGGCCGATGGCGGCGACCTCGGCGGGCACATTGGCTCGTTTGCCTCGCTGGCCAGCCTGTTTGGCGCCGGTTTCAACCATTTCTGGCACGCCGAGAGCGAAAACCACGGCGGCGACTGCCTCTATATTCAGGGCCATGTGTCGCCCGGCGTCTATGCCCGTGCCTACCTGGAAGGCCGCCTGAGCGAAGAGCAGCTGCTCAATTTCCGCCAGGAAGTCGATGGCAAGGGCCTGTCGAGCTATCCGCATCCCAAGCTGATGCCCAATTTCTGGCAGTTCCCGACCGTGTCCATGGGCCTTGGCCCGCTGATGGCGATTTACCAGGCTCGTTTCCTGAAATACCTGCACGCGCGCGGCATTGCCAACACCGAAAACCGCAAGGTCTGGGTGTTCTGCGGCGACGGCGAAATGGACGAGGTCGAATCGCTGGGCGCCATTGGCCTGGCGGCGCGTGAAAACCTCGACAACCTGGTGTTCGTCATCAACTGCAACCTGCAGCGCCTCGATGGCCCGGTGCGCGGCAACAGCAAGATCATCCAGGAACTCGAAGGCGAATTCCGCGGTGCCGGCTGGAACGTCATCAAGCTGATCTGGGGCAGTGGCTGGGATCCGCTGCTGGCGCGCGACAAGGATGGCGCGCTGCGCAAGATCATGATGGAGTGCAACGACGGCGACTACCAGTCGTTCAAGGCCAACGACGGCGCCTATGTCCGCAAGCATTTCTTCGGCCGCGACCCGCGCACGCTGGAGATGGTTGCCAACATGAGCGACGACGACATCTGGAAGCTGAGCCGGGGCGGCCACGATTCGCAAAAGGTCTATGCCGCTTTCCATTCGGCCGTCAACCACACCGGCCAGCCCACCGTGCTCCTGATCAAGACCGTCAAGGGCTTTGGCATGGGCAAGATCGGCGAGGGCAAGAACAATGTCCACCAGACCAAGAAGCTCGGGGACGAGGACATCAAGGCCTTCCGCGACCGTTTCAACATCCCGATTCCAGACAGCCAGCTGGCCGAACTGCCGTTCTACAAGCCGGCCGACGACACGCCTGAAATGCAGTACCTGCACGAGCGGCGCAAGGCCCTGGGCGGCTACCTGCCGCACCGCCGCACCAAGGCGGACGAGAGCTTCACCGTGCCCGCCCTGGAAACTTTCAAGGCGGTGATGGACCCCACGCCAGAAGGCCGCGAAATCTCGACCACCCAGGCCTATGTGCGCTTTCTCACGCAACTGCTGCGCGACCAGGCGCTCGGCCCGCGCGTCGTGCCCATCCTGGTCGATGAAGCCCGCACCTTCGGCATGGAAGGGCTGTTCCGCCAGATCGGCATCTACAACCCGGCAGGCCAGCAATACACCCCGGTCGATAAAGACCAGGTGATGTATTACAAGGAAGACAAGAAGGGCCAGATCCTGCAGGAAGGCATCAACGAAGCCGGCGGCATGAGCAGCTGGATCGCGGCGGCAACCTCGTACAGCACCAACAACCGCATCATGGTGCCGTTCTACGTGTACTACTCGATGTTCGGTTTCCAGCGCATCGGCGACCTGGCCTGGGCGGCGGGCGACATGCAGGCGCGCGGCTTTTTGCTCGGCGGCACCTCGGGCCGCACCACGCTGAACGGCGAAGGCCTGCAGCACGAAGACGGCCACAGCCATATCCTGGCCGGCACGATTCCGAACTGCATCAGCTACGACCCGACCTTTGCGCATGAAGTCGGCGTGATCCTGCACCACGGCCTCAAGCGCATGGTCGAAAAGCAGGAGAACGTGTATTTCTACATCACGCTGCTGAACGAAAACTACGCCATGCCGGGCCTGAAAGCCGGCACCGAAGAGCAGATCATCAAGGGCATGTATTTGTGCAAGGAAGGCCCCAAGCTGGCGCCCACCGTGCAGTTGCTCGGTTCGGGCACCATCCTGCGCGAATCGATTGCCGCGCAGGAACTGCTGGAAAAAGAGTGGGGCGTTGCCGCCAACGTGTGGAGCTGCCCAAGCTTCAATGAACTGGCGCGCGATGGCCAGAACGCCGAGCGCTGGAACCTGCTGCATCCGATGGAGACGCCGCGTGTTTCCTTTGTAGCCGAACAACTTGAAGCCTTTGCCGGCCCGGTGGTCGCTTCAACCGACTACATGAAGGCCTATGCCGAACAGATCCGCTCCTATATTCCCAAGGGCCGTACCTACAAGGTGCTGGGCACCGACGGTTTTGGCCGCAGCGATTTCCGCAGCAAGCTGCGCGAGCATTTCGAGATCAACCGCCACTACATCGTGGTAGCGGCCCTCAAGGCGCTCAGCGAAGAAGGCACGGTGCCGGTCGCCAAGGTGGCCGAAGCCATCCAGAAGTACGGCATCAATGCCGACAAGATCAATCCGCTTTACGCTTGACGTAAAACTAATCCCAAGACGCAAAACGGAGACAACAACATGGCATTGGTAGATATTCAAGTCCCTGACATTGGGGACTTCGACGAAGTAACGGTCATTGAACTGCTGGTCAAGCCCGGCGACACCGTGGCGGCCGAGCAATCGCTCATCACGGTCGAGTCCGACAAGGCCTCGATGGAGATTCCTTCCAGCCACGCCGGCGTGGTCAAGGAGATCAAGGTCAAGCTGGGCGACAAGGTCAAGCAGGGCTCGGTCGTGCTGACGCTGGAAGTGGCGGGTGCCGCAGAATCAGCACAAAAACAGGCTCCTGCGCAGGCTGCGCCTGCTCCGGCAGCTATCAAAACAGAAGCGCCAGCTGCTGCGCCGGTAGCGCCTGCTTCGGCTCCCGCCCCGGCGGCCAGCGGCCCGGTGGAAGTGCGGGTTCCCGACATTGGCGACTTCAAGGATGTGGTCGTGATCGAGGTGCTGGTCAAGGTGGGCGACAGCATCAAGACCGAGCAATCGCTGATCACGGTCGAGTCCGACAAGGCCTCGATGGAGATTCCGTCGTCCACCGCCGGCGTGCTCAAGGAACTCAAGGTCAAGCTGGGCGACACCGTCAATATTGGCGACCTGCTGGCCATCCTGGAAGGCTCGGCCGCGCCCGCCGCCGCCGTTCCTGCGTCTGCTCCGGTGGCACCCGCCGCAGCGGCTGCCACACCAGCGGCGGCGGCCACGGCATCCGCACCCGTGGCGCCTGCGCCAGCCGCAGCGGCCCAGGCCCTGCCGGCGCATGAACCGACGGTAGCGCCGCAAAGTGGCTTGCCACATGCGTCGCCCTCGGTGCGCAAGTTCGCCCGCGAACTGGGCGTGCCGCTGGCCGAACTCAAGGGCTCCGGCCCCAAGGGCCGCATCACGCTGGACGATGTGCAGGACTTCACCAAGGCCGTGATGGCCGGCGACACCCGCACCCAGGCGCAGGTGGCCAAGGCGCCAGCGCCTGCCGCAAGCGGTGGCGGCACGGGCGCGGGCCTTGACCTGCTGCCGTGGCCGAAAGTCGATTTCACCAAGTTCGGCCCCATCGAGCGCCAGCCGCTGTCGCGCATCAAGAAGATCAGCGGCGCCAACCTGCACCGCAACTGGGTGATGATTCCGCACGTCTGCAACCATGACGACGCCGACATCACCGAACTCGAAGCCTTCCGCGTGCAGATGAACAAGGAAAACGAGAAGTCCGGCGTGAAGATCACCATGCTGGCCTTCCTGATCAAGGCCTCGGTGGCCGCGCTCAAGAAATTCCCGCAGTTCAATGCCTCGCTCGACGGCGACCAGCTGGTGCTCAAGCAGTATTTCAACATCGCCTTTGCCGCTGATACGCCGAACGGCCTGGTCGTTCCGGTGATCAAGGACGCCGACAAGAAAGGCATCATCCAGATCTCGCAAGAGATGGGCGAGCTGGCCAAGAAAGCGCGCGACGGCAAGCTCGGCCCGGCCGACATGCAGGGCGCCTGCTTCACGATTTCGTCGCTGGGCGGCATTGGCGGGCGTTATTTCACGCCCATCATCAATGCACCCGAAGTCGCCATCCTGGGCGTGTGCAAGAGCCGCATCGAGCCCATCTGGGACGGCAAGGCCTTCCAGCCGCGCCTGATGCAGCCGATGTCGCTGAGCTGGGACCACCGCGTGATCGATGGCGCGGCGGCGGCACGTTTCAATGCTTACTTTGGCCAGGTTCTGGCGGATTTCCGCCGCATTTTCCTGTGACAACCCTGGTCGTGGTCAAAAAGGCGGGTCAGGTGGCAATTGCCGCCGACACGCTGGTGACCTTTGGCGATACCTGCCTGACCCAGCGTTTCGAGGCCAACAGCAAGATCTTCAAGGTCGATGCGCCCGACGGTGAAAGCCTGATTGGCATGGCCGGCACCGTGGCGCACTTCCCGGTGCTGCGCAAGGCCATGGCAACGCTGCCCAAGGAGCAACTCAAGCTGGGCAGCCGCGAGGAGGTGTTCGACACCTTCCTCAAGCTGCATCCCTTGCTGAAAGAATCGTTTTTCCTGCAGAGCAAGGAAGACGACAACGACCCCTATGAATCGAGCCAGTTCACCGTGCTCATTGCCAATGCAAGCGGCATTTACGGCCTGTACAGCTACCGCGAAGTCTTTGAATTCAAGGAATTCTGGGGCGTGGGCTCGGGCCGCAGCTTTGCGCTGGGCGCGATGCACGCCAGCTGGGGCAAGGCCCGGACCGCGCGCGAAGTGGCCATGGCCGGCCTGAATGCCGGATGCGAGTTCGACAAGAATTCCGGCGGACCGATTGATGTATTCACCCTCAAACTGAAAGCCTCCTCATGAGTGCCTCCACAAACCTCATCGACATCAAGGTGCCTGACATTGGCGACTTTGACGAAGTGTCCGTCATCGAAGTGCTGGTCAAGCCCGGCGACACCATCAAGGCCGAGCAGAGCCTGATCACCGTGGAAAGCGACAAGGCGTCCATGGAAATTCCGTCGTCTCAGGGCGGCGTGGTCAAGGAGATCAAGGTCCAGCTCGGCGACAAGGTCAAGCAGGGCTCGGTCGTGCTGACGCTGGAAGTCGCTGGCGCGGCGGCTGCGGCCCCCGTTGAAGCACCAAAACCGGCTTCTGCGCAGGCTGCATCTGCACAAGCTGCTCCTGAAAAAGTAGCGCCTGTTGCAACAACGCCAGCGCCAGCCGCCGCCAGCTTTGGCGGCACGGCCGACCTGGACTGCGACCTCCTGGTGCTGGGCGCCGGCCCCGGCGGCTATTCGGCGGCCTTTCGAGCGGCCGACCTGGGCCTGAAGGTCGTGCTGGTCGAGCGTTACGCCTCGCTGGGCGGCGTCTGCCTGAACGTCGGCTGCATCCCGTCCAAGGCGCTGCTGCATGTCGCCGCCGTGATGGACGAGGTCAGCCACATGGCCGCGCTCGGCGTGGATTTCGGCGCGCCCAGCGTCAACATCGACAAGCTGCGCGGCCACAAGGAAAAGGTCGTGAACAAGCTGACCGGCGGCCTGGCCGCGATGGCCAAGATGCGCAAGGTCACCGTGGTGCGCGGCTACGGCGCTTTTGTCGGCGCCAACCACCTCGAAGTCGAGGAAACCAGCGGCACCTCGCAGGAAAAGACCGGCAAGAAGCAGACCATCGCCTTCAAGAACTGCATCATCGCCGCCGGCTCGCAGGCGATGCGCCTGCCGTTCATGCCCGACGATCCGCGCGTGGTGGACTCTACAGGCGCGCTGGACCTCAAGAGTGTGCCGAAGCGCATGCTGATCCTGGGCGGCGGCATCATCGGCCTGGAAATGGGCACCGTGTACAGCACGCTGGGCTCGCGCCTGGACGTGGTGGAAATGCTCGACGGCCTGATGCAGGGCGCCGACCGCGACCTGGTCAAGGTCTGGCAGAAGATGAACGCGCCGCGCTTTGACAACATCATGCTCAAAACCAAGACCGTCGGCGCCAAGGCCACGCCGGCCGGCATTGAAGTGACGTTCGAAAGCGCCGAGCCGGGCGGCACCGCGCCCGCACCACAGACCTACGACCTGGTGCTGCAGGCCGTGGGCCGCAGCCCCAACGGCAAGAAGATTGCCGCCGACAAGGCCGGTGTCAGCGTGACGGATCGCGGCTTCATCCCCGTGGACATCCAGATGCGCACCAACGTCAAACACATCTTCGCCATCGGCGACATCGTCGGCCAGCCGATGCTGGCGCACAAGGCGGTGCATGAGGCGCATGTGGCCGCCGAAGTGATTGCCGGCGAACTGCTGGGCAACAATGAACTGGCCAGCGCCGCCTTCAATGCCCGGGTGATTCCAAGCGTCGCCTACACCGACCCGGAAGTGGCATGGGTCGGCCTGACCGAGGACCAGGCCAAGGCGCAGGGCATCAAGGTCAAGAAGGGCCTGTTCCCGTGGACCGCCTCGGGCCGCGCAATTGCCAATGGCCGCGACGAAGGCTTCACCAAGCTGCTGTTCGACGATTCACCAGAAGCGCACGGCCACGGCAAGATCCTGGGCGGCGGCATGGTCGGCACGCATGCGGGCGACATGATCGGCGAGATTGCGCTGGCGATTGAAATGGGCGCCGACGCGGTCGACATCGGCAAGACCATCCATCCGCATCCCACGCTGGGCGAGAGCATCGGCATGGCGGCGGAAGTGGCGCATGGCAGCTGCACGGACTTGCCGCCTGCGCGCAAGTAAGTTCAGCCGCACCCACTGAAAAGCCGCCAGCCTGCGAGGGCTGGCGGCTTTTTGCTGCCTGCTTGACCAGAAACAGGTGGGCCTGCCGAAAGGCCTTACGCCGAAGTAGCCCGTGGCAGCAGCCGCACCCCCAAGGCCGCACTCGCAGCCAACACGGCCAGCGCACACACGCCCAGCCAGCCCCACTGCGCCAAGGCGACGCTGCCCAGCCAGGCGCCGCTGGCCATGCCGATGAACATGCCACTCATCAGCACTGCGTTCAGGCGGCTGCGGGCGGCAGGCTCCAGGCTGTAAACGATGGTCTGGTGCGCGATCAGGCTGGCTTGCACGCCCAGGTCAAACACCACGGCGCCCAGCGCCCAACTGTTTGATGATTCACCGGAAGCCCACAGCCACGGCAAGACCCATCTACCCGCATCCGACGCTTGGGGAATCCATCGGCATGGCGGCGGAAGTGACGCATGGGCGTTGCACGGACGGACTTGCAGCCGGTCAGGAAATAATCCGCCTCAGCAACAGCCCGTCATGCTGCGCCGCCATTGCGCAAGATAGGCGCCGCCCGGCACGGGCGAACGCTCAAGATTGGTGAACAGCCGGCGTCGGCGTTCGCTGCTGGCCGCGAACAAGGCCTGGTAGCCCTGCTGGTCGTCGTCGCCTGGCGTCGATGGGGCTGCCCGTCCGAGCGCGCCGACCATGCGCGGAGTGGCGCCCAACGTGAACGTACTGCCCAGCCCGGCATAAAGGTAGCGTTCGCCGAAGGCCTTCCGCAACGCCGTAAAGGTAGGCTCGCCGGTGCAATGCCCGGGGGCGATGTAGGCGACCTTGTAGGTGTCGCGCAGTGTCGCGATGATGGCCTCGATGTCCGGATCCTTGGCGACGACGAGATGCAGGCCGCCGGCAATAAGGTGGACTTTCGGCTGGATCGCCGCAGCCGCCTTGACGATGTTGTCGATGCCGGTGTGCGAACAGCCGACCACGATCACCATGCCGTCGGGGGTCTCGATGGCCAGCGAGAGTTCACGCAGTTCAAGCGTGCCGGGCTTGTCGGACACCAGCGAGATCAGATGGAGTCCTGGGGCGATCATGCTGGTCTTGTCCACCAGCGTGATGTTGGCCTGCGGCCACGCGGTGCCGAAGCGCATCACGTCCGGCGGCTTGCCGCCGTAGTAGCGTTGCTCGACCGGCAGCGATTCGTCCTTGCGATAAAAAGCGCTCGGCAGGTCCGCGCCGTAGATGCCGAAGCCTTCCTTGGGCGCGTAAATCCTGACCTTGGGGTTGACGCTGAGCAGATAGCTCATGCCACCCATGTGATCGCCATGGCGGTGCGACATCACAACGAAGTCGAGCCTGGAGAGGTCAATATTCCTGGCTGCCGCGTTCTTCGCCAGCACCTCGGCATTGTTGCCGGTGTCGAACAGGATGCGCTTGCCGCCGACTTCCAGGAATGCGGCGTAGCCCCAGTCCTTCTGCAGCGCCGGGTCACGGCCGAAGGCGTCGTAGAGCACCGTAACCTGTGCCTTCGCGGGATCGGTTCCCGCGCTGGCGCCGGATGATGCCGGGCTGGCACAACCGGCCAGCAGCAGAGGTGGCACGGTGAGGGCTGTGGCGATCAGATATCTGCGCTTCATGACGGGTTTCCTTTCAGGTTGTGGCGAACATGCATGGCCGTGCCGGCGGAGGGGGTTGCAGATGGAGCGAAAGCGTCATGAAGCACAGTAATCCGCGACTTTGTAGAGCCGCAAAGCAAGTCATCCCCAAGGCTTGGGTTTTCATTGAACCTCGCAACGGTGTCTCTTGCTCTGATGCGCCGGACGATGAAGCCGCGATCTGCTATCGCGCTAAAGTGATGGGCATCTGAATCGGATCAGATTACGCCCGGAAAGCGGTGGTTGTTTGACTTTTCGCAATGAGTGGTCGATCAGCCTTAATTGCAATGCATATCATGGCAGGCCTGATTGGCTGCTGATTGCAAATAAAAAAGCTGCTTTGCGCATACAGCATATGCACAAGCAGCTATCAAAAACGAAGCACCTGAAGCCAGGCGCGGCACGGAAGGCTTAGCGAATCGAGGCCGCGTCGCCAAAAGAAGCGGCAACAGGCATCGCCTGCACCGGCTCTGCCGCACCGGCCGCAACGCGCCGGGCGCCATCAAAGCGGCGCTGCCAGTAGCTGCCGCCCATGCTTTCAACCCGTACTTCGGCGCCAGTCCGGGGGGCATGGATGAACTTGCCATTGCCGATATAAATGCCGACATGGCTGAAGGCGCGCCGCATGGTGTTGAAAAACACCAGGTCGCCGGGCTGCAAATCGGTTTGGTCTATTTTTTGGGTGGCCGCCGCCTGCTCCTCGGCCTTGCGCGGCAACAGCAAGCCGATGCTTTGCTGGTACACCGAGACGACAAAACCGCTGCAGTCAAATCCGGTGTCGGCATCAGTGCCGCCCCATTTATAGGGAACTCCCAGGAATCCCATGGCGTTGACCACCAGTTCCGAGGCTCTTTGGCTGACATTTTGGCGAACATTGCCAATTTTCGTTAAAAGACCTCTATCGGCCAGTAACCTGTCTATATCGTCGCCAGAACTGGCGGGTGTTGCGTGGGCTGTGATGGTGCAAAGTACAAAAATAGTCAGGACGAGAGCAGGGGGAATCATTCGCATGGGCCAAGCATACTTGAAGGATTGGTCCTACGTCAATTAACAGCGTGTAACCGATTTCATATTTACACAGTTGATTTTTCTTGAAATTGATGCAAAAAGACTTCTTTTAAAGCCAAAGTGTGGGGTTTTTGAAAAATGAAACGCCAATGCCGGTCTTTGCGAACTATTTCCTTGCGCAGGCCTCACAAAGCCATCAAACCAAAACCAAGGGGGGCCAACAATGCTTTTCGACCCAGGCCGGCGATTGCTGCCCGCCATCATTGCCGTGGCGTCAAGCCTGTTGGCTCCTTTCACCCAGGCACAGGAAGTGCGCCCTGAAATCGTGGCGTCGGGATTGCAAAACCCGTGGGGCCTGGCATTTTTGCCCGACGGGCGATTCCTGGTTACCGAACGCGTGGGCCGGCTGCGGGTGGTGGAAGCGGATGGCAAACTGGCCGCCGCTGTTGCCGGGCTGCCCGGGATTGCGGCTGGCGGGCAGGGCGGCTTGCTCGATGTGATGACGGACAGTGACTTTGCCCGCAACCGCACCCTGTATTTCTGTTACTCGGAGCCTGCCGCGACCGGCAGGGCCAACAGCACAGCGCTGGCGCGCGCCACCTTGAGCGCGGACAGTGCCCGGCTGGAGAATCTCAGGGTGATCTTCAGCCAGAAACCCAAGGTTGCCAGCACCGCCCATTTTGGCTGCCGGATTGTTGAAAGCCGCGCGCCCGGCGCCAATGGCCAGCCCGACGGCAAGCTGTTCCTGACCCTGGGCGAGCGCTTTTCGCGCAAGGAAGATGCGCAAAAGCTCGACAACCACCATGGCAAGGTCGTTCGCATCAACAAGGATGGCTCCGTGCCGCAGGACAATCCGTTTGTCGGGAAGGCCGGTGCGCTGCCTGAAATCTGGAGCTATGGGCACCGCAATTCCCAGGGCGCCACGCTGGCGCCCGACGGCACCTTCTGGATGCATGAACACGGGCCGCAGGGCGGCGACGAAATCAACCTGCCCAAGCCGGGCGCCAACTACGGCTGGCCGGAAATCACCTATGGTGAAAACTATGGCGGTGGCAAGATCGGCGAAGGCTTGAGCCGCAAGGCCGGAATGGAGCAGCCGCTGCATTACTGGGTGCCGTCCATTGCGCCTTCGGGCATGGCTTTCCTGACCAGCGAGCGCTACGGCAAGGCGTGGCAGGGCAACCTGTTCGTCGGGGCGCTCAAGTTTTCCTACCTGGACCGGATTGAACTCTCTGAGCCTTTCGGCGGCAAAGTGGTGCGGGAAAACAAGCTGCTGACCGAGGCCGGCGAGCGTATCCGCGATGTCCGGCAAGGCCCGGACGGCCTGCTTTATGTGCTGACCGACAGCACCGATGGCAAGCTCATCCGTTTGCTGCCAGTTCAGGCCGGCAGATAAGCAGAAGATAAGAACAGAAAAGCGATTTTTCGGTAGTTCAGACCCGCAGGATCGTCACCACAATAGCGGGCCGCACATGCTGCAAACATTGAACAGGCGCGCCGTTATCATGCAGGCATGACTCCATCCGCTAGCTGGCACCGCCGTCTGACACGAACCGGTCAGGCTGCGCAGCAGTGGTTCATTGAATGGTGGCAGCTGATCCACCTGGGCGCGGTCATCCTGGTGCTGACGCTCTCGCCATCGAGCTACCGGCGTGAAAACCGACTGGTGCTGGGCCGGCATATCTATATGAGCACGGCGCCCATCCTGCTGGGCTTTTCCCTGCTGTGCGCGCTGGTGACCGTGGTGCTCACGCGCATCGTGATGGTGACTGCGCTCAGTTATGGCCTGTCGCAGTATGCGCTGCAGGTCGTGATCCGGGTGCTGGTGCTGGAGCTGATTCCGCTGTCCGCCGCGCTGTTCGTGGCGTTGCGCTGCACGATTCCCGATGGGGCGGAACTCACCGCCATGCAGGCCAGCGGCGAGCTGGACGAGCTGCGCAGGCAGGGCGTCGAGCCGATAAGCCGCGAGGTGCTGCCGCGCGTGGTGGCCGGCATGTTTTCGGGCATCACGCTGGCCGCGCTCAGTTGCGTGGTGGCGGTGATGGTGGCGTATGTCGCGGTCTATGGATTTGCCGTGTCGGGGCTGGCGATCTATACGCGGCTGTTCGGGCAGGTGTTCACGCCGGCCGTCACGCTGATTTTTGTGTTGAAAACCGTGTTTTTCTGCCTGGCCGTGTCGCTGATCCCGATGGCTTCGGCCCTGTACGGAATGCGCGGCGCCAGCGTGCGCAGCAGCGCCGAAATGCGCGGACTGGTCCGCATGTTCGCGGTGTTGCTGCTGGTTGAAGTGGCTTCGCTGGTCGGCAACTATTATTGATTTTCAGGCCATCCATCCATGAGTTCACCTTCCGGTTCACCGCCCCCTTTGCTGCCGCCCGTTGGTCAGGCTCAAGCGCGGTCCGCGCCCGTGCCCGGCAGTGCCGCGCCCGAAAACATCGCCAACCTGGAACTCAAGGCCAGGCTGCTGCTGCTGTTCATGCTGCTGCTGGTGTGCGGCTCGGCCCTGTATGTGCTGTATGCGCGCGGCGCCTTTGAATCGACCCAGCGTCTGGTGCTGATGGCCGAGGATTCCGAAGGCGTGGTGGTCGGCATGGACATCACGTTTGCCGGATTTCCCATCGGCCGGGTGCGGCGCATCGAACTGGCCGAGGACGGCAAGGCGCGCATCCTGGTCGATGTGGCCGAGAAGGACGCGCACTGGCTGCGCACCAGCAGCGTTTTCACGCTGGTCAAGGGCATCGTGGGCGGCCCGAACATCCGCGCCTACACCGGGCTGCTGAATGATCCGCCGCTGCCCGACGGTGCGGAGCGAGCTGTGCTGCAGGGCGATGCCAGCGCGGAAATTCCCAAGGTGATTTCCGCCGCCAAGGACCTGATCGACAACCTGAACAGCCTGACGGGCAGCAGCGGCTCGGTCGGCACCAGCCTGGCCAATTTGCAAGTGTTGACCGGCCGGCTCAACGGACCTGGCGGCGCGTTGACCGTGCTGCTGGGCAGCGAAGCAGAAGCCAAAAAGTTTTCCGCCACGCTGGACCGCGCCAATGCCTTGCTGGCCAAGCTCGACGGCATGGCCGCCAAGACCGATACCCAGGTGTTTGGCGACAAGGGCGTGCTGCCCGAGACGCGTGCCACCGTCGTGCAGCTCAATGCCATGCTCGGCGAGGCGCGCACCAGCCTGAAGAAGGTCGATGCCATTTTGATGGATGCGCAGGCCGTTACCGCGAATGCCAAGGACGCCACGTCCGACCTGAGCGCCTTGCGGGGCGACGTGGAAGCCAGCCTGCGAAAAGTTGAAGGCCTGGTCAGCGAGATCAACCGAAAATGGCCGTTTGCCCGCGATGCGGAGATGAAGCTGCCGTGAAAACCTTCTTTTGCTCCACTGTCAAATGCGCTGTTCCGCTGGCGGCGACTGCCTTGCTGCTGGGTGCCTGCGGCAGCGGTCCCAAACCGCCCGACTGGCAGGTCGAAGCCAAGGGCTCGATGGAGCGTTCCGTCGCCGCCTACATGGAAGGCAACAGCCGCGTCGAAGCCGCCGAGCTGGCGCGTGCGCGCAGCCAGCTGTCGCGCACCGGCCGTGCCGATCTGCTGGCCACCGCCGAACTGCTGCACTGCGCGAGCCGTGTCGCCAGCCTGGTGCTTGAGCCCTGCGCAGGTTTTGATGCCCTGAGAGGCGATGCGACAGCCGCCCAGCGCGCCTATGCCGATTACCTGCGCGGCCAGGTGCAGGCTGAAAGCATCGCCTTGTTGCCGCCAGCCCAGCGCGCTGCGGCGGCGGGTGATGCCAACGCCCTGAAGGGCATCGCCGATCCGTTGTCGCAACTGGTCGCCGCTGGCGTCCTGCTGCAGACCGGCAAAGCCAGCCCGCCCGTGATTGCGCAGGCGATTGACACGGCCTCAAGCCAGGGCTGGCGGCGTCCGCTGCTGGCCTGGCTGGGCGTGCAGGCCACGCGGGCAGAGCAGGGCGGCGACGCCGAAGAGGCTGCGCGCCTGCGCCGGCGCATGGCCATCGCGCAGGGCAGCGGCTTGAGCGTGAAAGAGGCCGAGAAAGCGCCTGAAAAGGAGAATGGGAAAAGATGAGCTACACCGTCAAACTTTACGCCTTTGAAGACGCCAGTCCGGCGCAGTTGCAGGCGGCCGAGCAGCGTTTCAGGCAAGCCCTGGAAGCCGCGCTGGGCGATGAAAGCCTGGTGGCGCCGGTGCATGCCGCCTACCGGCGCATCGTGGCTCTTTATGGCGAAACGCCGGCGGACGATGTCCTGTCGCCCGAAGAGCTGGAAATCTTCAGCCAGTGGCAGGCGGCTGAATCGGCCGCGTTAACCGCCGCCCTGGGGCCGAACCGTTACATGGGCGATGCGCAGTTCGAGATTCGCGGCTGATTCCGTTGACGCCGTTGATGCCGGCAAGGGCTGCGGCGTTCAGGGCGAGCGGCTCAGGCGCGGTGACGCGAGCGCCTGCAACTGATCATTGATCGCCAACTCCACGGCCCGAAGGCGCGGCAGTGCTTTGGCCTTGTCCAGTGCGGCATGCAGCTGCCGCAAATCCTTGCTGCTGGTGGTCGCCTTGATCTGGGCGACTGCCGCCGGAATGTTGCCGCTTTTGATCAAGGCCAACATTTTCGTAACCCATTCGGTCATGCTCATCCTTTGTTTTTGGTGTTTCAGCCTGCGCGGGCGCAAACAGGCTTACGATTGTAGTTTTGCTATAAAAAGAATAGCTATAATCGCCCTGTCCATATGCGCAGAAGCCCGATTTGACCCAAAAAATTGAAACCAGAACAGCCTGTGTGCCTGCTTTGCGTCGAGCCGACAGTAAAATCCGCAGCCCATCCCGCAGTGCCCTTTGGGCGCGATTATTGACCTGAGTGAGCTAGCCTTGACTGATCCCCGCATACCGACGCCTGATCCGGCTGATGAATCTTCTTTGACCGACCTGCCCAAAACCCAGGAACCCCGCCTGTGGCGCGGCGACGGCTGGACGGCCAAGGTGATCAAGAACGAAGACGACGACGGCTGGGCCGTGGCGATGATCAAGGACGGCGAGCCCGAACCCGCGCTGGTCGGCCCCTGGACCATGGGGCGCGACAAGAAAAACCCCAAGCCTCTCGATGTCAACGCCTTCAACACCCTCGTCAAGACCGCCTCGGAGTTTGTGCGCCGCCATGAGCAGCAACTGCATGCCACGCTGCACCAGCGCATCACCGTGACGGCCAACGCGGCGCGGGTCACCGTTTCACTCGACATCGTTCCCGATGAAGAGCATCCCCATGCGCTGCTGAGCGCGCACGATGAAACCGGCGAGCTGCTGGCCGAGGTGAAGGCCGCCCCGTCGTTCAAGCTGAACCGCGCCAGTGCCGTGGCCTGGGCAGAAAACGGCTTTGGCAAGCCGGCCGAGCGATGAGCGCCCTGGCCGCGCCGGCTGCGCCCGTGTACGCCTGCGGAATTGACTTCGGAACCTCCAACTCCACCGCCGGCTGGAGCCGACCGGGGCAGCGCGCCCTGCTGGCGCTCGAAGAGGGCAAGCTGACGCTGCCTTCGGTGATCTTTTTTCATGCCGAAGACGCCCATGTCAGCTATGGCCGCGCGGCATTGGCCGACTACCTCGAAGGCCATGAAGGCCGGCTGATGCGCTCGCTGAAAAGTTTGCTCGGCACCTCGATGATGGACGAGTACACCGAAGTGGCGGGGCGTGCCATGCCGTTCAAGGAGTTGCTGGCGCATTTCATCGGCGAACTCAAGCGCCGGGCCGAAGTGGCGGCAGGGCATGAATTTACCCGCGCCGTGCTGGGCCGGCCGGTGTTTTTTGTCGATGACGACCCGGTGGCCGACCAGCGCGCCCAGGACACGCTGGAAGCCATTGCCCGCCAGGCCGGCCTGCGCGAGATCGCTTTCCAGTACGAGCCGATTGCCGCCGCGTTCGACTATGAGTCGCAGATTTCGCGTGAAGAACTGGTGCTGGTGGTTGACATTGGCGGCGGCACATCCGACTTCACCCTGATCCGCGTCGGTCCCGAGCGTGCCGGCCGGGCCGAGCGGCGCGACGACATCCTGGCCAGCGGCGGCGTGCATATCGGCGGCACCGACTTTGACAAGGCCCTGAGCCTGGCCAGCATGATGCCCATGCTGGGGCTGGGCAGCCTGCTGAAAAGCGGGCGCGAAATGCCGTCGGCCCATTACTTCAACCTGGCGACCTGGCACACCATCAACCAGGCCTATACCAAAAAGGCATGGGCGCAGATTGCCGAGCTGCACCGCGACGCCGCTGACCGGCCCCGGCTGGAACGGCTGCAAAGCGTGGTCCGCGAACGCGCCGGTCACTGGCTGGCGCTGCAGGTTGAAGAGGCCAAGATTGCCCTGTCCAATGCCGAGGCGACGGACATCGACATCGGCCGCATTTCAGCCGGCGAAAGCGTGACGCTGCACCGTGCCGGGCTGGACCGGGCGATTGACGGGCTGGTGACTTCGGTCGAGCAGACGGTTGCCCGTCTTCTGAGCGATGCGGGAATCACCGCAGCCGGCATTGACACCGTGTTTTTCACCGGCGGCTCCAGCGGCGTGCCCTTGCTGCGCGAGCGGGTGCTGGCGCTGACGCCGCAGGCTAGGTGCGTCGAAGGCGATTTGTTCGGCAGCATCGGCGCCGGGCTGGCGCTGGATGCGCAGCGAAAATTCGCTTGAGGAGCGCACGCTCTTCAACCAAGAGCGTGCGCATCCGGCTTGACTATTGGCCGCGCTGGCCCAGCCAGGCTTCCAGCTGTTCTGAGCCGCCAATTTTCTGGCCGCCGCAAAATACCTGGGGCGCCGTTCCCGCTCCTGAAACGGCATACAGGCTGCGTGAAGTGATGCCGTTGCCCAGCGAGATTTCCTCATAGCGCAGGCCGGCTTCCCTGAGCAGAGACTTGGCCCTGGCGCAGAACGGGCAGCCGGGCTTGGTGAAAACCGTGATCGGCTCGGGCGCCTTGGCATCAGGGGCGATGTAGTTGAGCATGGTGTCGGCGTCCGACACTTCAAACGGATCGCCTTCCTTTTCAGGCTCGATGAACATTTTCTCAACGATGCCGTTTTTGACCAGCATCGAATAGCGCCATGAGCGCTTGCCAAAGCCCAGGCTGCTTTTATCGACCAGCATGCCCATGCCTTCGGTGAATTCGCCGTTGCCGTCGGGAATCAGGGTGAGGTTTTCGGCTTCCTGCGCCTGGCCCCATTCGTTCATCACGAAGGCATCGTTGACCGAAATGCATACCACCTCATCGACCCCGTGGGCCTTGAGCGTGTTGGCCAGTTCGTTGTAGCGCGGCAGATGGGTTGAAGAGCAGGTCGGCGTGTACGCGCCGGGCAGCGAGAAGACCACGACGGTTTTGCCATCGAACAGGTTGGCGCTGGTGACATCAGCCCATTTGTCGTTCTGGCGGGTCTTGAAGGTGGCTTGAGGGACGTGTTGTCCTTCTTTGTTGGGCAGCATGGCAATCCTTGAGTTGGGAATAAAAACACCAGAGAGGTGTTCAACCTTTCAGTGTGCCATGCCAGGCAACGCGTTAATTCTTGTTAACTTTTTTACATCCTCAGCCATGCGAGCTGACGGCTCGAACCCACAAAATTCGTATTCGCGGTAACCACGGGTTGCCATCTTTCAGTTCACTTTTTCAAAAGGAATTGCCATGAGCACGAAAACGAAGGAAACCTCTAGCCGGCGCGAGGTTTCAGACAGCGATAAATCTTTCTCCAATCTATTTTCCGAGCTTGGCCGCCATCAGCTTGCCCTGGTGGTTGAAGGGACCAGCGCGCTGTGCCGCAGCAGCGAAGCCCTGCGAAAAATCCAGCAGGATGCAGCGCATGAGGCGTCGGTCTTTCATGAAGAGACGGCCCAAAAGCTGTTTACCCCCTGCCAGCCCGCCGACCTGATGGCGATCCAGTCCGAACTCATGCGCTTTTGCCTGCAAAGCTCAGGCAAATACTGGCAGCAACTTGTCGCGCAAGCGATGCAGACGCAAGTAGAAATGATGAGGAGCGTGAGCCAGGTGCTGAAGATCGAAAAAGACACCGGCATGAAGTCACCGCTGGAAGTCCTTCAGGCGGCCATGCCACCGCTGGCCAGCAGTTTGTTCCCCATGACTGCCCATGTTCCGGACGGGCAGGCCTGGCACTCCTGAGGGTTAAGCCCGCTGCCTGCTTCGGGGGGGGCTTGAGCAAGCGGGCGCTGCGTGCTGTCTGGGGCATGGATCATGAACCTGCTTTTTGCGTGAGAAAATGGCCGGCTATCAACCTCATGCAGCGGAGCCCGGATGAATTTTGCGACCGACCTTGCGGGCGTGACCCACGGCATACAACTGGCGGTCGCCCCGGTGTTTTTGCTGACGGCCGTTTCCGGGATGATCAGCGCGGTGGCCGGCCGCCTGGCCCGGATCATCGACCGCGCACGGTTTCTGGAAGGCCGGCTTGAAAGCGGTGCTGTCGAGCAGATGCGGGCTGCCAAAATCTATGACGAATTGAACCGGCTCAGGCACCGGGGCTGGCTGGTCAACGGTTGCCTGGCCTTGCTGACGTTTTGCGCCATCCTGATCGGCAGCACCATCATCCTGCTGTTCCTGGGCGAAACCAGCGAATTGCCGATTTTCAAGATCGCCACGGTGTGCTTTCTGGGGGGCGTCGTCTGCTTTTTATCGGCGCTGGTTTGTTTCCTGGCCGAAACCCTGCTGGCCACCCATCTGCTCAAGTTTGCCGAACTGCCGGCAGCGCCAAATCAGCAAATCATTCATGAAAAATAGCCTTTGCGCAATACCAGTAATTGGTTAGTGCTATAAAAAGCGGAGCGTATCAAGAATTCGCTCCCGATGATGTGACCGAATGTATCACCGTGAAACGGCATGTTTGATGACGCAAGGAATTTTTACCCCGCCCTAGAATAATTTTCACGGGTTCCGGGACTGGGGCAGCCCGTTTAGATCGCTTGCAAAGAAGGCTGGACTTCGATGCATAACCTCGGAATTAAAAATGACAACGCAAATCAAAAAATCAATGTTGCTTCGCAGCGGTCGCAGCTTCGCCCTGGTGCTGGCCGCTACGCTGGCCTGTACCGCCAGCTTTGCCGAAAAGCCCGAATGGGCCGGCGGCGGCAAGGGCGACAAAGGCGGCAAGCATGAGCAGAAGGCCGGCAACGATCACGGCAACCAGCACGGCAACCAACAGGACAACCAGCGGGTTGAGCATGCTCCTTCGGGCCAAAAATCCGGCAACAGTCCACGGGCTGGCAATGTCAGGGTAGGCGGTTATTTCGGCAACCAGCAGCGCACGGTGGTTCGGACCTATTACGGCAACGAGTTCAAGGCCGGCCGCTGCCCTCCCGGCCTGGCCAAGAAACACAATGGCTGCATGCCTCCCGGACAGGCCAAAAAATATGTCGTGGGCCAGCGCTTGCCCCGCAATGTGGTCTATTACCCGCTGCCCCAGCGTGTTGTTTACCAGCTCGGCGCGCCGCCATCGGGCTACCGTTACGTCCGGGTGTCGTCCGACATCCTGCTGCTGGCCATCGGCACCAGCATGGTGGTCGATGCCATCCAGAACCTGAGCGGCTACTGACTCTGCTTGTGATTTTTGTGCCCTCTTGGCGCAGGCGACGGGCTGGGATAATGGGTTCCAAACTTAAGGAATAACCCAATATGCTGCTTGACGCCGATGACTCCCAACTCGTGCTGGTCGATTACCAGATTCGCCTGATGCCCGTCATTTTTGAACATGAAGTTGTCGTGGCCAATGCCCTGCGCCTGGCCCGCATGGCCCGGATCATGGAGGTGCCGGTCTGGGGCACGGCGCAAAACCCCGACAAGCTGGGCCAGAACCTGCCCGAGCTGCAGGCGGCGATTGATTCGGCCGGCGGCAAGACGATGGCCAAGATGCATTTCAGCGCCGCCGCCGAGGGCCTGGTCGAGTGGTTGCGCCCGCCCGTGCGCAAGGCGCCCAGCGGCGGCAATGCCCGCAGCCTGCCCAAGCATATGCAAAAACCCCCGGAACCCGAGGAAGAAGGCCGCAGCATGATCGTGATTGCCGGCTGCGAGGCGCACGTCTGCCTGATGCAGACCGCGCTCGAACTGCTGGAAGAAGAGTTCGACGTGTGGGTCGTCACCGATGCCTGCAGCTCCCGCAGCGAACGCGACCGCGACGCGGCGTTCGACCGGCTGGCCGGCAACGGCGCCGAGTTGGTGACGACGGAGATGGTGGCGTTTGAATGGGCGCGCAGCTGCGAACACCCGGCGTTCAGGGAAATGCTGGCCCTGGTGAAATAGGGCCGGCCGGGGCTGCATTCCCCGCCAGATTATTCGCCACTGCCGCCACTGCCGTAGGGGCGGGTGAGGATTTCAAGATAGTGGCCATCCGGATCGTTCCAGTAAACGCCGCGCCCGCCGTCCCTGTGGTTGATCCTGCCGGGCTGCTGATGGCCAGGGTCGGCCCAGTAGGGCAGGGTGCGTTCCCGGATGCGGCCGAAAATCACCTCGAATTCGTCTTCGCTGACAAGAAAAGCGTAATGCTGCCGGGTGATGTGGCCATCGGACTGCAGGAAGTCCAGGGTGACGCCGTTGTCCAGTTCCACGCCGTGGAACGGGCCGAACAGTACCGGCGCGGCGCAGCCCAGGATGTCGGCCAGGAATGCCGCCGAAGCCTGCGGATCACGGCTTGATACGATGGTGTGGTTCAGTTGAATGGCCATGGTGCTCCCCCAAATCAGGCAATAGGTCTGTGACCCGGCAATGACCCTTGCAGTTCCAAAAACCCTATAAAACCTCCAGCAGCTCAAGCGTCCTGGCATCGCCTTTTCCGCCGAAGTACTTGTCCAGTGCCCGGTCAAAGACCGGTTCTTGCGGCGCCACCTGCGCAAACAGCGTCATTGACGAGCGGAACTTGAGGTCGTCCGGCGAGTGAAAAATCTGCAGCGCCGTCTTGCCTTGGACAGCCAAAACGAGTTCAGCGCACGCCTTGAGCCTCGGCCCGAGCATGGGATGCTGCCAGTAGGCCAGTGCCTCGTCCCGGGATGCGATGCCGAAAAACTGCGCGGTGCTGCTGCGGCCCAGCGCCTGCAGTTGCGGAAAGACAAACCACATCCAGTGGCTGGCCTTGGCGCCGGCCGCCAACTCGGCGCAGACCTGCGGATAAATCGGGTCTTGCGCCAGGACAAAACGCTGAAGATGATGAGGATCGTTCATGGCGCAATCTTGCGCGGCGGCACAAGGCTTGATTTGGTCAATCATTTTCTGGCGCCACCTGGAGCGCGTCAAGCGCCGCAGGAATCGCTGCTTGTCCTTCAGGATCCCCAGCGGTAGCTCTTCGCCGCATGCAGCGTCCAGCTGCCATCACCGGGCAACTCCAGCACCCATGCGTGGTGTTTCAGGACCGCCGCGTGGTGGCTGATGCTGACCGGGGTGATCGACAGGCCGGCCAGCTGGCCGTACAAAAGCTCCTCGTTGCTCGCATCGAGCGCGCTGGTGGCCTCGTCAAGCAGCAGGTAGCGCGGCTTGGCGAGCAAGGCCCGGGCAAAGGCCAGCCGCTGCTGCTCGCCGACTGACAGCACCCTGGCCCAGTCCAGCTCGGCACCCAGGCCGCCGAAGCGCTCGGCCAGCGCTGGCAGGTTCACCTGCGCCAGCCACTGCAGCAGCTCTTCGTCCGAGATGTCGCGCTCCGTGTGCGGATAGGTCAGCTGGCAGCGCAGATCGCCCAGCGGCAGATAGGGCTGCTGGGGCATGAACAGCATGTCCGACCCGGCCGGCCGCGTCACCTCGCCCGAGCCGGTGGTCCACAGCCCGGCAATCACCCGCAGCAGCGAACTCTTGCCGGTGCCGCTGGGTCCGACAATCAGCAGCCCCTCGCCCGGATTGACGGCCAGCGTGACCTCCTGGAGCAGCAGGTGCTCCCGCCCGGGCGTGAGTATCGTCAGCCGTTCAAGGCTTAACTCAAAACCATGCACCGTATGAATTTTCTGGAAGGCATCATCGGCAGCGCCGCCGGGCGTGCCGGCTTCGGCACCCAGCGCTTGCGAAAAGGCATGCAGCCGCTCGACGCCGGCTGAAAAGCGGCTCAGGCCTTCGAAATGTTCGACGATCACGGTCAGCGCGCTCAGGATGGCGGCAAAGGCGCCCGCGGCCTGTATCGCCCGGCCAACCTCCAGGCGCCCCGACAGCACATCATTGGCAATGATCACCGTCGGCAGCACGATGGTCAGGAAACCATGCGCGTACTGGAACAGGTTGAGCTTGAACTGCCAGCGCAGCACCTGCTGGTAGTTGGCGTAGGCCAGCGCGAAGATGCGTTGCAGCGCCGACATTTCGCGCGCCTCGCCATCGTGAAAGGCAATCGGCTCGGCATGTTCGCGCACCCGCACCAGGCTGAAGCGAAAGTCGGCCTCGCGCTGCAGCTGGCGAAAGTTCAGCCCGATCAGCCGCTTGCCGAACACCGCGCCGGTGAACACGGTGCTGAACAGCGCATAGCCGATCAGGAAAAAAACCAGACCCTGCGAGATCGACCACAGCACGGCCGAAAAGGCGACCAGCTGGAGCACCGAGCCCAGCACGATCATCGAGAAATACAGCGACTGCTGGGTGAAGGAGTTGATGTCTTCGGAAATGCGCTGGTCGGGGTTGTCGATGCCGGCGTCGGTGCCGAGCCGGTAATAGGCGCGCTGGTGAAAATAGCGCGCCAAGAAGCGGTCCGTCAGCCAGCGCCGCCAGCGCAGCCCGAGCGTGTCGCGCACGTAGTAATACAGCGCGTAAATCGGCACCGCCGCCACGAGGATGGCCGTGTAGCGCCAGATCGAGGCCCAGAAACGGTCGGCATCGCGCGCCGCCAGGGCCGAGGTGAATTCGCCCGTTTCCTGGTTGAACAGCACGTTGAAGGCAGTCTGCCCCAGCAGCAGAAAGACCAGCAGGACCAGCATGCCCCGGGCACGCCAGCGTTCATCCGAGAACCAGTAGGGCCGCGCAATCGTGGCGAAGCGTTGCCACAGGCGAGCGTTGAAACCGGGTTCTTGTGGGGTGTTCATGGATAGTTGCATCGGATGGGCTGACTGCCGATTTGATACGAAATGGCCCACGATTGGACTGCGGAAGAGCTGAAAATTCAGTTTTAGGCATTAAAAATGGCTTTTTCGCAATAGGCATGGGCATGGATAGCTATCAACTTAATAGCGTTCATCCGTTTTGCTTGAATGCCGGCCGGCAGACGTCAGCTTGCAGCAAGACCGCTGCCCATAATTAAGAATTCAGTTTTGCTGATGCAGGCGTATTTTTTCGCGCTCGCTTCCAATCAACAGCCGCAGCAAAAATCCGGAGACGACTCATGACAAGCTATGCAGATTTTTATCGCCAGTCCATCGACCAGCCCGACGCCTTCTGGGCCGAGCAGGCCAAGCTGATCGAGTGGCACAAGCCCTTTGACCGCGTCTGCAACTACGACAACCCGCCGTTTGTCAAATGGTACGAAGGCGGCCAGACCAACCTGTGCCACAACGCGGTGGACCGGCATTTGGCGGACCGGGCCGGCCAGGCCGCGCTGATTGCCGTTTCCAGCGAAACCGGCCTGGAGAAAACCTACACCTTCCAGGACCTGCACGGCGAAGTGCAGCGCATGGCCGCCAGCCTGAAGGCGCTGGGCGTCGAGCAGGGCGACCGCGTGCTGATCTACATGCCGATGATTGCCGAGGCCGCCTTTGCGATGCTGGCCTGCGCGCGCATCGGCGCGGTGCATTGCGTGGTGTTCGGCGGATTCGCCAGTGGCTCGCTGGCTTCGCGCATCGAGGATGCGGCGCCCAAGGTCATTGTCAGCTCCGATGGTGGCTCGCGCGGCGGCAAGGCGCTGCCCTACAAGCCGCTGCTCGACGAGGCGATCCGCCTGTCCAGCCACAAGCCAAGCGCCGTGCTGCTGGCCGACCGGGGCCTGGCCAAGATGGAACTGGTGGCCGGGCGCGACCACCTCTGGAACGAGTTGCGCGAACAGCATTTCGATGCACAGGTGCCGTGCGAATGGCTGGACTCGACGGCCATCAGCTACACCATCTACACCAGCGGAACCACCGGCAAGCCCAAGGGCGTGCAGCGCGACACGGCCGGCTACACCGTGGCGCTGGCCGCGAGCATGAAGCACATTTTTGACGGCCATGCCGGCGAAACCTTCTTCTCGACCAGCGACATCGGCTGGGTCGTCGGCCACAGCTACATCGTCTATGGCCCGCTGATTGCCGGCATGGCCACCATCATGTACGAAGGCCTGCCGACGCAGGGCATGGACAAAAAGCCCAACGGCGGCATCTGGTGGGAACTGGTCGAAAAGTACAAGGTCACGGTCATGTTCAGTGCGCCGACCGCCGTGCGCGTGCTCAAGAAACAGGATCCCGCGCTGCTGACCAAATACGATTTGTCGAGCCTGCGCGCGCTGTTCCTGGCCGGCGAGCCGCTCGATGAGCCGACCGCCCGCTGGATCAGCGAAGGCCTGAATGTGCCGATCATCGACAACTACTGGCAGACAGAAAGTGGCTGGCCGATTTTGACGATTGCCAACGGCGTCGAGTCCAAGCCCAGCAAGTTCGGCAGCCCCGGCATTCCGATGTACGGCTACAACGTCAAGCTGCTGCACGAAGCGACCGGCGAAGAACTCACCGTTCCGGGTGAAAAAGGCGTGGTCGTCATTGAAGGACCGACGCCTCCGGGCTTCATGCAGACCATCTGGCAGGACGATGCGCGCTTCGTCAACACCTACTGGAAGAGCATTCCGGACAAGCTGGTGTACAGCACCTTCGACTGGGGAATCCGCGACGCGGACGGCTACTTCTTCATCCTGGGCCGCACCGACGACGTGATCAACGTGGCCGGCCACCGGCTCGGAACGCGCGAGATCGAGGAAAGCATTTCCGGCCATTCGCAGGTGTCGGAAGTGGCCGTGGTCGGCGTGGCCGACGGCCTCAAGGGCCAGGTCGCGATGGCCTTTGCGGTGCTCAAGGATTCCAGCGTGCTGAACGACGCCGCAGCCTGCGCCAAGCTCGAAGCCGAAATCATGAAGCGCGTGGACAACGACCTGGGCGCAGTCGCCCGGCCGGCACGGGTGCGTTTTGTGACGGTGCTGCCCAAGACGCGCAGCGGCAAGCTGCTGCGCCGGGCGATCCAGGCGGTGTGCGAAGGTCGCGATGCTGGGGATTTGACGACGATGGACGACCCGGCAGCCCTGCAGCAGATCAGGGACCGGGTAGAAACCGTATAACAAGGGACGGCTCCCGCCAGGGAGGAGATGGGGCGCTGGCCATTCGAATGGCCAGCGCCTTTTTTGTTTCCGCAGCCGACAGCCGCTTCACTCCAGCCGTAACTGCGCCTGCCTGGCCACGCGGATGCAGTCCTTCATGTGCTCTTCGCCAAAGTAGCGGATGGCCGCATAGCCCACGGTGGCCGCCACGATCTGTCCGGCCAGCGGTACGTACTTGGCGAGTTGCTTGGTCGCCATGCGCGTGCCAATCTTGGTTGTGGCCTTGATGATCAGGTCGCGGCTGATGAATTTGCCGATCAGCACCGAGCCGACCATGGCCACGGCTTTTTGCACCTGTTCGCGTTTTTTCGGGTCGAGCTGGTCGATCTGCTCGGGCGCCAGGCCGAACTCCCTGTTGATCTGGGGAATCAGCCTGGACAGCAAGGCGGCATCCACCGCCCAGTCCAGGCCGGGCACCGGCACCGCGCTGGCGACGGCGGCAACGAGCGCGCGCCGGTTGAGCAGCTTGCGGCTGCGCCTGACGGCAGCTTGAAGCGCCGCGTCGTCAGCGGCCAGGTGCAGGGCAGTGGGCATGGGTCAAAACCTTTCGTTCGATGTCATCTTGCGTGCGATGGCTTGGCAGGCGCACGGCAGAGTTGGCGCCCAACGGGCCAAAGTCAATGAAAGGTCAGCCCGGCCTTACCTTTTTACACCGCGACGGCTTCGATCTTTTCCGTCACTTCCAGCCAGCGTTCTTCGAGCTTGGCCAGGTCGGCTTCAATCGTCTTGAGGCGCTTGCCGGCCTGGGCGATTTCCGCTGGCGCCTTGGCGGTGGTCAGCAAAACTTCCAGGTTGGCCTTTTCGCTGTTCATGCTTTGCAGCTGGCGGTCGATTTTTTCGAGTTCCTTGCGCAGCGGCTTGGCCGCATCCGATTGTTGCTGGCGGCGCTGGGCGTCTTCCTTCTTGCCGGACGAGTTTTTTACGTCAGAATTGCCATTTGCGCTGGCTGCATCTGCGCTGACAGCTATAGTTTTGGTAGCAGCGGGCACCACGGGGCTGTTGCTGGCTTTCTTGGCTTCCTCGCGCTGGCGCTTGGCCTCGTCGAGCAGGTAGCGCTGGTAGTCGTCCAGGTCGCCGTCGAAGGGCGCGACGCCGCCGCGCGACACCATCCAGAACTCGTCGCACACGGCGCGCAGCAAGGCGCGGTCATGGCTGACCAGCATCACGGTGCCCTCGAATTCATTGAGTGCCATCGACAGCGCCTCGCGCGTGGCCAAATCGAGGTGATTGGTCGGCTCATCGAGCAGCAAGAGGTTGGGCCGCTGCCAGACGATCATGCACAGCACCAGCCGCGCTTTTTCGCCGCCGCTCATGCTGCCGACGGCCTGCTTGACCATGTCGCCGCCAAAGTTGAAATTGCCCAGGAAGCTGCGCAAGTCTTGCTCGCGGGTCGGCTGGCTGCCGATTTTGCCGGCGGCGGTCACTTCCTTGACCAGGCGGATCATGTGCTCCAGCGGGTTGTCCGCCGGGCGCAGCACGTCAAGTTCCTGCTGGGCGAAGTAGCCGATGTTCAGGCCCTTGCCTTCGGTCATGTCGCCTGAAATAGGCGCCAGCGCGCGGGCGATGGTTTTGACCACGGTCGATTTGCCCTGTCCGTTGGCGCCCAGAATGCCGATGCGCTGGCCGGCCAGCACCGACTTGCTGACGTTCTGCACGATGACGGTCGGCGGCGTGCCCTCCGGCGCATCCTCGGGCGCGGGGTAGCCGAAGTAGGCGTTCTGCATCGACAGCATCGGGTTGGGCAGGTTCGCCGGTTCCTTGAACTCGAAGGTGAAATCGGCTTCGGCCAGCAGCGGCGCGATTTTTTCCATGCGGTCCAGCGCCTTGACCCGGCTTTGCGCCTGCTTGGCCTTGCTGGCCTTGGCCTTGAAGCGGGCAATGAACTTTTGCAAATGGGCAATCTTGTCCTGCTGCTTGGAATAAGCGCCTTGCTGCAGCGCCATCTGTTCGGCGCGCAGGTCTTCAAACTTGCTGTAGTTGCCGCCGTAGCGCGTCAGCTTGGCGCTTTCGATGTGCACCGTGACATCGGTCACGGCATCGAGGAACTCGCGGTCATGGCTGATGACCAGCATCGTTCCCTGGTAGCGCTTGAGCCAGGCTTCCAGCCAAACGAGGGCGTCCAAATCCAGGTGATTGGTCGGCTCGTCAAGCAGCAGCAGGTCCGACGGGCACATCAGCGCGCGCGCCAGTTGCAGGCGCATGCGCCAGCCGCCTGAAAAGCTGTTGACCGGATTGTCGAGTTCGCTGAGCTTGAACCCCAGGCCGAGGATCAGGGCCTGCGCCCGCGCCTGCGCGTCGTGCGCGCCGGAATCGTACAAATCCATGTAGGCGTGCGCCATGCGGTCGCCGTCGCCGCTGGCCTCGGCCGCATCGACCTCGGTCTGCGCGGCCAGCAGCACCACGTCACCTTCGATCACGTAGCTGGTGGCGCTTTGCTCGGTTTCGGGCATGTCCTGCGCGACCTGCGCCATTTTCCACTGCGCGGGAATGTAGTATTCGCCGCCGTCTTCGTGCAGCGTGCCGTTGAGCATGGCGAACAGCGAGGACTTGCCCGCGCCGTTGCGGCCCACCAGGCCGATTTTTTCGCCCGGATTGAGGGAGACAGACGCGCTGTCGAGAATCACTTTGGCGCCGCGACGCAGCACCACGTTTTTAAGGGTAATCATTTAAACCAACATGAAGAAAAAGGGTCGGGCCGCAAGGCGCGCAGCGCCCGAAAGAGGAAAGCAGACTTCAGGCCAGCTGTTCCCGTGTCAGCAACAGAACCTGGTCGCTGCCGGCGCTGGTTTCAAACCAGAGCGGCTTCAGGTGCGGAAAAGCGCGTTCAAAATTCTCGCGCTCGTTGCCGATTTCCAGCACCAACACCGCATTTTCGTTCATTTGCGCGGCGGCAGTTAGAAAAAGGCTGCGAATGAAGTCCATGCCGTCGCTGCCACCGGCCAGCGCCAAGCCGGGTTCGGCCCTGAATTCAGCGGGCAGGGCGGCCATGCTGGCGGCGTTCACATAGGGCGGATTGCACAAAATCAGGTCGTAGCCGCCGGGGCAGTTTGCCAGGCCGTCCGATTCGATCAGCGTGATGCGGCTGGCCAGCTGGTGCCGGTCCACGTTGATGCGCGCCACGGCCAGCGCGTCCGGGCTGATGTCGGCGGCGTCCACACTCACCTCCGGATAGGTCATGGCGGCCAGCACGGCCAGGCTGCCGTTGCCGGTGCACAAATCGAGCACGCGCTGCGTCTCGTCGCTCAGCCAGTCGTCGATGCTGCCGTCGTCGAGCAGCTCGGCGATGAAGGAGCGCGGAATGATGACGCGCTCATCGACATAAAACGGCACGCCCATCAGCCAGGCTTCGTTCGTCAGGTAGGCGGCGGGCTTGCGGGTGGCGATGCGCGTGTCAACCAGCATGGCAACCTGCGCTTGATCCTCGGGCGATACCGGCCTGTTTTCGACGGATTCCAGGTCGTCAAGCTCCAGGCCCAGCTTCCACAGCACCAGCCAGGCGGCTTCGTCGAACGCATTGGTCGTGCCGTGGCCGTAGCCGTCGGAAAAGCTCAATCCGGCAGCGTCGAGCCGGTCGGCCATCTGCTCGATCAGTTCGAGCACGGTCACGGTGGGGGTGGGAGTTGTCGTCATGCCAGTCCTGCCAGGCGTTCGAGAACGCCCTTGTAGATGTTCTTGAGCGGGTCGAGTGAGCTGACCGCCACACACTCGTTGATCTGGTGGATCGTCGCGTTGACCGGACCGAGTTCAATGACTTGCGGGCAGATCTTGGCGATGAAGCGGCCGTCGCTGGTGCCGCCGGTCGTGGACAGTTCGGTCTGCACGCCGGTTTCGGCCAAAATCGCGCCGCGCACCGCATCGACCAGCGTGCCGGGCGTGGTCAAAAAGGGCAGGCCGCCCAGTGTCCATTTCAGGTCGTATTCGAACTGGTGCCGGCTCAAAATGGCCAGCAGGCGCTGCTGCAGGCTTTCGGGAGTCGATTCGGTGCAGAAGCGGAAATTGAAGTCAACCACCAAGTCGCCGGGAATGACATTGGTGGCGCCGGTGCCGGCATGGATGTTGGACACCTGCCAGCTGGTGGCCGGGAAAAAATCATTGCCCTGGTCCCACTTCGTCGCCACCAGTTCGGCCAGCGCTGGCGCGAACAGGTGAATCGGGTTCTTGGCCAGGTGCGGATAGGCGATATGGCCCTGCACGCCCTTGACGCTGAGCTTGCCGCTCAGGGTGCCGCGCCGGCCGTTCTTGATCATGTCGCCCAGCTGTTTGACCGAGGTGGGTTCGCCGACGATGCAGTAATCGAGCACCTCGCCCCTGGCCAAAAGCTGCTCGCAGACCACCACCGTGCCGTCGATGCCGGGGCCTTCCTCGTCGCTGGTGATCAAAAAGGCCATCGACAGGGCGGGCCGGGGATGCGCCGCCAGGAATTCCTCGACCGCCACGACCATGGCGGCAATCGAGGTTTTCATGTCGGCCGTGCCGCGTCCGTACAGCTTGCCCGCGCGGTGGCTGGGCGTGAACGGGTGGCTGTGCCACTGCTCCAGCGGGCCGGTCGGCACCACGTCGGTATGGCCGGCAAACACCAGCGTCTTGGCTTTGGCGTGTGCGGGTTCTGGATTTGCTATGGATTCAATAGCTGCTTGAGCAGGCGCTGCTTGCGCAGAAGGGCTAAAACCTTCAAATTTCGCCCATAAATTCGTTACCCGGAAACTCTCGGGTCCGCTGACGATGGTTTCGCATTTGAAACCCAGCGGCGCCAGCCGCGCAATCAGCAGGGCCTGGCAGTCGGCATCGTCGGGCGTGACGGACGGGCGGGAAATCAGCTGCTCGGCTAGGTGGAGTGTTCGGGACATGTTGAATTCAGTGCCTGACGTCCAAAGTGATTTCGGTGAATGACGGCTCGTCATCCGGGTCGATATGGTTTTCATCCGCCTTGGCCTGGGCCGCTGCTGAAAAGTCATTTTCCAGCCGCCACATCAGGTTGGTTGGCGAATCGGCATGCGCCAGGCCTTCCTTGCGCGTCACGGTGCCTTCCGTGATCATTTTGGCAATGTTCTGCTCGAAGGTCTGCGAGCCTTCGGCCATGGATTTTTCCATCGCTTCCTTGACGCCCGAAAAATCACCGCGCTCGATCAGCTCGGAAACCAGCTTGGTGTTGAGCATGACTTCAACCGCCGGCACGCGGGTGTTGGTTTGCGTGCGCAGCAGGCGCTGCGAGATGACGGCCTTCAAGGCGGCCGCCAGGTCGCCCAGCATGGTCGGGCGCACTTCGACCGGGTAAAAGCTCAGGATGCGGTTAAGCGCCTGGTAGCTGTTGTTGGCGTGCATGGTGGCCAGGCACAGGTGGCCGGACTGCGCGTAGGCAATTGCCGCCGACATGGTTTCCCGGTCGCGGATCTCGCCGATCATGATCACGTCGGGCGCCTGGCGCAGCGCGTTTTTCAGCGCCACCTGCAGCGACTGGGTGTCGCTGCCGACCTCGCGCTGGTTGACGACCGACTTCTTGTTGGTGAAGAAAAACTCAATCGGGTCTTCAATCGTCAGGATGTGGCCGGTGACGGTTTCATTGCGCTTGTCGATCATCGACGCCAGCGTGGTGGTTTTGCCGGCGCCGGTGGCGCCCACCATCAGCAGCAGGCCGCGCTTTTCCATGATCAGATCGCCCAGCAGCGGCGGCAGGTTCAGGCTGGCCAGCGCCGGAATCTTGTTCGGAATGTAGCGAATCACCGCCGCATAGGTGCTGCGCTGGCGAAAGCCGCTGATGCGAAAGTTGCCCAGGCCCTCGACCGCCAGACCCATGTTGAGTTCGCCGATTTCATCGAGTTCCTCGATCCGCTCTGGCGGCACCATTTCGGCCAGCAGGCTGCGCGGCGCGTCGGCCGGCAGGATCTGCGCATTGATGGGAATCGCCTGCCCGTTGATCTTGATGATGGCGGGTGAGTGGGCGGACAGGTAAACGTCAGACGCTTTCTTGTCCACCATCAAACGCAGAATTCTTTCCATCGTTCCCATGCTCACCCTTTGGTCATTGTTGATTTATGCGCAAGCCACTGTCTGGATTAGTCGCGCAGCAGGTCGTTCAGGCTGGTCGTGGCGCGGGTTTTTGCATCCACGCGCTTGACGATGACCGCGCAGTACAGGCTGTATTTGCCGCCGGCCTTGGGCAGGTTGCCCGAGACGACGACGGAGCCGGCCGGAATGCGGCCGTAGCTCACGGTGTCGCTTTCGCGGTCGTAAATCGGCGTGCTCTGGCCGATGTACACGCCCATCGACAGCACCGAGTTTTCTTCGACGATCACGCCTTCGACCACTTCGGAGCGCGCGCCGATGAAGCAGTTGTCCTCGATGATGGTCGGGTTGGCCTGCATCGGCTCTAACACGCCGCCAATGCCGACGCCGCCCGACAGATGCACGTTCTTGCCGATCTGGGCGCAGGAGCCGACGGCGGCCCAGGTATCGACCATCGTGCCTTCATCGACGTAAGCGCCGATGTTGACGTAGCTGGGCATCAAGATCGCGCCCTTGGCGATGAAGCTGCCCCGGCGCGCCACGGCGGGCGGCACCACGCGCACGCCGGTGGCGCGCATTTCCTGCTCGCTCAGGTTGGCAAACTTGGTCGGCACCTTGTCGTAAAAACCCAGTTCGCCGGCGCGCATGAGTTCGTTGTCTTTCAGGCGAAAGCTCAGCAGCACGGCTTTTTTCAGCCACTGGTGCGTCGTCCACTGGCCCACGCCTTCGCGGGTGGCGACGCGCAATGTACCGTTGTTGATCTGCTCGATGGCGTGCTCAACGGCCTCCAGAACTTCTTTTGGCGCAGAAGCGGACGACAGGTTGGCGCGGTTTTCCCAGGCGGCGTCGATGGTGGCTTGCAGATTGTCTTGAGTCATTTTTGAGTTTTTCAGTGAACTTTGGATTGAATGAATTGAACGATGCGCTGGGCGGCTTCGACGCATTCGGCGGTTTGCGCCACCAGCGCCATGCGGATTCGGCCGGCGCCGGGGTTGCATCCCTGCGCATCGCGCGCCAGGTAACTGCCCGGCAGCACGACGACATTGTAAAGAGCGAGCAGTTCGCGCGAAAACGCGGTGTCCGAACCCTTGAACGCATCAGGGACAGCCGCCCACAGGTAAAAACCGGCGTCGGGCAAGGCCACGTCCATCACTTGCGCCAGCAGCGGCGTGACCTGCGCGAACTTTTCGCGGTACTGGGCGCGGTTGTCAATCACATGCGCTTCGTCGGCCCAGGCGGCGATGCTGGCGGCCTGCACGATGGGGCTCATGGCGCTGCCGTGGTAGGTGCGGTAGAGCAGGAACGACTTGATCAGCGCCGCGTCACCGGCCACAAAGCCGCTGCGCAGGCCGGGCACGTTGCTGCGCTTGGACAGGCTGGTGAGGGCAATCAGGTTCTTGAAGCCATGCCGGCCGAGCCGAGCCGCGGCTTCCAGACCGCCCAGCGGCGGTTCGTCACGGAAATAAATCTCGCTGTAGCACTCGTCCGAGGCAATCACGAAGCCGTACTGGTCGCTCAAGCGGAACAGCAGTTCCCATTCGCTAAGGCCCATCACCGCGCCGGTCGGGTTGCCCGGCGAGCAGACAAACAGCAACTGGGTTTTTTCCCACACGGCTTGGGGCACGGCGGCCCAGTCGATGCCGAAGTTGCGCGCCGGCTCGCTGGGCGCAAACCACGGCTGCGCGCCGGCCAGCAGTGCCGCGCCTTCGTAGATTTGATAAAAAGGATTTGGGCAAACCACGGTGGCGCCGGGCTGGCCGGGGTCGATCACCGTCTGCGCCAGCGCAAACAGCGCCTCGCGCGAGCCGTTGACCGGCAGGATTTGCGTCGCCGGATCGACCTTCAAGCCGCCGTAGCGCCGCGCCAGCCAGTCGCTCATGGCTTGGCGCAGCTTGGGCTCGCCCAGCGTGCCGGGGTAGCTGGCCAGCCCGGCCAGGCTGCCAATTAGCGCGTCTTTAATCAATTGCGGCGTGGCATGGCGCGGCTCGCCGATGCCCAGGCTGATGGGTGAATACGCAGGATTGGGCGTGACGCCGGCATGCAACTGGCGCAGCCGCTCGAAGGGGTAAGGCTGAAGGCGGGAAAGCAGGGGATTCATGGGGGCGATTATCCCCTCTGGGTCTTCGGTTTTCGTTCAATCTGCTTGATGCCGGGCAGTTTGGATGCCAGTTCGCAAAGGATCACCGTAAGCAATTTTGAGGCTGGAAAGTGCCACAGCCTGTGGCACAAATTTCAGCCCTGGCTTTAGGTCAGGCAGTTCACTATTGATTTAATAGCTGTTTATGCAGATGCAGCCTGCGCCAGAGGCTGATTTGGTTCAAAAAATGGGACCGATTCCGAGGTTGGGCGGCGCAAATTGGAGTCTGGCGCGAAATGGTGGCTTGGCTGCCATGGTCAGACCATCCAGTCTTCAAATTTCAGCTTCGGCACTTTTTCAAAGTGGCGGGTGTTGTGGGTGACCAGAATCAGGTCTTCGGCCAGCGCGTGGGCGGCAATCTGGGTGTCGAGTTCGCCAATCGGCGTTCCCTGGCGCTTGTGCAGTGCCTTGATGGCGCCGTAGTGGTCAGCTGCTGCCGTCGTCCAGGGCAGTGTTGGCAGTTGGTCTAACAGTAAATCAATGCGGCGCTGCCTCTTGTCGTTGGTGGCCATCAAGGCTTGGCCGTAGCGCATTTCTGCACGAGTCAGCGCCGAAATGACGACCTCCTGAGCTTGCAAGGCATGCGCCATGCGATCAACAAGCGCTGGTTCTAATCCTTTGAGGAAATAACCGAGGATATTGGTGTCAAGTAAATAGGGCTTCACCGCTTGACACCTGCAGCGGGAAGGGGTTCAGCCCATTCTTCCAAGGGGTTGAGTGATTCTTCATCGGACCGCTCAGGGATGAAGTCTTCCGTAAAGGGGTTTTCCTTGATTATTTTGATCAGCTCAGCGAGATCTCGTTGGCGTTTGTCATCGTCTTTGGGTTTGATGGTTATTTCACCCGTGATGTCGTTTTTGCTGATCCATACCTCTCTTGCGTCAACCCTGAACGCCTTGGGCAATCGAATGGCCTGGCTGTTGCCGGTGGTAAAAACTTTGGCAGTTGCAAGCATGTAAGACCTCCTGGTAAATATATACGAAAACGTATGTATTTTATCACCGGCCAGGTGATCAGTTGAGAGTCGCTGTTGCTTTTCACGGCCTTGGTGGCGTTTGCGACGGCATAAAAAACCACACTTCGCTCGGGTAACATCACAGTCCGTGTGCCGCCTCCCAGTGGCGCTGCGGGTTCACAAGCGTCAAAAGAATCAACGAGTTAGCTTCAGGCTCAACAACACAGGTCAGCCGTGCGTCTCAATTCGATCAAGTTAGCAGGTTTCAAGTCATTCGCCGATCCGACCAATTTCATGCTGCCGGGGCAACTGGTCGGCGTGGTCGGCCCCAACGGCTGCGGCAAGTCCAACATCATGGATGCCGTGCGCTGGGTGCTGGGCGAGAGCAAGGCGTCCGAGCTGCGCGGCGAGTCGATGCAGGACGTGATCTTCAGCGGCACCACCACCCGCAAGTCGGCCAGCCGCGCCAGCGTGGAGCTGGTGTTCGACAATGCCGACCACCGCGCCGGCGGCCAGTGGGGCCAGTTTGTTGAAATCGCCGTCAAGCGGGTGCTGACGCGCGACGGCACCTCCAGCTACTACCTGAACAACCAGCCGGTGCGCCGCCGCGACGTGCAGGACGTGTTTCTGGGCACCGGGCTGGGGCCGCGCGCCTACGCCATCATCGGCCAGGGCACGATCAGCCGCATCATCGAATCCAAGCCCGAGGAACTGCGCCTGTTCCTCGAAGAAGCCGCCGGCGTGTCCAAATACAAGGAGCGTCGCCGCGAAACTGCCAACCGATTGAGCGACACGCGTGAAAACCTGACGCGCGTCGATGACATCCTGCGCGAACTCAATGCCAACCTGGAGCGGCTCGAAAAGCAGGCCGAAGTCGCCCTGCGCTACAACGCGCTGCAGGCCGCCGGCACGCTGAAATTGCACCAGTTGTGGTTCTTGAAACGCACGGAGAGCGAAGCCGACCAGGCCAGGGTCCGGCTGGACGCCGAAAAATCGGTGAATGATCTTGAAAGCCGTATTGCCGACCTGCGCCACATCGAAGCCGACCTGGAAACCATCCGCCAGGCGCACTATGCGGCGGGCGACCAGGTCAACCAGGCGCAAGGCAGGCTTTACGAGGCCAGCGCCGAGGTGGGGCGGCTGGAAGCTGAAATCCGCTTCGTGGTCGATGGCCGGCTGCGCGTCGAGCAGCGCCTGGTTCAGCTGACGGAGCAAACCGCCCAGTGGGCAGCGCGCCGCGAGGATGCCGCCATCGAATCCGAAAGCCTGGCCGAAAAAGCCTTTGAAGCCGAAGAAAAAGCCGAACTGCTGGCCGCGCAGCTTGAGGAGCAGCAGGACCAGCTGCCGGCGCTCGAAGAAGCGCTGCGCCAAGCCCAGGCCAAGGCCAATGAGCAGCGCGCCGGCGTGGCGCAGGTCCAGCAGCAGCTCCAGGTGCTGGCCGCCGAGCAGCGCCATGTTGAAGAGCAGCTGCGCACGCTGGGCCTGCGCCACGAGCGCCTGTCGGCCGACCGCAAGGCGCTCAATGCGCCCGACGAGGCGCGGCTGGCCAGCCTGGCCGCGCAACTGGAACATGCCCAGGAAGCGCAGGCCGTGGCCCAGGCTAGATTGCAGGAACTGACCGAAACCGTGCCGCAGCTCGATGAAGCACGGCGCAGCCTGCAGCAAGCCGCCAATGCCGAATCGGCCCGGCGCGCGGACCTGTCGGCGCGGCTGGAAGCGCTCAAGGCGCTGCAGGAGAAAGTCAGGACCGACGGCAAGCTCAGGCCCTGGCTGGCCCGGCATGGTCTTGAAAATCTGCAGGCACTGTGGAGCCGCCTGCACATCGAGCAGGGCTGGGAAAACGCGCTCGAAGCCGCCTTGCGCGAACGCCTGGGCGCGCTGGAAGTCAGCCGCCTCGACATCGTGCGCGGCTTTGCCGGCAGCGACATGCGTGGCAAGCCTGAAGGGCCGCCGGCCAAGCTGGCGTTTTATTCGCCGCCGAATGCAACCGCTCCCGGCTATTGCAACCCGGCGCTCAACCTCAAGCCGCTGGCTGACTTGCTGCGCCTGAACGATGCCGGCCTGTCGGCGCTGCTGTCCGACTGGCTGCACGGCAGCTACACCGCGCCGACGCTGGACGACGCCCTGGCCGCGCGCGCGCGCCTGCAGCCGGGCGAGACGATCTACGTCATGGGCGGCCATGCTGTCACCGCGCACAGCGTGAGTTTTTATGCGCCCGATTCCGAGCAGGCCGGTTTGCTGGCCCGGGCGCAGGAGATTGAAAACCTCGAAAAAGGCTTGCGCGCGCAACTGTTGATCAGCGAAGAAGCCAAATCCGCGCTGACCCGCGCCGAGGCCGGCTACGCAGACGCCAGCCAGCGCCTGGCCGCCGCCCGCCGCGAAGCCGCCGAAGGACAGAACCAGAGCCATGCGCTGCAGGTCGAAGTGCTGCGCCTCACGCAACTGGCCGAGCAGGCGCGCGCCCGCAGCCAGCAGATTCAGGCCGACATGGCCGAAATCGAAGCCCAGCTTGATGAATTGCAGGAGCGCAAGATCACCGCCGAAGCGCGTTTTGAAGAGCTTGACATGCAGCTGGCCGACAGCCAGGAGCGCCATGCCCAGCTTGACGACCGGGTGATAGCCACCGAGCGCCGCCGCGCTGAATCGCGCGAACAGCAGCGCACGCTGGAGCGGCAGTTGCAGGAGGCGCAGTTTGCGCTGCGCAGCCTGGCCGCGCGCCGCGAAGAGCTGGCGCGCTCCATCGCCATCGCCGCGCAACAGGCGGCGTCGATTGCCGGCGAAGAAGAGCGCGCCCGCCACGAACTGCTGCGGCTCAACGACGCCGCCGCCCAGGGCGGACTGCAGGACGCGCTGAACGCCAAGCTGGCCCGCGAAGCCGATGTGGCCAGCCAGCGCAGCCAGTACGACGGCCTGACCCACCAACTGCGTGCCAGCGATGAGCGGCGGCTGCAGCTGGAGCGCGAACTCGAACCCTTGCGCCAGCGCATCACCGAATTCCAGCTCAAGGAACAGGCCGCGCGGCTGGGTTTCGAGCAATATGCGCAGTTGCTGACGGACGCCCAGGCGGATTTGCCGGCGGTGGCGGCGTCGATCCAGGCCGGCAACGTGCGCATGACCGGCCTGCAGGGCGAGATCGACCGTATCCAGCGCGACATCCATGCGCTGGGCGCGGTGAACCTGGCTGCGCTGGACGAACTGGGCGTCGCCCGCGAACGCAAGCAGTTCCTTGATGCGCAGTCGGCCGATCTGAACGAGGCGATGGCGACGCTGGAAGACGCCATCCGCAAAATCGACATGGAAACGCGCGATTTGCTGTCGAGCACGTTCGAGGCCGTCAACGGGCATTTCGGCCGCATGTTCCCGGAACTGTTTGGCGGCGGCAATGCCCGGCTGGTGATGACCGGCGAGGAAATCCTGGACGCCGGCGTTCAGGTCATGGCGCAGCCGCCGGGCAAGAAGAACCAGACGATTCATTTGCTGTCGGGCGGTGAAAAAGCGCTGACGGCGATTGCGCTGGTGTTCGCGATTTTCCAGCTCAATCCGGCGCCGTTCTGCCTGCTCGACGAGGTCGATGCGCCGCTGGACGATGCCAACACCGAGCGTTATGCCAAACTCGTGTCCAGCATGAGCAAAGAGACGCAGTTTTTATTCATCAGCCACAACAAGATCGCCATGGAAATGGCCGAGCAGCTGATCGGCGTGACCATGCAAGAGCAGGGCGTGTCCCGCATCGTGGCCGTCGATATGCAAGCCGCCCTGAGTCTTGCCGAAGCAGCCTGAACCTATCGAAAAATCATGAGCACATTACAAATAAGCCTGGCAGTTGGTGGTAGTTTGGTTCTGGTGGGCATCATTGCCCACAGCGCCTGGTCCGCACGCAAGAACCAGCCCAAACAGGCCACGCCCAAGGCGGTGGTCGAGCCTGAATCCCTGCCCTTGCAAGCGCCGGAGGACGGTTTCCATCTGAGCGAGCTTGACGGCCAGCCGGAGCGGCATGAGCCGAGCTTTGACACCGACTCCGGCCTGGCGGCATTGACCCAGCTGACCCAGCTCACCACGCCCGAGAGGAAAGCGGTGCTCGACATCCTGATCGATGCGATTGCGCCGGTCGCGCTGGAGTCGCCGGTATCGGGTGAAGCCGCGCTGGCGGCCATGCCCGGCACGCGCCGGGTGGGCAGCAAGCCTTTTGCCATCGAAGGCTTGCGTGAAGACAGCCGCGAATGGGAAATTCCCGCCGCCGGCTATCGCTACAGCGCCTTTCAGTGCGGCGTCCAGCTGGCCAACCGCACCGGCGCCCTGAATGCGATTGAATATTCCGAATTTGTCATGAAGGCGCAGGCTTTTGTCGATGCCATCGGCGGCGAGGTGGAGTTTGCGGAAATGCAGGGCGAAGTGGCCCGGGCCAGGGAACTCGACCAGTTCGCCAGCGCGCACGACGCCCAGCTGAGCTTCAAGCTGCGCGCCGTCAAGACGGCCTGGAGCCCCGGTTACGTGCAGCAAAGCGCGGCCAGCCAGGGCTTTGTTCCGTCCGCCACGCCGGGACGCATGCTGCTGCCAGCCAGCCAGCCGGGCCAGCACGGCCCGATCCTGGGGCTGAGCTTTGATTCGCAGGCCGCCCAGGCCGAAGACCCTGAACAGACCGCGCTGTATGAACTCACGCTGTCGCTCGACGTGCCGCAGGTGCTGCGCGTGGAAGCGCCGTTTGCCCGCATGTGCGAGGTGGCCATCGCGCTGGCGGGCAGCATGGACGGCGTGATCATCGACGACAACGCCATTTTGGTCCGGCCCGAAGCCATGGAGGCGATCCATGCCGACCTGGAGGAGCTTTACGACCGCATGGATGCGCGTGAGCTGTCGGCCGGCTCGATGCTGGGCCGGCGTTTGTTTTCGTGACGCCATGAGGCCTTAAGGATTCCCGGCGGCCTCAAGGGGCCGCTTTTTTTTGATTTGTTATCGAGCTGTTTCATGTCCACCCTTGATCTGTTTGCGTCGCCAACACCCGCGCCTATGCCGCCTGCCTCCGTGATGGAGCGCGTTGCCGCCCTGCGCGCCGAGCTGGACCTGCATGCCCATCGCTATTACGTGCTCGACGAGCCCAGCATTCCCGACGCCGAATACGACCGGCTGTTCAAGGAGTTGCAGGCGCTCGAAGCGGCGCATCCCGAACTGCTCACGCCCGACTCGCCCACGCAGCGCGTCGGCGGCAAGCCGCTGGGCCAGTTCGCCAGCGTGCGCCACCGCATTCCGATGCTCAGCATCCGCACCGAAACCGACACCGAAGCCACGGGCGCGCAGAATTTCGACACCCGTGTGCGCAAGGAACTGGGGCTCAAGGAGTCCGATCCGCCGGTCGAGTACGTGGCCGAACTCAAGTTCGACGGCCTGGCGATGAGCCTGCGCTACGAAAACGGCGTGCTGGTGCAGGCCGCCACGCGTGGCGACGGCGAGGTCGGCGAGGATGTGACGCAGAACATCCGCACCATCCGGCAGATTCCGCTTCGCTTGCCCGCCGATGCACCTCCAGTGATGGAAGTGCGCGGCGAGGTGTACATGCGCCGCGACGAATTCGAAGCGCTCAACGAACGCCAGCGCGAAAAGATCGCGCAAGGCGCCAAGGGCGAAAAAACCTTCGTCAACCCGCGCAACGCGGCGGCCGGCGGCGTGCGCCAGCTCGACCCGGCGTTCGCCGCCGAGCGCCGGCTGAGCTTTTTTGCCTACGGCGTGGGCGAGATCACGCCGCCCGAAGAAGGCGGGCCGGTGTTTGAAACCCATTTTGAACTGCTGCAAACCCTGAAATCATGGTATTTTCCGGTCGCTGCGCAGACCCGGCTTGCACAAGGTGCTACAGAATTAATAGCATTTCACCAAGCCATCGGCCAGCAGCGCGACCAGCTGCCTTACGACATCGACGGCGTGGTCTACAAGGTCAACCGCCTTGCTTGCCAACGAAAAATGGGCTTTGTCAGCCGCGAGCCGCGCTGGGCGGTGGCGCACAAATACCCGGCGCAGGAGCAGCTGACGACCGTGCTCGGCATCGACATCCAGGTCGGGCGCACCGGCAAGCTCACGCCGGTGGCAAAACTGGCGCCGGTGTTCGTCGGCGGCGTGACCGTGACGAATGCCACGCTGCACAACGAGGACGAAGCGCGCCGCAAGGACGTGCGCGTGGGCGACACGGTCATCGTGCGCCGGGCCGGCGACGTGATTCCCGAAGTGGTCAGCGTGCTGCTGGACAAGCGCGTGCAGGATGCGCCGCAGTTCAGCATGCCGCGCCAGTGCCCGGTGTGCGGCTCGGACGCCATTCGCGAGGAAGGCGAGGCCGATTACCGCTGCACCGGCGGGCTGTTCTGCGCCGCCCAGCGCAAGGAGGCCATCCTGCATTACGCCCACAAGCGCGCGGTCGAGGTCGAGGGGCTGGGTGACAAGCTGGTCGAGCAGTTGGTCGATACCGGCGTCATCCGCACGCTGCCCGACCTGTACCGGCTGGGTTTCACATCGCTGGCCAGCCTGGACCGCATGGCCGAGAAATCGGCCAACAATCTGGTGGCGGCGCTGGAAAAGTCCAAGCAAACCACCTTGCCGCGTTTTGTCTTCGGGCTGGGCATCCGGCATGTCGGCGAAGCGACCGCCAAGGCGCTGGCCCGGCATTTCGGCAAGCTCGACAGCATCATGGAAGCCACTGAGGAGCAATTGCTTGAAGTGGCCGATGTCGGCCCCATCGTTGCCAAGAGCATTCGCACCTTCTTCGAGCAGCCGCACAACCGGGAAGTCGTGGAGCAGCTGCGCGCCTGCGGCGTGGCCTGGGAAGAGGGCGCGCCTGCCGCCGTGGCGCCCAAGCCGCTGTCGGGCAAGACCTTCGTGATCACCGGAACGCTGCCAGGCCTGAGCCGCGACGAAGCCAAGGACCGGATCGAAGCCGCAGGCGGCAAGGTGGCCGGCTCGGTCAGCAAGAAAACCGATTACGTCGTGGCCGGTCTTGATGCCGGCAGCAAGCTGGTGAAGGCGCAAGACCTGGGCGTGGCTGTCATTGACGAGGCGGCCTTGCTGGCGCTGCTGGATTCGCCGCCGGACGAACGCATTCCGGCTTAAAGAACCCCAGCTTACTGTGCCGGCTCGGGACGCAGCCAGAGCCACACCAGCACGCAAGCCATGACCGCCACGGCCATCAAGGCCGTCCAATGGGTGCGCAACAGCAGCACGGTGGTGATGCCGCTGGCACTCATGACGACCGTGGCCGTCCACTTGGCTCGCCGGCGCACCACGCCGCCATGCCGCCAATCCGTGAGCGGCGGGCCAAGCCGGGGATGGGACTCCAGCCAGTGCAGCAGGCGGGGCGAACTGAGTTCTGCAGCCCAGGCGGCCAGCAGCAGGAAAGGCACCGTAGGCAACACCGGGAGAAAGATGCCCACGATACCCAGGGCAAGGCTCAACACCGCCAGTACCCGCAGGAACCAGCGCGCAGGCGCAGGCAGAGCCGTCGTTCGTGGGTTATCTGGTTTGAGTGGGTGTTCGGCAGGCATATACACAATTGTGCCGCCAGCCGCTATGCTTGGCACCCATGACCATTCGTGAAATTCTCAAAATGGGCGATGCGCGGCTTTTGCGCGTGGCCAAGCCGGTGACGGCCTTCGACACCGATGAGCTGCATGTCCTGGTTTCGGACATGTTCTACACCATGCAGTCGGTCGATGGCGCCGGCCTGGCGGCGCCGCAGATTGGCGTCGATCTGCAGGTGGTGATTTTTGGCTCCGACCAACTCAACCCGCGCTACCCCGATGCGCCGGTGGTGCCGCGCACCGTGCTGGTCAATCCGGTGATCACGCCCCTGAGTGCGGACGAGGAAAGCGACTGGGAAGGCTGCCTGTCGGTGCCCGGCCTGCGCGGCATGGTGCCGCGTTTCTCGCACATCCGCTACACCGGGTTCGACCAGTACGGCGACCCGATTGACCGCACGGTGGACGGTTTTCATGCCCGCGTGGTGCAGCACGAGTGCGACCACCTGATCGGCAAGCTGTACCCGATGCGGATTCGCGACCTGAGCCAGTTCGGCTACACCGAAGTGCTGTTTCCGGGCCTGGACGCTTCGGCCGACGACTAGAACGAGTGGGAAATCGCCCAACTCATACCAATCCCGATAGATAAAGAACCAATGCCAGCGATTGAAGTCTGAGCGATATTGGAGTCTTGGTGGAGGTTACGAAAATGTTATCTCAGCAAATCATTGATCAGCTGCAGCCCTATGACTTTGACCGTCTGGCCCACAAGGAAAAGGATGGGCGCCGCCGACTGCGCCTGATAGCACTGGCGCATCTCAAAGAGGGCAAAAGCTGCAGCGAAGTGGGCGCTGCACTGCGCGTGAGCCGCCACGCGGTCATGCGCTGGGTGCAGTGGTTCATCGCTGGCGGCGTGGCCCGTCTGGCCGGCATGCCGCACGACTGGAGTACGCAGCGCCTTGCCAAAGGACAGGAAGAAGCGTGTCGCTAGGCCGTCGAACAACTCCAGTGCGAACGCGGCGGTGGGCGGGTTCGGGGTAAAGATATTCGCCAGTTGTTGGACCGGCAGTTCGGCGTTGCCTACAGCTTGAACGGTGTGTATGACCTCATGAAGCGCTTGGGCATGGTATGGATTTCGGCCCGCGCCGTCAGTCCCAGTGCCGATCCGGTGGCACAAGCCGAATTCAAAAAAAAACTTCGTCCAGGAAGTCGCAGCAACGCTGCCCCCGAGCATTGCGCCTGAGCAAGTGGATGTTTGGTTTCAAGATGAAATGCGCATTGGCCAGCGCGGCACGCAAACGCGCCTGTGGGCGCGCAAGGGAACGCGGCCCCGGGTGGTGCGCCAGCAGCAGTCCGAATCGGCATACATCTTTGGCGCCGTCTGTGCGCAGCGCGATACGGCTGTTGGCCTGATCCTGCCGCAGGCCAATACCGAGGCGATGACCCTACACCTGCAGGCCATCAGCGAGGCCGTTCCTGCGGGGCGCCACGCGGTGCTGGTGCTCGATCGTGCAGGGTGGCATACCACCGCCAAACTGCCCCAGTTCTCCAACCTCTCATTGCTGCCGCTGCCCGCGGGTTCACCCGAACTCAACCCGGCCGAGCAGGTGTGGCAGCAACTGCGCGACCGGCACCTGGCCAACCGCTGCTATGACGGGTATGAGCAGATTGTGGATGCCTGCTGCGACGCTTGGAATGCCTTCACGCAAATCCCTGGTGCCATCCGCTCTTTGTGCTCCCGCAGCTGGGCAGTGCTGCCTTCAGCTTCGGTTATCTCATGACACGGGATTGGTATCAGGTAGTGGCTCTTTCCCCTTCCCCGACTGCGCAAGCGGACGCGAGCGAGACGGCTTTGCCGGGCGCCAAGCGTCGCCCCCTGCAAGGGGGAAAGGAACTACACGAAGCGAAGCGCAGTGAGGACGATGGGGGTGTACCAATCCCTAGTCGTTCAGCGCCTGCAGCAACTCGGTTTCAATCGCGATTTGCGCCTTGTTGTGCTGAAGCTCCGGGCCGTCGATCAGGAACGTATCCTCGACGCGCTCGCCCAGGGTCGTGACCTTGGCCAGCTTGACGTTGATGTGGTGGTTGGCCAGCACGCGGGCAATCAGGTAGAGCAGCCCGACCCGGTCGCTGGCCGACACGCTGAGCAGCCAGCGCTGGGCTTTTTCATCCGGGCGCAGGTCGATGCGCGGGGTGACCGGAAAGCTCCTGACGCGGCGTGACACCCGGCCCTTGCTGGGCGGCGGCAAGGGGCCGTGCTCTTCCAGCAGGCGGCCCAGGTTCACCTCGACCATGGTGGCCAGTTCGCGGTAATGCTCTTCCAGCGGCTGGCTGGCGACCTGGAAGGTGTCCAGGGCGAAGCCATTATTGGTGGTATGCACCTTGGCATCCAGGATGCTGAAGCCGGCCTGGTCGAAGAAACCGCAAATCCGCACGAACACATCGGGTTCATCGGGCGTATAGACCAGCACCTGCATGCCTTCGCCGGCCGATGAGTGGCGCACGCGGACCGTCACGACGGCCTTGCCGATGTGGCGCGACAGGTGCCGGGCATGCCAGGCAATATCGGCGGCCTCGTGGCGCATGAAATAACTCACGTCCAGCGTGTCCCACAGCGCCTTGTAGGCTTCGAACGGCTCGGCATGCAGGGCCAGCAGGGTCAGGGCCGCGCGCTTGCGGGCTTCGATTTCGGCGGCGGCATCCGGGGCGCGGCCGCCCAGCATGCGCAGCGTGTAGCGGTAGAGGTCTTCGAGCAGCTTGCCTTTCCAGGCATTCCAGACCTTGGGGCTGGTGCCGCGAATGTCGGCGACGGTGAGCAGGTACAGGGCGGTCAGGTAGCGCTCGTTGCCCACTCTTTTGGCAAACGCGGCGATCACGGTCGGGTTGCTCAGGTCTTCCTTCTGGGCCGTGCGGCTCATGCTCAGGTGCTCGCCCACCAGGAATTCGATCAGCTCGGCATCGGCTGCGGCAACGCCGTGCTGGCGGCAGAACAGGCGCACTTCCTTGCGGCCCAGCTCGGAATGGTCGCCGCCGCGACCCTTGGCAATGTCGTGGAACAGCGCGGCGACATACAGAATCCAGGGCTTGTCCCAGCCTGCGGCCAGTTGCGAGCACATCGGGTATTCATGCGAATGCTCGGCCATGAAAAAGCGCCGCATGTTGCGCACCACCATCAGGATGTGCTGGTCCACCGTATAGACATGGAACAGGTCATGCTGCATCTGCCCGACGATGTTGCGAAACACCCACAGGTAGCGGCCCAGCACCGAGGTCTGGTTCATCAGCCGCATGGCATGCGTGATGCCTTCGGGCTGCTGCAGGATGTGCATGAAGGTTTCCCGGTTGACCGGGTCAGTGCGGAATTTGGCGTTCATCACGCCCCGTGCGTTGTACAGCGCCCGCAGGGTGCGCGCCGACAGCCCCTTGATGCCGATGGAGCTTTCGTACAGCAAAAAGGTTTCAAGAATGGCGTGCGGATCACGCAGGTACACATCGTCGCTGACCACCTCCAGCATGCCGGCCTTGTCGAAAAACCTCTCGTTGATGGGGCGCAGCGGATAGTTGCAGGGGCTGAGCTGCTCCTCGATATTGAGCAGCAGGATCTGGTTGAGCTGCGTGACGGCCTTGGCGGTCCAGTAATAGCGGCGCATCAGCGCTTCGCTGGCCCGGCGCGGCAGCTTGCTGCCATCATCGGCGGTGGCCGAATAGCCGAAGGATTCGGCCACCGCCGTTTGCAGGTCAAACACCAGCCGGTCTTCGCGCCGGCCGGAAATGATGTGCAGGCGCGCCCGTATGAGGCTCAGCAGCGCTTCGTTGGCCTTGATTTGCCGTGCTTCAAACGTCGTGACCAGGCCGTTTTTGGCCAGTTCGTCCCAGGACTTGCCCAGGCCGGCGGCGCGCGCCACCCACAGCACCACCTGCAGATCGCGCAGGCCGCCGGGTGATTCCTTGCAGTTGGGCTCCAGGGCGTAAGGGGTGTTTTCAAACTTGTTGTGGCGCTGGCGCATTTCCAGCGTCTTGGCGACATAAAACGCCTTCGGATCAAGAATGGCGTCCAGCTGCGCCTGCAGGCGCTTGTAGGCCTCTTTCGAGCCGGTCACCAGGCGCATTTCGAGCAGCGAAGTCTGCACCGTGACATCTTTCGCCGCTTCCTCGGCGCATTGGGCGACCGTTCGCACGCTGGAGCCGATCTGCAGGCCGCAGTCCCAGCAGTTGCTGATGAAGGTTTCCACCCTGGCCTTGAGCGCCGGGTTGTTCTCGACATCGACCACGTCGTCCGGCAGCAGCAGTAGCACATCGACATCGGAATGCGGGAACAGCTCGCCCCGGCCAAAGCCGCCGACCGCGATCAGGCAGGCTTGCGGCGCAAACCCGGCTCGCTCCCACAGTCGCTGCAAGGTGGTGTCAGTCAGCCGGCCCAGCTTTTTCAGCAGGCCGTGAATGCCCCGGCTGGATGCCCGGCTGCCCGCCAGCGAGGCCAGCACGGCCGCCTTGCCGGCGCTGTATTGTTCGCGAAAAGAAGACAGTTCAGTCATGAAGGGAAAGCCTGACCTTGGAAGTTTGAAAAGGCAGTCCCGCAACGGGACTGGCGTCAGGCGTTGACTTGCGCGGGCTGGTGTTGCGGCACGAAGTCCGGAATCGGGGGGCTGCCGGCCGACAGTGTCAGCACTTCATAGCCGGTTTCGGTCACCGCGACCATGTGCTCCCATTGCGCCGAGAGCGAATGGTCGCGCGTCACGATGCTCCAGCCGTCTTTTTCGGCGCCGTCCTTGATGTCGCGCTTGCCGATGTTGATCATGGGCTCGATGGTGAACACCATGCCGGGCTTGAGTTCTTCCATGGTGCCGGGACGGCCGTAATGCATCACTTGCGGCTCTTCATGGAATTTGCGGCCAATGCCGTGGCCGCAAAATTCGCGCACCACCGAGTAGCCGTGCTTTTCGGCAAAGGTCTGGATGGCAAAGCCAATATCGCCCAGCCGCACGCCCGGCTTGACGCGCATGATGCCCTGCCACATGGCTTCGTAGGTAACCAGGCACAGCCGCCTGGCGGCAATCGAGCATTCGCCCACCAGGAACATGCGGCTGCTGTCGCCGTGCCAGCCGTCCTTGATGCCGGTCACATCGAGGTTGACGATGTCGCCTTTTTTCAGCGGCTTGTCGTTGGGAATGCCGTGGCACACCTGGTGATTGACCGACGTGCACAGGGATTTTGGATAAGGCGGGTAGTTGGGCGGACCATAGCCCAGCGTGGCCGGAACGGTGCCCTGCACCTCGACCATGTAGTCGTGGGCCAGCTGGTTGATGTCGTTGGTGGTCACGCCTGGTTTGACGAAAGGGGTGAGGTAGTCCAGCAATTCGCCGGCGAGTCTGCCCGCCACGCGCAGGTGCTCAATCTCTTCTGCATTTTTGTAAGTAATACTCATGCCGGAATTATCACACCGGTCTTCAGCAGCGTCGGGATATCAGCGATGCGGCAAGGGGTTTCGGCGCCACGAGGCCGAAGCCGGGGCGCTGATAAAATTGCCGCTTGACGCGCCCATCGCAGAATTTGGCCCGACTGCCGAAAAAAATCCTTCTGGCAGGGGTGTCAAACTCAAAAAATACAGCTTTCCGCTGCTACCTACCACCTTCACCAAAAGGCCACCGCTACCGTGACCCTGCACCTGACGACTTTTGAGGGCGAAGCCCACGGCATCAAGGCCCTGAGCGACTTTCGCGTCCAGCAACTTCTTCCCCGCCTGCAAGCCATCCACGAAAAAATCAATGGCATCAGTGCCCGGTTTGTGCATCTGGCGGCCACCGAGGCACCGCCTTCCGAGGCGCTGGCAAGCCAGCTTGCCGCCTTGCTGACCTATGGCGACCCGTGCCCGCAGCCTGCTCCCGATGCGGCCGACAGCGTGCTGTTCATCGTCTCGCCGCGCTTTGGTACGGTGTCGCCGTGGGCCTCCAAGGCCACCGACATCGCGCACAACTGCGGCCTGGCCGTCAAGCGCATCGAACGCATCACCGAATACCGCGTCACGCTCAAGTCTGGCTTTTTCAGCAAGTCCGCCTTGACCGAAACCCAGCGCGAACTGGTCGCGGCGCTGCTGCATGACCGCATGACTGAAAGCGTGGTCGCCGACCGGGCGCAGGCCGAAGCGGGCCTGTTCACCGAACTGCACGGCGCGCCGCTGCAGACCATTGCCGTGCTGACCGGCGGAAAAGCCGCGCTGGAGCAAGCCAACACCGAGTTCGGCCTGGCGCTGGCCGCCGACGAGATCGACTACCTCGTCAACGCCTTCACGCAACTGCAGCGCAACCCGACCGATGTCGAGCTGATGATGTTCGCGCAGGCCAACAGCGAGCATTGCCGGCACAAGATTTTCAACGCCGACTTCACGATTGACGGCGTGGCGCAGGACAAAAGCCTGTTCGGCATGATCCGCAACACCGAGCGGCTCAACCCGCAGCACACGGTGGTGGCGTATTCGGACAACGCTTCGGTCATGGAAGGCGCCAACATCCAGCGTTTTTATGCCAAATCGGCCGTTTCCGCAGATGGAACGGGCGCAGGCAGCTATCAAAGCTATAGCGCGATGGATGACGTGCTGACGCATGTGCTGATGAAGGTCGAAACGCACAACCACCCGACGGCGATTTCCCCGTTCCCTGGCGCCTCGACCGGTGCTGGCGGCGAAATCCGCGACGAGGGCGCGACCGGACGCGGCTCCAAACCCAAGGCGGGGCTGACCGGCTTCACGGTTTCCAAGCTGTTCGATGGCGACTACGGCAAGCCCGGCCACATCGCCAGCCCGCTGCAGATCATGACGGAAGGCCCGCTGGGCGGCGCGGCGTTCAACAACGAATTCGGCCGGCCCAACCTGAACGGCTATTTCCGCGAATACGAGCAGACCGTGGGCGGCCAGCGCTGGGGCTACCACAAGCCGATCATGATTGCCGGCGGCGTCGGAACGATTGATGCCCAGCTGACCCACAAGATTTTGTTCCCGGCCGGCACGCTGTTGATCCAGCTCGGCGGCCCCGGCATGCGCATCGGCATGGGCGGCAGCGCGGCGAGTTCGATGGCGTCGGGCGCCAACGCGGCGCAACTCGATTTTGATTCGGTGCAGCGCGGGAACCCCGAAATCGAGCGGCGCGCACAGGAAGTCATCAACCAGTGCGCCCAGCTCGGCCTGGCCAATCCGATCCTGGCGATTCACGATGTGGGCGCGGGCGGGCTGTCAAACGCCTTTCCCGAGCTGGTCAACGACGCTGGGCGCGGCGCGCGTTTTGACCTGCGCGCCGTCAAGCTCGAAGAAAGCGGCCTGTCGCCGAAAGAAATCTGGAGCAACGAAAGCCAGGAACGCTACGTGATGGCGATTGCGCCCGAGTCGCTGCAGCAGTTCGAAGCCTTCTGCGAGCGCGAGCGCTGCCCGTTCGCCGTGATTGGCGTGGCGACGGAGGAAAGGCAGCTTGTGCTTTCAGACAATGATGCCGCTGCCCCGGTTGATATGCCGATGAACGTGCTGCTGGGAAAACCGCCCAAGATGCACCGCGACGTGACCAGCTTGGCGCGCGCCATCAAGCCGATTGACCTGACCGGCGTCGATCTGCAAAAAAGCTGCATAGACGTGCTCAGCCACCCGACGGTGGCATCCAAGCGTTTCCTCATCACCATCGGCGACCGCACCGTCGGCGGCATGACGCACCGCGACCAGATGGTCGGGCCGTGGCAGGTTCCGGTGGCCGACTGCGCCGTGACGCTGGCCGATTACCAGGGCTTTGGCGGCGAGGCCATGAGCATGGGCGAGCGCACGCCGCTGGCGGCCGTGAATGCCGCCGCCTCGGGCCGCATGGCCGTGGCCGAAGCCATCACCAATTTGCTGGCCGCGCCGATTGAGTTGCCGCGCGTCAAGCTGTCGGCCAACTGGATGGCCGCCTGCGGCGAGCCGGGCCAGGATGCGGCGCTGTATGAGACCGTCAAGGCGGTCGGCATGGAACTGTGCCCGGCGCTGGGCGTGTCGATTCCGGTCGGCAAGGATTCGCTGTCGATGCGCACCGTCTGGAGCGACGATGGTGAAAATAAAAAGGTCACCTCGCCGGTCTCGCTGATCGTCAGCGCCTTCGCCACGCTGGCCGACGTGCGCGGCACGCTCACGCCGGAGCTGAACACGGTGGAGGCCGACACCACGCTGATCCTGATCGACCTGGGCAAGGGCCAGAGCCGCATGGGCGGCTCCATCCTGGCGCAAAGCTTGAGCCTGGAAGACGGCGAAGTGCCCGACCTGGACGACCCGCAAGACCTCGTCAACCTGGTCAACGCCGTCAATGAACTGCGCGCGCAGGGGCAAATCCTGGCCTACCACGACCGCAGCGACGGCGGCCTGTTCGCCACGGCCTGCGAAATGGCCTTTGCCGGCCATGTCGGCGTGTCGCTCAATGTGGACATGCTGCTGCTCGAAGGCGACGGCATCAGCGACAGCCGCATGGAGATGGGCGACAGCAAGAACTGGGCATCGCAAGTCAGCGGCCGCCGCGACGAGTTGACGCTCAAGGCGCTGTTCAATGAAGAGCTGGGCGCCGTCATCCAGGTGCGCACCGAGACGCGCAACGAGGTGATGCAGACGCTGCGCAACCACGGGCTGTCCAAATTCAGCCACTTTGTCGGCAAGACCCGGCCGCAGCACGCGTCGCTGGAAGTCGGCAAGGGCGAAGTCCAGGTCTGGCGCGACACCAAGGCCGTTTTCAAGGCCAAATTGCAGGATTTGCATCAGGTCTGGGACGCCGTGAGCTGGAAGATTTGCCAGAAGCGCGACAACCCGGCCGGCGCCGACGCCGAACACGCCGCCGCCGGCGATCCGGCTGATCCGGGGCTGCATGTGTTCCTCCCTCTCCCCCTGGGAGAGGGCCGGGGTGAGGGCTCCCCGCTTTCAGCCCCCGCACTGCTCCTGTCCCGCCCGAAAGTCGCCGTGCTGCGCGAGCAGGGCGTCAATTCGCATGTGGAAATGGCCTACGCCTTCACGCAGGCCGGTTTTGAAGCCATCGACGTTCACATGACCGACCTGCAGACCGGCCGCGCCCAACTGGCCGACTTTGCCGGCGTGGTGGCCTGCGGCGGTTTCAGCTACGGCGACACGCTGGGCGCGGGCATCGGCTGGGCGCGTTCCATCACCTTCAATCCGGCGCTGGCCGAGCAGTTCAGCGGCTTCTTCGGCCGCCGCGATACGTTCGGCCTGGGTGTGTGCAACGGCTGCCAGATGTTTGCCGAACTGGCTGACATCATTCCCGGCGCCGAGGCCTGGCCGCGCTTCACCACCAACCAGAGCGAGCGTTTCGAGGCTAGATTGTCCATGGTCGAAGTGCTGGAGTCGCCAAGCCTGTTCTTCGCCGGCATGGCCGGAACGCGCCTGCCGATTGCCGTGGCGCACGGCGAGGGTTACGCCAACTTCGCCCACCGGGGCGATGCGTCAGCCGCGATTGCCGCGATGCGTTTTGTGGACAACCACGGCCAGCCGACCGAAGCCTACCCGTTCAATCCGAACGGCAGCGCGGGCGGCCTGACGGCGGTCACGACGGCGGACGGCCGCTTCACCGCGATGATGCCGCACCCCGAGCGCGTGTTCCGCAACATCCAGATGAGCTGGACCGGCCTGGACCAGCGCGAACTCAGCCCGTGGATGCAGCTCTGGCGCAATGCGCGGAAGTGGGTGGGCTGATCTTGATCCCGGTTTAATAAGCGCTACAGGTAGCTATCGTAAAGATAGCTACCTTCGCTTGTCTGACGGGCGCTAGAGGTCTATTTTATGTATTACTCAAATGTGGCTGATTAGCGGCCACTTTCTACTAGAGCTAAAGACTTAAGTCGATGAAAGCTTGGTGTAGTTTTCCCCATGCCACCCGTATAGCCAATATAACCTCCTACAAATGTTTCGTAACACCCGCTGCGATTTAGACGAGTCAGCATTGCATCGATCTCATTAGGAGGAATCGCTAATTTGTCGGTGAGTTCGCTAGAAAATTCTTTCCAAAATCGCGTGGCGCACTGGAGATCATTTTCACTCTCACCCTTTGGATGACTTGACTCGTACTTGTCGAGAAGAGTAAGCACGGCTAGTTCGCGGTTAGACAGATCGTCGAGAATTCCGAGGTACTCTTCGTATTCATCGATGTCCGATAGTCGTCCATCAACGGCTGCGGCAAGAAGAAGACGGGCTAAAAACCTAATCTTTTCCGTTCGGTTTGTTTTGAAAGCTGCTTCAGTAGTGGCAAAGAAGCAATGGAGGAAGTCATTGTTATCCAGTAGCTCCTGCTTGAGTTCTATTTCTCCACGCGACAATTCATCGAAGAATTCGGTCATGCGGGTTGCTCTGATTGCTTGGACTTTAGTTAAGACGGCTGTGTCGATTGCCGATCCAATGCTAAGTGGAATTAATTGGACGAGTCCCCGCAGGACCGCACTTTCTTCATAACGCTGAATGAGATTCGTAAAAACTGGATAAAGGGGCATAGGGAGGTATTCGGTGGATATAGCCGTAGGGGATCACAAGTTTTCCCCTAGATGGCACTCATTATGGCGGTGCTTTCAGTGCTTTAAGCGGCGGATACAAGCTGAAATCGCTTCATTATTCATAGCGACTTATGCAAACGCCGTAAGCGGAAACCAGCTAAATAACACTCAAAGTCTGCCCCAGCCAGTGCTCGGCTCCCGGCGCCAGCATCACCCCATCCGGCTCGGCATTCGCCGCCTCGATGCAGAAAAAATCCTGCCAGCCGTCATTGGGCACGTCGGCGATGCTGCGGGCGCCTTCGCGGCCCGGGTTCCAGACCACCACGGACTGGCTGCCCTCGGTTTCAATCACGATGCTGCGCTGCCAGGCCGGGTCGGTCAGCGTGTAGCGCCCTGGAAACGAATCGCCCGATTTTTGTGCGGCATGGTAGATGCGGTCACAGGCCAGCTCTAACGCGAACGGGACTTGCTGCACGTCCGCCGCCATGCCGCGCAGCTTGTCCAGGTAGGGCAGGTCGATGAGGCCTTCGATGCCCACCTGCGCGGCGTGGCTGACGGCAAAGTAGCTGTGCAGCGCTTGCGTCAGCTGAAAAGTTTCACTGCCCAGGTTGCGCGTGTGCAGGGTCTGGCTCAGGGTTTCGCCCAGCGTGATGCGCAGGCTGACCTGCAGACCGGGCGCGAGTTCCGCAAGGCTGGACGAGGCATCGCCGGTGGCTTGCGCGCAGGGTACGAGGCTCAGGCTGATTTCATCGTCGCTGCTGGCGTGAATCGCGCTGACTTGCCACGGATTGACGCGCGCCGGGCCGTGCTGCAGCGCATCAAGGGGCATGCCCTGCTTGGCAAACCACGGCCAGCACACCGGTACGCCGCCGCGAATGGCGGCGGGCTCGGGCAGGGCCTCGGGAGACAGCCAGAGCACATCGCGCTGGCCCGTGGGCGTCCACGACAGCAGGTGCGCGCCGTGAAGGGCGACGATGGCGGTGCCGTGGCGGGTGGTCAGTTGCAGGGCGCTGTGGCCCGCATGCTGGAGGGGGGTGATCTGGGGTGGAAGGTGCATGGCCTGAATTATGGCAAGCCATGCGTTCCCCGATCAACTCAAAACGAATAGCCCATGGCCAGGGTAAACACCCGGGGCCTGAACTTGATGTCGGCGCTCCGCTCGATGCCCAGGGTGTTGGTGGTGATTTTGGATTTGACCTGCGCTGTTATCAGTGCCGCCGACAGCGACCACTGGTTGTTGATCCGGTAAGTCACGCCGCCCTGCAGGGCCAGGCCCACCGAATCTTCCAGCGAAACGGAGGTCGGGCCGCCATTGAGGGTGTCGCCGGCAGCGGTGGAATGGGTCTTGTCAAAGTTCGTGTAGTTGATGCCCACGCCTACAAATGGCCGCCAGGGACTGGTTTTTTCCAGAAACTTGTAATTGACGAACAGCACGGGCGCGACCTGCCGGACGGTTGCGGCGACCTGGCCCGACATGGCCTGAACGCTGGCGGGCAGGCCTGGGTTGTTGATTTTCAAGGCAATGTCATGGGTAGGCGAGTCACCCAAGGCGAGTTCCACATCCCACTGGTCGTTGATTTCGCGTGTATAGGAAAAGAAGGACGTTGTCTTGTTGCGCACTTCGACGCTGATGCCGCCCGGCGTGAAGGGTCCGGAAAAGTCGCTGGCGCTGGAATGGGGCTGCACATTGGCAACGCCAAGCTTGATGGTGTTTTGCTGCGCCATGGCCGGGGCTGCTGCAAAGGCCGCCACAAGGCTGGCGAGCATTAAATGCCTGTTTTTCATGAATCTGTCCTTGTGATTTACAAACCGGCAGCAGCGATCTGCTGGAAAAAACCGCGTGCCGCGGCATTGCAGAATGGCGGAACCAGCGAGCCGTGGTAAGCCTGCACGACGGCGGAGGCGCCGCCATCAGAGGCGCCCGCCGAAACGGCGGCGGCCGCCGTGCCGGCCTTGGCCTGGCCGAAGCCGGCCTTGACGGCGGCGTAAGGGTCGGCCGCGCCGGTAGGCGCCGAGTCCACATTGAGCACGGTCAGCAAACCCGCCGGCGGCGCTGCCGGCGAGGGGCTTGACCAGTAAGCCTGCATCAGCTGGGTGTTGACGTTGTAGAACACCGTGGGGTCGCCGCTGCCAGCGCACAGCAGCACGGGGCGTGTGGGCGTCCAGTTGCGCAGGTCGTTCTTCTTGGTGGCGATGCGTATCGGATGGGCCGGGTTGGCGGCTGGCTGGGCGGTGGTCACGCTCGGAACCGCGCCATCGGGATTGGCAAAGGCGTCGAGCAGAAAGTTCAGGCGCGCGGCGTTGGTCACGAGGTTGCTGGTGCCAAAGCCCAGGGCAAACAGCGGGGCCAGCTCGGGCGGTGTCGTCGGCGGGCTGATGGCGTTCAGCGTCGGCTGCAAAGACGCTGGCGAACCGGCCGGCGCGGTGGGCGGCGTGCGGCTGAACAACGCGGTTTGCGGCAGCTTTCCGCCCGGCGCGAACAGCGTTGAAAGCGGGGTGTCGGTCGGCAGCAGGGTGTCGATGCCGCTGGCGTAGGACGGCTCGTAGATGTCGGTGAGCTGGCTGTAGAGATTGCCGTAGGCCTTCTGGTAGCTGTTGACCAGCAAGGGGGAGAACAGTGTGCTGCCCAGGCCCACGTTGCCGTAGAAAATGGCATCGGTGTAGGCGGCCAGCGCGTAGGGGCCGGACATGGGCGCGCTGGCGGTCACGGGCTGGCCTGCCGCCTGCATCGCCTTGTGGGTGGCCATGGCCACATGGCCGCCTTGCGAATAGCCGGTGATGAAGAGCTTTCCGCTGTCCTGCACCGGCTGCAGCAAGCCGGGCAGCGCCTTGCGTGCGGCGCTCAGCGCGTCCATCATTTCCTTGGATTCCTGGTCGGCATTCAGGTAAGGGTGGTAGGGCAGTTTGGACGACTCGTAACCCGCGTAGTTGGGCGCCACCACGATGAAGCCCTGGGCCGCATAGATCGCGGCAATCAGGGCAGCTTCGGAATAGGCCGGGCTGCCCTCGTCGAGCAGGTTGGCCAGGTTGTAGCTTTTCACGGTCGTGGTGCCGTGCGCGTACAGCACGATGGGCCGGCTGCCGGTGCAGCCCGGGCCGCCCGACGGCGTCATCAGTGCGCCCGTGGCGTCGGTGCTTTCACTGGCGCCGCCCACGGTGCCGTAGTGGATGTACTGCACATCGACGCCGCACTTGGGCGTGCCGGCAATGGCCAGCAGGTTGCGGCCGCTGGCGCTTGCATTGAGTTTGGCGGCAAAGTCCCCCGCCGTGAAAAAGGCCGTGCGGATGGGCGGATTCTGGATCAGCGTACCGCGCGCGGGGCTGTTGTCCACCACGCCCAGGTTGCTTGGCGAGTCGCCGCCGCAGGCGACCAGTAACGATGCTGCCGCGACGATGCTCAATAAATGGATTGTTTTCATGCTGGCCCGTTTTGGAGGGGGTGGTGGAATAGAACGAACGTCCTATTTTCTTTTACAAATATTAACGAACTTGTCCCCGGCAGCAGGCCGGGTTATTACTTAGCCAGTCCCGGGCGTTGCAAAAAAACATCTGCGTAAACTCTGCGCCATGCTGTTTCGCCGCTTTGACTCCCTCGATGCCCTGCGCGGCATCGCCATCGTCTGGATGACGGCCTATCACTTCTGCTTCGACCTGAACCATTTTGGCTACCTGCAGCAAAACTTCTACACCGATCCGTTCTGGACCTGGCAGCGCAGCGCGATTGTCAGCCTGTTTCTTTTTACCGCCGGACTGGGCCAGGCAGTTGCCGTTCAGCAGAGCCAGACCTGGCCTAGGTTCTGGCGGCGCTGGGCTCAGGTGGCCGGGTCCGCGTTGCTGGTCAGCGCCGGCTCCTACGCGATGTATCCGCAAAGCTTTATTTATTTTGGCGTGCTGCATGGCCTGGCCGTGATGCTGCTCATCGTGCGCCTGACGGCCGGCTGGGGGCGCTGGCTGTGGTTTCTGGGCAGCGCGGCCATTGCCATGAAGTTCGTGGCGATTGGCGCTCATGCCGTGTGGCCTGGAATTGATTTTTTGAACCAGAACCTGCTGAACTGGCTGGGGCTGATCAGCCGAAAACCCGTCACTGAAGACTATGTGCCCCTTATTCCGTGGCTGGGGGTGATGTGGTGGGGCATGGCGGCGGGAAGCTGGGCGCTGCGCCGGCGGCCGCACTGGTTCGGGCTTCAAACGGGGCCGGCAGGCCGAGCCCTGGCCGGGCTGGGGCGCTGGAGCCTGAGTTACTACCTGCTGCATCAGCCGCTGCTGATCGGCCTCCTGATGGCCATCGGTGCGCTGAAATAAGCCGGTCCTGCGCTGCCTTAAATTCAGGCACCCTGGTGCCAGGCCGCGTCCTGTCACGCTTTGCGGACTTTTCCGGCAACTCATCAACAAAGTTATCCACAGGATGCTGGGACAACTTTAACGCTCGAAAAAAATGCTGTCCCAGGCAGGCGGCAACGTCCTACAGGTGGTTTTTCAGTGCCCCGGTACTTTAATGGCTGGCAATTCTGCCGGCTCATTCCTGACGACCATGCCCAAAACCACTCCACCGGCCAATGGCCAAAATCACTCCGGCAAAAGCGCTGCCAAAAACAGCAATGCCGCAAAAGCCGCAGCGTGCAATACCGACAGCGGCCCTGCCAGGACCCGTCCTGCGGCAGGCGGCGATGTTCTCGCTGAAAAAATGGCCCAGACCGAGACGCTGGCTGCCGCCATGCCGTTCAACGCCACCAAGCCCGCCGAGCATGGATTTGCCAACGCAATCGCGCCGCAGCAAGGGGCCACGGCCGAGCCTGCCTCAAGGCTGCCGACGGGCAGCACGCTGTCGGAAGAAAACGGCACTGAAAAAACCGGCAGCGTTGTGCCCGAAGGCGTGAATGCCACCATCGAGCCGCTGGACCGCGTGCGTGTGGATTCGTCCGGCCGGATGCTGACCACCAACCAGGGCGTGGCGGTGTCCGACAACCAGAACTCCCTGAAGTTTGGCCTGCGCGGGCCGGCGCTGCTCGAAGACTTCGTGCTGCGCGAGAAGATCACCCACTTTGACCACGAGCGCATTCCCGAGCGCATCGTGCATGCGCGGGGTTCCGGCGCCCACGGGTTTTTTGAATGCTATGCGCCGCTGACGCAGTACACCAAGGCCGCGCCGTTCAAGGAAGCCGGCAAGATCACGCCGGTGTTCGTGCGCTTTTCCACCGTGGCCGGCGAGCGCGGTTCCAAGGACACGGCGCGCGATGTGCGCGGCTTTGCCGTCAAGTTCTACACCGACGAAGGCAACTGGGATCTGGTAGGCAACAACATGCCGGTGTTCTTCATCCAGGACGCGATGAAGTTTCCCGACCTGATCCATGCCGTCAAGCCCGAGCCGCATCACCAGATGCCGCAGGCCGCCAGCGCGCACGACACGTTCTGGGACTTTGTTTCCTTGATGCCTGAATCCACCCACATGCTGATGTGGGTGATGTCGGACCGCGCCATACCGCGCAGCTTTGCGACCATGCAGGGCTTTGGCGTTCACAGTTTTCGTTTTGTCAACGAAGCCGGCGAGTCGGTGTTCGTCAAGTTCCATTGGAACCCGACCGCCGGCACGCATTCGCTGGTGTGGGATGAAGCCGTGAAAATTTCGGGCGCCGACCCGGACTATCACCGGCGCGACCTGTGGGAGCGCATCGAGTCGGGCGCTTACCCGGAATATGAACTGGGCGTGCAAATCTTCACCGAAGCGCAGGCTGAACAGTTCAGCTTCGACATCCTGGACGCCACCAAGATCATTCCCGAAGAGCTGATTCCGGTCCAGCCGGTCGGCCGCATGGTGCTCAACCGCAACCCGGACAACTTTTTCGCGGAAACCGAGCAGGTGGCGTTCTGCACCGCGCATGTGGTGCCGGGGATTGATTTTTCGAACGATCCGCTGCTGGCAGGGCGCATCCACTCCTATGTGGACACGCAGATTTCTCGCCTGGGCGGCCCGAACTTCCACGAGATTCCGATCAATTCGCCGATTGCCCCGGTTCACAACAACCAGCGCGACGGCATGCACCGCCAGGCCATTCCCCGGGGGCGCGTGGCCTATGAGCCGAACTCGCTGGCCGGCGGCTGTCCTTTCCAGGCTGGCGCGGCGCAAGGCTTTGTCACGGTGCCGGCCCGGCTGCAGGCGCAGGAGGAGCAAGCCAAGGTGCGCGGCAAACCCGAGAAGTTTGCCGATCACTACACCCAGGCGACGCTGTTTTATGAAAGCCAGACGCCGGCCGAGCAAGCGCATATCGCGGCCGCCTTTCGCTTTGAGTTGAGCAAGGTCACGGTGCCGGCCATTCGCCAGCGTACCGTGTCGATGCTGCGCAATGCGTCCGAAGCCCTGGCGCAAAAAGTCGCCGAGGGACTGGGAATGGACACGCTGCCCGACGCCATGCCCCTGGCGCTGGCCCAGCCGGCCAAGCCCGAGGTGACGGTTTCGCCGCCGCTGTCGCTGATGGCGCGTCTGGGCGACGGCAGCATCAAGGCGCGCAAGATTGCCCTGCTGGTTGCGCCCGGCGTCATGGGCGAGTCGATGGCGCAGGTGCAGGCTGCCTTGCTGGCCGAAGGCGCCGTCCCGCGTCTGGTGGCACCGCATATCGGCTCAGTCGCCACGGCCGAGGGTAAAACGCTCGATGCCGATGCTTCGCTGGAAAACGAGCCCGGCTTCCTGTTTGATGCGCTGGTGCTGCCCGATGGGCAAGCCGCTGTCGATGCGCTGGCGAAGGACGGCCACACGATGGAGTTCATCAAGGACCAGTACCGGCATGGCAAGACCATCCTGGCGCTGGGCGCTGCAAGCGCGCTGCTTGAAAAAGCAGGCGTGCCGGCCACGCTGCCCGACGGCAAGCCCGATGTCGGCCTGATCATTGCACCTTCGGGGAGCGCGGCCGATGCTGCGGCAACCTTTATCAAGGGCATTGCGCTGCACCGTCACCCGGCGCGCGAAACCGACCCGCCGCGAGTGTGAGCTTGCTCCGCCCATAAAAAAACGCGGCCAAGGCCGCGTTTTTTTATGGGCGCAATGGTTTGCTTATTCGACCTTGGCTTTTTTGCGCAGCTCTTCCTGGAAGGCGGCGAGCTTTTGCTGCTGCATCTGCTGGGCGATTTGCGGCTTGACTTCTTCAAAGGCCGGCAGCTTGGCGCTGCGGATGTCGTCCACGCGGATGACGTGGTAGCCGAACTGCGACTTGACCGGGGTGTCGGTCATCTGGCCCTTGTTCAGCTTGAGCAGGGCTTCGGTGAATTCAGGCACGTAGCTGGACGGGTTGGCCCAGTCTAGGTCGCCGCCCTTGGCGCCAGAACCTGGATCCTTGGATTGCTTCTTGGCGATGTCCTCGAACTTGCCGCCTTTTTTCAGGCTGGCAATGATGGCGGTGGCCTCGGACTCTTTTTCAACCAGGATGTGGCGCGCCTTGTATTCCTTGCCGCCGCTGGCTGCCGCGAACTTGTCGTATTCGGCCTTCAGGTCGGCATCGGTCACCGGGTTTTTCTTTTGGTAGCTGGCAAACAGTTCGCGGATCATCAGGGTCTGGCGAGCCAGTTCCATCTGCGCCTTGAAGTCGTCACTGGCGGCGATGCCTTGTTTCTCGGCTTCCTGCATGAACACTTCGCGGGCGATGACTTCTTCGCGCAACTGGCCTTCCATTTCAGGCGTGACCGGGCGGCCGGCCTTGGCGACCTGCTGGGCCAGCGCGTCGAGGCGGGTCTTGGGCACGGCCTTGCCGTTGACGATGGCGACGTTCTGGGCCATGGCGCCCTGGGCGCCCATGACCAGCAGGCTGGCCATGGCGGTGGCCAGTAAAAATTGTTTTTTCATGATCAAAGTGGAAATCCTTGGGAATGGTGCTTGTGAGGGGGTTTGATTGTTGCCAGCCGCAAGCCGGACCTTCTTGTGAAAGATCAAGCGCTTCAAACTGGCTTGATGATCTCAATGGCCAGGGCATGCAGACCCTGATCGATGAAATTTTGCATTGCATCATACACAAGCCGGTGGCAGGCGACGCGGCTCTTGCCGTCGAACGCCGGACTGGCAATGCGAACGCGAAAGTGCGAACCCATGCCCTGCGCATTGGCGCCGGAGTGGCCCGCATGCGCGGCGCTTTCGTCCAGCACTTCGAGTTGGGTCGGGGCAAGCCGTGTGTGGAGCTGCTGCTCAATTTCCTTGACGCGCACTGGCAGGGCTGCGTTGCTGCTGGATGAGGTGTTCATGAGGTGGTGTCCGGCTTGATGTGTTTGTTAAGGAAAAATGCCTGCGCCAGAACAAACACCAGCATCAGGCCCATGCCGCCGAACAGCTTGAAGTTGACCCAGGTGCTGGTGGGGAAATTGAAGGCGACCCAGAGGTTCAGGAAACCCATGGCCGCAAAGAAAGTCACCCAGCTGAAATTGACCTTGCGCCAGACCGCGTCGGGCAGGCTCATTTGCGCGCCCATGAGCGACTTGATGCCGTTTTTCCTGAACACCAGCTCGCCCACCAGCAGCGAAGCGCCCATCACCCAGTACAGCACCGTCGGCTTCCACTTGATGAAGCTTTCGCTGTGAAAGTAAATCGTGGCGCTGCCCAGCGCGGTGACCAGCGCAAGGCTGACCCAGAGCATGGTATCGACCTTGCGGCCGCGCGCCTTGAGCCACAAAATTTGCGCCAGCGTGGCGACGATCACCACCACCGTTGCCAGCAGCACGGGGGCTTCGGCCGGGCCGACCACGCCGCCCGAGACCATGAAGCCCAGCCAGTCGGTCGCGGTGCCGGCCGCCCAGTCCTTGTGCCCTTCGGCGTACTTGAACATGCCGAAGAAAAGCGCTATCGGCAGGAAATCGAACAGAATTTTCATGGGGTAATTATGGCTTGCGCCTGCCGGCTGGAATCGACGGGTCGGCGTGCAGGCAGGTTGATGGGTTGGCGTTCAGCGTGGTTTGAAATCCAGCGAAGCAGAATTCATGCAATAGCGCAGTCCCGTTGGCGTGGGTCCATCGGGAAAAACATGGCCCAGATGGGCGCCGCAGTTGGCGCAAACGGTTTCGGTGCGTGTCATGCCGTGGGCCTTGTCCACATGCTCTTCAATCGCGCCTTCCTTCACTTCCTGTGAAAAACTCGGCCAGCCGCAGCCGGCGTCGAATTTGGTGGACGAGTCGAACAGCTCGGCGTCGCAACAGATGCAACGGTAAGTGCCTTCGGCATAGTTGTCCTCGTATTTGCCGGTGAACGGGCGTTCGGTGGCGGCGTGGCGGGTGACGTTGAAGGCCACGGGTTCGGCGCCTTTTTCAGCCAGCAGGGTTTTCCATTCGGCATCGGTTTTCTGGATCTTGGCGCTCATGATGTTTCTATCCTGGTATTTAGGTAAAAGGGTTTACGAACTGCAACTGATGGCAATCGACGCTGCCCAGTCGGGCGGGAAGCCGGCAAAGCTGTCGTGTCCGTCATGTTCGTCAAAGGGGGCTTGCAGCAGCGTCAGCAGGGTATCGACCTGCGAAAAGTCTTTTAGTTTCGCCGCCTGGATGGCTTCTTCGCCCAGGTGGTTGCGCAGCACGTATTTTGGATTGCTTTTAAGCATCAAATCGGCCCTTTGCGCAATATCCACGGGCATGATCCGCTCTGAATACTGTAGCGCCCAGGCATTGAAGGATTCCAGGTCGAAAAACAGGTCGCGCACCGGCTCGTGGCCGCTTTGCGCGGTAAAGCCGCACAGCCGGCGCCAGAAAATCGTGTAGTCCACCTTATTGCTGGCCAGCAGCCGGAAGGTGCTTTCGATCAGCTGGCCGTCGCCTTCATGCTCATCGGGTAGCCCCAGCTTGGCGCGCATCCGGGCCTGCAGCGCCTCCGGGAACACGGTTTTGTACGACTCCAGCGCGGCCAGCGCGTCTTCCTGGTTCTCGATCAAGGGCAGCAAGGCCTGGCCGAGGCAGAACAGGTTCCAGTACGCCATGTTGGGCTGCTTGTTGTAGGCATAGCGGCCATGGTCGTCCGAGTGGTTGCAGATGTGGCCGGGGTCGAACGCATCGAGGAACTGGAACGGGCCGTAGTCAATCGTCAGCCCCAGGATGCTCATGTTGTCGGTGTTCATCACGCCATGGCAAAAGCCGACAGCCTGCCAGGCCGCCATCATGTGCGCGGTGCGTTCGCTGACGGCCTGGAGCAGCGCTGCATACGGCTGCCTGGCCTCGCGGCAGTCGGGATAAAAACGGGCTATGACGTAATCGGCCAGCGCCTTGAGCTGCGCCGGTTTGTTGCGGTAGCTGAAATGCTCGAAATGGCCGAAGCGGATAAAGCTCGGCGCCGTGCGCGTCACGACGGCCGCGGTTTCGATTTCCTCGCGCCGCACTGCCGCATCGGAGCCGGTCACGCACAGCGCGCGCGTCGTGGGAATTCCCAGGCCATGCATGGCTTCGGAGCACAGGAACTCGCGGATCGAACTGCGCAGCACGGCCCGGCCGTCGCCCATGCGGGAATAGGGCGTCTTGCCCGCGCCTTTGAGCTGGACTTCCTGCGGCCCCTTGGGCGTTTCGAGTTCCCCGAGCAGGATGGCCCGGCCGTCGCCCAGTTGTCCGGCCCAGACGCCGAACTGGTGTCCGCTGTACACGCTGGCCAGCGGCCTGGCGCCGGGCAAGGGCTGGTTGCCGCTCAAGGCGGCCAGCGTCTCGGCCGACTCCAGCCATTGATCGTCCAGCCCCAGTTCGTGCGCCAGCGCGCGGTTGCGCCCGACCCAGTACGGCGACGGCAGGGGGCTGGGCGCCAGATCGGTGTAGAAATTGGCACCCAGTCCGGCAAAGCTGTTGACCCATTTCAGGTCAGGCGCGGCAGGATGGGGGCTGGTGGTTGTTGGGGTGTCGAAGGCAGTGCTCATGGCTTTATTGTGCTATGGGGCAAGCAGCCGTGTGCAGCCAGGGATAAGGGTTGTGTATTGCGTTGCAAGGTGTCGCCAAGGTGGCATGGCTACGGAGTTTCCCGAAGCTGGCCGGTGAATGCCGCCTGTACCATGCAAACCGGTTCAGACGATTTTCATGGCAGCCCGAGCGGGCGATAAAAAAAGGACGCAGACAATGTTAGGTTTAATGCAGAACCAGCCCTTGCTGATTTCATCACTGATCGAATTTGCCGCGCGCCACCATGGCGATGCGCAAATCGTCTCGCGCCGGGTCGAGGGCGACATCCACCGCTACACCTACAAGGAGGCGGCCCGGCGTTCGCGCCAGGTCGCCCATGCGCTGGACGCCTTGAGCCTGAACTTCAGCGACCGCGTGGCCACGCTGGCGTGGAACGGCTACCGGCATTTCGAGCTGTACTACGGCGTCAGCGGCTCGGGCCGCGTGCTGCACACGCTGAACCCACGCCTGCACCCTGAGCAGATCGCCTGGATCGCCAACCACGCCGAAGACCAGGTGCTGTGCTTCGACCTGAGCTTTTTGCCGCTGGTGCAGGCCTTCCACGCCAAATGTCCGACCATCAAGCACTACATCGCGCTGTGCGATGCGGACAAGCTGCCGGTGGATTCGGGCATTCCCAACTTGCAGAGCTACGAAAGCTGGATTGCCGCGCAACCGGGCGACTACGACTGGCCAGAATTTGATGAAAACACGGCGTCGAGCATGTGCTACACCAGCGGCACCACCGGCCATCCGAAGGCGGCGCTGTACAGCCACCGCTCCAGCACGCTGCACGCGTATGCGGCGGCCTTGCCCGACGTGATGGGCATCTCGGCGCGCGATGCGATCTTGCCGGTGGTGCCGATGTTTCACGTCAATGCCTGGGGCCTGCCGTATTCAGGCGCGCTCACCGGGGCCAAGCTGGTGTTCCCCGGCCCGGCGCTCGACGGCAAGTCGGTGTATGAGCTGATCGAGGCCGAAAAAGTCACCTATGCCGCCGGCGTGCCGACGGTCTGGCAAATGATGCTGACGCACATGAAGCCCGAAGGCCTGCGTTTTTCAAGCCTGCGCCGCACCGTGATTGGCGGCTCGGCCTGCCCGCCGGCCATGATCCAGGCCTTCAGCGACGACTACGGCGTGGAAGTGCTGCACGCCTGGGGCATGACCGAAATGAGCCCGCTGGGAACGCTGTGCACGCTGAAGAACAAGCATGACGGCTTGTCGGCCGACGAGAAGATGAAGATCCGCCTCAAGCAGGGACGCGCGATTTACGGCGTTGACATGAAGATCGTCGATGGGGCCGGCAAGGAATTGCCCTGGGATGGCAAGACCTATGGCGACCTGATGGTCAAGGGGCCGTGGATCATCCGTGAATACTACAAGGGCGAGGGCGACCCGCTGGTCGATGGCTGGTTTCCGACCGGCGACGTGGCCACGATTGACGCCGACGGCTACATGCAGATCACCGACCGCAGCAAGGATGTCATCAAGTCGGGCGGCGAATGGATCAGCTCGATTGACATTGAAAACATCGCCGTGGCGCATCCTGCGGTGCTCATGGCCGCCTGCATCGGCGTGGCGCATCCGAAATGGGACGAGCGGCCCATCATCGCGGTGGTGAAAAAGCCGGGCATGGACGTCAGCCGCGAAGCGCTGCTGAAGTTCTACGAAGGCAAGACCGCCAAATGGCAGATTCCCGATGACGTGGTGTTTGTCGATGCCATCCCCATGGGCGCGACCGGCAAGATGCTCAAGACCCGGCTGCGCGAGATGCTGAAAGACTACAAGCTGCCGCAAGCCTGATAAATCTGAAGCCATGCAGCAAGGCCCGACTTACCATCGGGCCTTTTTCATTCAGGCATTCGACGCGACCATGACTCTGGAGTTCTTCACCATTTCCCTGCTCAACGGGCTGAGCTACGGGCTGCTGCTGTTCATGCTCAGCGCGGGGCTGACGCTGATTTTCAGCATGATGGGTGTGCTCAATTTTGCCCATGCTTCCTTCTACATGGTGGGCGCCTATGTGGCCTACAGCCTGTCGCAGGTGATGGGTTTCTGGTGGTCGCTGCTGGCCGCGCCGCTGGTGGTGTTTGCGCTGGGCGCGGCCTTCGAGCGCTTTTGCCTGCGCCGGGTCCACCAATTCGGCCATGTGCCCGAATTGCTGGTGACGTTTGGCCTGTCCTACCTGCTGCTCGAAGTCGTCCAGCTCATCTGGGGCCGTGCGGCGGTCAATTACGCCTTGCCCGGTGAATTGCAGGGGCCGCTGTTCACCGTGTTCGGCACCCACTTTCCCAAGTCGCGCGCCTTCATCATGTTCATCTCGCTGGCCATGCTGGCCGGCATCTGGCTGCTCTTGAGCCGCACCCGCATCGGGCTGGTGATCCAGGCGGCGCTGACGCATCCGGAAATGGCGCAGGCGCTGGGCCACAATGTGCCGCGAATCTTCATGCTGGTGTTCGGCGGCGGCGCGGCGCTGGCCGGGCTGGCCGGCGTGGTGGGAGGCACTGCCTTTGTCACCGAGCCCGCCATGGCCGGCTCGGTCGGCGCGATCATCTTCGTGGTGGTCGTGGTCGGCGGCCTGGGTTCACTCAGCGGGGCTTTTCTGGCGTCGATTCTGATCGGGCTGGTCCAGACCTTCGCGGTCGCGATGGACCAGTCGCTGATGACGCTGCTGGCGCGCTTGGGCTACGTGGTCACGCCTGAAACCTTGGGCTATCCCTTGCTCAAGCTCACCATTTCGCAGGTGGCGCCCGTCCTGCCATTTTTGCTCCTGGTGTTGATGCTGATCTTCCGGCCCCAGGGCCTTCTGGGCACGCGGGAAGGTTAAGGCGCATGGCAAGCACTATTCAAGCCTTCAAACCCTTCAACACCGGCCGATGGGTCGTCTGGACGCTGTATGCGCTGCTGCTGGTTGCCGCACCGCTGCTGTTCAAAAGCAGCCTGTCGCTGACCCTGCTGTCGCAGGCCGGCTACCTGGTCATCATCTGCCTGAGCTACAACATCTTGCTGGGGCAGGGCGGCATGCTGAGTTTTGGCCATGCGGTGTATGCCGGGCTGGGGTCGTTCCTGGCGATTCATGCGATGAACCTGGCGGCGAGCGGCCGCTTTTATATTCCGCTTTCCTTGATCCCGCTGGTCGGCGGCCTGTCGGGGCTGTTCTTTGCCGCCTTGCTGGGCTATGTCACCACCAGGAAAGCCGGCACCACCTTTGCCATGATCACCCTGGGCGTGGGCGAGCTGGTGTTTGCCATGTCGCTGATGTTCCCGGAATTTTTTGGCGGCGAAGGCGGCATCACCACCAACCGCGCCTACGGCAAGCCGCTGTGGGGCATCACCTTCGGCCCGCAGATCCAGGTGTATTACCTGATCGCGGCCTACTGCTTTGCCTGCACCGCCGCCATGTTCGCCTTCACCGGCACGCCGCTAGGCCGCATGTTGAACGCCGTGCGCGACAACCCCGAGCGCGTCGAGTTCATCGGCTACAACACCCAGCGCGTGCGCTACCACGCCTTCATCATCGCCGGCTTTTTTGCCGGCATCGGCGGCGGGCTGGCGGCCATCAATTCGGAAATCGTGACGGCCGAAGTGGTCAGCAGCGTGCGTTCGGGCAGCCTGCTGCTGTTCACCTTCCTGGGCGGCGCGACCTTCTTTTTCGGCCCCATCGTCGGCGCTGTCCTGATGGTGCTGGCGCTGGTTTGGCTGTCGGAGCTGTCGATGGCCTGGCTGCTGTATGTCGGGCTGATGTTTTTGTTCATGGTGATGCATGCGCCCGGCGGCATTGCCAGCCTGATCGTGATGAACCTGCGCGTGGCAGCGTTCGGCAAGCTCGGGCGCTTGTGGCCGGGCTACCTGGCGCTGGCCTTGACTGCGTTCGCCGCACTTATGGGTGCTGCCGCCATGGTCGAGATGGTCTATCACCAGCAACTCAACGCCGCCGTCGGGCCGGAACTGAAGTTCATGGGCCTGACGCTCAATGCCATCGAGCCCGGCACCTGGCTGGGGGCTGGAATTGTTTTCCTGACCGGCCTGGGGCTGTTCGAGTTGGCGCGCCGCAGGTTCGTTGTGCAGTGGAGCCGTGTGCAGGATGAAATCGAAACCGAGATCAAGCGCCGGGAGTTGCTATGAAAATTGACACCGTACCCCGCGCCGGCTATGCGCTGGAGCTTAAAAAGCTTCGCAAAAGCTTCGGCAAGACCGAAATCATTCGCGGCGCCAACCTGGCCGTCAACCCGGGCGAGCGGGTGGCCATCATCGGGCCGAACGGCGCCGGCAAATCGACGCTGTTCAACCTGATCAGCGGGCGCTTCGAGCCCAGCAGCGGCGACGTGCTGCTGAACGGCGAGCGCATCAACGGCAAGAAGCCGTTCGAGATCAACCGGCTCGGCCTGTCGCGCAGTTTCCAGATCACCAACATCTTCCCCAAGCTCAGCGTGTTTGAAAACCTGCGCTGCGGCGTGCTCTGGAGCCTGGGCTACAAGTACACCTTTTTGAAGTTCCTGGCCAACCTGCATGACGCCAATGCGCGCGCCGATGAACTGATGGCGATGATCAAGCTCGACAGGAAGCGCGACGTGCTGGCCACCCACCTGACCTACGCCGAACAGCGCGCGCTGGAAATCGGCATCACGATTGCAGGCGGCGCCAGCGTGATCCTGCTGGACGAGCCGACGGCCGGAATGAGCCGCTCCGAAACCAGCCGCTTCATCAGCCTGATCAAGGAAGTCACGGTGGGCAAGACGCTGCTCACGGTCGAGCATGACATGGGCGTGGTGTTTGGCCTGGCAGACAGGATTGCCGTCCTCGTCTATGGGGAAGTGATTGCCTGCGATGTTCCCGAAGCGGTGCGCGCCGACCCGCGCGTGCAGGAGGCGTATCTGGGCTTGCCGGTGGCGGATGCGCAAGGACAGGGACGCTGACATGCTGAAACTCATCAACCTTCACGCCTATTACGGCAAAAGCCACGTCCTGCACGGCGTTTCGTTTGAAGTCCGGCCCGGCGAAATCGTCGCCTTGCTGGGCCGCAACGGATCGGGCCGCTCGACCACCGCCAAGGCCATCATGGGGCTGGTCGAGTGCAGGGGCTCCATCCTCTGGAAAAATGCGGAAATCGTTGGCAAGAAGGCCTACCAGATTGCCCACCTCGGCCTCGGCTACGTGCCTGAAAACCGCGACATTTTTCCCACGCTGACCGTGCGCCAGAACCTGCTGCTCGGCCAGAAGGGCTCGGGCAAAGGGTCGCGCTGGTCGTTCAATGACATGTACACCTTGTTCCCCAGTCTGCGCGAGCGCCAGCACCTGGAGGCTGGCGTGCTGTCAGGCGGCGAGCAGCAGATGCTCACGCTGTGCCGAACCCTGATGGGCGACCCGGACCTCATCATCATTGACGAGCCGACCGAAGGGCTGGCGCCCAAGATCGTCGAGATGGTCGGGCAGTACCTGCAAACCCTCAAGGCCAGGGGCATCTCGGTGCTGCTGATCGAGCAAAAGCTGACGATTGCCATGGCGATTTCCGACCGGGTTCTGGTCATGGGCCACGGCAGCATCGTGTTCGATGGCACGCCCGACAGCCTGCGCGCCGATGCTGGCATCCGAAAAGAGTGGCTGGAGGTGTAAAAGGCTGGCGCTGTTGTCACCGCTGGGACAAACCCGCCGCAAAACCCGGGTAAACCCGAATCAGGGAAGCTTTGCGCCGTCATAAACCCTCCCTACAATATAAAAAAGAACGGTCGTACTATTTTTGCCGGTAGTTGCCTGCGCCTGCCACGGTGCTGATTGCCGCCCGATGCTTCACCACTGACATTTCAATCAAGGAAAGACAATCGCAATGACAACCCTCTACGAAGTCCACGGCTCGGTGGCGCTGATCACCCTGAGCAATCCGCCGGTCAACGGCCTGGGTTACGCCACCCGCCTGAGCCTTACCGACAACCTGCAACAAGCCAACGACGACGATGCCGTCAAGTCCATCGTCATCACCGGCGCGGGCAAGGCGTTTTCGGGCGGCGCCGACATCAACGAGTTCGGCTCGCTCAAGGCGGTTCAGGAGCCCAACCTGCTCAGCGTAATTTTGGCGGTTGAAAACTCGTCCAAGCCGGTGGTGGCCGCGATGCATTCGGTCTGCATGGGCGGCGGACTCGAATTGGCGCTGGGTTGCCACTACCGCATCGCCGCGCCGGGCTGCAGCGTGGCGCTGCCTGAAGTCAAGCTCGGCCTGCTGCCGGGCGCGGGCGGCACCCAGCGCCTGCCGCGCGCGCTGGGCGTGGAGCCGGCGCTGAACATGATCGTCAGCGGCGAGCCGGTCAAGAGCGAATTGCTGGCGCAAATCCCCGGCCAGAAGCTGTTTGACCGGATGGCGTCTTCGGCGGAAACGCTGGCCGACGAGGCGTTTGCCTTCGCGCAGGCGATTGCCGATACCCGCCCCTTGCCGCTGGTCCGCAACCTGCCGTGCAAGCACCGCAACGGCGATGCGTACTTTCAATTTGCCCGCAACATGGTCAAGGGCATGGCGAAGAATTTCCCGGCGCCACTCAGGTGCGTCGATGCCGTCGAAGCGGCGACCCAGCAGAAATTCGACGAAGGCATGCGGCTGGAGCGCGAGTTGTTCACCAACCTGATGTTTACGCCTGAAAGCCGCGCGCTGCGGCACATCTTCATGGCCGAGCGTGCAGCATCAAAAATACCGGATGTGCCCGCAGATACTGCGCAGCGCGCTATTAATTCAATAGCTGTCATCGGCGCCGGCACCATGGGCGGCGGCATCGCCATGAATTTCCTCAACGCCGGCATTCCGGTCAAGATGCTGGAGATGAAGCCCGAAGCGCTGGACCGGGGCATCGCCACGATTCGCAAGAACTACGAATCCCAGGTCAAGAAGGGCAAGCTGAAGGCCGACAAATACGAGCAGCGCATGGGCCTGCTCAGCACCACGCTGAGCTACGACGACCTCAAGGATGCCGACATGGTCATCGAAGCCGTGTTCGAGGACATGGGCGTGAAGGAAACAGTCTTCAAGGAACTCGACCGCGTGATGAAGCCCGGCGCGATTCTGGCGTCCAACACCTCGACGCTCGATCTGAACAAGATCGCCTCGTTTACCCAGCGCCCCGAAGACGTGGTCGGCCTGCATTTCTTCAGCCCGGCCAACATCATGAAGCTGCTTGAAGTGGTGCGCGGCGACAAGACCGCCAAGGATGTGATGGCCACGGTAATGGCGCTGGCCAAGAAAATCCGCAAGACGGCGGTGGTGTCGGGCGTATGCGACGGCTTCATCGGCAACCGCATGATCGAGCAGTATGGCCGCCAGGGCGGCTTTTTGCTTGACGAGGGCTGCACGCCCGAACAGGTGGACAAGGCCATCGAGAAATTCGGCTTTGCCATGGGGCCGTTCCGCATGGGCGACCTGGCCGGCAACGACATCGGCTGGGCCATCCGCAAGCGCCGCTACCAGGAAAAGCCGGACATGAAATACAGCAAGACCGCTGATCTGCTGTGCGAGAAGGGCCGCTTCGGCCAGAAGACCGGCGCCGGCTGGTACGACTACGTGGCCGGCAAGCGCGATGCGATTCCGAACCAGGATGTCGTCAAGATGATCGAGGAACACCGCGCCTCATTGGGCATCACGCCGCGCAAGATTTCGGACGAGGAAATCGTCCAGCGGCTGGTGTATTCGCTGGTCAACGAGGGCGCGCACATCCTGGAGGAGGGCATTGCATCCAAGGCCAGCGACATCGACATGGTGTATTTGATGGGCTACGGTTTCCCGATTTACCGGGGTGGCCCGATGCTGTATGCCGACCAGGTCGGCCTGTTCAACGTGGTGCAGGCGATGAAGCGCTTTGCGAAAAATCCGCTCGACGACGCCAATTTCTGGAAGCCCGCGCCGCTGCTGGCCCGGCTCGCTGCCGAAGGCAAGACCTTCAACTGACCAGCGCCCACCCCGTCAAGCCCCCCTAATTCGGAGATTTTCATGACCTCAGCTGTAATCGTTTCCACCGCCCGCACCCCTCTGGCCAAGAGCTGGAAGGGCGCTTTCAACATGACGCACGGCGCCACCCTGGGCGGCCATGCGGTGCAGCACGCCCTTTCCCGGGCCGGCATCGACGCCGCCGAAGTCGATGATGTCATCATCGGCTGCGCCACGCCCGAAGGCGCGACCGGCGCCAACATCGCGCGGCAGATCGCCCTGCGCGCCAGTTGCCCCGTCACCGTCTCGGGCATGACCGTCAACCGCTTTTGCTCGTCCGGCCTGCAGGCGATTGCCCTGGCATCGCAGCGCATCATTGCCGGCGAAGCCGACATTTACGTCGCCGGCGGTGTCGAAAGCATTTCCTGCGTGCAGCAGGAGATGAACACCCACATGCTGCGCGAGGACTGGCTCGCCAAAAACAAGCCCGAGATTTACTGGAACATGCTGCAAACCGCCGAGCAGGTCGCCAAGCGCTACGAAATCAGCCGCGAACGCATGGACGAATACGGCGCGGCCAGCCAGCAAAAAGCCATCGCCGCGCTGGCTGCCGGCCTGTTCGAGGCCGAGATCGCACCGATCACCGTCACCATGGGCGTTGCTGATCCGGTGATGGGCTTGATGACCAAACAGGTCACGGTTAGCCAGGACGAAGGCATCCGCGCCGGAACGACGAAGGAAGGCATCAGCGGCCTGCGCTCGGCCTTGCCGGGCGGCCTGATCTCGGCCGGCAATGCCAGCCAGTTTTCGGACGGTGGCGGCGCGGTGGTGGTGATGGATGAAAAAGTCGCCGAGCGCAAAGGCCTCAAGCCGCTGGGACGCTTCCTGGGTTTTGCCGTCGCCGGCTGCGAACCCGATGAAATGGGCATCGGCCCGGTCTTCGCTATTCCCAAGGTGCTCGCCAAGCTGGGCCTGACGGTGGGGGACATCGACCTGTGGGAACTCAACGAAGCCTTTGCCGTGCAGGTGCTGTACTGCGCCGACAAGCTGGGCATTCCGATGGACCGCCTCAATGTCAATGGCGGAGCGATTGCGGTCGGCCACCCTTACGGCGTCACCGGCCAGCGCCTGACCGGCCATGCGCTGATCGAAGGCAAGCGGCGCGGCGCCAAGCGCGTCTGCGTGACCATGTGCATAGGCGGCGGCATGGGCGCTGCGGGTATTTTCGAAGTGTTGTAAAACCGGGTATTCACACACGCCACACAGGCCAGTCATGCCAACTCTTTGTAGGGACCGGACCCGCGCCGACTTGCCGCAAGAGGCGTCTTGATGGCTTTGTTCAAGCCATCGACGGGAACGGTTTCCAGCAAATTCGTGGCGCGCCTGGAAGCCGTCATCTGGATTTTGATTTATGGTGGCCTGCTGGCGTTGATTTTGGGCCTGTGGGCCGCGCCGATGGACGACGACACCGGCTGGTCGCTGATGGCGGGCGGTGGGCTGGCGGCGGTCTTGGGTGTGGTCCTGATCTATGTCCGCTCGCGAATCAACACCGAACCCTGAACAAATTAAAAGGAAACTTTCGATGACCCGTACCATCCAGCAACTGTTCGACCTCAAGGGCCGGACCGCACTCGTCACCGGCGGCTCGCGCGGCTTGGGCCTGCAACTGGCGCAGGCGCTGGGCGAGGCCGGCGCCCGGGTCATGCTCAGCTCGCGCAAGGCTGAAGACCTGGTCGAGTCCGCTGGCGTGTTGAAAGCCGCCGGCATCGACGTGGACTGGATTGCCGCCGACTGCGCCAGGGAGGACGACATCCGCGCCCTGGCCGACGAAACCATCAGGCGCTTCGGCCATGTGGACATCCTGGTCAACAACGCCGGCGCCGCCTGGGGCGCGCCGGCCGAAGACCATCCGGTCGAAGCCTGGGACAAGGTAATGAGTCTCAATGTGCGCGGCTACTTCATCTTGTCGCAGCACATTGCCAGGCACAGCATGATCCCGCGCAAGTCGGGCCGCATCATCAACGTGGCGTCGATTGCCGGGCTGGGCGGCAATCCGCGCGGCATGAACACCATCGCCTACAACACCTCCAAGGGCGCGGTGGTCAATTTCACCCGTGCGCTGGCGTGCGAATGGGGCGTGAACAACATCACGGTCAACGCCATTTGCCCGGGATTTTTCCCGAGCAGGATGACGGTCGGCACGCTCAAGGCCATGGGCGAGGAACAACTCGCCGCCCACGCGCCGCTGGGCCGACTGGGCGATGACGAAGACCTCAAGGGCCTGTGCGTGCTGTACGCGTCGGATGCGGGCAAGCACATCACCGGCCAGTGGCTGGCGGTCGATGGCGGCGTGTCGGTCGTTACCGGAGGCTGATCAGCGATGAACTTCGGCGCAGAAATTCCTTTCGTCCACCACCTCGGCTTTACGCTGGAATTGTTTGAGGGCGGCGAGTCGGCCATTGGCTACACGCCGCTGCCCGAGCACCTCAATTCGTTTTCCGTCACGCACGGCGGCGCCTGCATGACGCTGCTCGACGTGGCCATGGCCGTGGCCGCGCGCAGCGTGCAAAAGGACATGGGCGTGGTCACCATCGAGATGAAAACCAGCTTCATGCGGCCCGCGCCCGGCGATGGCAGCCCGCTCACGGCCAGGGGCCGGCTGATGCACCGCACCAAGTCGCTGGCGTTTACCGAGGCCACGATTTACGATGCCCAAGGCCAGGCCTGCGCCCACTCGACCGGGACCTTCAAGTACGTCAGGCGAAAGGCGAGCGAAGCGGGGAATGCGCCCGATTCGCCCGTCAGGCCGATTTCAACCGACTGAAACCCATTTTTATGCATCAAAAAAGGATTTTGCGCACGCAGTACATGCATCAATAGCTATCAATTAAATAGCAAAATAGCCATTTAAAGCGTCCACCTGATCCAAGGAGATTCCCATGCCCGCCAATCAGCAGTTCCTGCTCGACAACCGGCCCGCCGGCGAAGCCGTCGCCAGCAATTTCAGGCTCGTCAGCAGCGAAACGCCCCCCTTGCAGGATGGCCAGGTGCTGGTGCGCCACCATTATTTGAGCCTGGACCCGTACATGCGCGGCCGCATGAACGACTCCAAAAGCTACACCGCACCGCAGCCGCTGGGCCAGGTGATGCTGGGCGGCACCGTTGGCGAAGTGGTTGAAAGCCGCTCGCCCAAATTCCAGCCCGGCGACAAGGTGGTCAGCGTGGGCGGCTGGCAGCTCTACGGCGTGGTGAACGCCGACGAGCCCGGCGCGCTGCGCAAGGTCGATACCTCCCATGTGCCGCTGTCCTACTACCTGGGCGCCGTCGGCATGCCCGGCGTCACGGCCTGGTACGGCCTGGTGAAGCTCATCGAGCCCAAGGCGGGCGAAACCATGGTCGTGAGTGCCGCGACGGGCGCCGTCGGCAGTGCCTTCGCGGCCCTGGCCAAGGCGCGCGGCTGCCGCACGGTCGGCATTGCCGGCGGTCCGGACAAATGCCGTTACGCGGTGGAAGAACTCGGCTTTGACGCCTGCATCGACTACAAGCTGCACCAGGATGCGGCGTCGCTGTCCAAGGCGCTCAAAGCAGCCTGTCCCGACGGCATTAACGGCTACTTTGAAAACGTCGGCGGCATGGTGCTCGATGCGGTGCTGCCGCGCATGAACGCGTTTGGCCGGATCGCAGTGTGCGGCATGATTGCCGGCTACGACGGCAAGCCCATGCCGCTGACCTACCCGGCGCTGATTCTGACCAGCCGGCTCAAGGTGCAGGGCTTCATCGTCACTGAACACCTGGAGGTCTGGCCCGAAGCGCTGAAGGAACTCGCCGCGCTGGTGGCCACGGGCAAGCTGCACCCCCGGGAATCGGTGGCGGAGGGCCTTGAAGCCGCCCCTGAAGCCTTTTTGGGCCTGCTCAAGGGCAAGAACTTCGGCAAGCAACTGGTCAAGCTCATTTAACTTCTGAACCCGGGAGGCGGCCATGGACATCACCCATGAAGTCTTCAACCAGCCCGAACCGCTGGTTAATTACAACCTGTTCGAGGGCAACCGTGCTTTGCGCGATGCCCTGAAGTTCAACGCGCCGGGGCTGAGCACTGCTGGACTCCTGCAACTGGGCGCCCGGCTGGGCACGGCCGACATGCAAACGCATGCCCGGCTGGCGAATGTGCATGCGCCCGAGCTGCACACCCATGACCGTTTCGGCCGGCGCATCGACCAGGTCGAATTCCACCCGAGCTACCACGCGCTGATGACCGAGGCCGTGGGCGCCGGGCTGCATGGCACGCCGTGGGCAAATCATCAAAGCCCTTCGCCGCATGTCGAACGCGCCGCCGGCTTCATGCTGTTCACCGAACTGGAGCCGTCCAGCCTGTGCCCGATTTCGATGACCTACGCCGTCACCCCGGCCTTGCGTGGCAATGCGGCGATTTACGCCGACTGGGCGCCCAAGCTCACCAGCCGGCAGTACGACCAGATGCTGAAAGTGTGGCGCGACAAGCCCGGCGTCACCATGGGCATGGGCATGACGGAAAAACAGGGCGGATCGGACGTGCGCGCCAACACCACGCGGGCCGTGCCCGACGGCATGGACGGCTGGGGCCAGCGCTTCGCCGTGACCGGCCACAAGTGGTTTTTTTCGGCCCCGATGTGCGACGCCTTCCTGATCCTGGCGCAGGCGCCTGCCGGCCTGTCCTGCCTGTTTTTGCCGCGCGTGCTGCCTGACGGGTCGCTCAACGTGATTCGCATCCAGCGCCTGAAGGACAAGCTCGGCAACAAGGCCAATGCCAGCGCCGAAGTCGAGTTCAGCGCCGCCAGCGCCTGGCTGGTGGGCGAAGAAGGCCGGGGCGTGCCGCAAATCCTGGCCATGGGCACCATGACGCGGCTCGACTGCGCCCTGGGCACCAGCGGGCTGATGCGGCAGGCGCTCAGCCTGGCCCTGAACCACACCGCCCAGCGCAGCGCGTTTGGCCAGCCCCTGATCAAGCAGCCGCTGATGCGCAACGTGCTGGCTGATCTTGCTATTGAAAGTGAAGCTGCCTGCGCTCTATCTATAAGGCTTGCAAGGTGTTTTGACCATCCAGATGATGCGCACGAGCAGGCCCTGTCGCGGCTGCTCACGCCGGTGGCCAAGTTCTGGATCTGCAAGCGCGGCAGCGCGTTTGCCCAGGAAGCCATGGAATGCCTGGGCGGCAACGGCTATGTGGAGGAGGGCGGCGAATGCATCATGGCGCGCATCTACCGCGAAATGCCGGTCAACTCGATCTGGGAAGGCGCGGGCAACATCATGGCGCTGGACCTGCTGCGCGCCCTGCGCAAGCAGGGCGCCGTGGCCGCGCTGGCGCAGGAACTGCGGGCTGCCAAGGGCGCGCATCCGGCGCTTGACCGGATGGCCGCCGCCCTGCCGGTCCGCCTGGAAGAAATGGCATCTGAACTGCAGGCCCGGCGCCTCGCGCAGGAGGTGGCGCTGGCCTTGCAGGCCGCGCTGCTCTGCCAGACCGCGCCCCGTGCGGTGGCTGACGCATTTTGCGATTCGCGCCTTGCCGGCCATTGGGGGCAGACCTTCGGCACGCTGGCTTCAAGCACTGATTTCGACCGCATCATTGAACGGGCCATGCCCCGGAAACTTTCATAATGCCAATGATTGCAATTCCCAGGAGCCTTTCATGACCACGCCTCCGACCCTGATTTTTCACCATTACCCGTCCTCGCCTTTTTCCGAAAAAATCCGGCTGATGCTGGGCTATAAGAATATTCCCTGGAAGTCAGTGGTCATCCCGATGGTCCATCCCAAGCCGGACCTTATTGCTCTCACGGGGGGCTACCGCAAGACGCCGGTGCTGCAGATCGGCGCCGACATCTATTGCGACACGGCGCTGATTGCCGATGTGCTGGAGCATATCCAGCCGCTGCCCATGCTCTATCCCGAACCCAGCAAGGGCATGGCGCGCATTCTGGCGCAATGGGCCGACACCACGCTGTTTCAGACCTCCATGGCCTACAACCTGCAGCCCCGCGGCCTGTCCCAGCTGTTCGAGCATGCGCCGCCCGAGGCTGCCCAGGCGTTTGTGCAAGACCGCAAGGCCATGAGCGCCGGCATGGCGCGCCAGCGCCCGCAGGATGCCACGGCAGCCTACCGGTCCTATTTGCGCCGCCTGTCGGACATGCTCGACGACCGGCCCTTCATCCTGGGCGACATGCCGTGCATCACCGACTTTGCGGTGTACCACCCGCTGTGGTTCACGCGGGTACGCACCTCGGTGCTGGCCGGCCTGCTGGACGCCACGCCGGCGGTGCTGGACTGGATGGACCGCATGGCCGCCATCGGTCACGGCGCGATGGAAAAGTCCAGCGCCCAGAAAGCCATTCAGGTCGCCGCCGCTTCGACGCCTGCGCCCTTGCATGACGATATTTTTCAGGACGAGCATGGCATTGCGCTGGGTAGCCAGGTCGTGATCAGTGCCGAAAGCTTTGGCCTGGAGCCTACCCGGGGCGAACTGGTGGCCGCCACCCGCATGCACTACACGCTGCGCCGCACCGACGAGCGCGCCGGCCTGGTGCATGTGCATTTCCCGCGCATCGGCTATTCGCTCAAACCCGGCGAGGCGGCATGAGCGGCATCGAATGGCGTTTCATGGCCTTTGATGAATTGACCGCCGCCCAGCTTTATGCCGTGCTGCGGCTGCGCAGCGAGGTTTTCGTGGTCGAGCAGGCTTGTCTCTTTCAGGACATGGACGGCGCGGACGCGCAGGCCCTGCATGTGCTGGGCAGCACGCAAGGCGCCCTGGTGGCCTATGCACGCTGCTTTGCCGCCGGCGTCAAGTTTCCCGAAGCCAGCATCGGCCGGATTGTCACCGCCCCTTCCGTGCGCGGCAGCGGCGCGGGCCATGCGCTGGTGGAACAAGCCATTGCCTGCCTGTCACGGCAATGGGGCGCACAAGCCATCAGGATTGGCGCGCAGGCCCGGCTGGAAAGTTTTTACGGCCAGCATGGCTTTGAAAACACCGGCCGGCCCTACCTGGAAGACGGGATTGCCCATCTGGAAATGCTGCGTGTTTAATTATTTGGCCCTGCGATCTTGTTGCATCGCCTTGGCTGCCAAGTCATTCGATCCCTGCAAGCCACCCGGCGCGGAAAGCACGACCGCAGTTTTTATCGCCTCTATCAACTGCTCCGACTGTGCCTTGACCTGTGTGCTAAAGGTGCCAAGACCCAGGGTCAGGAACAGGCAAACCAGCAGCGTCAGGCCGATTGAGAACCGCAGTCGCAGGCGACGCTTCAGGCGAACCCTGTAATCGCAATAATCGCGGTAGTCTCGGTTGCTCCAGTTGGCGCGGCGTTCAACGGTAAAAGGGAACATTGCAACATCTCCTCCAGGGGTTTGAATGGGTGATTCCATTTTTTAATTTAATGCGACATGCCGTTGCTTTCGCTAGCGTTCATTGTTGTCAAAGACGAACTTTTTACCAATCACTTTAAATGGTTACATGCCGGCAACCGTTGTAGATGAGGCGTCAATCTCATCTGTGCGAGGTAAAAAAGAAAATTATTGAGATTTTTGTGTATTTTTTAACGAATTACGAGTTTTGAAAAAAGTTAGTATTGCATTGAAAATTTAGTAACTTCAAGTAATTAGAGCAATTGGCTAGTAGATTTTTTCCGGGTTTTGCGTATCAATACGGCTCATGGTGTAAGCGTAAGAACTTAATAAGTAACAATTTTTCCAAGCAGACAGCACCCGACAGTCAGTAAGCTGTCATAGACATGTCTCACGCTCTGTGGTCTGATGGAAACAAAAGGTAAGGGACAAATCATGGAAATTCGTAACGAGTCACAAGCCGCCTCGGACTTTTTGATCAAGAATAATTCTGTGTCAACGAGCTACCACTTGGCGCCTCACAGTAGCCTGCCTTCCATGTGGCCTGGATTTCTCACGGGTCAGGCGGAACAACCCGTTCGTGTGTTGCTGATTGACGATGATCCGCACATGAGCCGTGTCATTGCCCATGAATTGCTGGCCGATTTGCGGATCAACCTGCTGGGGCAGGGCGGCAGTGTGCGGGAAGGCCGTCGCCTGATCAGCCAGAACGAGTTCGATGTGATGCTGGTTGACCTGAATCTGGGCGACGGCACGGGTTTTGCCCTGATCGAATACATGAAAACCGTGCGGCCCATGGCTGAGGCCATCGTCATCTCGGCCATGGAAGACGAGCAGCATGCCTTGCATGCGTTTGAACTCGGCGCCACGGGCTACCTGGTGAAAAACTCCTGGTTTGGCAACTTTCCACAAGCTGTTTTGCAGGTGGTCAATGGCGGAGCATCCATCACGCCCAACCTTGCGCGCCGGCTGCTCAACAAATTCGAGCAACCTCAAAACAATGTTCAAACCCTGCAGGAGAACAAAAACAAGGAAAAGCTGTCGGAGCGCGAAAAGCAAGTCCTCAAGCTGGTGGCTTCAGGCTACACCAGCACGGAAATCGGCTCACGGCTGATCATCAGCGGTCAAACCGTCAACACGCACATCAAGAACATCTACCGCAAGCTCAATGTTCGCACGCGTGCGCAAGCGGTAAGTTTTGCGGCCAGCCGAGGGCTTTTCTAAACAGCTTGAGCGTGGGGCTCAAGGCCTGAAGCGGGTTGTCCGGGGTTGTTTAAGGTTGGTGTCAAACTTGTCGCCTTTGGGTTGATGTTCTTGCGCGACCTGTTTCAAATTATCCAGTTCGCCAGCATGGCAACAGCTTGTCATTGCGTTCAAGGCGCTCGTATTTTTGCATTGTCGGTCTGCTTGCTGCCATTGGCGCACGCTGCGGTTTCAGACATCCAATGCCTTGATGGCATCGGCATCGAGCAGGTTGGTGGCCTGCATGCCCAGGGCGTGAGAACGCGCCTGACTTACGCTGTCGGCGCGACCCATGTGTCGGTGCTTCGTTCGCCAGAATTTTTCATGCTGACTCGTGAATTGGCTGAAGCGTTGTCCCGATAGGCTACAAGCCTACTAAAGTAGCTCCATTTTTTCAATTCCCTGATTGACGACTGCCATGCCGACTCATTTTTTATTCAAATTATTTTCCTCGGCATTGGTTGTCACCAGTGTGTTGTTGACCGGCTGCAACGATGCTCCAGGCACTGGCGCCACCGAAAAATCTGCAAAAACCGCTTCCGGGCCGGTTTCAATGGCTGCACTGGCTGCGCAAGCCATCGGCTTCACGGCTGGCTCACAGATGAGCGCGCGCACGGTGTATGTTTTCTTTGATGCCCAGTGCCCTCATTGCGGCGTGCTCTGGGAGGCGGCCAAACCGCTGAGGGCACAGGCGAAATTCGTCTGGATTCCGGTAGGCATCCTCAATGCATCCAGCACATCCCAGGGCGCCACCATTCTGGCCGCAGCAGATCCGGTGGCCGAGATGGACAAGCACGAAGCCTCCTTGCAGGCCGGGCAGGGCGGCATCAGCGCAGCAGCAAACATTGATGCGAACAAAGCATCCATTGCAAAGAACACCGAATTGATGACCAGCTTTGGATTTGCTTCCATTCCTGTGATTATTGGAACGAACGCCCAAACTGGAGCTTTGGTAACGCAGGAAGGCGCCATGCCCACAGCAGCGCTTGCGAAATTGCTGGGATTGCAAGCGCCTGCAAATTAACCCAGGCTGGATTCGAGCCAGGTTTCAGGGCTGCACACGAATTTTTTCTGATATTCGAACGGTATTGTGCTGACTATTTTTGATAAAAATAGCCTTTTGCGCAATACCAGTGGACATAGTTTGCTATTTAATTGGTAGCGTACTTCTGCCGTTTCTCCAAGCTGCGCTTAAAAAAGAACGCGGCTGCGAATGGTGCCTGGAACATTCGCCAGCTTGGCAAGGGCCATGTCGGAATGCGCCGCATCAATGTCGATCACCACATAACCAATGGCCTCATTGGTCTGCAGGTACTGCGAGGCAATGTTGATGTGGTTGTCGGAAAACACCCGGTTGATTTCCGACAGCACACCTGGCACGTTGCGGTGAATATGCAGCAGGCGGTGTTTGCCCGGATGGGCCGGCAAGGCCACTTCAGGAAAGTTGACGGAAGACGTCGAGGTGCCGTTGTCGCTGTACTTGACCAGTTTTTCAGCGACCTCGATGCCAATGTTCGCCTGCGCCTCCATTGTCGAGCCGCCAACATGCGGCGTCAAAATCACATTGTCCAGGCCGCGCAGGGGCGACTCGAACATCTCCTTGTTGCTTCGCGGTTCAACGGGGAACACATCAATCGCCGCACCCAGTAATTTTTTCTGGCGCAGGGCTTCGGCCAGCGGCTCAATCTCGACCACCGTGCCGCGCGAGGCATTGATCAGCACGCTGCCCGACTTCATTGACGCAATTTCTGCGGCGCCAATCATCCATTGGGTGCTTTGGGTTTCGGGGACATGCAAGGTGACCACGTCAGACTGCGCCAGCAAATCCTTCAGGCTGGCGACCTGCTGCGCATTGCCCAGGGGAAGCTTGGTAACCACATCAAAAAACACCACGCGCATGCCCAGTCCCTCGGCCAGCACCGAGAGCTGGGTTCCGATGGAGCCGTAACCAATGATGCCCAGTGTCTTGCCGCGAATCTCATAAGCGTTTTCGGCCGACTTAAGCCAGCCGCCCCGATGCGCCACGGCGCTTTTCTCGGGGATGCCGCGCAGCAGCAGAATCGCCTCGGCCAATACCAGTTCAGCAACGGAACGGGTATTGGAAAACGGCGCGTTGAACACGGCAATGCCGCGCTCGCGTGCCGCTTGCAGGTCCACCTGGTTGGTGCCAATGCAAAAGCAGCCGACAGCGGCAAGCTTTGAGGCGTGGGCAAACACTTCGGCGGTGAGTTGGGTACGCGAGCGGATGCCGACAAAATGCACGTCTGCAATCTTGCGCTTGAGTTCGTCGTCAGGCAAAGCGCCTGCCAAGCTTTCAATCTGGGTATAGCCAGCGGTCTTGAGCACATCAATGGCCGAAGGATGAATGCCTTCCAGGAGGAGGAATCTGATTTTGTTTTTGTCTGTTGATGTTTTGGTCATGAAGTTTTCCAGGTCAGTAATGGGTTCGGGCGCCAGTATGGATGAACGGGCAATCTCCGGGCGGGTTGCATGCGCTTGACCCTGATTGACTGTCGGTTTGCTTGTTGAAGCCGGAAAGAGCGAATGCCACAGGCCTTATTCGGAAGAATGAGAGGTGTCCTTTGACAACTTCCGCCATTCAAGAGTTCATGGGATCGGAGGAAAAACCTTCATAAAGAAGTGCTTGTGTCAAAAGCTTGAAAATTGACGCTATAATTTGAGGCTAGATTCCTCAATAGCTCAGTTGGTAGAGCGCCGGACTGTTAATCCGTAGGTCCCTGGTTCGAGCCCAGGTTGAGGAGCCAGATTAAGCCTTATGGGCAATGCAAAGCCTGCTATTTAAACAATAGCAGGCTTTTCTACTTTTAGACGCTGAATCAGCAGCCGCTCGGCGCGCGTGGCCACGACATACGCCGCGCGGTATTCGTCGTGGGTGACGTAGCGCTGGCGCTTGGTCTCGGGGTTGCGCATGATGCCGCTGAGCTGCATGCACGGGTTGACCATCAGGCCAGGCGCGTGTTTGAGCTGGTCGGGCACACCTATTCAGTACTGCTCGCTGGCGGTGTACCTGGGCCGCCTGGGCTGCTGCCTGGCGCTGGCCCTGCGCCCCGGCGTGCAGCACTCGGCGCGCAAGAAGTGAATACAACCTGCAGCGGGCGCTGCCCCCGAGTCAGGCTCTCCCGCCGCCTGCGCCAATGATGAGGTTGAACACTTCCCGCAGCAAGACCAGCTCGCTCATCGCACTTCCCCGCAATTCGCTGATCGGCTTGAATACGCCGCCGAACGCTTCGATAGCGGCTTTTGGCGCATCCAGGGTGGTGAAGCGCAGCAGGTGGATGCGTACCGGGCCGGTTTCCGTTTGTGCCCAATGGTTGAACTCGTTGACATGCACCAGTTCATCAGGGTTCAGGCCGCAGCGCTTGACCACGGCTTGCTTGACGGCATCGCCCGCATATTCAGGGCTGATATCGACCGGCGCCGGCATCGGGGACGCGGAGGTGGGCAGGGCTTCGGGCCAGAGCAGTGTCTTGCCCCAGCGCGGGAACACCAGTGCCGTGCTGTAACTGTCGAAATGCGTGAGGATCACGCGGTTGTGGGCCAGAATGTCGTGTGTAGTCATGTTCAATTCCTTGGGGCAACGGTAGATGTCGTTTTGAGGTTAAAAGTCCGCCAGGCTGCCAAATAAGCGTCGCCGGCGGGCATGTGGATGCCGGGCGTCATGTAGAACTTGTAGCGCTTGTAGGACTTCAGGGTCATGCAGCCTTGCCCAAGCAAGATGCGTGACAGCACCGCCAGTGGCGTGAATCCAGCGGCGCGAACGGCTCGCGCCGGATGCAATAGCATGGGGAAGTCAACTTTATGCTGACAAATTTTCGCGCTTGGCGCGTATCTGACGAATGGCTGTCTTCAATCATGCCCGCCACACAAACACATGGGAATTTGAGGTGTCGCTATTCAAAAAGATAGCAGGGGGCTTTCTGTTTCAACAGTAAAGTGGCACAATCCCAGTTGTTTCTGAAGGTCCTTCCTTGCCACAGTCGCATCCGCTAATCGGTTCAGCCGTGTTGCGGAAGGTTAATTAACCAGCTTTAACCAGCTAATGTTTCCCAAAGGGAAACGGAGGTCAGCGGATATGAGTTCAAACTCGCAGTCACCTGCGTCTGTCTATACAGCCTACCAAGGCAATACCTATCTTTTCGGCGGCAATGCGCCCTATGTCGAAGAGATGTATGAAAATTACCTCGCCAATCCCGGCAGCGTCACCGACAGCTGGCGTGAGTATTTCGACGCACTCCAGCATGTCGCAGCAACGGACGGCAGCAATGCCAAAGACGTTCCGCATTTGCCCGTCGTCAATGCCTTTGCCGAGCGTGCCAAGCAGGGTCAAACCAAAGTCGTGGTCGCCAGCGGCGCGGACTCTGAAATGGGCCGCAAGCGCACATCCGTCCAGCAACTGATCGCCGCTTATCGCAACGTCGGCGCACGCTGGGCCGATCTTGATCCGCTCAAGCGCGCCGAACGGGACAATATTCCTGAACTGGATCCGTCTTTTTACGGTTTCACCGATGCCGACCAGGAGATCGTGTTCAACACCAGCAACACTTTCTTCGGCAAGGAAACCATGAGCCTGCGCGAGCTGCTCAATGCGCTGCGCGAAACTTATTGCGGCACGATAGGCGCCGAATACATGTACGCCACCGACCAGAACCAGAAGCGCTGGTGGCAGCAAAAGCTCGAAAGCATTCGCAGCAAACCCAATCTATCCAAGGAAAAGAAGCTTCATCTTCTGGACCGTCTCTCGGCGGCCGAAGGTCTTGAGCGCTTTTTGCACACCAAGTACGTGGGGCAAAAGCGTTTCTCGCTCGAAGGCGGCGAAAGCTTCATTGCCAGCATGGACGAGCTGATCCAGCGCGGCGGCGAAATCGGCGTGCAGGAAATCGTGATTGGCATGGCGCACCGGGGCCGCCTGAATGTACTGGTCAACTCCCTGGGCAAAGTGCCTGCCAACCTGTTTGCCGAGTTCGACCATACAGCGCCTGAAGACTTGCCAAGCGGCGACGTGAAATACCACCAGGGTTTCAGCTCCGACGTGACAACTCCCGGCGGTCCGGTTCACCTGTCGCTGGCGTTCAATCCGTCGCACCTTGAAATTGTGAACCCGGTGGTCGAGGGCTCTGTTCGTGCCCGCATGGACCGCCGTGCCGACCCCAAAGGCCTGCAGGTGTTGCCCGTGCTGGTGCATGGCGATGCTGCGTTTGCCGGGCAGGGCGTGGTCATGGAAACACTGGCACTGGCTGAAACCCGTGGTTATTCCACGGGCGGCACGGTCCACCTTGTGATCAACAACCAGATCGGCTTTACCACCAGCGATCCGCGCGACAGCCGTTCCACGCTGTATTGCACCGACGTCGTCAAGATGATTGAAGCGCCCGTGCTGCACGTCAACGGCGATGACCCGGAAGCCGTTGTGCTGGCCACCCAGCTGGCGCTTGAGTTCCGCATGGAATTCCAGAAAGATGTCGTGGTTGACATCATCTGCTTTCGCAAACTAGGCCACAACGAGCAGGACACCCCAGCGCTGACCCAGCCGCTGATGTACAAAAAGATTGCGCAGCATCCCGGCACACGCCGCCTCTACGCCGACAAGCTGACGGCGCAAGGCTTTGGCGAAACACTGGGCGACGACATGGTCAAGGCCACGCGCGCCGCACTGGATGCCGGCAAGAGCACGTTTGACCCGGTCCTGACCAATTTCAAGAGCAAGTACGCAGTGGACTGGAGCCCCTACGTCGGCAAGAAGTGGACCGATGCAGGCGACACCGCCATTCCCATGGCCGAGTGGAAACGTCTGGCCACCAAAATCACGACCATTCCTGCAACCGTCACGCCGCACAACCTGGTCAAGAAAGTGTATGACGACCGCGCAGCCATGGGACGTGGCGACATTCCGGTGGACTGGGGCATGGGCGAGCACATGGCTTTTGCATCCCTGGTGGCCAGCGGCTATCCGGTGCGCCTGTCAGGCGAAGATTGCGGACGCGGAACTTTCACGCACCGCCATTCCGTGATCCATGACCAGAGCCGTGAAAAATGGGATACGGGCACTTACGTGCCGCTGCAGAACGTGGCTGACAATCAGGCTCCGTTTGTTGTCATCGACTCGATCCTCTCGGAAGAAGCCGTGCTGGCCTTTGAGTATGGCTACGCGTCCAACGATCCAAGCACCATGGTGATCTGGGAAGCCCAGTTCGGCGATTTTGCCAATGGCGCTCAAGTGGTGATTGACCAGTTCATTGCGTCTGGTGAAGTCAAATGGGGCCGTGTCAACGGTATCACCCTGATGCTGCCGCACGGCTATGAGGGCCAGGGTCCAGAACACAGTTCGGCACGCCTGGAGCGTTTCATGCAGCTGTCGGCCGATGCCAACATGCAGGTGGTCCAGCCGACCACCGCCAGCCAGATTTTCCATGTGCTGCGCCGCCAGATGGTACGCAACCTGCGCAAGCCGCTGATCATCATGACGCCGAAGTCGCTGCTGCGTAACAAGGACGCGACTTCGCCGCTGTCCGAGTTCACCAAGGGCGCTTTTCAGACCGTCATTCCCGAGAACAAGGAAGAGATCATCAAAAAGGCCGACAAGGTCAGGCGGATCGTGGCCTGTTCCGGCAAGGTGTATTACGACCTGGTCAAGAAGCGTGAGGAGAAAGGCATTGATGATGTCGTGATCCTTCGTGTCGAGCAGCTCTACCCCTTCCCGCACAAGGCTTTTGCCGCCGAGTTGAAAAAATACCCCAATGCCGCCGACATCGTGTGGTGCCAAGATGAGCCGCAAAACCAGGGAGCCTGGTTCTTTGTGCAGCACTACATCCACGAGAACATGCTTGATGGCCAAAAACTGGGCTATTCGGGACGCGCAGCGTCGGCTTCTCCAGCCGTCGGTTATTCGCATCTGCATCAGGAGCAGCAAAAGGCGCTGGTGGACGGCGCATTTTCCAAGTTGAAGGGTTTTATCCTGACCAAATAAGGGTCAAGCTACTTCCTGAAATACAAGAAAACACTCGAAAGAATCAAAATGGCTATCGTAGAAGTTAAAGTTCCCCAGTTGTCTGAATCCGTGGCCGAAGCCACCATGCTGCAATGGAAAAAGAAGGTTGGCGACGCAATTGCAATTGACGAAATCCTGATTGAAATCGAAACCGACAAGGTTGTCCTGGAAGTCCCCGCACCCTCAGCCGGTGTGCTGATTGAGTTGGTTGTGGCTGATGGCGGCACGGTGGTGTCGGATCAGGTGATTGCAAGAATCGATACCGAAGGCAAGGCCGGTGCAACGGCGCCTGCCGCTGCTGCGCCAGCTACGGCAACAGCGTCGGTGGCCGCACCGGCTCCAGTTGCAACGGGCGGCTCCATGGCGGGCGTTCCCATGCCTTCCGCTGCCAAGCTGATGGCGGACAACAGCCTGGCTGCAGGCAGTGTTCCCGGAACCGGCAAGGATGGACGTGTCACCAAGGGTGATGTTCTGGGTGCTACGGCTGCCGGTGCTACTAAATCAGTAGCTGCTAGCACAATCCCGACGGGCGCACCGACCACTTCCTTGCCTAAAGTGGCATCGCCGGTGAAAGCGGTTGACCTGGGTGAGCGTCCCGAGCAGCGCGTTCCCATGAGCCGCCTGCGCGCTCGCATTGCCGAGCGTCTCTTGCAGTCGCAATCGACCAATGCCATTTTGACGACCTTCAACGAAGTCAACATGGCCCCGGTGATGGATATGCGCAAGAAGTTCCAGGATGCCTTCAGCAAGGAGCATGGCGTCAAGATCGGTTTCATGAGCTTTTTCGTCAAAGCCGCGGTGCACGCGCTCAAGAAGTTCCCGATGATCAACGCATCGGTGGACGGCAACGACATCGTCTATCACGGCTACTTCGACATTGGCATTGCCGTCGGTTCGCCGCGCGGCCTGGTCGTGCCGATCCTGCGCAATGCGGATCAGATGAGTTTTGCCGATATCGAAAAGAAAATTGCTGAATTTGGCCAGAAGGCCAAGGATGGCAAGCTGGGCATCGAAGAGATGACTGGCGGCACGTTCTCGATTTCCAATGGCGGAACCTTCGGTTCGATGCTTTCAACACCCATCATCAACCCGCCACAGTCCGCGATTCTGGGCGTGCATGCGACCAAAGACCGTGCAGTTGTCGAAAATGGCCAGATCGTGATTCGTCCGATGAACTACCTCGCCATGAGCTATGACCACCGCATCATCGACGGCCGTGAGGCTGTGCTGGGTCTGGTTGCCATGAAAGAGGCGCTGGAAGATCCAGCCCGCCTGCTGTTCGATATTTAAACCCTGTTGGGGCAAAAGAGGGCAGCAGCCATGTGGCTGTTCGCCCCCGCCTCCTATTTACTGGAAAAGAACATGTCCAAACAATTTGACGTGATCGTCATCGGCGGCGGTCCCGGCGGCTATATTGCGGCTATTCGTGCCGCCCAGTTGGGTTTTAATGTTGCCTGTATTGACGAATGGAAGAATGCCAAAGGCGGTCCTGCCCTTGGCGGAACTTGCACCAACATTGGCTGCATTCCCTCCAAAGCCCTGTTGCAATCCTCGGAATATTACGAGCATGCGGGCCACCACTTTGCCGATCATGGTATTGAGGTCAAAGGCTTGGGACTTGATGTCGCGAAGATGGTCGGCCGCAAGGATACGGTCGTCAAGCAAAACAACGACGGCATCATTTACCTGTTCAAAAAGAACAAAGTGGCTTTTTTCCATGGCCGTGGCTCGTTTGCTGCTGCCAAGGATGGTGCCTACGACATCAAGGTCGCAGGCGCTGCTGAGGAAACCATCTCTGGCAAGCACATCATTGTGGCTACCGGCTCGAATGCCAGGGCTTTGCCCGGCACGCCTTTCGATGAAGTCAATATTTTGTCCAATGACGGTGCTCTGCGCATCGGTGCTGTTCCCCAAAAGCTGGGTGTCATCGGCTCGGGCGTGATTGGCCTGGAAATGGGTTCGGTCTGGCGGCGCCTGGGTGCCGAGGTGACGATTCTCGAAGGACTGCCCACCTTTTTGGGTGCGGTTGATCAGCAGATCGCCAAAGAGGCGCACAAGGCATTCACCAAACAAGGCTTGAAAATCGAACTGGGCGTCCAGGTCGGCGAGATCAAGAATGGCAAGACGGGCGTGTCAATCGCTTATGCCAATGCCAAGGGTGAAGCGCAGACGCTGGAAGTTGACAAGCTCATCATTTCCATCGGCCGCACAGCCAACACCATCGGACTGAACCCGGAAGCCGTGGGCTTGAGTTTGGACGAGCGTGGCGCGATTGTGGTCGATGGCGACTGCAAAACCAACTTGCCCAATGTGTGGGCAGTGGGTGACGTGGTGCGTGGCCCGATGCTGGCGCACAAGGCAGAAGAAGAAGGTGTCGCAGTGGCTGAGCGCATCGCCGGCCAGCATGGCCATGTCAACTTCAACACCATTCCCTGGGTCATTTACACCAGCCCCGAAATTGCATGGGTGGGCCAGACCGAAGAACAGCTGAAAGCTGAAGGGCGTGCTTACAAGGCCGGCACCTTCCCCTTCATGGCCAACGGCCGGGCGCGGGCGCTGGGCGACACGACCGGCATGGTCAAAATGCTGGCAGATGCCGCAAGCGATGAAATCCTCGGTGTCCATATCGTCGGACCCATGGCCAGCGAGTTGATTTCTGAGTGCGTTGTGGCGATGGAATTTCGCGCCAGCAGCGAAGACATCGCCCGGATTTGCCATGCCCATCCATCGCTCAGCGAGGCCACCAAGGAAGCCGCTCTGGCGGTGGACAAGCGGACGCTGAACTTCTGATTTTCAGATTTCAGATTCAGTGGTAAATCCTGTACGCTCAGCCTACGAGGCTGAACTTGCTGCACGGGGCTACGCAAGTGACCCGGCGCAGTTGCGTGCGATTGACGCGCTGGAGCGCTGCGCCACGGAATGGGCCGCGTACAAAGGCCAGCGGTCGAATGCCTTCAAAAAGCTGATCAACCGGCCCCCCATTCCCCGTGGCGTGTATATGCACGGTGGGGTGGGGCGGGGGAAAAGCTTTTTAATGGACTGCTTTTTCAATGCCGTGCCGCTCAAACGGAAAGTCCGGCTGCACTTTCATGAATTCATGCGTGAAGTGCATCGGGAATTGCTGGACCTGCAGGGCACGGCCAATCCACTCGATGAGTTGGGCAAGCGTATTGCCAAGCGCTTCCGGCTGATCTGCTTTGACGAGTTTCATGTGGCGGACATTACCGATGCCATGATTCTTCATCGCATGCTGGTCGCCTTGTTTGACAACGGCGTTGGATTTGTCACTACATCCAACTTTCATCCTGACCAGCTTTATCCCAACGGCCTTCATCGCGACCGTATCCTTCCCGCTATTGAGTTGCTGAAGACGCATATGCAGGTCATCAATGTTGACAACGGAACGGACTACCGCAGGCGCACCCTGGAGCAAGCCAGGCTTTACCATTCACCGCTAGGCCCGCAGGCAGATGCGGAAATGACGGAAACTTTCGACCGCCTGGCTGCATCACACGATGAAAATCCAGTGCTGCAAATTGAATCCAGGCAAATCCAGGCCAGACGCAAAGCGGGCGGTGTGGTGTGGTTTGACTTTAAAGCCTTGTGCGGGGGGCCGCGCTCCCAAAATGATTATCTGGAAATTGCAACCCAGTTTCATACGCTGCTGCTCAGCGATGTTCCTTATATGCCTGTCCGGATGGCTTCCGAAGCAAGGCGTTTTACATGGCTGGTGGATGTTTTGTATGATCGGCGGGTCAAACTGATCATGTCTGCTGCAGTGCCGCCGGAAGCGTTGTACACCGAAGGCCCTTTGGTGCATGAGTTTCCACGTACGGTCTCGCGACTCAACGAAATGCAGTCCATGGAGTTCCTGGCTCTGGAGCACAGAACGGTGGATACCACCCTGACATGAAACCCTTCGCTTTCACATTTTTGTTGCTCTGGTCATGCGGTTTTGCCGGTGCGCAAACCAGTGCCTTGAATGGACAGGTTGGCAACATTGACGCACAGCGTGCCGCAATCTCTGCCGAGCGCAGCAGGCTGGAGGTTGGTTTCTTGACAGAAGATGCTGCTTGCTACAAAAAATTTGCTGTCAATAGTTGCCTGGAAAAAGTCAATATTCGGCGACGTGAGGCCATGGCGGACTTGAGGCGCCAAGAGATTTTGCTCAACGATGAGGAGCGAAAAATAAAGGGTGCTCAGCAGATTCGTAAAACCGAAGAAAAGTCATCACCTGAAAAGCTGCAGGAGGAGGCCGACCGTCGTACCAAAGCAGCTGAAGACTATCAGAGCCGTCTGGAGCGTGAAAAGGGCAAACAGCAGGAGCGAGGCGTCGCCGCCTCCAATGAAGCGGCTGCCCGTGAGGCTAATACTGCAAAGCTTCAGGCTCACCAGAAAAAAATTCAGGCGCGCAGCGAACAGCAGGCTGGCACTGTTGAAAAAGCAAAAGAGTTTGATGCACGCAAGGCAGAAGCTCAGGAACGCCGAGCCCAACACGAAGCCGATCAGCTAAAGCGCGTCAAGCCTCCGGCAAAGCCTTTGCCCTTGCCTCAGTAACGACGAGTTTTAGTCCAGCGATTCAAGCTTGACAATGACGAGCGACAGATTGTCCCCAACCCCTCGCGCACGCTTGCAGGCTTTCTGGATGAGGAATTCAGTCGCTTCACGCGGTGACAGCATTGACAGGGCAGACCCCATTTCACTGGCACTGAAGTAATGCCACACGCCATCGCTGCAGGCCATCAACACGTCGTTGGGTTGCAATTTCGGGATGTAGTGCTGTGCAATGGGAGGCGCTTCTTCTGCGCCTAGGCATCCCATGAGAATATTTGACTGAGGATGGCTATTGGCTTCGTCCTCACTGATCTCGCCCTTGTCAACCAGCGTTTGGACATAGGAATGATCCACCGTTCTGTAAACCAGTTTGCTGCCTTGATAATGGTAAATCCGCGAGTCACCGGTATGCACCCAGTAGCATTCACCGCTAGGGTTGATCAAGAATGCCGCCAATGTGCTGTGGGGTTCCTGTTCAGAAGAAATAGCCGTCAGTTTGATGACGATATGGGCTTCTTCGACAATTTGCTTGAGCATGGAAGGCGCGTCGTCAGTATCGGGTGCATAGCGATCAAAAAGTTGCTTGGCCGTCAGCATGACCTGATCAGAGGCCTTGCGTCCACCGCTACGGCCACCCATGCCATCCGCAACAATACCGAGAATACATCCTGGAATGCGGTGGTGGCTTAACAGGTTGACCTGGTCTTGCTGATAGTCACGGTCGCCTTTGTGGATACCTGTAGAAGCTGTGATTCGGTAACTTTTGGTCATTGTGGGTCTGTCAAGCTTCGCAAGCGCAATTTACGGGAGTAACCAACGTATTATCACGGCAGCCTATACGGAAAAATCTTTTGATCTTAAATCATCATTCCTCGCAGCGTCTGCTGATAGAGCTCAAAATCGAACATGCAGACCTCAATGCCCTCGTTGACAAGGCTGTAGATGCGCCGAACATCGACGAGTTGCTGCTCAAGCGGTTAAAAAAACGCCGCCTCCAGCTTCGGGACCGGATATCACGTCTCGAATCGTCCTTGACCCCTCCTGAGCCTGCCTGATGAATCTTGCGTTTGAAGTTGACGAGGCTTTTTCTCCCGGAGGTATTCTTTCGCGGGCTACGGAACACTTTGTTCCACGCAGCGGCCAGAAAGAGATGGCACTGGCGGTGACACATGCCATTGAAGGCGGGCGTTCTCTGGTCGTGGAAGCCAGTACTGGCGTGGGTAAAACCTTTTCCTATCTGGTTCCCGCCCTGTTGAGCGGCGAGCGCATCCTGCTGTCTACCGCAACCAAGGCATTGCAGGACCAGCTTTTCGGTCGCGATTTGCCTCGCTTGGTTGAAGCGCTTGAGTTGCCGGTGCGAATGGCCCTGCTCAAAGGCCGTGGCAGTTATCTATGTCTGCATCGCATGGAAATGGCACGACAGGAAACTTGTCTGCCAGAAGGCGTGTCAGTACGTTCACTGGCAAGAGTTGAGCAATGGTCGCAAGTGACGCGAACAGGTGATCTTGCCGAACTTCCTGGCCTTGATGAGCGTTCTCCCATGATTTCCATGGTGACCTCGACAAGAGACAATTGCCTGGGCTCGCAATGTCTGCGGTTTCGAGCTTGCCACGTCAACCTGGCCCGCCGAGAGGCGATGGCCGCCGATGTGGTTGTAATAAACCATCATCTTTTTTTTGCCGATCTGGCCGTTCGCCAATCCGGCGTGGCCGAGTTGCTGCCTTCGGTGCGGATTGCCATTTTTGATGAAGCACATCAATTGAACGAAACCGGCGTGCAGTTTCTGGGCAACAACCTGACGACCGGCCAGTTGTTGGATTTTTCTCGTGACATGCTGACAGCCGGTCTGCAACTGGCCCGTGGATTGGTTGACTGGCAGGAAATCGTTGGTGTCACGGAAAGAGCGGCGCGTGAATTGCGTCTTTGCGCTGGCAGACACTATCCTGGAACCAAGCTGCGCTGGACTGGCAAGGTTCCAGAAGGCCTGCCTGCCAATGATTGGCAACACGCCATGGGGGCTGTCCATGCATCTTGTTTGCAGGCTTGCGCAGCGCTTGACACGGTCAGCGAAATTGCGCCTGATTTTGTTCGACTTCATGAGCGCGCTGCTCAACTGGCAGAGCGAGTGGAGACCTTCGTCAATGTCTGCGAACCCGGCTGTGTACGTTGGGTTGACGTGGGGATGCAGTTGCGTCTGGTTGAGTCGCCGCTGGATATTTCAGGGGCGGTAAAAAGCAAAATGCTGGGTGCTTCAGGTGAGGGCGAAAAAACCTGGATTTTCACGTCTGCCACGCTGGGCGATGATGAAAAACTCAGCTGGTTTACCCAGCCCTGTGGTCTTGAAGAGGCTGATGTGCTGCGGGTTGGAAGTCCTTTTGACTATGAACGCCAGGCGGCTCTGTATGTGCCGCCCAGCTTTCCCAAACCGGGCGACCCGCTCCATAGCACAAAGGTAGCCGAATGCGCGGCGGTCTGGTCGCGTCAGCTGGGTGGACGGACCATGGTACTGACAACCACCTTGCGTGCTTTGCGGGCGATTGGCGAAGCACTGCAGGCGGCTTTTGATCAGTCAGGAGACTTGCTGGTTTTGGTGCAGGGTGGCATGCCCAAACGCGCCCTGATTGAACGTTTCCGCGAAGGGGATTCGCTGGGTGGAAAAGGCTGCGTTCTGGTTGCATCGGCATCGTTTTGGGAGGGTATTGACGTTCCGGGCGATGCGCTGCAACTGGTGATTATTGACAAGCTGCCCTTTCCTCCACCCAACGATCCTCTGGCTGAAGCCAGGGCAAAGCTGCTGGAATCGCAAGGACGCAGTCCCTTTACCAATTACTTCCTGCCAGAAGCCGCGGTAGCACTTAGACAGGGTGCTGGCCGTCTGATCCGCAGGGAAACCGATCAAGGCGTTCTGGTGGTTTGTGACAGCCGCCTGGTTTCCATGGGTTATGGACGGCGGCTGCTCAAGGCATTGCCGCCCATGCAAAGACTCGAATCGGAGCAGGCCTTGATGGCCAGGCTGGGTAGTCTTACCAGAACTTGTACCACGGATTGTCCGCACTCCTGAAGCCTTTGCTCATGTACTGGCTTTGCGGATAGCTCTTGTTCATGATGCGGCGCATGTCATCACGCAACTCGGTCATGCCGAGGGCATCATAAGATTTGTAGAGAATGAAGGTGGCTTCTTCAAGTGCTGGAACGTCACGATAGTCGGCAATGGCACTTTGCGCACGGTTGATGGCCGCCACGTAAGCCCCGCGCGAATAGTAATAGCGGGCGACATGAACTTCGGACTGTGCCAGTGAATTGACAATGTAGTTCATGCGCAAGCGCGAATCAGGCGTATAGCGCGAATCAGGAAACCGCGCCACCAGTTCCTTGAATGATTCAAAGGATTCTTTCGCCGCATTCTGGTCACGCTCGGACAGGTCTTGACGCGAGATGAACCCAAAAACTCCCAGGTTGTCATTGAAATTCACCAGCCCTTTCAGGTAAAGGGCATAGTCCATGGCCGGGCTGGCCGGGTGAAGTTTCATGAACCTGTTCAGCGTCGCAAGCGCCTGGGCCTGTTCGCCCCCTTTATACTGGGCATACGCCTTGTCGAGTTGCGCTTGCTGCGCCAGAGGCGTTCCGGCTGCGCGGCCTTCGAGCTTTTCGTAAAGAGGAATCGCCTTGTCATAGGCGCCGGAGCCCGCTTCATCCTTGGCTTCGGCGTAAATTTTGTTCGGACTCCATGTTGCAGTCTTGTCGGGCGCCGGAGTGCTTGAGCAGCCGGACACAACAACGACCAATGCGCAAACGGCGGCTACAAGCGGCGATGCTTTCGGAACAACCGATAATTTGGTGGAAAACATAGCAATCGACCTTCTTGATGACTGATTCAGAATTGAGCAAATTTATTATATCGGGCCGTGTTGATGCCAATTCGCTGGCAGACGATTCGCAGGATGAGGCGGAAACCACTGCGGAAGTGGAATTGCGGCATGTCAGCGTTCTCGTTGAAAGCCATGGCTGTCGCCTCGACAAGGCCCTGGCTGGTCTGGTGCCCGAGTTCTCACGCAGTTACCTTCAGCAATTGATCGAGGCGGGGGGCGTGCTGGTCAAGGGCCTTAAAGCCATCAAGACGTCTGCAAAGGTCAAGGCTGGCGATGAACTGACCATCGAGTTGCGGCCCACGCCTCAAAGCCAGGCCTTCAAACCTGAAGCGATGGTACTGGACATTGTTTATGAAGACAGCCACCTGATGGTCATCAACAAGCCCGCAGGGCTGGTGGTGCATCCAGCGCCCGGCAACTGGAGCGGCACGCTGCTCAACGGCTTGCTGGCGCATGACCCGCAGGCGTCTTTCATGCCGCGTGCCGGCATCGTGCATCGCCTTGACAAGGACACCAGCGGCCTGATGGTCGTGGCGCGCCAGCGACAGACGATGGATCAGCTTGTCAGCATGATTGCGGCCCGTACCGTCAGCCGCGAATACATCGCATTGGCTCATGGTACGTGGGAGGGCGCCAAAACCCGCCAGGTCGAAGCGCCGATTGGCCGGGATCCCCGCAACAGGCTGCGCATGGCGGTGGTTGACCTGGAGAAAAATTCAGGCAAAGCTGCTTCTACGGTAATTTCGCTGCTCGACAATGCCGAAAAGCATTGCCTGGTCAAATGCAAGCTGCACACAGGTCGCACCCACCAGATTCGGGTTCATATGGCATTTCTGGGTCACCCGCTGGTCTCGGACGAGGTCTATGGCGGTGCCGTTGCGGGCAGCTTGCAGCGCCAGGCACTGCATGCCTGCCGTCTGGCGTTCGCGCATCCGGTGACGGGTGGCTCGATGGAATTCAAGTCGCTGCCGCCGCCTGATTTGGAGATGGCTATTGCCGGTTTTGGCCTGAGATACAATCAGGCCCTGTAGTTTTCTGCTACCTGCAACATGGCGCCCCTGATCAGGGAAGATCCAGTATGGATACAACGCGCTGACAATAGCGCTTTTCCCGCCTTTTTCGGAACGACCAATCATGAATACGACGGATGCGAAGCGCATCCTCGAAACAGCCCTTATTTGTGCGCAGCAACCGCTTGCCTTGCGTGATTTAAGTGTTTTGTTTAACGGGGGTCTCGCTGCCGATAGTCTCAAACTGGTGCTTGCAGATTTGCAGAATGATTGGTCAGAACGTGGCGTGGAACTGGTGCATGTGGCAAGTGGCTGGCGCTTTCAAAGCCGGCCAGAGATGCGTGAGTACCTGGACCGGCTCCAGCCTGAAAAACCACCTCGCTACAGTAGGGCTACTCTTGAAACTCTGGCCATCATTGCGTACCGTCAACCCGTGACGCGGGGCGACATGGAAGATATTCGCGGGGTCACGATCAACAGCCTGCTTTTGAAGCAACTGGAAGATCGTGGCTGGATTGAAGTGATCGGTCACCGTGAAACCGTTGGCCGGCCGGCGCTTTATGCAACGACGCGCCAGTTTCTTGATGACCTGGGTGTCGAGTCCCTGGCCGGGCTGCCGGCAATGGGCAGTACACCGGCACAGCTTGCAAAACTTGAACAGTTTGAACTTGGCATGCTTGAAGTGCCTGGCAGTGCATATGCCGCGATAGAGCCGGAGTTGCACGCTCCAATAATTTTCGGGGACTTGGCGTCGGATGCCGGCAAGAGTTCTCCATCTGACCCGCAGTAATCCGTACGCCAGCTATCCACACGAACGAATGTAAAAGCATGAAACCACAAGACAACCCTGCCAGCGAAGCCCAGCCAATGCCAGAATATGAATCAAATAAGGCTATACCGCACGACCCACCTGCGCACTCAGCTCCTGATTTGATAGCAAATGGTGAAAATGGCAAGGTTTCCCCATCGCAGGCCACTGCACGGCGGCCTGGCTCGAAACAGGTTCCCGCCACCATTCGCTTTGAAGATGTGATCACGGGGCAGTTCGATGCCGACGAAGACGATGTGGCGCTTGATTTGCCCAAGCGCGTGCTGTCGCCACAGCCGGAAACCCCCAAGCTTCACAAAGTGCTGGCTCAGGCCGGACTGGGCTCGCGGCTTGAAATGGAGCAACTGATTCTCGAAGGACGAATTTCCGTCAATGCCGAGCCCGCCCACATCGGTCAGCGCATCCAGTTTGGCGATACCGTCAAGGTCAATGGCAAGCCCATCCGCGTCCAGATCGATCCGCCGCCGCCCCGCGTGATTGCCTACCACAAGCCCGCCGGCGAAGTGGTCACGCACGACGATCCGCAAAATCGCCCGACCGTGTTCCGGCGCCTGCCCAAGCTCTTTCAGGGCAAGTGGCAGTCAGTCGGGCGGCTGGATTTGAATACCGAAGGCCTATTGCTCTTGACAAGTTCCGGTGAGTTGGCCAACAAGCTGATGCACCCGCGCTTCGGACTGGAACGCGAATATGCCGTGCGGGTGCTTGGTGCGCTGAACAATGAAGAGAAAAAACGCTTGCTTGACGGCGTGACCCTCGACGATGGCGTGGCGCAGTTCGGCTCGATTGAAGCCGGTGGCGGCGAAGGCGCCAACTGCTGGTACCGGGTCACAATTTCAGAAGGACGCAACCGCGAGGTGCGTCGCATGTTTGAAGCGGTGGGCCATGCCGTGAGTCGCCTCATCCGTATTCGCTACGGCGCCATGGTGCTGCCGCGCGGCCTCAAGCGCGGTGCATTTGTCGAACTCGACGAGAACGACATTCATGCGCTGACCAGCGCGGTAAGCCGCTCTGAATCACGGCCTGATCCGCGAGGCGAAGCTGCAAGTCCGGGCCAGCCCGAGGGGGAGGGGGGTGTTCAACAGCGACGTGGCCCCCGCAGGAACGAGCGTCCCCGCAGTGGCGCTGGACGGCCACGCAATCCTGACGCAGTGCAAAGTGGTGTCCAGCAGCCGGTGGATGATTCGCAGCCGCAGATGAACCGAACAGATTCAGCCCCGCGAGGCAACCGGCGTAATGCCGGTGGCGGGGCCGGCCCGAGGGGCCGCAGTCAAGGGGGCAATTCTGGCCCGGGTGCGCGTTTTGGACAAGCCGGTGCTGGCGGCCCGCAAGGCCAAAAGCGACGCGATGACCGTAACCCACGCAGCGATAAATCGGCTGGCGGCTCCCAGCCCGACCCCATGAAAACCTCATTTGGTTATATCGGTGCCGATACCTTCACTCGGCAGCGGCAGGACCAGGGCCAGCGTCGTGGGGGCGGTGGCGGCAATGCGGGCGGTTTTGGCGGGACCAGTGGTGGCCCGCGCCGCAATGGTGGCAATACAGGTGGAAACCGTGGTGGCGGCAATCGAGGCGGAAATCGCTAAGGACTCTCTTAAGTACTCCATTTCGCAGGGTTGCTCTCGAAGGGGGTAAGCCGGCGGGTTAAAATCATAGGCTTTATTCAGCCCTTGAATAATTTAAAAAATCCAATAACTCTCGTCCCAAGGAAAATTCATGGCCATCGAACGCACACTCTCCATCATCAAACCTGACGCAGTCGCCAAAAACGTGATTGGTCAAATCTACGCACGTTTTGAAGCTGCGGGCCTGAAGGTCGTCGCCGCCAAGATGACCCACCTGTCGCAAGGCGAGGCGGAAGCTTTTTATGCTGTGCACAAAGAGCGTCCTTTCTTCAAGGATCTGGTCTCGTTCATGATTTCCGGCCCGGTGATGATCCAGGCGCTGGAAGGCGAAGGCGCTGTGCTGAAAAACCGTGACCTGATGGGTGCGACCGACCCGAAGAAGGCCGATGCCGGCACCATTCGCGCCGACTTCGCCGACAGCATCGATGCCAATGCCGTTCATGGCTCCGACGCCGTCGAAACCGCCAAGGAAGAAATCGCTTTCTTCTTCGCGGGCATGAACGTTTACTCGCGTTAATGAGGCCCGTCCCCATGCTTTGCCACCCCTTGTCCGGGTCGTCGCTTGTGTGGGGCGATTCAACGTATCGCGCGTTGCGATGACAACCAACCTTCTCGACTTCGATCTGGAAGGCTTGGCTGCCTTTTGCGAACAGCTTGGCCAGAAGCGCTTTCGCGCGACCCAGTTGTTTCGCTGGATTCACCAGAAAGGCGCTTCCGATTTTGAACAGATGACCGATCTGGCAAAGTCGCTCCGCGAAAAGCTGGCCGTCTCGGCCCACATCCAGGGACTCAATGTCGTATCCCGCCACGAGTCGGCTGATGGCACCATCAAATGGCTGTTTGATGTCGGCGCGGGCGACGTCATCGAAACGGTTTTTATCCCCGAAACCGACCGCGGAACACTCTGCATTTCATCCCAGGCTGGTTGCGCCGTGGGCTGCCGGTTTTGCTCGACGGGCCACCAGGGCTTCAGCCGCAATCTGACCACTGGCGAAATCATTTCCCAGTTATGGTTTGCCGAGCATTTTCTGCGCAAGCATCTGGGCCGGAACGAGCGCGTCATTTCCAATGTGGTCATGATGGGCATGGGTGAGCCGCTGCAAAATTATTCTCAACTGCTACCTGCGCTCAAGGTCATGCTCGATGACCACGGCTATGGCTTGTCGCGGCGCCGGGTCACGGTATCCACATCCGGCGTCGTGCCAATGATCGACAGGCTGGCCAAGGACTGTCCGGTAGCGCTTGCCGTCTCGCTGCATGCACCCCAGGATGCGTTGCGCAGCAATCTGGTTCCGCTGAATAAAAAATACCCGATTGCCGAACTATTGGAAGCCTGCACCCGGTATCAGTCAGCAGCGCCCCGCGACTTCATCACCTTTGAATACTGCATGCTCGATGGCGTTAACGACCAGCCCGAGCATGCGCGCCAACTGGTGGCGCTAATGAAGACCCATGCCGCTAACGGCTTGTCGTGCAAATTCAATTTGATTCCCTTTAACCCCTTTCCTGCTTCCGGACTGCTGCGTTCAGACATGCCGCAGGTCATGGCGTTTGCCAAAATCCTGATGGACGCAGGCATCATCACCACCGTGCGTAAAACCCGGGGCGATGACATTGATGCGGCTTGCGGCCAGTTGGCTGGTGATGTGCAGGATCGCACCAGTGTGGACCAGCGCATGGCTGCGCAGCGCCAGGGCATGCTGGGCGGCATCAAGGTGGTGGTTGTTAACGGGGATGCGGCATGAGAAGTGTTTCGCGTCTGTTCTGGATGTCCGCCTGCTGGGGGGCTGTGCTGCTTGCAGGCTGCGCGAATCAGCAAGGCACGACTGAAGGTTTGGGCAACAGGACTGACCTGATCACCGATTCTGATGAAACCGATCAGCGCCGCCGCGCACGGTTACGGGTTGAACTGGCCACCGGCTATTTTGAACAGGGTCAGACCAAAGTTGCCCTGGATGAAATCAAGCAGTCGCTGGCCACCGACCCGAATTTTGTCGATGCCTATAACCTGCGCGGGCTGGTCTATATGCGGCTCAACGACATTCCGCTGGCAGAGGACAGCTTTCGCCGTGCGCTGGCCCTCAATTCGCGCGATGCCGGCGTGGCCCACAACTACGGCTGGATGCTGTGTCAGCAGTCCCGCTATGCCGAGTCGTTCAAGCTGTTTGCCCAGGCCGCTGCCAATCCGACCTACACCGGAAAAGCTAAAACCCTGATGGCTCTGGGTGTGTGCCAGGTGAATGCGGGACAACTGAGCGAGGCTGAACAAAGCCTGATGCATTCCTACGAGCTTGATGCAGGCAATCCTGTGACGGGCTACAACCTGTCCAAGCTGCTGTATGCGCGCGGTGATTTGACGCGTGCCCAGTTTTATATTCGCCGCCTGAACAACAGCGAACTGGCCAATGCCCAGACGCTCTGGCTGGGTATCAAAACCGAGCGAAAACTCAACAATCAGGAAGCCGTGGTGCAATTGGCCAGTCAGTTGAAAAAACGCTTTGAACAGTCTCCCGAGGCTGCCGCTTATGAGAAGGGCTCATTCAATGAGTAAGGATGAAGCCGTGCAGCATGCGCAACCTGGCGCGGCAGTGATTAATTTGGGTGCTCAATTGAACGCGGGCGCGGCGGGTCAGCAGGATACTGCAGGTGCGTTGCTTCGTGAGGCCAGGCAATCCCAGGGCCTGGACATTGCCACGCTGGCGGCGTTGCTGAAGGTTCCGCTCCATAAATTGCAGGCGCTTGAGCAGGATCGACTTGACCTGTTGCCTGACCCTGTATTTGCGCGTGCGCTGGCTTCCAGCATGTGCCGCATCCTCAAGCTTGATCCAGCACCTGTACTGCATCGGCTTCCCGCCATTAGCGCTTTCAAGGTGACTTCCCAAAACAGGGGCATCAATGCGCCATTCCGTGCCCGCAGCGGCAGGCATGCTGCGCCTCTATGGGCCCATATTTCACGGCCAGCTGTTCTGGTCGGCCTTGCCTTGCTGCTCGGGGCGCTGGTCCTGATCTTTCTGCCCTCCATCCAGCAGGAAATTGCAAGACACCGGCAAGGGGGGCAGGATGCGGCCAACCCAACCCAGCTTGTTGAGCCAGCTTCCGTCACAACAACCGTGACAACCCCGGTATCCGCAGGCAGTGAATCGTCCGGAATGACTCCAAATCCGTCCTTGGGCAGCATGGTTCCTGCCGATGTAGCAACTCCAGCAACTCCGCCGAATACACTTTCATCTGCAGGCGCTGTAGATGTCAATCCCGATGCTGCGATCACTTTCAGTGCAAAAGGCGCATCCAGGATAAAAGTGACTGACGCCAAAGGCGTGGTGGTCATGGACCGTGCGTTTCGAACTGGCGAGTCTGCCGGCGTATCGGGAGCGCCGCCGCTGGTTGTGGTGGTGAGCCGTGCTAATCTAATGCAGGTTCAGGTGCGTGGCCAGGCTTTTGATCTGGCCAGCGTCACCAAGAACAATGTTGCCCGTTTCGAGGTGAAATAGTGCAAACCTGTCTTCCCATTGAGTCCGCTTTTCCCAAAGCGCATCATTCGCTGCAGTCCCGTGTTGTCTGGGGTTCGCGTGTGGTTACCGTGGGTGGCGATGCGCCGGTGCGTGTCCAGTCCATGACCAATACCGACACCGTGGATGCGATTGGCACGGCCATTCAGGTCAAGGAGCTTGCCTTGGCCGGATCAGAAATGGTCCGCATCACGGTGAATACGCCCGAGGCCGCAGCAGCCGTTCCCTATGTGCGTGAGCAACTCGATCGCATGGGAATTGATGTACCGCTGATTGGCGACTTTCACTACAACGGCCACCGCCTGCTGACCGATTACCCTGCCTGCGCCCAGGCGCTGTCCAAGTACCGCATCAACCCCGGCAACGTGGGCAAGGGAAACAAGCGCGATACGCAGTTCGGCCAGATGATTGAAGCGGCCCTGCGCTGGAACAAGGTCGTTCGCATCGGCGTGAACTGGGGCAGCCTCGACCAGGAACTGCTTGCCAGCCTGATGGACGAAAACAGTGCGCGTAGCGCGCCCTGGGACGCTCGGCAGGTCATGTATGAAGCACTGATTACCTCCGCCATTGATTCTGCCCAGCGCGCCGAAGACATGGGAATGCGCCGTGACCAGATCATCCTGTCCTGCAAGGTCAGCGGCGTCCAGGATCTGATTTCCGTGTACCGCGAACTGGCGAAACGCACCGATCACGTGCTTCACTTGGGCCTGACCGAGGCGGGCATGGGCACCAAGGGCACGGTGGCATCGGCCACGGCGCTCTCGATTTTGCTTCAGGAAGGTATCGGAGACACCATTCGTGTCTCCTTGACGCCCCAGCCGGGCGAGGCCCGCACACAGGAAGTGGTCATCGCTTCCGAAATCCTGCAGGCCCTGGGCTTGCGGACATTTGTACCCAGCGTGACGGCATGCCCCGGCTGCGGCCGCACCACCAGCACTACGTTCCAGGAACTGGCCAAGCAGATTGACGATTTCCTGCGCGCGCAGATGCCGGTCTGGCGCGAACAGTATCCGGGCGTCGAGGGCCTCAGGGTCGCCGTGATGGGCTGTATCGTCAATGGTCCGGGTGAAAGCAAGCATGCCGACATCGGCATCAGCCTGCCCGGCTCAGGCGAAGCGCCAGCGGCGCCGGTATTTATTGATGGCGAAAAAAGACTGACCCTGCGCGGCGACAACATCGCGCAGGAGTTCCAGGTCATCGTTGAAAACTACATAGAAAACCGCTTTGGCGCGCACGCCGTCGCCCAAGCCTCCTGAACTACATGCCTGAAAAAATGACTGCCGACCGGGCAGGAAAATCCGCGCCGGTCAAAATTGAAAAACTTGCTGCCGTCAAGGGCATGAATGACATCTTGCCGCCGGACTCGGCGCGCTGGGAGTGGCTGGAGGACAAGGTTCGCGGCCTGATGGGGCGCTATGCCTACCGCAACATTCGCACGCCCATCCTGGAGCACACGCAGCTGTTTGTACGTGGCATCGGCGAGGTCACCGACATTGTCGAGAAGGAGATGTATTCTTTCGAAGACCGCTCCGACAAGCATGGCGACCATGATCACCTGACCATGCGGCCTGAAAATACCGCCAGCGTGGTCAGGGCCGTCACCGAACACAACCTGCTCTATGACGGCGGAAAACGCCTTTATTACATGGGTCCGATGTTCCGCCGTGAGCGGCCCCAGCGTGGTCGCTATCGGCAGTTCCACCAGATCGGTGCCGAAGCCCTGGGCTTTGCGGGTCCCGAAGTGGATGCCGAGTTGATCCTGCTGGCTGCCGCGCTCTGGAAAGAACTTGGCCTGACGGACTGGCGCCTGGAAATCAACAGTCTGGGCCAGCCTGAAGAGCGCGCCCAGCACCGCGCCCAGTTGATCGCCCATTTTGAACAGCATGCGGATGCTCTGGACGAGGAGGCTAAACGGCGCCTGCACAGCAACCCGCTGCGCATTCTCGATACCAAAAATCCGGCCATGAAAGCCGTGGTCGAAAGCGCGCCACGTCTCATCGATTTTCTGGGTTCCCAGTCGCTGGCGCATTTTGAAGGGCTGAAAGCCATTCTGGATGCCAACAGCATTCCCTGGACGCTCAACCATCGACTGGTGCGCGGGCTGGACTATTACAACCTCACGGTGTTTGAATTCGTGACCGACCGATTGGGCGCGCAGGGAACCATTTGCGCGGGGGGGCGCTATGACTACCTGATCGAGCAGATGGGTGGCAAGCCGGCCCCGGCCGTGGGCTGGGCTCTGGGCGTCGAGCGGGTACTCGAACTCATCAAGGAGCAGGGCGCCCTCGTCGAGCATCCAGTGCCGGATGCGTATGCGGTCATCCCTGAAGCCTCTGCGCTTCCGGTCGTGCTGCAAACGCTTCAGGCCTTGCGCGCAGCGGGAATCAGCGTACAGATGCACGCCAGCACCACACCGGAAGGCATGGGCAGCATGAAGTCGCAATTCAAGCGGGCCGATGGCAGCGGCGCCCGGTTTGCGCTGATTTTTGGTGCCGACGAACTGGCCGAAGGCCGCGTTGCCGTCAAACCCCTGCGCAGCGAGAAAGCCGGATCTGCACAGGTCCAGACACTTCAACCGCTGAACGATGTAGCCGCATGGGCGCAGATGCTTTGCAGTAAGACGGCGGTTTGAGCGCCTGTTGGGCACTCTACAATCAATTGATTCAATCCACCCCTTCATCGGGTAGAACTACCAGAGATTTATGGCACAACACCTCGATTTGGAAGAACAGGAACAGCTTGACGAGCTCAAGCATTTCTGGAAGCAGTATGGCAACCTGATTACCTGGGCTTTGATTGTCGTTTTAGGGGCCTTTGCCGCCTGGAACGGCTACCAGTACTGGCAGCGCAGCCAGGCTGCACAGGCTTCGGTGATGTTCGACGAGATCGAGCGCGCCGTACAGTCGGGCGAAACTGCAAGGATTGACCGCGCGCTGGCTGACATGAAAGAGCGTTTCGGCAGTACCGCTTACGCCCAGCAAGCCGGCCTTCTGGCTGCCAAGGCTCACTACGAAAAAGGCAATGCCGATGCCGCCCGCGCCGCCCTGACTTGGGTTGCCGACAAAGTCTCCGATCCGGGTTACCAGGCGGTAGCCAAGCTTCGCCTTGCCGGAATCCTGCTTGAAAAGAAAGCGTATGACGAAGCGCTGCAGCAGGTGTCGGGTGCTTTCCCGAAAGATTTCTCAGGTTTGGTTGCTGACCGGCGCGGTGACATCTTGATGGCGCAAGGCAAGAAAGTCGAAGCCAAAGCCGAGTACGAAAAAGCCTACAAGGCGCTTGACGAGCGTGCCGAATACCGGCGCCTGGTCGAGGTCAAGCTCAATGCGCTGGGTGTTGATCCCGCTGCCGGGCAGGTCAAGCTTGCAACTGCCGAAAATGCCGGAGCGAATAAATGAAAAAACAGTATTTTTGGCCATTTGCGCTTTCTGCACGGGCACCTCTAGCTATTATTAGCATAGCAATCTTGGCCGGTTGTTTTGGTGGCGTGAAAAAGCCCCAGCCCACGGAACTCCAGCCGGTGACGGCCCTGGTCTCGGTTCGCCAAAGCTGGAGCAATCGCATGGGCCAAGTCAGTTTTCCGCTGGATGCGAGCGTTTCCGGCAACAGCGTTGGCGTTGCCAGTGACGACGGCATCGTGGCGCTGCTCGATGCACAAACTGGCCGCGACATCTGGCGGGTGGCGCTGAAGACGCCCATCGCTGCCGGCGTTGGAAGCGATGGAAAAGTGCTTGCCGTCGTCACGAAAGCGAACGAAGTCGTTGCGATGCAGGCTGGACGCGAACTGTGGCGCCAAAAGCTGGCCGCCCAGGCGTTCACGGCTCCGTTTGTTGCGGGCGAACGGGTGTTTGTTCTCGCTGCGGACCGTTCGGTGAATGCCTTTGATGGCCAGACCGGCCGCAAGCTGTGGACCCAGCAGCGTTCCAGTGAACCGCTGGTCCTGCGCCAGTCCGGTGTCATGCTGGCCGTTGGCGACACCCTGGTCGTCGGTCTGGCCGGGCGACTGGCAGGCATGAACCCTGCAGATGGAAGCATTCAATGGGAAGCGCCGATTGCCACGCCGCGCGGCATCAACGACGTTGAGCGGCTGGTTGATCTGGTCGGAAGCGTCAGCCGCGTGGGTGACAGTGTCTGCGTACGGGCTTTTCAGGCCAGCATTGGCTGCGTCAACACTGCCCGTGGCAGCGTGTTGTGGACCAAGCCTGCCAACGGCGTGCAGGGCATTCAGGGCGATGATCGCCTGTTGTTTGGTACCGAAGCCGACGGCACCGTCATGGCCTGGAAACGCACCGATGGCGAGCGTGTCTGGTCCAGCGAGCGTCTGCGTTATCGGGGGCTGACCGCGCCTCTGGTGGCCGGGCGCTCTGTCGTGATTGGCGATGCCACCGGATTTATCCATTTGCTGTCGCGTGAAGATGGCTCCCTGCTCAATCGCCTGAGCACCGACGGCTCGGCAATTTCCGCTGCCCCAGTGCTTGCGGGCAATACCCTGGTCGCCGTCACCCGTAACGGCGGCATTTACGGCTTCCAGCCCGAATAACGGCATCCTTGCCAGAAACTGATTTACTCTTTTGATGAAACCTGTCATTGCGTTAGTTGGCCGCCCGAATGTGGGCAAGTCAACACTTTTTAACCGGCTGACCAAGACGCGGGATGCGATCGTGGCCGACTTTGCCGGGTTGACGCGTGATCGTCATTACGGCAACGGCAAGCTCGGTCCCCACGAGTACATCGTGATCGATACCGGCGGCTTCGAGCCCGATGCCGTCACCGGCATTTACAAGGAAATGGCCAGGCAGACCCGCCAGGCCGTCGCCGAATCCGATGTGGTCATTTTTGTGGTTGATGCGCGCGCCGGCATCAGCGCGCAGGACTACGACATCGCCAACTACCTGCGCAAGCTCGGAAAGCCGACAGTGCTGGCGGCCAACAAGGCCGAGGGCCTGCCTGAAGGCACCCAGGTTTCCGAGTTTTTTGAACTTGGGCTGGGCGAGATGCTGGCCGTTTCCGCGTCCCACGGACAAGGCATGCGCATGCTGGTGGACCTGGCGCTGGCACCGCTCAATCTGCCCGATCCGGCAGAAGAGACCGAGCAGGAAGATCCGGCGGTCATCAAGCTGGCTGTAGCAGGCCGCCCCAACGTCGGAAAATCAACGCTGATCAATACCTGGCTGGGCGAGGAGCGCCTGGTCGCGTTTGACTTGCCCGGAACCACACGGGATGCCATCTCGGTACCGTTTGAGCATGCCGAGCAGAAGTTCGAGCTGATTGATACCGCAGGTCTGCGCCGCAAGGGCAAGGTTTTCGAGGCCATTGAGAAATTCTCGGTCGTCAAAACCCTGCAAGCCATTGAAAATGCCAACGTCGTGCTGCTCCTGCTGGACGCCACGCAGGGCGTGACGGACCAGGATGCGCACATCGCCGGCTACATCCTTGAAAGCGGCCGTGCAGTGGTGCTGGCGGTCAATAAATGGGATGCGGTGGATGCCTACCAGCGTGAACTACTGCAGCGCTCCATTGAAACCCGGCTCGGTTTCCTGAAGTTCGCATCCATTCATCATATTTCAGCCATCAAACGCCAGGGCCTGGGTCCGGTCTGGAAATCGATTATTCAGGCACACGCCTCAGCCAACCGCAAGATGTCCACGCCGGTGCTGACCCGTCTGCTGATGGAAGCGGTGCAATTCCAGCAACCTCAGCGTTCGGGCGTCTTCCGTCCCAAGCTGCGCTACGCCCACCAAGGCGGCATGAACCCGCCCATTGTCATCATTCACGGCAACTCGCTGGATCATGTGACCGAGTCTTACAAGCGTTACCTCGAAGGTCGCATCCGCAAGGAGTTCGATCTGGTTGGCACACCCCTGCGAATCCAACTGAAAAGCTCTGTTAATCCTTTTAAGGACAAGGAATAGGCTTTGCACTACAAACCCACCCAAACGGGTGTGGTATGGTCAAGTTCTATTAACTTTTGAACACGGAAAATATCGTGAGCAATAATAAAGGCCAGCTCTTGCAGGATCCATTTCTCAACACCTTGCGTCGCGAGCATGTTCCTGTTTCGATTTATCTCGTCAATGGGATCAAATTGCAGGGTCAGATCGAATCCTTCGATCAATACGTGGTTCTGCTTCGCAATACCGTCACTCAGATGGTTTACAAGCATGCGATTTCCACCATTGTTCCTGGCCGCGCTGTGAATTTTTCGACGACCGAGTCTGAAGAATCACCAACCAGCTGAGTACGTACTACGCTTTGGTGAAAACACAAGCACTCGCCCTTCTGGTAGGGGTCGATCTGGGCCTTCCCAATTTTGATACGAATCTGCAGGAACTCGGTTTGCTAGCGCAAACTGCAGGCCTGGAGCCTGTGGCGCGCATCACCTGCAAACGCAAGGCTCCGGATGCGGCATTGTTTATTGGCTCGGGCAAGGCTGATGAAATCAAGATGCTGGCGCTCGATACGGGTGCCACTGAGGTTTTGTTCGATCAGTCACTCAGCCCGGCCCAGCAACGCAATCTTGAGCGGCATCTTGAAATGCCGGTCAACGACCGGACGCTGCTGATCCTGGAGATTTTTGCCCAGCGTGCCCGCAGCCATGAAGGCAAGCTTCAGGTTGAACTGGCGCGCTTGCAGTACGTGTCAACACGACTGGTTCGCCGCTGGTCCCATCTGGAGCGGCAAACTGGTGGCGCCGGTGTTCGCGGCGGGCCAGGTGAAAAGCAGATCGAACTTGACAAACGCATGATTGGCGATGCCATCAAGCGCACCAAGGAACGCCTGACCAAAGTCAAAAAACAGCGCCAAACGCAGCGAAAGCAGCGTGAGCGGCGCAATGCATTCTCTATTTCTCTGGTTGGTTACACCAACGCTGGAAAATCCACCCTGTTCAATGCCCTGGTCAAGGCCAGTGCCTATACGGCGGACCAGCTTTTTGCAACGCTGGACACCACCACACGCCAGCTTTATCTCGGCGAGGCGGGTCGCTCTGCCTCGCTGTCGGATACGGTTGGCTTTATTCGCGATTTGCCGCACGGACTGATTGATGCTTTTGCTGCAACCTTGAAGGAAGCCGTCGATGCTGACTTGCTGCTGCATGTGGTCGATGGCTCAAATCCTGACTATCTGGAGCAGATTGAGCAGGTGCAACGCGTGCTGTCCGAGATCGGTGCCGCCGATGTGCCGCAAATACTGGTGTTCAACAAGCTCGATGCCATTGAAAAAAGCAGCTTGCCCCTGCATCTGAAAGACAAGTTCGAACTCAGGGATGCTTTTGAAGGATCCAGCCGCAGTGTCGAACGTGTGTTTGTGAGTGCTAAAACAGGTGAAGGCCTGAATTTGCTTCGCGAGTTGCTGGCGGCTCAGGCTGCGAGCGTGCAGACCAGCGATATTCCCCAAACACCCCAATGATATTGCCCGACCTGGCAATTTCGTTAGGCACAATGTCGGTGTAACAAAAAAGCGAGTTTTTTTCCATGAATTTGAATCCCGTGCTGCAGACGCTGACGAACTTTCCGGGTCGGCTCAAACAACGCGCCCAAGGCATATTCAATCTCAATGATCCGCGCTGGGGCCGGGATGAAGATAAATCATCGTCTGACGGCAACAAGCCTGACGGACCACGCGAAGACCGGCAGCCTCCCAAACCCGGTAATCGCCCACAGGGTCAGGGACCGAATCAGGGGCCTCCAGATCTGGATGAACTCTGGCGCGATTTCAATCGGAAATTGAGTGGTTTGTTTGGCGGGGCCAAAAATGGCGGCAACCGGGGTGGCCTTGGCGGTGGCAACAAGGGCAATGGCGGCAATGGCGGTGGATTTCAGCCTGACATGAAAAACGCCGGTATTGGCGTTGGCCTGATTGCCGCCGTGGTGGCGCTGATCTGGCTGGGAACCGGATTTTTCATCGTCCAGGAAGGTCAGCAAGCGGTGATTACCCAGTTCGGTAAATACCAGTCAACGGTGGGCGCCGGTTTTAACTGGCGTTTGCCGTATCCGATACAGCGCCACGAAATCGTGGTGGTGACCCAGATCCGGTCGGTCGATGTAGGCCGTGACACCATCCTGAAGGCAACCGGCCTGCGCGACTCGGCCATGCTGACTGAAGACGAGAATATTGTCGAGATCAAGTTTGCCGTGCAATACCGCCTGAACAATGCGCGCGCCTATCTGTTCGAAAGCAAGGATCCTTCCGCTGCAGTGGTTCAGGCGGCTGAAACCGCAGTGCGTGAAGTGGTTGGAAAAATGAAAATGGACATGGCTCTTGCCGAAGAGCGCGACCAGATCGGCCCGCGCGTTCGGGTGCTCATGCAGACCATCCTGGACCGCTACAAGGTGGGTGTCGAAGTGGTCGCCATCAATCTGCAGCAAAGTGGTGTGCGCCCGCCCGAGCAGGTGCAGGCCGCATTTGATGATGTGCTCAAGGCCGGACAGGAGCGCGAGCGTGCCAAGAACGAAGCCCAAGCCTATGCCAATGATGTCGTGCCCCGCGCCGTCGGTTCCGCATCACGGCTGAAGGAAGAGGCCGATGCCTACAAGGCTCGTATCGTGGCGCAGGCGCAGGGTGATACGCAGCGTTTCAGCTCGGTCCTGGCCGAATACCAGAAAGCACCGCAGGTAACCCGTGACCGCATGTACACGGACGCCATGCAGCAGGTCTATACCAATGTCACCAAGGTGCTGGTTGAGTCCCGCCAGGGGTCCAACCTGTTGTACCTGCCCCTTGACAAAATCATGCAGATGTCCGGGCAAGCTGGTGGATCGGCAGCTTCCGATCCGTTGCTTGCGCCCGGTGGGGCCGCATCTCCCGCAGCGCAGCCGCCTGCCAACGGCCTGCCTGTCGATTCCCGTGCGCGCGATACCTCCCGCACCCGCGAACGTGAAACCCGCTAAGGAAAACAAAAAGTGAATAGAGTCGGACTTGTCGTTTCTTCGTTGCTGGTGCTGCTGGCGCTGCTCAGTTCCACGTTGTTTGTTGTTGATCAGCGCCAGTTTGGCGTGGTGTATGCACTGGGTCAGATCAAGGAAGTGGTTCTGGAGCCCGGCCTCAATTTCAAGCTGCCCCCGCCTTTCCAGAATGTTTCCTACATTGACCGGCGGCTGCTGACACTTGAAAGCACCGACTCGGAACCCATGCTGACCGCTGAAAAGCAGCGTGTCGTGATTGACTGGTATGTGCGCTGGCGCATCATCAATCCTTCGGAGTACATCCGTAACGTCGGCCTTGATGAGAAGGCGGGCGCCAACCAGCTCAATCGTGTGGTCCGCAACGCTTTTCAGGAAGAAATCAACCGGCGCACCGTCAAGGATCTGCTGTCGCTCAAACGCGAACAGTTGATGGCCGATGTGAAAAAGGAAGTGCTTGCGGTGGTCCGTGGAAGCAGTCCGTGGGGTGTCGATGTGATTGATGTACGAATCACCCGCGTTGATTATGTGGAAGCCATCACTGAATCGGTTTATCGCCGTATGGAGGCCGAGCGCAAGCGGGTGGCCAACGAACTGCGTTCCACCGGTGCTGCTGAAGGCGAAAAAATCCGTGCTGATGCAGACCGCCAGCGTGAAATTACCGTGGCCAATGCTTATCGGGACGCACAGAAAATCAAGGGCGAGGGTGATGCCGAGGCGGCCCGGACTTTTGCTCAATCGTTTGGCCAGGATCCGCAGTTTGCCCAGTTCTACCGCAGCCTGGATGCCTACAAGGCCAGCTTCAGCAAGAAGAGCGATGTGATGGTGGTTGATCCTTCCTCGGATTTCTTCAAGGCCATGCGCGGATCTGGCAGCGCGGCTTCCCGTTAAAAGCAATCTGCCTTGGACTCCGGCACGCTCTGGCAAGCGTTGGCGCTGCTGCTGGTGATCGAGGGGCTTCTGCCCCTTATTTCTCCCTCGGGCTGGCGCCGCATGTTTGAGCAGATTCTTGGCCTGAGCAATGGCCAGATCCGCTTTTTCGGTTTATGCAGCATCGCCATCGGCCTGATTTTTCTGGCAATGCTGGCCTGAGTCCTGGGCTGATCGCACTCCTGTTCCAGCAGTGGTCAGCGGCAGAACTGAACGCAGTATTTCTGCCTGACGGTCACATCCGCCAGCCTGTCAGGCTAAACCATCGCCAAGCCCGGTAAAATGCCGGTTTTAACAGCTCACGAAAATTACAATGCCCGCCTGGTCGTCATCTTGGCAATTGCCCGATCAAATTGCCGATGTCCTGCCCTCCGAGGCGCGTCACATCGAAGAATTGCGCCGTCTGTTCCTGGACACGGCCCGCAGCTACGGTTACGAGCTGGTCATGCCGCCGCTGCTGGAGCACCTGGAGTCGCTGCTGACCGGGACCGGCGAAGCGCTGGACCTGCAAACCTTCAAACTGGTCGATCAGCTGTCTGGCCGCACCCTGGGCCTGCGCGCCGACACCACGCCCCAGGTCGCCCGCATTGATGCGCACCTGCTGAACCGCAGTGGCGTGGCCCGTCTTTGCTATTGCGGCCCGGTGCTGCACACGCGCGCCGACCGGCCCCATGCTACCCGCGAGCCCTTGCAGTTCGGTGCGGAAATTTACGGCCATGCCGGTCTGGAAGCCGATCTTGAGGCCCAGCGGCTCGCGCTGGACTGCCTGAAAGCGGCTGGCGTCACCGACCTGATGGTGGACATGGCGGACGTTCGCATCGTTGCCAGCCTGCTGGCCGGCGCCAGCCTTGGCGCATCCACCCTGGCGCATATCCATGCGGCGCTGGCGGCCAAGGACGCGAGCGAATTGGGCAGTTTGCTCGCTAGCCTGCATGGCGATATTTCATCAGCCGCGCGCGAAGGCATGATGGCGCTGCTGCAGCTCTACGGAGATGAACAGGTGCTGTTTGAGGCTGAAAAAACCCTTCCACGCTTGCCGGGCGTGCATGAAGCGCTACAGAATTTGAAGTGGCTGGCATCGCATGCCCCGGATGTCAAGGTCAGCTTCGACCTGGCCGACCTGCGCGGCTACGCCTATTACAGTGGCGCCCGTTTTGCCATTTACGGCCAGGGCGCCGAACTGGCTCGGGGCGGCCGCTACGACGAGGTTGGCGCCGTCTTTGGCCGCAACCGGCCGGCCGCGGGCTTCAGCCTTGACTTGAAGGAACTGGTCAGCGTGCTGCCGCCGCGCCCCCTGAAAGCGGCTATTTGCGCGCCTTGGGGTGACGATGCCATTTTGAATGCCGCCGTTGCCCGCTTGCGGGCCAACGGCGAAACCGTGACCTGCATGCTGCCCGGCCATGAAAATGAAGTCAATGAATTTGACTGCGACCGCGAACTGGCCCTGAAGGCTGGTCAATGGGTGGTGCAGCCACGCCATTAAGCCGCATCCCGGAAGCGGTACGAAACGCTGTGCGACGGGCCAGACCCCGCGCCGGCTTTATCCATTAGATCCTTAACGAGAACTGAAGATGACAAACAAACCAAGCGCAGCCACCGGCCGCAACGTCGTGGTCGTGGGCACCCAGTGGGGCGACGAAGGCAAGGGCAAGCTGGTCGATTGGCTGACCGAAATGTCGCAGGGCGTGGTGCGCTTCCAGGGCGGCCACAATGCCGGCCACACGCTGGTCATCAACGGCGTCAAGACCGCCTTGCACCTGATTCCCAGCGGCATCATGCGCCCGGGCGTGAAGTGCTACATCGGCAACGGCGTGGTGCTTTCGGCGGCCAAGCTGTTCGAGGAAATCGAAGGACTTGAAAAAGCCGGCGTTGAAGTGCGTTCGCGCCTGCGCATCAGCGAAGCCTGCCCGCTGATCCTGCCTTTCCACGCGGCCATCGACATTGCCCGCGAAACCTTCCGCGAAAAGGGCGGCACCGAGAAGATCGGCACCACCGGCCGCGGCATCGGCCCGGCCTATGAAGACAAGATCGCCCGCCGCGCCCTGCGCGTGCAGGATCTGAAATACCCAGAGCGCTTTGCCGCCAAGCTGCGCGAGTTGCTGGAACTGCACAACTTCGTGCTGACCGGCTTCCTGAATGCGCCGGCCGTTGACTTTGACACGGTGTACAACGAAGCCATGCTGCACGCCGAACTGCTCAAGCCGATGATGGCCGACGTCTCGCGCGAACTCAATGACGCGCACAAGGCCGGCGCGAACCTGCTGTTCGAGGGCGCGCAGGGCACGCTGCTCGACGTGGACCACGGCACCTACCCGTATGTGACCTCCAGTAATTGCGTGGCCGGCAATGCAGCGGCGGGCGCCGGCGTGGGTCCGGGCATGCTGCACTACATCCTGGGCATCACCAAGGCCTATTGCACCCGCGTGGGCGGCGGGCCGTTCCCGACCGAACTCGATTGGGAAAATCCCGGCACGGTCGGCTACCACCTCAGCTCCGTTGGCGCCGAAAAAGGCGTGACCACCGGGCGCAGCCGGCGTTGCGGCTGGTTCGATGCGGCCCTGCTTAAGCGCTCGGCGCAGGTCAACGGCCTGTCGGGCCTGTGCATCACCAAGCTCGACGTGCTGGACGGCATTGAAGAACTCAAGCTGTGCACCGGCTATGAGCTTGACGGTCAGACCACCGACATTTTGCCGATGGGCGCCGATGACATTGCCCGCTGCGTGCCGATTTACGAAACCCTGCCGGGCTGGAGCCAGACCACCGTCGGCGTCACCGAGTACGACAAGCTGCCGGCCGCCGCCCAGCGCTACCTGCAGCGGATCGAGGAGGTGACCGGCGTGCCGGTTCACATGATCTCGACCAGCCCCGACCGGGACCACACCATCCTGCTGCGTAACCCCTACGCGGCCTGATCTCGAAAATTTTAGTGAAATAGGCTGTTTGCGCAATGAATATGGGCGCAGGCAGCTACTAATTCAGGAGCAATTTCATGTTGACCGAAGACGGCAAGCATCTCTACGTCAGCTACGACGAATACCACAACCTGATTGAAAAACTGGCCATCAAGATTCATCAGTCCGGCTGGGAGTTCGACACCATCCTGTGCCTGGCACGGGGTGGCATGCGCCCGGGCGACATTCTGTCGCGCATTTTCGACAAGCCGCTGGCCATCATGTCCACCAGTTCCTACCGCGCCGACGCCGGCACGGTGCAGGGCAAGCTGGACATGGCCCGCTTCATCACCACGCCCAAGGGCGAGATCGCCGGCAGGGTTCTGCTGGTCGATGACCTGGCGGATTCCGGTCACACCCTGCATGCCGTGGTCCAGCAGCTTCGCAGCAACTACCAGCCCATCACCGAACTGCGCAGCGCCGTCATCTGGACCAAAGGCGTTTCGACGTTTCATGCCGACTATTCGGTCGAGACGCTGCCCACCAATCCCTGGATTCACCAGCCGTTCGAGAGCTACGACGCGCTCACGCCGGTGCAGTTGATGGACAAGTGGAAGATATAGCCCCCACGGTCGCTCACTGCGTGTAGTTCCCTGCCCCCCCGAGGGGGCCGCTGCGCCTGCGGCCCGGCGGAGCCGGTTCCGCGGCCCTGGCTGGGGGAGAGGGCGCTTCGGTTTGCCGCTACCATTGTGGGATGAGCCATCCATCCACCCAGCTGATTCACCACCCCTACACCCCGCCAGCAGGTTTTGAGGCCGTTTCACCGGCGGTTCACAAAGCCTCGACAATCATCTTCCCCAGCGTTGCCGCCCTGCGCAACCGGGACTGGAAGCACAAGACCGGCTACACCTACGGCCTGCACGGCACGCCGACCACTTTCACCCTGGAAGAGCGCATCGCCACGCTCGAAGGCGGCCAGTTCTGCACCCTGGTGCCCAGCGGACTGGCGGCTATCGTGCTGGTGGACATGGCTTTGCTCAAGGCCGGCGATGAAGTGCTGATTCCCGACAATGCCTATGGTCCGAACAAGGCCTTTGCGCAGGCCGAACTGGCTTCGTGGGGCATCACCTGCCAGATGTACGACGCCATGAATCCGGCCGATCTGGCCGCAAAACTGACGCTTAAAACCCGCCTGGTCTGGCTGGAAGCGCCCGGTTCCATCACGCTGGAGTTCCCGGACCTTCCCGCGCTGGTGGCGCTCGTGCGGGCGCACAACGCAGCGCCGGGCCAGTCGCATCCTCAGGGCGTGGTCACGGCCCTGGACAACACCTGGGGCGCGGGGCTGGCCTTCAACGCCTTCGCGCTGGGTGCCGACATCTCGGTGCAGGCTCTGACGAAATATCCCAGCGGCGGCGCCGACGTGCTGATGGGCTCGGTGGTCACGAACAGCGAGGCGCTGCACCTGTTGGTGCATTTTTGCCACATGCGCGTGGGCTACGGCGTCAGCGGCAACGATGCCGAACTCGTCCTGCGCGGCCTGAACAGCATGGCCCTGCGCTATGCCGCGCAGGATGCCGCCACGCGCCAGCTGGCCGGCTGGATGCAGGACCAGCCGCAGATCGCCGCCGTGCTGCATCCCGCCCTGCCGGACTCGCCCGGCCATGCCGAATGGAAGCGCGACTGCCTGGGCGCGGCCTGCCTGTTTAGCGCGGTTTTCAGGCCCGAATTCACGCAGGCGCGGATTGACCGCTTCTGCGACAGTCTCAAGCTCTTCAAGCTCGGTTACAGCTGGGCCGGGCCGATGAGCCTGTGCGTGCCGTATGACATGGCGGCTTTGCGCGTCGCCAAACCGTGGCCGCACAAGGGCGGCCTGGTGCGATTTTCTGTCGGCCTGGAGGCGGTGGCCGACCTGCAGGCCGACATCGCCCAGGCTCTTGCCGGACTGTGAGGGGCCTGTGCCCGGGGCCTGACGCCAATGCATTACAGTAAGGGTTACCTATTCACGAAAGCTAAGCTGTGGCAACTCCCAATTACTCCTACGAAAAGCGTCAAAAGGAGCTGGCTAAAAAACGCAAGAAAGAAGACAAGCTCAAGCGCAAGGGTGAAGGCAAACCCGAAGATGACGTGGCTGAAGACGGTGTTCAAGGCTCGGATGCAGCCAGCGACGGCCAGCCGGGCATGCCGCCCGCCGAATCAGCTTCCTGAATCGCCTGAACTGTATTTTGGCCCTGAATTTAAGAAAATAAAGCCTTTTACGCTTGATACACGGGCGCTGTCAGCTATTTAATTGATAGCGAAACCGTGCTGAAGTTCTTGAAACCCGACATGACCGTCACTGGTGATGCCGGGTTTTTTTGCGTCAAGCCTCGGCCAGCAGCGACTTGGCCAGTTCGGTCATGGCCGGCACGCCATGGTCGCGCGGCGCCAGGGCGCGCGCGCTTTCATACTGCGTGAAATTGCGCTGCATGGATTGCAGGTAGCCGGGGTCGTAGTGCTTGATGAGCAATTCGAGCACCACCGACGCCACATCGCCGCTGCGGGCACGCGCCTGCCAGTCCTGCACCGTGGCCTTGCCGCGCGCCTCGGTCAGCGCAATCAGGCGCTCGCAGAAAAATTCGATGTCCTTGACGAAAAAGTCATAGTCTTCAAGCAGCAAGGCAACCCGCTCGCCCTCGGGCAGGTCCATGCGCAGGCAGGGGCTGGCGCGCATCGCCGTGATCAGCCCTTCAGGCACCGCCACATTGCCGACCTTCTTGCTCTCGCTTTCAATATAGACCGGAAGCAAAGGGTCAAAGCTGCGCAGGGCGGCCCAGATGCGGCTGTCAAAGGCCTTCTGGCTGGGCTGCGCCACGCCCGGAATCATGCCGAGCACCGAACTGCGGTGATGGGCCAGCGCCTCCAGGTCCAGCACCTGCGCGCCTTGCGCTCTCAGGGCTTGCAGCAGCCGCGTCTTGCCCGAGCCGGTGGGGCCGCAAACCACCCGGTAGTGGTGCCTGCTTGCGAGTTGCGGCAGGTCGGCCACCAGCGCCGCCCTGAAGGCCTTGTAGCCGCCATCGACCAGCGTGACCCGAAAGCCGATCTGGTCCAGCACCAGCGCCAGCGAGCCGCTGCGCTTGCCGCCGCGCCAGCAGTACAGCAGCGGCTGCCATTCCTTGGGCTTGTCGAGCACGTCACGCTGGATGTGTTCCGAGATGTTTTTGGCGACCAGCGCCGCGCCCAGCTTCTTGGCCTCGAACTGGCTGATCTGCTTGTACTGGGTGCCGACGATCTTTCGCTCGTCGTCATGCAGGCTGGGCCAGTTCACCGCGCCCGGAAGGTGGTCTTCGGCGTATTCGCCTTCAGAGCGGGCGTCGATGACGGCGGAAAAATCAGCGAGCTGGTTCAGGGCTTGTTCGGCGGAGATGCGTTGCAGGCTCACGGGATGATTTTCTTCAGTTCGGGCCACACATTGGCCAGCATTCTGGCTTGCGAGGGCTCGTTGGGGTGGATTCGGTCAGGCTGGAAATTGGCTGCGGCATCATCGCCATCGGCAATCCCCTTGAGGAAAAAAGGCACCAGCGCGACTTTTTCCTCCTTGGCGACCTTCGCAAAAAGGCCGGAAAAGGTCGCTGCGTAGGCGCTGCCGTAGTTGGGCGGCACCTGCATGCCGACCAGCAGCACCCGGGCGCCGGCTTTCTTGGCCGCCTGTGTCATGGCGTTCAGGTTTTTTCCGGTCATGTCCAGCGGCAGGCCGCGCAGCGCATCGTTGCCGCCCAGCTCGATGACCACGGTGGCCGGCTGGTGCTGCGCCAGCAGGGCCGGCAGGCGCGAGCGGCCGCCCGAGGTGGTGTCGCCGCTGATGCTGGCGTTGACGACTTTGGCGGCTTTGTTCTCGCTGGCCAGCTGCTTTTCGAGCAGCGGCACCCAGCCGGTGCCGCGCCTGAGGCCGTATTCGGCGCTCAGCGAATCGCCGACGATCAGGACCGTGGGCGGGGCTGGCGCTTTGGCCTGCGCCTGGGCGAACGCAGGCGCGCCCAGCAAGGCGGTCATCAACAGGAATCCCAAGGGTTTGGCCCAGCGGCTTCGCGCGGCCAGGCCAGGCTTGCTACAGTCGGCAGCAGTAAATTTAAAGTTTTTCAAGAGGGTTGACATGTTTGAACCTGTGATTTCCGGGATGGGTGAGGTTTCTTCCAGGCTGTCTGGGTTATTGGAGCCTGCCAGTTCTCCAATTGTTTCCGTTGAGCATGTTTTCAAGTCGGTCACCGACTCGACCGGCACCCTGACCATTTTGCGCGATATTGACTTTGCGCTGGCTCCGCGTGAAACCGCCGCCATTGTCGGCGCATCGGGCTCGGGCAAAAGCACGCTGCTGACCATCATCGCCGGGCTGGACACGCCCACGAAAGGCACGGTGCGGCTGGCGGGCCAGGATATATTTGCGCTCAGCGAGGACGACCGCGCGGCCCTGCGGGCGCAAAAAGTCGGTTTCGTGTTCCAGAGCTTTCAGCTCATGGCCAATTTGACGGCGCTGGAAAACGTCATGCTGCCGCTCGAACTCTCGGGCATGAAGCAGGCGAGGGCGCTGGCGAGCGACATGCTCAAGCGCGTGGGCTTGAGCGAGCGGCTCGGCCATTACCCGAAGGTGCTGTCGGGCGGCGAGCAGCAGCGCGTGGCGCTGGCGCGGGCCTTTGTCGTCAAGCCGGCGGTGCTGCTGGCCGACGAGCCGACCGGCAGCCTGGACTTTGCCACCGGCGAGACGGTGATGAAGCTGATGTTCGAGCTGAACCAGGAACTCGGCACGACGCTGGTGCTGGTCACGCACGACCCCGCCATTGCGGCGCGCTGCCAGCGGCGCATCACCATCGAGGCCGGGCAGGTCGTGATTTCATGATGAAACAAGGCTTTTGCGCATATCTGGCATGCATAAGTTGCTATTAACAAGATAGCAATCAGCGCCGCCGTGCTTCTGGCCGGTCAGGCGCTGGCGCGGCTATCGGAATCCCAGCAGCGATAATTGCCGGATGTCTTCTTCCCCCAAAGTTCTTTTCGGTTTTCATGCCGTCGGTGTTCGCCTCAAAACCGCGCCCAAGTCGGTTCTTGAAGTTTTTTACGATGCCTCGCGCCGCGATGCCCGGATGCGCCAGTTCACCGACCGCGCCCGCGAAGCCGGCGTGCGGCTGATCGAGTCCGACGGCCTGCGCCTGGCCAAGATGTGCGGCAGCCACGGCCACCAGGGCGTGGTGGCGCGTGTCGATGCCGTGGCCCAGGTCACGTCGCTCGATGAATTGCTGGAGCAGCTTGAAGCCGCCGGCACCCATCAGCCGCTGCTGCTGGTGCTCGACGGCGTGACCGATCCGCACAACCTGGGCGCCTGCCTGCGCGTGGCCGACGGCGCCGGCGCGCAAGCCGTGATCGCGCCCAAGGACCATGCCGCCGGCATCAATGCGACGGTGTCCAAGGTTGCCAGCGGCGCGGCCGAGACCGTGCCGTATTTCATGGTGACCAACCTGGCGCGCACGCTGGGCGAACTCAAGGAACGCAACATCTGGTGTATCGGCACCAGCGACGACGCAACCAAGACGATTTACGACGTGGACCTGACCGGCCCGGTGGCCTTGATTCTGGGCGCCGAGGGCGAAGGCATGCGCCAGCTCACGCGCAAGACCTGCGACGAGCTGGTCAGCATTCCGATGCAGGGCGCGGTCGAAAGCCTGAACGTGTCGGTCGCCAGCGGCGTGTGCCTGTATGAAGCGCTGCGCCAGCGCCGCCCGGCAGCCGCCTGAGCGCGGCGTTGTCCCATTGAAGTCGCGCCGCATCTGGCGCCACACAAACTTCTGATCAATGAAGCGCGCCACCTGCTGCAGGCTGGCCCGCTTCGACGCATTCATTCCTCCACTTTGGGAATCCCTGTCCGGCGGCTCAGGGCTGGGGCTCGCGTGCCCGCGTGAATCAGGCTGACCCAAAAAACTGTGTCAAACATGAACATTGCGCAGAACAAAACGTTCCGCGTGAACAGTCGCAGCGCTGGTTTTCTGGCTCCAAAGCCTTCAGGAACAAGAAAAACCCTTCTCTTGTAGTGGGAAAGCTACTTCTTTCAGCTGATAGTTGATTTGGCCCAAATATTGCGGATAAACAGGCAAAGCACATCCTTTCAGCCCATGAGGCGTGAGCCGTTCGAGCAAGCGTGATCCGATTGCCCAACAACAAATGGAGGAATGTTGTTCACCATCAATGTCTTTTCCAGTCAGTACGACATGCTTCATGCCTGCCCAAGTTCGCATTATTTTTTCAACTGGAGGTTCTCACCATGATTCATCGCTCTCTGCTCGCCGGCCTGACCGGTCTTCTCATGCTCACGTCGCTTGCTGCATCCGCGGCAGACACCGCCAGCATCGAAAAAGCCCAGAAACTGGCATCCGAGGCGGGTTGCTTTGCCTGCCACACCGTGAAACATCAGGCGGCCAAGGACGGCAGCCTGCCTGTCGGACCCGCCTGGGAAGATGTTGCAGCGCAGTACAAAGGCAAGCCCGGCGCGGCTGAGTTCCTGACCCGCATCGTGCTGGAAGGCTCCAATCCTTATGCCAGCCACTGGAAGAACAAGGCCGCCGGCCTCGCGATGCCGCCTAACGCCGTGGCCATCAATGAACGCGATGCGCGTCAGTTGGTGTCCTGGATTCTCTCGCTCGCCAAGTAAAAGCAGGCGGGAACCACCCTGGCGTGCATGGTCGGCAGGAGACTCCAGTCGCCGATGCGGGTTTTCTCATTGACCTTTGTGCTTCGAAAGAACCCGTGCTCTGATCAGGAAGAGACGTGTTCGCTACCTTGGGAGGCTTGGTGCGAAAGGAGGAAATGTGAAATTTCGTATCCGCATTTGCCTTGCCGCTGTGGTTTCAGCGCTGTTTCTGCCCGTGCACTCAGAAACGCTGCGTTGCAACGGCCACATTGTTGAAGTGGGGGACTCCCGGTTGTCCGTCCGCTACCTCTGCGGGGAGCCCTTGCTTCAGGATTCCTACTGCGCGCCGGTTTACTACTACCCGGGGCTGCAGCCTGTGCCCGAGCCGTTTGCCAGCTCGGTCGTTCCCTGTCTGGTGGTGGACGAATGGCTGTACGACCGTGGCCCCGGCAGTCTCGTGGCGACGGTGCGCTTTCGGGCGGGCGTGGTGCTTTCCATCACGTACGGTGCGCGGGCAACGCCATAAGCCAGGCCTGGATATAAGGAGTGCAGGCATCGCTCTGGGCGGGCATATGCCAATTTCCGGCTGTTTGGCCTATGCTCGGACATCCATTTTCCAAGGGAGGCCTTGTGTCTCACGAATCCAGACTGACTCTTGAGCTGCGCTCGCTTTTGCATTCAAGGCGAGTCGCCGCCATGGGGACCATCGGCGGCGACGGCGCTCCCTTTGTCTCCATGGTTCCCTACGCGCTGGAGCCCGCGCTGGGGTGCCTGGTCATTCATGTGAGTGGATTGGCGGCCCACACGGGCAATCTGCAGGCGCGACCGAACGTATCGCTGCTCGTGATGCAGTCCGAGGCAGATGGCGAGCCGGTTCATGCCTTGCCACGCGTCAGCCTGGACGGCCGCGCCCGGGAACTGGACGTCGGCACTCCGGCGTGGGATGCCTGCCGGGCGGCTTATGTGCAGAGATTTCCGGAGGCCGAATTCATGACGCAGCTGGGCGACTTCAGGTTTATTGCCATCGAACTTAAAGGTGCCCGGCAAGTGGCTGGCTTTGGGGCGGCCCGCTCCATTGACGCGGAGGAAGTCAGGCGGGCTTTGGGACCGGCAGGGCCTTGACGGAGTGATGTCATGCGGGTCTTGACTGGATGAATTGCTACTGTTTTGATAGCTGCTTTGGCTTGCCAGATGTGCGCAATGGGCTATTTTCAATGAAATTATGTAACTACTCAGGTCGCCTCATGTACCCGAATTTGCAGGGCGCCTTCCCCCGGAGATGGAAGGAGCAAAACGGGAAGTCATCTTCCGGTTTCATGCATCAAAAAGCCTTCTTGCGCAATAGCCATAAGCATGGGTTGCTATCAACAGCGTAGCAATTTGCCGCTAGTCCTTGAAGGTTTTCACAAAGTCGAGCGACGACACGACGCCCTTGATGTCGCTGCCGTCCATGACCACGACGTGATGGATGGCTGCCTCGACCATCAGCCGGGCCACGTCGCTGAGGCTGGCATCCGGAGGCACCGAAATCGGCTTGTAGGTGCAGACTTGCCAGGCACAGACCTTCGCGGCGTCTTTCCCGTCGGCATGAAAGCGCAGCAGGTCCAGGCTGCTGATGACGCCCAGCACCGCGCCGCTTTCGTCCACCACCGGCACCCAGGTCAATCCCCGGGCCACCATTTTTGATTCGACGGTCTGCAAGGTGTCGTCCGCGCCGGCCGAACACACGTCGCGCTGCATCAATGACGAAATGGTCTGCTTCATGAAGGGCTCCTGTCCGCAGCTTGCGGTGTTGAAGAAGATGGCGCCGCGCCGCGTGGCGCACGCCCCAGGCGCGCTTCCACGGCCAGCACGTCGCGCGTGGTCTTGAGCAGCGTGTCGGGCGTGACGCTCATCGAGTCGATGCCGAGTTCCACCAGATACGCCGCCATTTCCGGGTAGTCCGACGGCGCCTGGCCGCAGATGCCCGCATGCCGATGGTTGCGCCGCGCGCCTTCGATGGTCTGGCGAATCATCATCTTGACCCCCGCATCGCGCTCGTCAAAGTCAAACGCCACGATGTCGGAGTCGCGGTCCACCCCGAGCACCAGCTGCGTCAGGTCGTTGGAGCCGATTGAAAAGCCATCGAACAGTTTTGCAAACGCGTCGATCTGGATCACGTTGTTCGGAATCTCGCACATGACGTAGATTTCCAGTCCGTTCATGCCGCGCCCCAGGCTGTGCCCGGCCATGGCCTGCAGCACGCGCTCGCCTTCCTCGACGCGGCGGCAAAACGGAATCATCAGCTTCACGTTGCTCAACCCCATGTCGTCGCGCACGCGCTTCATGGCCGCACATTCGAGCGCGAAGCCTTCGGCATAGGCCGGATGCGCATAGCGCGAGGCGCCGCGAAAGCCGATCATCGGATTCGCCTCAAGCGGCTCGAACCAGCGCCCGCCCAGCAAGCTCGCGTATTCGTTGGTCTTGAAGTCCGACATGCGAACGATCACCGGCTTGGGATAAAAAGCCGCCGCAATCGTGCCAACGCCTTCGGCCAGCTGCCTGACGAAATACTCGGACGGCGTGGCAAACAGATGCGTGAGCCCGGCGATTTCCTCGCGCACGGCGGCATCCTCGACTTTTTCGGGATGCACCAGCGCCATCGGGTGCGCGTGGATGTGCTCGGCAATGATGAACTCCATGCGCGCCAGGCCCACGCCGTCGTTGGGCAGCAGGGCGGTCTGGAAGGCCATGTCGGGGTTTGCCAGGTTGACCATCAGGTGCGTCTGCGGCCGCTCCAGGCTGGCCACGTCGGTGCTGGTCGTGGTGAACGGCAGCAGGCCCGCATACACATGGCCGGCGCTGCCTTCGGCGCACGAGACGGTGATCTCGTCGCCGGTGCGGATGGCCGTGGTCGCATGGTCGCAGCCGACCACCGCCGGAATGCCCATCTCGCGCGCCACGATGGCCGCGTGGCAGGTGCGTCCGCCCCGGTTGGTGACGACGGCGGCGGCGATTTTCATCACCGTTCCCCAGTCCGGCATGGTGGTGTCGGCCACCAGCACCTCGCCGGGCTGGAACTGGTTGAGTTCGGACACCTCGCTGATGACGCGCGCCCGGCCGGTGGCGATCTTGCCGCCCACCGCGCGGCCGCTGACGATGGCCTTGCCCTGGTCGCCCAGCCGGTATTCCTCGACCCGGCCCAAAGGTTTTCGCGAAGCGACGGTTTCAGGCCGCGCCTGAACGATGTAGAGCTTGCCGTCCACGCCGTCCTTGGCCCATTCAACGTCCATCGGCGTCGGCTGCCCGGCCTTGCGGCTGTAGTGCGCTTCAATCCTGACGGCGGCATCGGCCAGCTCCAGCACCTCGTCGTCGCTGATGCAAAAGCGCGCCTGGCTTTCCGGCGGCGTCGGCATGTTGCGCGTGCTCTCGCGCCCGGCGGCCTGCGCATAGACCATGCGGATCTGCTTGCCGCCCAGCTTGCGTCTGAGCACGACCCGGTGGCCTTGCTTGAGCGTGGGCTTGAAGACGTAGAACTCGTCCGGATCGACCGTGCCCTGCACGACGTTTTCACCCAGGCCATAGGCGCCGGTGATGAAGACGACATCGCGAAAGCCGGTTTCGGTGTCGAGCGAAAAGGTGACGCCGCTGGCGGCCAGGTCGGAGCGCACCATCTTCATCACGCCGACCGACTGATAGACCTTGAAATGGTCGATGCCGTGGTCCACCCGGTAGGCGATGGCGCGGTCCATGAACAGGCTGGCGAAGCATTGGCGTATCGAATCGAGCAGCCGGGCCTCGCCCGAGATGTTCAAAAAAGTCTCGTGCTGGCCGGCAAAGCTGGCGGTGGGCAGGTCTTCGGCGGTGGCCGAACTGCGAACGGCCAGCGTCACCTGTTCGCCGTATTCTTCGCGCAGCCGGGCGTAAGCTTGCGTGATTTCCCGTGCCAGGTCGGCCGGCAGCGCCGCGCCATGGATGATTTCCCGCGCACGCTGCGCGCGCCGCGCCAGGTCATCCACGTCCTTCACGTCCAGGCCATCGAGCGCGTCGTGCAGGCCTTGCCAGGCGTGGGACTGGTCGAGCAGGTAGCGGTAAGCCCCGGCGGTGACGGCAAAACCGTTGGGAACCCGCACGCCCTGAGCGCCCAGTTCGCGGACCATCTCGCCCAGCGAGGCATTCTTGCCGCCGACCAGCGCGACATCGGCAATGCCAATGTCTGCAAACCAGCGGATGAAAGGTTGCGTCATGCGGGTGTCTCCAGCTTGCCGTGTTGTGGGTCGCCTTTTAGGGGCCTACGGTAGCGGGTGAAAAGCCGTGCTGGCTTGCGCTAGATCAAGCGGGGGTGATGACCACTTCCCGGTGCAGCCGTTGCACATCCGCCGCCTGGCACAGCGCCGTGCCCGGCGCGAGCAGGGCGGCCGCGCCCGCCGCCATGCCGTAGCGAAAGGCCTGCTCCAGTTCTTCATGCCGGCTCAGTGCCCAGACCAGTCCGCCCACGAAGCTGTCGCCCGCACCAATCGAGCTGGCGACTGGCACCGGCAGGCTTCTGGCCCGCAGCGCCCGGTCGGCCGTCACCAGCAGTGCGCCATCCTCGCCCAGCGACAGGGCGACCACCTGCGCCTGGCCGCTCCTGATGATCTGCAGCGCCGCTGCATGCCGGTCCTGCTCGGTTTGCAGCGGATGGCCGGTCAACTCGCGCAGCTCCCGAAGGCTGGGTTTGACCAGGTACACCCCTTCGGCCAATGCCGCCGCCAGCGCCGGCCCCGAGGTGTCGAGCACCACCCGGCTGCCGCGTGCTTTGGCCAGCCTGGCCAGCCGGACGTAAAAGTCTTCAGGCACATCGGGCGGCAAGCCGCCACTGGCCACCAGGTAAGGCGGGGGCGCGTCGAGGGCGCTGATGTAGTCCAGGCCGGCCTGCCACTCCCCGGGCGTCAATGCCGGGCCGGGCAGCACAAAGCGAAAGTCGCGCCCGCTGGACATTTCGTGGGCCGAAAAGCTCTCGCGCGTCTCGCCGGCAATAGCGATGCAATCGCCGCGCACCTGCTCCTGGTCCAGCAGCTGCCGCAGCCGTTGCCCATTCATGCCGCCGGCCAGATAAAGCGCCAGACAGTCGCCGCCCAGCCGGTGCACGACGCGGGCCACGTTGATCCCGCCGCCGCCAGGGTGAAATATCGGGGCAGTGCAGCGCAGCTTGTGCGTGTCCATGACCTTGTCGGCCGAGGTGGACACGTCCAGCGCGGGATTCATGGTGACGGTGAGAATGTCGATCATGGCTTGGGTAGAAGGCTGATGGGACGGGTTTTTAAGTAAAAAAGCCTGATTAGATACATAGCTCAGACTAAAACCGCTTGTCATTCCCGCGAAGGCGGGAATCCAGGGTTCTCAAGGCGCTTGGCTACTGGATTCCCGCCTTCGCGGGAATGACGGCTTTCATACTTGTCTGAGGCAGGTAGCTAATCAGGAAAAAAAGGCTTTTTGCGCTTTATCCACCGGCGCAAGCAGCTATTGATTTGATAGTGCAGTGGTGGCGGCCTGCTGCGCCGGCATTCAGGCCGGCGGGGGTTCGGTCTTGGGCTGGTAGTCGCAAAAGGGCGCTACCCCGCATTGCCAGCACAGCGGCTTGCGGGCGATGCAGACATAGCGGCCGAGCAGAATCAGCCAGTGGTGCGCATCGACCAGGTAGTCGGGAGGAATGCGTTTCATCAGTTTTTGCTCGACTTCCTGCACATTCTTGCCCGGCGCCAGCCCGGTGCGGTTGCTGACGCGAAAGATGTGGGTATCGACCGCCATCACCGCTTCGCCAAAAGCAGTGTTCAGCACGACATTGGCGGTTTTGCGGCCCACGCCGGGCAATTTCTCAAGCGCTTCGCGGGTGCGCGGCACCTGGCCGCCGTGCTGCTCGATCAACATCTCGCAGGTCGCCAGCAGGTTCTTGGCCTTGGAGTGGTACAGCCCGATGGTCTTGATGTAGGCCTCCAGCCGGTCCACGCCCAGGTTCAGGATGGCCTGCGGTGTGTTGGCGACCGGGAACAGCCGGCGCGTGGCCTTGTTCACGCTCACGTCGGTGGCCTGCGCCGACAGCAGCACGGCGGTCAGCAGTTCAAACACGCTGGTGTATTCCAGCTCGGTCACCGGCATCGGGTTGGCGGCCTTCAGCGTGGCAAAAAATAGCCCGATGTGTTCGCGTTTCATGGTGCTGACAGCAGCCGGTCTCAGGCCAGATGCCGCAACTCGCGCAGCGCCACCGAAACCGGTGCCAGGTCGGCGCCCTGGGTGCTGATGCTGGCCAGCAGCTTGCACAGGCGTTCAATCGCCGGCGCATTCCGGTCGCGCCAGCCCGCCAGATCTTCGCCGCGCGACAACAGTCCCTGGGTGATCTGGCTGGCGATCGAATAGACGTCGTCGCGCGCGCTGCCGCGGGCCTGGGTTTGCCACAGCGTGTCGGTGGGCAGGCGCTTGATCTCCGCGCGCCAGAGCGTCAGGCCGAGTTCGGCCTCGACGCCAAAGTAGGCGCGCGCCGCCTGTTCCAGCCCGGTACTGGCGTTTTGCGCCAGATCGACCAGATCGAGCGCCGGGAAGATGAACTCCAGCGCAGTCAGGTTTTGCGCCAGCGCCGACTCCACGCCGGCTTGCACGAGGCTCAGCGTGGCCTGCTCCCAGCTGGCGTGGGCGGAGGGCGGCAGCCAGTCCGCGAGGTGGGCGCGCAACTCGCGCGCCGCCGGCTGGTAGCGCTCGATCAGTGTCGGCAGGTCGGTGCTTTGGGTGCGCACGCGCAGCATCCAGCGCGACGCCCGCTGGGCGATGGCGATCAATTGGGTCAGCAGGTCGAGCTGCAGGATGGCCTCCACCCGGTAGTCCAGCGCGTCAATCTGGTCCCACAGCGGTTCCAGGTCGAAGATTTCGCGCGCCAGCGTGAAGGCGCGAATCACGTCGGCCACCGTTGCGACCGCTTCGGACGCGATGAAGTTGACGAAGGTGGCCCCGGTGCGATTCACCACCGTGTTGGTGATGAAGGTGGCGATGATCTCGCGCCTGAGCGGGTGCTTGGCGATGGCCGCGCCGAATTTTTCGGTCAGGACCTTGGGGAAGTAGGCCTTGAGCGCACGGCTGTAGTACGGGTCGTCCGGCAGGTTGCTGTCCATCAGCCCGTCGAACACTGACATCTTGGCGTAGGCCAGCACCACCGCGCCTTCGGGTGCCGTGAGTCCGGTTTTCTGGGCCTTGCGCTGCGCGATGTCTTTATCCGTAGGCAGGAATTCGACGGCGCGGTCCAGGCGGCCGTTGCGCTCCAGCCATTGCATCAGGCGCTGCTGCCCGTCCAGCAGGTACAGGGGGCGGTGGCTGGCGATCTCGAGCGCCTGGGTCTGGTAGTAGTTGTCGGTCAGCACCAGCAGGCCAACCTCGTCCGTCATCGAGGCCAGCAGGTCGTTGCGCTGCTTCAGCGTCAAATCACCCGCTTCCACTACGCTGCCCAGCAGGATCTTGATGTTCACCTCGTGGTCGGAGCAGTCCACGCCGGCCGAATTGTCGATGGCGTCGGTGTAGATCAGGCCGCCTTTTTGGGCGTATTCAATGCGGCCGTTTTGCGTGCAACCCAGGTTGCCGCCCTCAGCCAGCACCTTGCAGCGCATCTCGCCGCCGTTGACGCGAAACGCGTCGCCGGCCTTGTCGCCTACCTGGGCGTGGCTCTCGAAACTGGCTTTGACATAGGTGCCGATGCCGCCGTTGTAGAGCAGGTCCACAGGCGCCAGCAAAATGGCCCGCAGCAGCTCGGCCGGGGTCAGCTCGGCGGCCTCGATGCCGATCGACGCACGCGCCTCGGGGCTCAGGCTGATCGACTTGGCCGAGCGCGGATAGACCCCGCCGCCGGCTGAAATCAGGCTCTTGTCGTAGTCGTCCCAGCTTGACCGGGGCTGCACGAACAGGCGTTGCCGTTCGGCAAAGGAGCGCGCCGTATCAGGCGTGGGGTCGATGAAGATATGGCGGTGATCGAAAGCCGCCACCAGCCGGATCTGCTCGGACAGCAGCATGCCGTTGCCGAACACGTCACCCGACATGTCGCCGATGCCCGCCACGGTGAACGGCGTGGTCTGGGTGTTGACCGACAAGGCGCGGAAGTGGCGCTTGACCGATTCCCAGGCGCCGCGCGCCGTGATGCCCATTTTCTTGTGGTCGTAGCCGACCGAGCCGCCCGAGGCAAAAGCGTCCCCCAGCCAGAAGCCGTAGTCGGCCGACACGCTGTTGGCAATGTCGGAGAACGTGGCCGTTCCCTTGTCGGCCGCCACCACCAGGTAGGGGTCGTCCGGGTCATGCCGGACCACGCTGGCCGGTGGCACCACCGCACCCTTGACCACGTTGTCGGTCACGTCCAGCAGGCCCGAGAGGAAGAGCCTGTAGCAGGCCACGCCCTCGGCCATCCAGGCTTCGCGGTCACTGGCGGGCGGGGCGTTCTTCAGCACGAAGCCGCCTTTGGAGCCGACCGGCACGATCACGGTGTTCTTGACCTGCTGGGCTTTCACCAGGCCCAGCACTTCAGTGCGGAAGTCCTCCCGGCGGTCAGACCAGCGCAGGCCACCGCGCGCCACCTTGCCGCGGCGCAGATGCACACCCTCTACACGCGGTGAATAGACCCAGATTTCAAACAGCGGCTTGGGCTCGGGCACTCCAGGGACTTCGCGCGGGTTGAGCTTGAACGACAGGTAGGGCTTGCTTTCGCCGCTGGCGGTGAGTTGCCAGGCGTTGGTTCGCAGGGTAGCGCCTATCGTGAGGAAAAACTGCCGCAGGATGCGGTCTTCGTCTAGGCTGGCCACTGCGTCCAGATGGGCCTCGATCTGCGTCGTCAGCTGCTTTTGGGCCTCGTCCCGGTTGCCAGGCAGGGCCGGGTCGAAGCGGGCATTGAATAGTCTGGCAAGTTCCTCGGCAATGCCCGCGTTGTTGTTCAGCGCGGCCTCTATGTAGCTTTGGCTGAAGCTAAAACCCAATTGCTTGAAGTAGCGCGTGTAGGCGCGCAGCACGGTAATGGCGCGTGCGTCGAGCGCGGTGCTCAGAACCAGCCGGTTCAGGTCGTCGCTTTCCACATCGCCGCGCCAGACCTGCGCAAACAGGGCCTCAAACCGGACCTTGACGGTGGCCAAATCGGTGCTGGCCGGCAGCTGCAGGCCCAGGTCGTGAACCCACAGCGCGTCGCTGCCGATTCGATAGGGATGCTCGTCAAGTACCCGGGCCCCCATGCGCTCCAGCACCGGCAGCGAGTCCGACAGCGGGACTTTGGACGTGTTGTAGATCTTCAAGCGCAGCAGCCCTTCGCCGGCATCCAGCGGACGGTACAGCTTGACCGCCAGCGGCGAGGCGGCGCTCAGGCCGGCCAGCATTTCGGCGTCTTCGGCGGCGACCGCCGCCGAAAAATCCTCGCGGTAGGCCGTGGGGAGCGCGGTGGCAAAGCGGTGCGCCAGCGCCAGCCCCGGGCCTTCGCCGTGCGCGCGCAGCAGCTCGCTGGTGAACTCGTCTTCCCAGCGCAGGGCCAGCCGGGCCAGCCGCGCCTCAAGCGCGCGCAGGTCCACGTTCACCGGCGCGTGCTCACGGGCGCGCACCAGGTAGTGAATGCGCGCCAGCGGGCTGTCTGTCAGCATGGGCGTGAATTCGAGCGACTGGCCATCGAGGGCCGCCATCAACTCGGCGCCAATCTTCACGCGCAGCTCGGTGTTGTAGCGGTCGCGGGGCACAAAGACCTGGGCCGAGGTGAAGCGGTCAAACGGGTCGCGGCGCAGGAACAGCCGGGTGCGCTGGCGCTCCTGCAGCCGCAGGATGCCAATGGCATGGTCGGCCAGGGTGGCGGTATCGATCTGGAACAGTTCGTCGCGCGGATAGACGTCCAGAATCGATTGCAGGGATTTGGCCGCGTGGCTGTTGGGCACGACGCCCGCAATAGCCACCACGTCGGCCACGCGTCGCCGCACCTGCGGGATATCCGCCACTGCGGCGGCATAGGCGGTCGAGGTGTAAAGCCCCAGAAAGCGGGCCTCTCCGACCACCTTGCCGGCGTCGTCAAAGCGCTTGATGGCGATGTAGTCGAGCCAGGCGGGGCGGTGCACGGTGGCGCGCGTCATGGCCTTGGTGATCAGCACCAGTTCGTCGGATTCAAGCAAGGCCACGGCCTCGGGTGGCAGGCGCGACACTGCAGTCTGCGGGGCGCCGCGCAGGATGCCCAGGCCCGACTCCGGCCGCGCGATCAGGCTGACGGCGTCGCCATCGCGCTGGATGTCATAGTTGCGCGCGCCCAAAAAGGTGAAGTGCCGGTCTTCCAGCCAGTGCAGGAATTCAACGCCTTCCTGCTTGCTGGACTGCGACAGCGGCGACCGCGCCACCGCCAGCCCCAGGGCTTGAACCCGCTCGAGCATGGCATCCCAGTCCTGCACTACGCCGCGAACATCGCCCAGCACCCGATCCAGGTCACGGCCCAGCGCTTCCCGCTCTGCAGCAGCCAGAATGCGGTCACATTCCACCATGATGAGCGACTCGATCGGGTCGCTTCGCCCGGTGGCGTTGCCACCAGCCACGCTGTCCACCGTCTCGGGACGACCCTGCGCATTGCGGGCCACGCACAGCAAGGGGTGGACAATCCAGTGCGCCGTGCGGCCACTGCGATTGATGGCCATGGTGACCGAATCGACCAGGAATGGCATGTTGTCGTGCACGATCTGGACCGAGGTGTGGTCGCTCACAAAACCATCTTCCGCCAGGGTCGGGTTGAACACCCGGATCCTGGCGCTCTGGGGGGCGCGGGGCGCGTCGAGCAAACGCCAATGGGCGCTGGCAATGCCAAACAGCTGGGCCGGCCCGCGCGCGAGAATTTCGTCCGGGTCAGCATTTTCAAAGTAGGCCGACACAAACGCGGAGAGCCGTTTGGCACTGGGTCCGGCGTGCTCGGCGGTATAGGCCAGCAGATCGGCAAGCGGTGTGGTGTTCATGGTGTCTCCGCAGTTCTTGTTGGTACGCAAGATTCTAGGCCTGGCTTGTGATTCCGGGGGTGACTACCAGAGGCAAAGAGCATGGGCCCATGCCGGAGTTGCATCGGGGCCGGCTACGGGTCTGCCCGGCGGCTTTCACCCGGAAACCTTGGTTACCATAAGCCATTGCCAATTCATCTTTACAGGGCTCCCATGCAATTCGCCGACCGCCTCAACAACGTGGAAACCTCCGCCATCCGCGAACTCTTCAAGCTGCTCGGCAAGCCCGGCATCATCAGCTTTGCCGGCGGCTTTCCGGACCCGGCCATGTTCGACATCGAGGGCATCAAGGAAGCCAGCAGCAAGGCGCTGAATGAAGAGCCCGGCGCAGCATTGCAATACGGCGCCACCGAAGGCTACGGCCCGCTGCGCGAGCAGCTGAGCAGCTTCATGGCCAGCAAGGGCGTGGCCGTGCAGCCCGATGGCCTGATCGTCACCACCGGCAGCCAGCAGGCGCTGGACCTGCTGGGCAAGACCCTGATCAATCCCGGCGACAAGGTGATCGTTGAAGGCCCGACCTTCCTGGCCACCATCCAGTGCTTTCGCCTGTACGGCGCGCAAGTCATCAGCGCGCCCATCGACGCGCATGGCGTGAAGACCGACGAGCTGGAGCGGCTGATCGCCGAGCACAAGCCAAAATTTGTGTACCTGATTCCGACTTTCGGCAACCCGAGCGGCGCGCTGCTGACCCTGGAGCGCCGCCGGCAGGTGCTGGAAATGGCCGTCAAGCACCAGACGCTGGTGGTCGAGGACGACCCCTACGGCGACCTGTATTTTGGCGAAGCGCCGCCGCCCTCATTGCTGTCGCTGAGCGACAGCGTGCCGGGCAGCCGCGAGTTGCTCGCCCATTGCGGCTCGCTGAGCAAGGTGCTGTCGCCGGGCCTGCGCATTGGCTGGATGATTGCCCCGCCCGCGCTGCTGGCCAATGCCGTGATGTGCAAGCAGTTCAGCGACGCGCACACCAGCACTTTTGCCCAAGCCACGGCTTCGCAGTACCTGAAGGCCGGCCGCATGCCCGCCACGCTGGCCCATGTGCGCAAGGTGTACGGCCAGCGCGCCGCCGCCATGGGCCATGCGCTCAAGCGCGAACTCGGCGCGGCCGTGGCGTTCGAGCAGCCCCAGGGCGGCCTGTTCTTCTGGGCCAGCCTGACAGGCGAGGGCGGCAAGTTGAAGGACGCGGGCGAATTTGCCAAAAAAGCGATTGAGCAAGGAGTGGCTTTCGTGCCCGGCGCGCCGTTTTATGCGGCCAACCCTGACCTGGCCACTTTCAGGCTGAGTTTTGCCACGGCGGACGTGGCCAGGATTGAAGAGGGAATGGGGCGGCTGGGACGGGCGGTTTAAGCGGCTGGCTCACATCCAAAGCCGCATTGAAGCCGCTGGCAATTCAGGCGTCGCCCAGTTCGTCCATCCGGTCCGCGTTGGTCGTGCTGTGGCTGCCCTTGAGGTGCATTTCCACATCGGCGGCCACATCGCCCACCGCCGCCACTGCTTCGCGCAGCTGCGCCTGCGTGGCATCGAGCTTTTTGGCCCACTGCGCGCGTGCCGCCGGGTCGTTCATGTCGATGCGGTCGGGCTCCACGCCGGGTTGGGTTGTCATGTCCATCTCCTGGGTTGTGTCGTGATGATGGCTGAACCCTAACGCCAGCGCCGCGCCAGCGATGTAGGCCAACGCCGCACACGGGATTCAACGCCCGGCGACAGCTGGACGCGGCAACGACGCGATTGCTATTAAAAATATAGCTGCTTGTGCATATGCAGTATGCGAAAAAGGCTAATTTCTCTTAAAAATCTAGCTCGACAGCAGCGCTTGCCGCATCCCGCCCCCGTCGATACCGTCCTACCGGCGCCAAGGCCGTGCCCCCTTAAACTCTGCGCATGCTACCTATCCTCCAGCGCGCCGCCGCGTTTGCCTCCGGGCAGTTCCACCGCCTCATCGGCCTTGTCAAACGCTATCCGCTCCGGGCCGCCCTGATGCTTCCAGCACTGATGCTGCTTTACGTGCTGCTGATGATTCCCTTCACGCCCGGCATCGGCGACCTGCGCAAGGCCAAGTCCGAGGTGCCGTCGGTGCTGCTGGCATCCAACGGCACGGTGCTGGCCGAATACAAGCGCATCAACCGCCGCTGGGTCACGCTGGACAAGATCTCGCCGCATGTCGTCAACGCGCTGATTTCCACCGAAGACCACCGCTTCTACGAGCACCACGGCATCGACTTTCGCCGCACCGCCGGGGCCATGCTGAGCACCCTGACCGGCGACCTGCAGGGCGGCTCGACCATCACGCAGCAGCTGGCGCGCAATATGTACCCCGAGGAAATCGGCCGCTCGGCCACCATTTCGCGCAAGGTCAAGGAGGCCATCACCGCGCTGAAGATTGAGGCGCTGTATTCCAAGGACGAGATCCTGGAGACCTACCTCAACACCGTGCCGTTTCTCTACAACGCCTTCGGCATCGAGATGGCGGCGCAGACCTACTTCGACAAATCCGCCGACCGGCTCGACGTGCTGGAGAGCGCGACGCTGATCGGCATGCTCAAGGGCACGAGCTACTACAACCCGGTGCTCAACCCGGCGCGCGCCAAGGAGCGCCGCAACCTGGTGCTGGCGCAGATGGCCAAGCGCGGCAAGCTGGACCCGGCCCGCCTTGATGCGCTGTCGAAGCGGCCCTTGCGGCTGGATTTCGAGCGCCAGGTCGAGCCGCTGGGCGCCGCGCCCCATGTTGCCCAGCACCTGCGCAAATGGCTGATCACCTGGGCCGACAGCAAGGGCTACAACATTCATTCCGACGGCCTGCGGGTGCGCACCACGCTGGACGCCAACATCCAGAAGCTGGCCAACCAGGCCGTGGCGCGGCAGATGGCGCAGCTGCAAAAGCTGGCCGACGGCCAGCGCAAGGCCGGGCAGGAGCGCGCCGTGCTGCAGGTCGGCTTTCTGGCCGTGGACCCGCGCAATGGCGCCGTGCGCGCCTGGGTGGGGAGCCGCGATTTTGCCCACGAGCAGTTCGACCATGTGAGCCAGGCGCGCCGCCAGCCGGGCTCGACCTTCAAGCCCTTCGTCTATGGCGCGGCCTTCATGCAGGGGCTGAGCCCGTCGTTCGCCCTGGTTGACCAGCCGGTCGCCATTTCATCCGGGGGCGGTGACGTCTGGACCCCCAGCGACGCCACGCCGCCCACCGGCCTGCCCACCACATTGCGCGACGGCCTGGTGTATTCCAAGAACACCATCACCGCCCAGCTGATGCAACAGGTCGGTCCGGACAAGGTCGGGCAACTGGCCAAGGCCATGGGAATCCGGCAGAGCAAGCTCGACCTGGTGCCTTCGCTGGCGCTGGGCACCAGCCCGGTCACGCTGCTGGAGATGGTCGCGGCCTACGGCACGATTGCCAATGGCGGGCGCTACATGCTGCCGGTGCTGGTGGCGCAGGTCGAAGACCACCAGGGCAACATCCTGGAAAAATTCTCGGCGGTCACCGAGCCTGAGCCGGCGATGCCGCGCGCCGACTCGCTGACGCTGGTCGATGTGATGCGCGGCGTCATCGACCAGGGCACCGGCATTGCCATTCGCCAGCGCTACGGCATTCAGGCCGACGTGGCCGGCAAGACCGGCACCACGCAGGACAACACCGACGGCTGGTTCATCATGATGAACCCGCAGCTGGTGGCCGGCGCCCGGGTCGGCTTCAACGACAACAGCGTGACGATGGGCAACTGGGGGCAGGGCGCCCGCAGTGCGCTGCCCATCGTCGGGGAGGTTTTCCAGGGGGCGTTTCGCAACCGCTGGCTGGACCAGAACGCCGAGTTCGACATCCCGCGCACCCGCTACCAGCCGGCACCGCCGCCGCCCGAGGAGCCGCAGCAGCGCCAACAGCGGCGCAATGATCCGCTGGCGGACATCGTCAACGGGCTGTTCGGCAGGATTCTGAAACAGTTGCAATAAGTTTTCATCAATAAGGATGCGGTCAGCAATAACTTCCCTGCGTCATACCCGCGAAGGCGGGTATCCAGACTCGTTTGAGCGTTTCAGCCCGTGCCGCTGGATTCCCGCCTTCGCGGGAATGACGGACGGGAAGTTGTTATTTGCCAGATCCTAAATAGAAATAGCCCCCAGCGGCAACCGGACGGTCCACTCGTGTCAACCAGCGCTTCGGCGATTTCCGCTTCTTCCATCAGCCCGGCCACGCGCCGTTCCATTTTGCTGCTGTCGTTTGGCACCTTCGCCAGCATGGCGGCGCAGCGCATCTGCGACGCCATGCTGCCCGAGCTGTCGCGCGTGTTCGCGGTCAGCCTGGCGCAGGCCGCGCAGGTGGTGTCGGTGTTTGCCATCACCTACGGCGCGTCGCAACTGTTTTACGGCCCGCTCGGCGACCGGCTGGGCAAGTTCCGCGTTATCACCTTCGCCACGCTGGGCTGCAGCGTCGGCAGCATTTTGGCCGTGTTCGCCAGCACGCTTGAAGCGCTGGTGTTTGCGCGCCTGCTGATGGCGCTGGGCGCGGCAGCCCTGATTCCGCTGGCGATGGCCTGGGTGGGCGACTCGGTGCCGTCCGACCAGCTCCAGGAAATGCTGACCCGCACCGGGTTGGGCAGCACGCTGGGCATCGTCGGCGGCCAGCTGGCCGGCGGCTTGCTGACCGATGCGCTGGGCTGGCGCTGGGCGTTTGTCTTCATGACGCTGCTGTTCGGCGTGGTCGGCTCGCTGATGTATGGTGACCTGCGCCGGCAGCAGGCCAAGCCCGCGAAGGCCGTGGCTCACGGCCAGGCGGTGGTGCGCCATGGGTTTGCCAGGCAGGCCCTGCTCATCGTCACCGGCCCCTGGTCGCGCATCATCTTGCTGATGGCGCTGGTCGAAGGCGCGGCCGGTTTCGGCGTGCTGGCCATCTGGGCATCGCACCTGCACCGCTCGCTCGGCCTGTCGCTGTCGATGGCGGGCGCCATCGTGGCGCTGTTCGGGCTGGGCGGCATGCTCTACATGGCCGTCGGCCGCTACCTGATCCGCCGCTTCGGCCAGCAGGGGCTGGTGCTGATCGGCGGGGCCATTGTGGGCGTGTGCGCCTTGGTGCTGGCCTACACCCCGCACTGGGGGCCGGCGCTTCCGGCGAGCCTGCTGGCCGGGTTCGGCTTTTTCATGTTTCACAACACCATGCAGGCGAACGCCACGCAGATGGCCCCGCATGCGCGCGGCACGGCGGTGTCGCTGTTTTCTTCGTTTTTGTTTTTGGGCCAGTCGATTGGCGTGGTGCTCGCCGCCAGCCTGATCGACCGGATCGGAACCGGGGCCGTGGTGGCGTTGGGGGGCGGGGTGATGGCTGTGGAGGGGGTATTTTTTGCCTGGGTGCTGGGGCGGCGGAATGGGCGTGTGTGAACGCATGCTCTTAAAAAGATAGCTATTAACGCTTGCTGGTATTGCGGGAAGGCCTATTTTTCTTGAAAAACTCACCGAAATGGCGGTTCACGTCGTCGCTCCATACCCAGATGCCTCGTGAAGTCAAAGCACCCCTTGGCTCTGGCTGGCTGAATGCAGCCCCTCCAGCACCACCCGCATCGCCTTTTGCAGCTCATCGCCAAGCGCCACCGCAGTTTGACCCTGCCCCGGCTGCGTCCGCGCCTCGGCCCAAAAGCGCGCCAGGCTGTCCTTCCTGGCTTCAACGGCCGCCACAACCCGGCTTTCCCACAAAACGGCTGTTTCGCCTGACTCGGCAACGGCAGGCTTGGCGCTGCGCTCAAAGTCCGCAATCGCCAGGTAGCGCAGCAGCGCCGCCGCCAGCATCGTCTGCAGCATCTCGTCGCTGAGCTGGACGAGCGTGGTGCCGGCGGGGGTGGCCCGGTTTTTCCAGGCCGCTCCGGCATACGCGGCGCCGCCGCCGATCAGCGCGCCCAGTGCGGCTGCCGCGCCCAGGGTCAGGCCGCCGGTCACCAGGTCGATTGAGGCACCGGAGGCCGCGCCCGTGGCTGCGCCCGCCAGGCCGGCCTCTTTTGCGTTGATCGGCGCCTGCACGTCAAACTTTTCCTTCAGCGGTTGTTCCAGCAGCATGCCTTTCGCATCGTCGATGCCGTGCAGGCGCAGCAGCCGGGCGTGCGACTGGCGAACCGAGCGCTGCAGGCGCTCGACCACGGTGGCCATCGCGGCTTTTCGGGCCAGCGCATCGGCTTGCCGGTCGGTCGTGCTGATCAGCCGCTTGACGTAGGGCAGGGCGCTGCGCGCTTCCTCGACTTCGCGGGCGGCATCCAGCAGCTGCGTGGCGATGACCTGCATGGATTCCTCAAACAAGGCCTGATTGCGCTGTAGCCAAGCCTCGCTCAGCCTGGCAAAGGCGGCTTTTTTATGGCTTGGCATGCAGCGGGCCAGGGCATCGAGCAGGACCGGGGCTTGCACCCAGCTTTGGGCAAACTGCTCGAACCCCAGCACTTCGGCGTGCAGGCCCAGGGTGCGTGCCTTGGCGCGGCACAGCGCAACGGCGACTTCGCGGCCGGTGTCGGCGGGCGAGTTGACCAGCAGCAGCGTGGACTTGGGCGCTTCGCTGCGCGCCGGCTGGACCGCTTCAAGGTCGCTCGCGCCCTGCACCACGATCAGCATGACATCGCTGTCGTCATGCGCGGCTTGCTGCGGGCTGGGCACCGGGCGGGCCGCATCGGCAGGGCGCGGCTTCATCAGCCGGCCAAAAGCCCGGCCGGCCCAACTGTGGGATGTGTTCACCGGCTGGGCCGGCTGCGGCTGGCTGGCTGGCGGAATGTCGGCGATCCAGAGCGCTTCGCCAGTGCTGGTTCGCATCAGCGGCTGCCATTCGCCGGGCGCGCTTTCAGCCGGAGAAAACGCCTGGTTGCGCGGCTGCATGACGCGCAGCAGGGCATGCCGGTCTTGGTCCCGAAGCGCGAGCAGCCCGAGCTGGACGCGCGTGGGGTTCAGCATGCCCAGCAGTCGCTGGTAATAGGCATCGCTCAGGCTGAGCACGACGCGGCGCGACAGCACCCGCTCGCGCCACCGGGCATACAAGGCCAGCGCCAGGCGCGGCACGATCACCACGACCGCCAGCAGCGTTGCATAGATATACACCCAGCGCGCACCGGCCATGGCGCCGCTGCCGTTGCTGAATTGCAGGCTGGCGATGTCCTGGACGCTGAAGGGCTCAAACGGGAACAGCGCCATGGCGGGCATGAGCAGCACGCGCAGCGCGGCATGCACCTGGTCGGCATTCAAAAAGGTGCTTTCCCAGCCGACGCGGTATTCAACCACCAGGCCACGGGCAAAGAGGGACAGCCCAATGCCAAAGGCCCAGCCGGCTGCGGCCAGGTGCAGCACCTTGCGCCAGCGCTGGGTCTGCAGCGCGGCGGTCGCGCCGTACCACTGTCGCGTGAACACGGCCGTGACCGTGGCGCGCAACTGGCCGGCGCGGCGGTGCCAGCCGCGCAAGCCCTCGGCCCAGCGCATGAAGGACGCAGGTCTTTCCTGATTTGGCTGTTGCTGCTTGCGCCGCTGCAGGACATAGCTGGCGATGAGGGCGCAGTAAATGGCCAGGTTCCAGCCGACGATGGCCAACAGCGGCAGCGACAGCAGGTCAACCCGGTGCGGGTTGGCGATGCGGTCGGTGGCCGCGCCAAACAGGCCTGCCGCCAGGAACGCGGCCACGGCCAGCCAGCGCGTCCATGGCCTGCGCTCCTGCAGCGACGCCAGCGCGGGGTTGCGGTTTTCCACCACGCCCAGGACTTGACGGGCGCGTTCGTTCAGGAAGGCCTGGACATTGGCATCCGATACCGGGTTGGCGCTGGATTGCCGGCTGGCGAACTGCAAGGCCAGGCGGTCAATCTCTTCGCGCTCCACCGGGCTGAGCAGCTTGCCCTGCGTATCGCTGGTTTCAATCGCTTGTGCCAGCAGCATGCGGCGCGCCGCTGCTTCGTCGAGGGTGATGCGCTTGGGTGCTTGGCTCATGAAACTGATTATGCAGAACCAAGGCCGCAGAGGCGCCACCCGCGCGGACCGTGCAGGATGGGTTTGATGGCATCCCGGAAATAGGCCTGCAAGGCCCTCGGGTATGCGGCATCAGCCTACGCGCATGCCTGCCGCCCTGGTTTATGTTCAGGGCTCTGAACTTTTACTGGAGGATGAAATGGCAAACGATTTCCTGGGGAATATCTTGGGCAGCGTGCTGGGCAATGCGCAGTCCGGGCAGCAAAGTCCGATGGGCGGCGGCTTGGGCGGCGGTCTGGGTGACTTGCTGGGCGGAATGCTGGGCGGCAATAGAGGGTCCGCAGGGCCTGCCGGGGGCGGCCTGGGCGGTTTAGGCGGACTGGGCGGCGGCAGCTCGGGCCTGGGCAACAAGGGCAGCGCCCTGATGCTCCTGCTGCTTCCCCTGGCCATGCAGTGGGTGCAGCGCAATGGCGGCATCGGGGCGGTGCTGGAGCGCTTCCGGAACAAGGGCTACAGCCAGCAGGCCGCTTCCTGGGTATCGACCGGACCCAACGAGGCGCTGGCGCCGCAGGCCGTGAATGACGTGATCGGCATGGATGAGCTGTCGCGCCTGTCGCAGCAGCTGGGCGTGAGCCAGGAAGAGGTTTCCAGCGGCATGGCGCAAATCCTGCCTGAAATGGTGAATCAGCTGACGCCCCAGGGCGGCGTGCCCGATGATGGCGATAACCTGCTTAACCGTGGAATGTCGATGCTGGAGCAGTTCATGAACGCTGGCAAGCCTCGCTGAGGACTTCAGGCAAAACGCATGTAACTGCGTTGCAGGAGATGTATCAGACAGTGCCGCCCTAGAATCGCGGCCATGAAAACGCTCTTGCCCCGCTTCAAGCAATTCGCCGCCGCCATCCCCGGCCGCCTGCGCCGCCTCACCCGGCGCGACATCGCCTGGGGTCTGGCCGCCATCCCCGTCCTGCTGCTGGTGTTCACGCTGATCCAGATTCCGCTCACCCCCAGCATTTCGGACCTGAGCAAGGCCAAGACCGACAAGGCATCGGTGGTGCTGTCGTCCGATGGCAAGGAGCTGGCCGTGTTCAAGCGCGCCAACCGCGACTGGGTCAAGCTGGCTGACATTTCGCCCAAAGTGATCGATGCGCTGATTGCCACGGAAGACCACCGCTTCTACCAGCATCACGGCATGGACCTGAAACGCACGGCTTCGGCCTTCCTGCATACCCTCACGGGCGACCTGCAGGGCGGCTCGACCCTGACGCAGCAGCTGGCGCGCAACCTGTACCCCGAGGAAATCGGCCGTTCGGCGACGCTGACGCGCAAGATCAGGGAGGCCATCACGGCGCTGAAGATCGAGTCGGTCTATACCAAGAACGAGATCCTGGAGACCTACCTCAACACCGTGCCGTTTCTCTACAACGCCTACGGCATTGAAATGGCGGCCCGCACCTACTTCGACAAGTCGGCCGGCAAGCTCGACGTGCTGGAAAGCGCGACGCTGGTCGGCATGCTCAAGGGCACGAGTTATTACAACCCGGTGCAAAACCCCGAGCGCTCGGTGCAGCGCCGCAACACCGTGCTGTCGCAGATGGTCAAGCACGGCAAGCTGCCTGAAGCCAGGCTGGCCGCCTTGCAAAAAAGGCCGCTGAAAATTGATTTTGAGCGGCAGACCGAAACGCTGGGTCCGGCTCCTCACTTTGCCCAGCAGCTCAAGCGCTGGCTGATTGAATGGGCCGACCGCAACAACTACAACATTTACGCCGACGGGTTGGTGGTGCGCACCACGATTGATTCACGGCTGCAGGACATGGCAAACAAAGCCGTGACGCGCCAGGCCGACAGGCTGCAGCAGCAGGCCAGCGCGGAGTGGGGGCTGCGTGCCGGCTGGAAGGCCAAAAAGGGCCTGGTGCTGGCTTTTGTGCGTAGCGCGCCAGAGTTCAAGGCTGCGCTGGAGGCCGGGCAGACGCCGGAGCAGGCCCTGCAGCAGCTGCAGGCGGATGCGAATTTCATGCAAAAACTGCACGCTGACAAGACGCGGCTGCAGGCCGGATTCCTGGCGCTGGACCCGCGCAACGGGCAGGTCAGGGCGTGGGTTGGCAGCCGCGATTTCACGCAGGACCAGTTCGACCATGTCAGCCAGGCGCACCGCCAGCCCGGCTCCACCTTCAAGCCCTTTGTGTACGGCGCCGCGTTCGAGGATGGCGCCAGGCCGACCGATACCTTTGTTGACCAGGCGGTGCAGATTCCGCTGGGCAACGGGGCTTTCTGGCGGCCGAGCGATGGCGGAGGCCCCAGCGGCGCCACCATGAGCCTGCGCCAGGGACTGATGTATTCGAAAAACACCATCACCGCCCAGGTCATGCAGCAGGTCGGGCCGGCGCATGTCGCCACGCTGGCCAAGTCCATGGGCGTGCGCCAGAGCAAGCTGGAGGAAGTGCCTTCGCTCGCGCTGGGGACCAGCCCGGTGACGCTGAAGGAAATGGTGACGGCCTACAGCACCATTGCCAATGACGGCGGCTATATCGAGCCGGTGCTGTTCACGCAAATTGAAGACCGCAGCGGCAAGGTGCTTGAAAGGTTTGCGCCCAGGGAGCCGGAGCCTGCCATGTCGGTTGAGGTGGCGCAAACCCTGCTGGATGCGATGCGCGGCGTGATCGACAAGGGCACGGGCACCGGCATTCGCTACCGGTTCGGCATCCAGGCCGACGTGGCCGGCAAGACCGGCACCACGCAGGACAACACCGATGGCTGGTTCATCCTGATGCATCCGCAGCTGGTTGCGGGTGCCTGGGTCGGCTTTAACGACAACCGCATCACCATGGGCAACCGCTGGGGCCAGGGCGCCCAGAGCGCGCTGCCGATGGTCGGCGAATTCTTCCAGCAGGCTTTCAATACCCGGGTGGTCGATCAGCAGGTGCGTTTTGGCGCGCCGCAGGCTTCGCCACGTTCATGGGGCGCAGGCGCTCCAGGCGAGGCGGAACCCGTGCCGGCCGAGGAAGGTGGCGCAACGAACGGCGAGGCCTTGCCGGAAGGCGAGACACCGGCCGACAGCACGCCAATGCCGGAGTCTGGCGTGGCGCCCCAGGAAGGCTCGCCATCGGCCCCCGCGATCCGCTACATCACCATTCCGCCGCCCGCGCCCGACACCCAGCGGCCGGAACAGGACGTGCAAGCCGGGCCCAGGCCATTCGAGCTGCTGCCGCCAGAGGGACGGCCGGCCAGGCGCGCGGAGCTTCCCGCCCCCGCCACGGAAGGGGCGCCTGAACCGTCGGGACGGGGCTATTGAAAACATAGCTGTTGGCGCGCGTGCCTGCTTGTCTGGAGGCTGATTTGATTGATAATTCACAACGGCCGGAGGTGCCCGGGCCGGGAAGGGACAAGGCCCGTCAGGATTTCAGGCTAATCCTGAACGCGTGACTGAGTTGTCGCTTGACTGGGGCCGGGCGGCACAAAAGAAAAATCGACATTCAAGTGACTCCCAGATGAAAAAAATATTGCTTCTGCTGTGCTTGTGGAGTGCGTCCCTGCAGGCGCAAACGGTCTGGTTCAACGTCATGGGCGACCCGGCGGATGAAACCGTCAACACCATCGAGGTGGACCCGACCCCGGTTTCCATCAACGGCGAAACGCGCATCATGCGCGTCAGGGTGAGCCGCTCGGCGAACCGCGTCAGCTGGGATGGCGCGCCTTACCGTTCCTATGTGTCGGAAGTTCTTTTTGACTGCGCGAACAATACGGCCCGCTATATCTCCATTGACTATTACAGTCAGCCGGCGTGGAAAGGCGAGCCCTATCAAAGATCGCTGTATTCACAAGGCAAGCCTCGCCCGATGCAGTTCCGCGATGTCGAGCCCAATCCGTACCGGCGAATCATCCGTGCGGCATGCGAGACTTCCAGCATCAGCAACAATTGAACTCCATGGATCAGCTGTTGTTCTTTTTAGACATTTGACCTCATGAAAAAAGCTCTTTCCAACACCGGCCTGGTCTATTCGACCGATGCCGGAAGAATGTGCCCCGGCTGCCGCCAGCCTGCATCGGCCTGCATCTGCAAGCTGGCCAAAGCGCTGCCCAAATCCGATGGCGTGGCGCGTGTCTCGCGCAGCACCAAGGGCCGGGGCGGGAAAACCGTCACGCTGGTCACCGGGCTGGCGCTGGACGAGCTAGCGCTGGCGCAGCTCGGCAAGCAGCTCAAGGCGGCCTGCGGCTCGGGCGGAACGGTCAAGGACGGCGTCATCGAAGTGCAGGGCGACCACTGCGAGCAGGTGTTGGTGGCGCTGGGCAAGCAGGGATTTGTTGCCAAGCGGGCAGGGGGCTGAGCGTGAAGCCCGAGGATTTGCAGCTGCTGCTGGAGCGTGAAATGCCGTTCGGCAAATACAAGGGCCGGCTGATTGCCGACCTGCCCGGCAACTACCTGAACTGGTTTGCCCGCGAAGGCTTCCCCAAGGGCGAAATCGGCCGCCTGCTGGCGCTGATGCACGAGATTGACCACAACGGCCTGTCGTCGCTGCTGGAGCCGCTGCGCAAGCCTTGATGCCGTACCGGTTGCATGATTGCTATGCTAAACATAGCTATTCATGCCCGTGGATATTGCGCAAAAGGCATATTTGACCATTATTTTCCGCATTCACGCAGAAAACAAGTTCGCCGTTACAGCACCTTGCTCAGGAAACGGCGCGTCCGGTCTTCCTGCGGGTTGTCAAAAATCGCGGCCGGCGTTCCTTCTTCCACAACCACGCCTTCGTCGATGAACAGCACCCGGTCGGCCACCTGGCGGGCAAAGCCCATCTCGTGCGTCACGACCACCATGGTCATGCCTTCCTCGGCCAGCGCCTGCATGACGGCCAGCACCTCGCCGACCATTTCAGGGTCCAGCGCGGAAGTGGGCTCGTCAAACAGCATGATGCGCGGCTGCATGGCCAGCGCCCGCGCAATCGCCACGCGCTGCTGCTGCCCGCCTGACAACTGATTGGGGTAGGCGTCGATCTTCTCCAGCAGCCCGACTTTTTCCAGCAATTCGCTGGCGCGCAGCCGGGCCTGGGCACTGGTCAGCCCGCGCACCTTGCACGGCGCCAGCATGATGTTTTCAAGCACGGTCTTGTGCGGGAACAGGTTGAAGCGCTGAAACACCATGCCGATTTCCGAGCGCAGCGCATCGACATCGGTCTTGGGTTCATGCACCGACACGCCATGCACCAGCACCTCGCCGCCTGACGCATCTTCCAGTCCATTCAGGCAGCGAAGGAAAGTGCTCTTGCCCGAGCCCGACGGCCCGATGACGCACACCACTTCGGTGGCCTTGATGGCGCAGTCAATGCCGCGCAGCACCGCATGCTTGCCAAACAGCTTGGTCAGGCCTTTAACGTGAATCACCTCTTCCATAACGAGCCTCCAGTCGTTTGACGCCGTAGGCCAGGCCCAGCGTCAGCACCCAGTACATGAGCGAAATCGTGAGATACGGCTCCCAGTAGCGGGAATAGGCACCGGCCACCGTGCGCGCCGCGTAGGCCAGTTCGGCCAGGCCAATTGCTGAAATCAGCGACGAGTCCTTGAGCAGCGAGATGGCATTGTTGCCCAGCGGCGGCAGCATCCGGCGAAACGCCTGCGGCAGCACGATGTGGTACATGGTCCGGGGAAATGACATGCCCAAGGAGCGCGAGGCCTCGACCTGGCCGCGGTCTATCGACTGGATGCCGGCCCGGAAAATCTCGGAAATGTAGGCGCCCGAATTGAGCGTCAGCGCCACCACGCCCGACAGGAAGGCGCCGTAGTTCTGCTTCAGGTCGCGAGCCGCTTCGCCCGAAATCAGCAGACCGTCAGACGGATTGATGAACAGCGGCAGCACGGCAAAGTGAATCAGCAGGATCTGTACAAACAGCGGCGTGCCCCGGAAAAAGCTGACATAGACCGCTGCCGGCCACTGCAACAGGTATTTGCACAATTGCTTTGCCGGGGAATGGCGCGCTTCAGCCACGCGGGCCAGGCCAACTGCCAGGCCCAGCGCCGTACCCTGGACGATGCAGATCAGCGTGACGGCGATGGTCATTTGCAGACCGTGCCAGAACAGCGTGGCGTATTGGAAAACGATGTCGGCGCGAAACCAGCCGAACCAGAGAACTTGTTCCATGACGGATTGTGATCAGTGATTAGTGGTGGGCAACACGGGCACGGCGGCGTTGAAGCACTGTTTGTAGCCCATGACCCTTTCCTTGTTCCAGGTCCGGGCGTTGCCAGGCGCCAACGAAGGGTTGCCGGCCGAAGCCGCGATTTTGTACAGGAGATTCATGATGGGATTGAAGGAGTAATGGGGAAATGTTTGATCGTCCTGAAACCAGGCGACTACAGCGGTATGCCATGTTAACGTGAGCAAGAGCCATGCCGAAACGGAGTCCTGGAAGGTAAAAACCGGCAGTATTCGGACGGTTTCTGATGCGTCGGATGAGGCCTGCAGGGTGGGGAATTGTCAATGGCGGCAGTCGCATGGCATGAAGTGGGTTGACCGTTTGCCTGTAAGTCGTTCATGATGCGGGACTGTGCATCACGGCGTTGACGCGTGACTGTGTTTTGCCATGAATTCATGGCGGAACAGCACATTTGCAAAATCCAAGGAGAAACCATCTTGAATGAATGGACCGTCATTGCATCGGGATTGAGTCTGCTTGCCGGAATGGCACTGGGCGCATTGCTGTGGTCCTGGTGGCTGCGCCGCCCCAAGGACAGCGACAGGCATTTGCCTGCGCGGTGGCCGCTGCGTGGCCGCCCGATTGTCAATGGCAATGAGCAGGAAGTCTGGCGCGCGTTGAGGGACATTTTTCCCGATCATGCGGTCGTGGTGAAAATCCCCATTCTGCGGTTTACCAAACTGCACGAGACGCGCAACTCGAACGCCAAACGCAGTGCCAAGGCCAGAGCCGATGATCGGCTCAAGAGCGAGCAATGGCTGGAAATGCTCGATGGCCTCTATTCCACCTTCACGGTTTGCACCTTGCAGGGCAAGGTGGTCGGGTGCGTGGATGTGCCGGGCAAGCTGGCATTGACCAAAGCCAGCCGTGAATTGAAGGAAGCCCTGCTGCTGGACTGCGGCATTGCCTATACCGTCGTGAACGCTTTCAACCTGCCCGATGCCAGCACCATGCGCGAGTTGTTTCTGGGCGAGTTGCCGGCGCAGACGCTAGAGCATCAGGTCACGCGTGGCGGGGACAGCGAATTCCATGCCGATCTGGCTGCATTCACCCTGCAACAGGCCGGCGGGGCCAGCTGATCTACACATTCAAAGGCTGAATCGGCGCGGTCTGGACAGGTGAGGATGACTGAAAGCCCAGCCTGTAAAGATGCGCGAAAGCACCATTTTTCGCCAGCAGTTCCTTGTGGGTGCCTGATTCGATAATCCGTCCCGCATCCATCATGATGATGCGGTCGGCATTCTGGATGGTGGACAGGCGGTGTGCGATCACCAGCGATGTGCGCCCCGAGGTCAGCCGCCTGACCGCGTCCTGCACGGCGATTTCCGATTCGGTGTCAAGCGCCGAGGTGGCTTCATCAAGCACCAGGATGGGCGCATCCTTGTAAAGCGCGCGCGCAATCGCCAGCCGCTGGCGCTGGCCACCAGAAAGCTGCATGGCGTTGTGGCCAAGAACGGTGTCCAGACCTTCGGGAAGGCCGGCCAGCAAGGAAGCCAGGTTGGCTGCCGTCAGGCATTCATTGACCTTTGCCGGGTCAATGGGCTGCCCAAGGGCCACATTCTCGGCAATGCTGCTGTTGAGCATGACGACATGCTGGCTGACAAAGGCAAACTGCGAACGCAGGGACGCCAGGTTCCAGTCGCGAATGTCCTGGCCATCCAGGGTGATGCTGCCTGCGCTTATTTCAACAAAACGGGGCAGCAGGTTCACCAGCGTTGTTTTTCCGGAACCCGATGCGCCTACGATGGCGAGCGTTTCACCGGCTGTCACGCAAAGGTTGAAGTCCTGCAGGACGGGCACGGCATCTGTCTTGTAAGCGACGCTGACACTGGAAAATTCAATCGCGCCAACCGCCCTGGATTTCACAAAAGAACCGCTGGTTTCGTTGGGCGTCAAGTCCATGAGGTCCAGGCCGCGCTCCAGGGCGGCCAGTCCGCGCGTGACCGGCGTGGCGGCATCCGACAGGCTTTTGATGGGCGCGATCAGCAGCAGCATGGCGGTCACAAAAGCCACGAAGCCGCCCACCGTGGTGGTGTTTTCCGCGCTTTGCATCAGTGCAATCGAAATGACGGCTGACAGCGCCATGGCTGCAAGCACCTGCGTGATGGCACTCATGCCGGCATAGGCCGCGGTGGATTTCATCGACAGCCGACGCAGCGAATGGCTCAGACTGTCGAAGCGGCTGGCCTGGCCGGCCTGCGCGCCGTGCAGGCGGACGTCGCGATGCGCCATGACATTTTCTTCGACCACGTAGGCCAGGCTGTCCGTGGCCGTCTGGCTTTCCTTGGTCAGGCGGTAAAGGCGTTTGGACAGCACCTGGATGACGAACGCGACCGCAGGAAACAGAAAACCGACGATTAGCGTCAGTTTCCAGTTCAGGTAAACCAGATACCCGATCAGTGCCAGCAGCGTCAGCACATCGCGCGCAAGCCGCATGATGGCGTTGATCAGCGACGATGAGCCGTTGAACACTTCGTACACGACGGTATTGGCAATCATGCTGGAGCTTTGGTCGGCAAACAAGGTCAGCCGCGCGCTCAGAAGCTTGTCAAACATCGCCTTGCGCAACTGGAGCAGCCCATCATTGGTCACCTTGGCCAGCGCGAACTGCGCCAGGAATCCCGACAGGCCGCGAATGATGAACAGCAGCATCAGCGTCAGAGGCACCAGCCAGAGGTTGAAAGAGTCCCGCTGAAAGCCACGGTCCAGCAAGGGTTTGAGCAAGGCCGGCACAAAAGGCTCGGTGGCTGAAGCGACGATGGTCGCGCCTATGGCCAGCGCCCAGCCCGCCCGCGACCCGCTGAAATAGGGCCAGACGCGCGCAAGCCTGCGGAGCAGCGTCAGTTTTGGGGCTTTACCCGCAACTTGTTTTTCTGGGGTCTTGGTCACACAGCCTGCTTGTAGTGATACCTGGCGATAGGCTGGCCAGGGGCTTTGTTAAGACCCAGGGCCAGCAGTAAACCCATCAGGATGCAGAAAAAATCGCCTATCTGCGCATCGTAGATGGATGAGTTGAAAAGGCACGCAACGGCCAGCGCAAGCAGCGTGGACTGTGCTGCCCGCGAGTAAGGTCTGTCCATCTTCAGGGTGTCGCGCAGCACCGAAAGCAGCAGGGCAAGAAAAAGAAGAATGCCCGGAATGCCTAGCTGCACCCCCCAGAGGAGATATTCCTGATGGGGGTTGCCGTTGCTGTCTATATCAATATGGGCAGGATTTTGTGCGCGTTGAAGCCGGTTGAATTCGCCGCTCCAGCTACCGACACCTGACCCTGCCAGTGGATGCTGGCCAATGCTCTGAATGGCCCTGCGCCAGAGATTGAGCCGGACACCTGACGACGTGACAGGCTCTGCCTGGGTGGAGTAGGACTGGACTTCAGTTTCAACCTTGGTCAATCGATCACGGACTTTGGTTGAACTGAAAAACAAACCCAGAGCCAACAAGAAGGGCAAGAGGACAACAATTGCGCGGTATTTTTTTGGCAGCTCCCACATGATGGCGATGGAGACCAGTGCGATTCCAACCACATGACCCGTGCGTCCGCTCAGGACAAAAAACACATTGGCCAGCGCTGCAAGGGCCAGAAAAACAGCCAGCCTGGAGCCAAATCGGCCGGGAGCATGTTCCCGAAAATGCCAGCAGATGCCCGCAAACACGGCGCTCATGATGCCTTGGTCGAGGTAGCTGGAAAATACCGAATACTCGGTCAGTGCCATGCGCGACGTTGCCCATGGCAGCGGAAGATGGGCGAACAGCATCCACGAACTTGCCAGCAGAAAGGTCTGTGCCGCGACAAAAGCGCCCAGCGCATAATTTGCCTCGCGCCGGTCGCGGATGATGAGCAGCATCAAGACAATCGTGATCAGCTTGCCGTACTTGGCCAGAGAGCCCAAGGCCTCGGCTTGTGGCGCCACGGTCCAGAAAAGGCTCAGTGCGAATGCAAAGAAGGCCAGCAGCACTGCGATCGGGGTGCTCATTCCAGTCAATGGGCTGCCTGCAGTCGGCGCGCGCCGCGTGAAGAGCACAACAGCCAAGCCGAAGAATACCAACAGTAGCTTGGCGATGCTGATGAGAACCATCGACAATCCGACGGAAGCTGCTGCCATGCAGATGACCACAAGCCGGAAGTTGATTGGGTTTTTTAACAAAGTAGATACTGAGCCATGGGTGATTTGCCCGCATTATCGGTGATTCCCCTGTATGGCAAACCGCCCATCTACAGATGGATGCTCTGCTATGCTTTACAGGCATCAGCTGGGGGTTTTTCTCATAAACCCTGGCAATCCCAGTAAAAAGGCGTCTCTTGCCAAGCTTGTCTGTCACCGTCATCACTAAAAATGAAGCGCATAACATTGAAGCGTGCCTGTCCTCTGTAGCATTTGCTGATGAGGTCATCGTCCTGGATTCCGGCAGTACGGATAACACTGTGCAGATAGCCCTTTCCATGGGTGCTGACGTAAGCACGAACTCCGACTGGAAGGGATTCGGCGTTCAAAAAAATCGTGCCCTGGCATTGGCTAAATCGGATTGGGTACTTTCAATCGATGCCGATGAGCGAGTGCCACCCGAGTTGCAGGCCGAAATCCGTGCTGCGCTTGAAGCGTCGGACTTTGATGCCTACTCTATGCCACGTCTTTCCAGTTACTGCGGACAGTACATGCATCATTCAGGCTGGTACCCCGATCGTGTGACACGCCTGTTTCGCCGGAATTCGGCGCGGTTTTCAGACGACCTGGTTCATGAAAAGATCATGACCACAAGCAAGGTAGGGCAGCTGAATTCCCGCTTGCTGCACGAAAGTTTCAGAAACCTTGAAGCTGTTCTCGATAAAACCAATCGCTATTCAACGGCAGGCGCCCAAAGCTTGTTCAACAAAGGCAAACCTGCATCTGTCGGCAAGGCTCTGGGCCATGGCATGTGGGCCTTTGTCCGGACCTATTTTTTGCGGCTTGGATTTTTGGATGGTCGCTTGGGTCTGGTTCTCGCAATTTCCAACGCCGAAGGTACTTACTACAGGTATCTGAAGTTATGGCTGCTTCAGCGGCAGCCCGGCAAGGTGCCGCCAGCGTAATGAAAATAAGCTTTATTGTCCTGACCTATAACAGGACCGATGCGTTGCTTGCCGTCCTGCGCTCTTTATCAGAGCAATGCAATCCGGAACACGAAGTCTTGATTGCTGATGATGGTTCCAGGCAGGATCAGGTCGAAATGCTTTTCGAGCGTTGTCCTGCGTTCACCTGTCCCGTGCGCCACGTCTGGCATCCGGATGTCGGGTTCACCGCCGCAGGAGCGCGCAATCTGGCGGCCCATTTTGCGAAAGGTGACTACCTGGTGTTTCTTGATGGAGACTGCATTCCGAACAAGTCATTTGTCGCCCGGCACCTACTTCTTGCCGAGCCCGGATTTTTTGTCAACGGAAGCCGCGTTTTGTTGAGTAAAACCCTCACCGCCGAAGTGCTTGGCAGTGAAAGCAATTTGCCACATTGCTCTGCTTTTTTCTGGTTGCGAGCTCGTTTTCGGGGTGATAGCAACAAATTGTTGCACCTCATTAACTGGCCGCTGTCTTTATTCAGGGTACAACAAGACTTTCAATGGCGCGGGATTCGAAGCTGCAACTTCGGCGTTTGGCGACATGATTTCGTCAGTGTCAACGGCTTCGACGAGACTTTCCAGGGATGGGGCCATGAAGATGCCGACCTTGTTCTTCGACTCCATCATTTGGGCCTCAAGCGGAAAAACGGCTTCATGGCTACCGAGGTGTTTCATCTCTGGCACCCCGAAAGCAAGCGTGACCAGGAATCGGTCAATAAAAACCGCGTCATGGCACGCATGAAAACCAATCTTGTCCTGGCGGAAAAAGGGCTTCGGGAACTCGACACTGCGGCGCCCCTCAAAATAACTCAATTGCACTGATCATTAAAAAATAACCTATGAGCATCACACCATCTTTCAGCCGCCGAAGCGTTGTCAGCCTGCTGACGGCCGGCGCATTTTCATCCATGCCGGCATTCGCCCAGTTTCGCGTGGAAGTGTCGGGCGTGGGCATGACTCAGTTGCCCATCGCCATCGCGCCCTTCAGGGGTGAAGCGCAATCCCCACAAAAAATCGGCAGCATCGTCAAGGCCGATCTTGAGCGAAGCGGCATGTTTCGCGGTGTTGACGCTGCAGGCGTCGTGGCAGATGAAAACACCCGTCCCGACCTTGCAAGCTGGCGGCAAAAAGGCGCCGACGCGATGGTGACCGGCAGTGTTTCACCGCTGGCGGACGGGCGCTTTGATGTTCGCCTTCGGTTGTGGGACGTTGTGCGCGAGCAGGATCTTGGCGGCCAGAGCTACACCGTCACGAAATCCGACCTGCGTCTGTCTGCGCACCGGGTTTCTGATTTTGTGTACGAAAAGCTGACCGGTGAAAAAGGAATTTTTTCCACGCGGATTGCCTACGTGACCAAGGCAGGCCAGCGCTACACCCTGTGGGTGGCTGATTCTGATGGAGAAAGTGCCCAGTCAGCCCTGGCAAGTCCTGAACCCATCATTTCTCCGGCATGGTCGCCCAGTGGTGCCCAATTGGCTTATGTGTCCTTTGAGTCCCGCAAGCCAGTGATTTATTCGCATGACGTAGCAACCGGAAAGCGGCGCTTGCTGGCTAATTTCAGGGGCTCCAACAGTGCGCCTGCGTGGTCTCCGGACGGCAGCCAGCTGGTTGCCACGCTGAGCCAGGCGGGCGGCTCGCAAATTTATTCAATAGGCCTGAATGGCGGTGATCCGAAGCGGCTGACACAGTCATCCAGCATTGATACCGAGCCCGCATTTTCCCCGGATGGGCGTTTGATTTATTTTGTCAGCGACCGGGGCGGCTCGCCGCAAATTTACCGAATGAGTCCTGCGGGCGGCAACGCAGAAAGAGTGACTTTTACCGGCAGCTACAACATCTCGCCGGTGGTGAGTCCCGATGGAAGATGGCTGGCATATGTTTCCCGAGTCGGCGGCGGATTCAAGTTGCATGTCATGGAACTCTCCACCGGAACGGTGTCATCAATCACCGATACTTCCGCCGATGAAAGCCCAAGTTTCGCCCCGAACAGCCGCCTGATTGTTTATGCAACACAGCAGCAGGGCAAGGAAGCGCTGATGACAACCACGCTGGACGGCAAGATAAAAGCACGTTTGTCCGGAGCGGGCGGTGACATTCGCGAGCCCGACTGGGGTCCGTTCCAGCGATAAGCAATAATTCCAGCATCTATATTTTTTGTTTAGCAGGGGTAATCAATGAAGCGCTTTTTATCTTCCGTCATCTCGTCTCTCGTGCTTGCGGCCTCATTGGTGGCCTGCGGTTCCAATGTCAAACTGCAGGATGTGTACCGGTTGAAGACAGATCAGCAAGCTCCGCGCAGGCAGACGCAGATGCTGCAGCGGCGGCCAGCAGAGGTGTAGCACCCGTGCAAATTGGCGCATCTGATGCTTCTGTGGCGGGGCCGGCCAACACCGCAAAAATCGTCTACTTCGACTTCGACAGTTACGTTGTCAAACCTGAATTCCAGAGCGTCATTGAAGCGCATGCCAGGTACCTGACGGCAAACAAAACACGCAAAATGGCGATTGAAGGACATACAGACGAAGTCGGTGGCAGGGAATACAACCTGGCGCTGGGTCAAAAGCGTGCTGAAGCCGTTCGTCGAGCTTTGGGTCTGCTCGGTGTGACCGATTCCCAGGTGGAGGCCGTCAGCTTCGGCAAGGAAAAACCCGCAGTTCCGGGACTCGATGAAGCGTCCATGGCAAAGAACCGCCGCGCTGAAATCAATTACCGTTAAGCGGGCAGGCCAACTGTGAAGACATTCAGACTTTTCATTGCTGTTGCCGCCTGCGTGCTGGCATTCAATGCCAACGCAGCCTTGTTTGAAGACGATGAGGCGCGTAGAGCCATCCTTGATTTGCGGCAAAAAGTCGATGTTTCCCAGCAGCGTACGACGGAAGAGCTGCGAAAATCCAATGAAGACAATGCCCAGCTTCGCCGCAGCCTGCTGGACTTGTCCAATCAAATTGAATCCTTGCGCAACGAAATGGCAACATTGCGTGGGCAAAACGAGCAGTTGACCCGAGGCATCACCGACGTGCAGCGGACGCAAAAAGATATCACGCAGGGGGTCGATGAGCGCTTGCGAAAGGTCGAACCTAGCAAGGTTTCCGTGGATGGGAGGGAGTTTGCGGCAGAGCCTGCTGAAAAGCAGGAATTTGAAGCTGCTCTGGCGACCCTTCGAAAGGGCGACTTTGCAGTTGCCCAGACCAGCTTCACGGCTTTCACGAAGCGCTATCCGCAAAGCGGATACAAATCATCAGCCTTGTTCTGGCTGGCCAATGCTCAATATGCCTTGCGGGACTACAAGTCTGCGGTAAATAACTTTCGTACCGTTGCAAGTGCCGACCCCGAACATGTGCGGGCACCTGAAGCACTTTTGTCCATGGCAAATTGCCAGGTTGAACTTAAGGATGCCAAGTCGGCGCGTAAAACCCTGGAAGATCTTATAAAGGCCTATCCACAGTCCGAGGCTGCATCTGTCGCCAAGGAACGTCTGTCAAAACTGAAATAAACGACAAATTCCGTACTGTCATGATGGCTTGAAATCAAGCAATGCATTATTGGAATGGCAGCTTTGATTAATCAGCTTTTGTAAGCAGTGACAGCGCTGAATTCGCAAAAAAATAATCCATGACATTTGAATCCGATCTGATGGCTCCTGACCTTGGACGCCGCTTTGGAGGGCTTGCACGTTTGTACGGAGCAGCCGGTGCCGAGCGTATTCGAAATGCACATATTGTGGTGGTCGGTCTGGGTGGCGTAGGCTCGTGGGCTGCCGAGGCTGCGGCGCGTAGCGGTGTGGCTCGCCTGACATTGATCGACCTTGACCATGTTGCCGAATCCAACATCAACCGGCAGGTCCATGCACTCGACACCACCGTGGGGCAAGCCAAGGTGCAAGCCATGCGCGAACGCATTGCGCATATCAATCCGGACTGCCGCGTGGACTGCATTGAGGATTTTGTTGATGCGGCAAACTGGCCAGGGCTTTTTCCGCCCGATATACGGTTTGATTACAAGCATCTGGCTGTCATTGATGCTTGTGATCAGGTAAGAGCCAAAACTGCCATGGCGGCATGGGCCATCAAAAACAAGGCCATTCTGATCAGTGTGGGTGCTGCCGGAGGAAAACGGCTTGCCCACCGCGTGGACATTGACGACCTGTCGGCCGTCACGCACGACCCTTTGCTGGCGCAGATGCGTTATCGCTTGCGCAAGGAACATGAGGCGGCCCGTCTCGGACGGATGAACGTGATGTGTGTGTTCAGCCGCGAGTCCGTCGCGCGGCCTTTGACGGCAGTTGATGTTGGACCAGCGCATGCAGACACTGCGGTACAGCCGTTGGCTGTGCCAATGCAGCCGGATGGGAGCCTCAATTGCCACGGGTATGGATCGGTCGTTAGCGTTACATCGACTTTTGGAATGTGCGCTGCAAGCTGGGTGCTGGATAAAATTGCCGGTTGACCCAAAAAAGCCACTTAAAAGGACGCTATAATTTGAGGCTGTTCTGCAAACAACGCAGTTCAGCCAAGATGAAAATCTTGGGACGTTAGCTCAGTTGGTAGAGCAGCGGACTTTTAATCCGTTTGTCGTGGGTTCGACCCCCGCACGTCCCACCAAATTTTATTTGGGTTCTTAGCTCAGCTGGTAGAGCAGCGGACTCTTAATCCGTAGGTCGCGAGTTCGAATCTCGCAGAACCCACCAAATAAGCCTTTTAGGCATTGAAAAAGCCTGCTATTTAATCAATAGCAGGCTTTTTTTTGTTTGGACGTTTATTAGGCGTTGCCAAATACTGCCTCGTGGGCTTCGGGATATTTCATGGGCTTGCACGTCCCTTGCTAAACACTTGCATCACCTGCCTTCAACTCACCCTGATGTGCATTTTGTTCGGCCCTTGTGTCACCTTTGTCTGTTTATGCGCATGGCTTTTACTCCTTTGCTCAACCACGATGACCTGCAGCGCTGGCGTGCCTGCTCGCGCCGCTTCTGGCTGCACCGTCGGGGTGGCCCGGCGGCGGCGCCATCGCAACCCTCGGCCACGGGCGCTGCCCGGACGCTGCGGGACGCTGACGAAACCGCTGAAGCGGCGGTGGTTCACGGTCCGGGTCTTCAGGCGGCCTTGCGGGCTTCGTTTCCCCACGCCGACCTCATCGCCGCGCCCGGCACCCCCGCCGAGTGGGCAGCGGCCGTGCAGCAGACCCTGGACTGCCTGGACTCCGACCGCGTGGCGCCTGAAGGCTGGGCCATCCTGGGCGCCTGCCTGACCAGCGACGACCGGGCGCAGGTGCGCATCGACGTGCTGACCTGCGGCGAGCAGGGTCTGCGCCTGTTCAAGGTGCGCTATGCCACGGTCGGCGACGAGGTCGATGTCGATGCCGTGGCGCTGTGGGTGCATGCGGCGGCGCGCTGTGGCCTGCGGGTGCAAAGCGCGGGCCTGCTGCTGGTCGATACCGGTTTTATCTATCCCGGCCACGGCTGCTACGCGGGCCTGTTCCGCGAGGTGGACCTGGCCCCGGTGCTGGGCTCGCGCCCGGTGGCGGCCTGGCTGTCGGCCATGCGCACCTGTGATCGCGGGCCCGAGCCGCCCGCCACGCCGGGCGCGCAATGCACGCAAAGCGGCGGCTGCGAGTTCGCCAGCCACTGCCAGGCGGGCGAGCCAGCGTCCAGCCTGCCTGCCCCCGATCCGCAGGCCAGCCTTGACATCGTCGGCCGCGAACTGGCCGCCGAGCTGCGCCAGGAAGGCCATGCCGATCTGCGCAGCGTCGCGCTGCAGCGGCTGGGCAACCTGCGCCACCGCCGCGCCGCCCGCGCCATCCAGCAGGGCGGGCCGGTGCTGGAGCCCGCCGTGGCCGCGCTGATGCAGGCGCTGCCTTATCCGCGCCACCACCTGCGCTTTGACACCATCGGCTTTGCCGTTCCGCTCTGGGCCGGAACGCGGCCCTACCAGGTGCTGCCTTTTCAGTGGACCTGTGGCGTGCAAAGCGCGGCGGGCCAGTGGGCGCGGCAGGGCTTTTTGGCCGATGCTGACGGCGGCGATCCGCGCCGCGCTTTTGCGTTGACGCTGCTGCAGGCGCTGGGCAGCGCCGGGCCGGTGCTGGCCTACAACGCTGGCTTTGAGCGCAGCCGCCTGCGCGAGCTGGCCCAGCAGTTTGACGACCTGGCGTCCGCGCTGGACGCCGTGCAGGCGCGCATCGTGGATCTGTTCCAGCTGGCCCGGGCGCATTACTACCACCCGGTGATGGCCGGCTCCTGGTCGTTCAAGTCGATCAGCCGCGCCGTCGCGCCCGATGTGCCGGTGGCGCGGCTCGAAGACGTTCAGGCATCCTCGGCGCAGGCGGCTTTTGCGCACTCACTGCAGCGTAGTCTGGATGGCGCGGTCCGGCAGCAACTGCGCGCCGCCCTGCAGGCCCACGGCCAGCGCGAGACCGAAGTCTTGCGCCGCATCGCTGCGTTATTCGAGGCGGCCGATGCGGCCGCCACCGCCGGGCGTGGCTGAGGCCGCTGGCATCAGGCACTGAATTCTTGAAGGAGCAACCCATGGCATTTCAAACCCTGTGCAAGCAGCGCTATCTGGCCGAAGGCGAATCCGTGCCGTTCACGCTCGATGGCCGCGAGGTCATCGTGCTGTGGCCCGATGGCGGCCAGCCGCGCGCCTTCGAGGGCCTGTGCCCGCACGAAGGCCAGTCGCTGGTCAACAACTCCGACTTCAACGGCCGTATCCTCGTCTGCACCGTGCATGGCTGGGTCTTCAACGGCCGCGACGGCAAGGGCCTGAGCCCCACCGGCTGCCAGCTCGAAGAGTTTCCCTTGCGGATCGCCGGCGGCATGGTGGAAATCGACCTGGACTGAGGCCGAACCGGCCTTCAGGTTTCTTGTTTTGCTATCAATACAATAGCTGTTTACGCGCGTAAGCATTGCGCTGCAGCCACTTTTTATTCAAATGAACGAAACCCCTCAAACTCCGCCTTTGCCCGACCGCCTGTCCATTGACCCGCGCAGTCCCTTTCACATGGCTGCCGTGTTCGAGCATGACGTGTGCATTCGCCTGAAGGACAAGGAGCGTCTGGATGTCTATGAATACTGCATCAGCGAAGGCTGGGTCAAGGTGCCTGCCGGCAAGTCGCTGGACCGCAAAGGCTATCCGCTGCTGATCAAGCTGACGGGCAAGGTTGAGGCGTTTTACCGGTAGGCCCGAACTCCCGCACCTGCGGCTCTTCATCGGGCGTGCTGATGGTGGCGCTGCACAGCGCTGCCGTCGCTGGCCCAGCGGTAGTCATGGCGCAGTTCGACTTCGCCATGGACCATCTGATCCAGCCCGGCCGGTGGCATGCTTCCTGCGCATGGCCTTGGCATGGCACCCTGAACACGGCGTCTGCGGCGGATTTTCGACAAAGTTGCGACAAAGCCGACAGGCGCGTTCACGCCATCACCCGTCCGCTGCGTCGTTTCACCCCCACCTGGTAGCCACCGCCATGTCCAACCGCCTTGCCTCCCAACAGTCGGCCTATTTGCTGCAACATGCCGAGCAGCCCGTGGACTGGTATCCGTGGGGCGACGAAGCCCTGGCGCTGGCCCGGCGGCGGGGTTTGCCGATCCTGCTGTCCATCGGCTACGCGGCCTGCCACTGGTGCCATGTGATGGCGGCCGAATCGTTTTCCGACCCGGCTACCGCCGCCCTGATGAACGAAGGCTTTGTCAGCATCAAGGTGGACCGCGAGGAGCGTCCCGATCTGGATGCCGTCTATCAGATGGCCCATCAGCTGCTGCGCCGCACCGGCGGCGGCTGGCCGCTGACGATTTTTCTCTCGCCGCAAGGCGTGCCGTTTTACAGCGGCACCTATTTCCCGAGCGCCGCGCCCGAGGGGCAGGCGACGTTTCAGGCCGTGCTGGGCTCGGTCAGCGCCGTCTGGCGCGAGCAGCGTGCGGCGCTGGCGCGGCAGGACCAGGCGCTGCTGGCCGCGCTGGCCGCCAGCGCGCCGCGCCGCGATGACGCCGCCGTGCTCGACGCCGCCGTGCGCGCCCAGGCGCTGCAGCAACTGGCCACCGCCTTTGATCCGGCGCAGGGCGGCTTTGGCGCGGCGCCGAAGTTTCCGCACCCCAGCGACCTGGCCTTTTTGCTGCGCCGCGCCCGCGAGGAAGGCGACGCGTCCGCCCGCGAGATGGCGCTGCTGACGCTGCGCAAGATGGCCGAAGGCGGTCTGTACGACCAGATTGGCGGCGGCTTTTTCCGCTACAGCGTCGATGCGCAGTGGCGCATTCCGCACTTTGAAAAAATGCTCTGCGACAACGGCGTGCTGCTGGCGCTGTATGCCGATGCGCTGGCGCTGACCGGCGAACCCTTGTTCCGCCGCGTCGTCGAAGACACCGCCAGCTGGGCGCTGCGCGAGATGCAATCTAGCACCGGCGGCTTTCATGCCTCGCTGGCTGCTGACGACGGGCAGGGCCGGGAAGGGCGCTTTTACGTCTGGGAGTCCGAGCCGCTGCGGCTGGCGCTCTCGCCCAACGAATGGGATGTGTGCGCCGCGCACTGGGGGCTGGTCGATGCGCCGGGCTTTGAGGGCCGTCACTGGCATTTGCGCGTGGCGCGCGCTGCCGGCCCGCTGGCCGTCACGCTGCGTCGCCCCGAAGCGCAGGTCGAGGAGCTGATCGCCTCCGCCCGCCCCAAGCTGCTGGCCGAGCGCGACAAGCGCGAACGCCCGGCCCGGGACGCCAAGCTGCTGACCGGCTGGACGGCGCTGATGATGACCGGCCTGGCCCGCGCTAGCGCCGTCTGCAGCGCCCCGAGTGGCTGCTGGCGGCGCGCAGCGCGCTGCGCTTTGTGCAGGTCGAGCGCTGGCAGGACGATGGCCGCACTTCCGGGCGCCTGCTGGCCCTGCCCGGCCAGGCGGCTTTTCTGGACGACCATGCGTTTTTGCTCGAAGCCGTGCTGGCGCTGCACGACGTCGATCCGCAGCCCGGCGACCTGCCGTTTGCCCAGGCTATCGCCAAAGCCATGCTGGCGCAGTTTGAAGACCGGGACGCGGGCGGCTTTTTCTTCATCCGCCACGATGCGCCCGCCCTGATCCATCGGCTCAAGACCGGGCTGGACGCCGCCACGCCGTCAGGCAACGGCACCGCCGCGCTGGCCCTGCTGGCCCTGAGCGACAAGCTCGATGCGCCGCAGGCGGCCAAATACCGGCTCGCCGCCGAACGCTGCGTGCGGGTGTTTGCCGCCACGGTGCTGAACGACCCGGCCAGTTTTCCGCGCTTGCTGCAGACGGCCGAGCTTTTGCAGACGGCGCCCGCCGTTGCCGCAGCGGGTGATGCCTTGATTCCGGCGCCTGCGGCGGCGGGCTGATTTTTGCTATTAATTAAGTAGCTGATTGCGCATAACCAGCATGCGCTGAAGGCTATTTTGTGTCGCAGATTGAAGTACAAAGTCCGGCCATCGCGCTGGACTGAAGTCGGCTCAACAGAACTTGTTCAACACCAGCTTGTAGCCTTGCTCGACCCAGCAGCTGAATAGGCCGGGCCATGCTTGATTCAACAAACTACTGTCAATCATTGCGCCTTCCGGGGCAATTCACCTGGGCATCAAACTGCTTGCCTTCGCGTGAATAGTCGCTGTCGGTCACCGTGCAACCCGATGTTTTCTCGACAGCCAGCCGCAGGGCAGCGGTGCCGGCCGGCGTGTTCGCCAGCGCCTTCGGGCTTCCGGTCGAGTTGGCTGTCCATGTGCCCTCGGTGATCTGCTTGACGATGTAGCTGTCGCCGCCGACAGTGACCCTGTGCGCTGCCGGTTCACCGGGCAACGGAGTCAATGCGCATGCGCCCAGTCCGGTGATGGCAGCTACCAGCAACAATCGCTTGAACCTATTCTTCATGGACGGCTCACCGCCGGCATGCCGGCCCCGGGTTGACCCGGCACGGCCCTTTCGGACGAACCCTCAATCGTTGTGGTTTGCGCCTTGGGCTCCGGCACCCTGGGTGCAGGGTTCGGCAGTTTGGTGTCGGGGCACGCTGACAGCAGCACGGCTGCACAGGCCAGTGACGACACGAGGAAAAGGCGTTTCATTGAAGTCTCCAGGCGCAGACCTCCTGCGCTGCCAAATGATAGGCGGTGAAGTCGCGCCCAGCCAGAGCTTGCGCCCATGTTGCGGCCAAGGCCTACAAGCTGCAAACTCAGCGAGCGCCGTTCCGGCGTAGGTCGGAGTCTGGTCCAGGTTCCGGCTCTTTCTTGTGCGACAAGGCCCGGGTTCCGGATTTGCCCTGGGGGCCGTCGCTGTCCGGCGGCGTTTGGGCCGCGCCGCCCTGGCGAAGGCTGCGCTGCAGCAGGTCGATCAGGTCCAGGATTTGCGCGCCAAAAGGGATGGCTTCTTCTTCGGCGGCTTCGGGCTGCGCCACCGTGTGCAACTGGCCCGCCTTGACCTTGCGCTCCACCAGCGCCAGGATTTCATCCTTGAAGGAGTCGGTGAACTGGTGCGGATCCCAGCGGCCGGTCATGTCCTCGATCAGCTCTTTGGCCATAGCCAGTTCCTTCTCGCTCACCCCGGCGGCCTTGGCGCCTTCGGGCGGCAGGTCCAGGTCTTCCCAGGAGCGGATTTCATCGCCCCAGCGCAGCAGGTTCAGCACCAGGCCCGGTCCCGACGGCACCAGCACCGCCAGATGCTGCTTGTTCTGGATCACCACCCGGGCCACGCCGACCCGCTTGGTCTGCAGCAAGGCGTCGCGCAGCAGGGCATAGACCTTTTCGCCCTTGTTGATCGGCTCCAGGTAATAAGGCCGCTCCAGGTAAATGAACGGAATCTGGGTGTTGGGCACAAAGCTGTCAATCGAGATGGTCTGGGTCACCCGGGGGTAGGCGGCCCTGATTTCCTCGTCGGTCAGCACCACATACCGGCCTTTCTCGTACTCGATGCCCTTGATGACGTTGTCGGGCTCGATGTCCTCGCCAGTTTTCTTGTTGATGCGCCGGTAGCCCACCGGCTCCAGGGTGCGCTTGTCCAGCCAGTCAAAATCCAGGCCGGTGTTGAGCGTGGCCGAATGCAGGGCCACCGGAACATGCACCAGCCCGAAACTGATGGCGCCTTTCCATACCGCGCGTGTCGCCATGTTCAGCCGCCTTCGCCGGCGGAAGCAGGCGTGTCGTCGGACGTGCCCTTGATGTTTTGCCGGGTGCGCTGCGCCAGGATGCCCTTGAAGGCCGCGTTGAAAGCGGGAATGTCGGCTGGCTTGCGGCTGCTGACCCAGTTGCGGTCCACCACCACCTTTTCATCGACCCACTGCGCGCCGGCCTGTTCCAAGTCTTTTTGCAGCTCGGGCGCACTGGTCATCTTGCGGCCTTTGACCAGGCCGGCCGAAACCAGCAGCCACGGCGCATGGCAGATCACGGCAAGCGGCTTGCCCTGCTGGTCCATCTGCCGCACCAGCTCCTGGGCGTCGGCATTGTTGCGGATGCGGCTGGCATTGACCGCCCCGCCGGGCAGCAAGACCGCATCGAATTCATCGGCGGTGACCTTGTCAAAGGTCGCATCCACGTCAAACGAATCCCCGGGTTGGTCATGGCGGACCCCCTGGACCTGTCCGGTCCTGTCGGACAGCAGGCGGATCATGACCCCGGACTCTTCCAGCGCCGCCTGCGGGCCGGTCAGCTCTTCCTGCTCAAAGCCGTCGGTCACGAGAATGGCGATATTCAAGCCGCCCAGCTGGTGTTGCGGTGGGTTGGACATGGATTTCTTTCGTTGGGAATATGAACTGAATTTGGTGCATGGGCCGCCAGGCGTATGTCGGCAGGCCAGTACCGTTGGCGTAGGAGAAATGCGCAAGTTGCAGGGCTGGCCTGCCTGAAAGCAGGGCGGCGCGTGCTATCGGGTTTATCCTGACGGCTCACCCTGAATGCAGGACCACAATCTTTTTTTACCCACCAGGAGCCTTCATGACCACACGCCGCCAAGCCACCCGTCTTTGCCTTGCCGCCCTTGCCGTGGCGGCTACCGCCGCCATCACCGGCTGCGGCATGATGCCGGGCAAGCCATCGTCTTCTAACCTGATCGCCCTGAGCACCCAGTTGCGCGCCGCCAACGAAGTGCCGCCCAATGCCAGCCAGGGCAGCGGCTCGGTCGATGCGGTCCTGAACAAGGACAGCAACCTGCTGCGCTGGAAAGTCAACTTCACCGGCCTGAGCGGCCCGGCCACGGCGGCGCATTTCCATGGCCCGGCTGCCGTTGGTGCCAATGCCGGCGTTGTCCTGCCCTGGCCGGGTCCGGTCACCAGCCCGATGGAAGGCAGCGCCACGCTGACCCCGGCCCAGGCGGCCGACCTGGTGGCCGGCCGCTGGTACGCCAACATCCACACCGCAGCCAACCCGGGCGGGGAAGTTCGCGGCCAGATGACGGTGCGCAACTGATGTAGCGGCTGCTTGATTGCTATCGTTTAGATAGCTGTATGTGCCCGTGTGTATTGCGGAAAAGGCATATTTCCTTCATGGCGCAGGGCCACGCTTCCCGTGTCGCCCTGTCCTGAGCGAAAGCCTGCGTGATCACCCACCATGCCGTCAACGGATGTAATCTACAGACAAGTGATTTGCTGGATTCGGGCACGCAATCAGGCGAAAAGCCCGAACAGGCCGGCTCGCTGCTGGAGTTGACGGCGGGTGGCAAAACCGCCTTGACGCTGGCCAATGGCGAAACAAGGACGTTCCCGCAGGACGGCGACGCCATCATCCTGCGCGGCCATTGCGAGCGCAGCGGGTTTGGCGACGGCCAGGACAGTGCTGGCCGTGCGGGAATAAAAATTGTCAAAAACTTCATATCATCGGAATTGTGCGGCTTGATTGTGGTGATCAGGCTGGCTGCATTCACCCCATTTCGGAGATACGCCATGGCGTTACAGGCACTAGACGAGCAATTGGCGCAATTCAGATCGGCCTTTGACAGCGGCGGTCTTCATGGCGCGCTGCGGTATCTGAATTCACGCACAAGCTACCGCTACACCGCGATTTACCGGCTCGATGGCCAGATGATGCGCAATATCCATCTGTATGACCGCAAGGGAGAAAACCCGACCAGCCTGTGCGAAGTTCCGCTGGGAGACAGCTTTTGCCAGTTCGTGCTCAAGGACAACGGCTTCAATACCGCCAATTCTGCGCAGGATGAACGGCTGCTGGACCATCCTCACCGGGGCATCATGAATTCCTATTTCGGCCTTCCCCTGTCCCGCAAGTCCGGCACGATTTATGGCACTTTTTGCCATTTTGACTTTGAGCCCATGGCTATTCAGGACAGCGAAATTCCCCTGCTTGAAGCCGTGAGCCTTGAGTTGCTGGATCAACTTGAAGCGCTAGTTTTTTAATAGCTGCTTGCGCCCGTCCTTATTGCGCAAGAAGCCTATTTCATTGCTATAAAGATAGCGCGGCAGGATGCGGAACGCATCTAGCCTGCTTCATTGAGCTGCATGTCGTTCGCATGGGCTTTTACTTCAGAGGTTGATGCCGCGATAGCGCTACGCCAATGGTGTTAAAACCTTAAAATCGCGGGTTAACCCAAAATCGCAGGCTTTGCCGTTCGGCAGTCCTTGCGGTTTTACAAGAGAGTTGCCCCCATGAACGCCCCAGTTGACGTCTCCTTCTTCACCCGCGCCGCCAAGCCGCTGACCAGTTACCGCAAATACTGGGCTGCCCGCTTCGGCACGGCCAAATTCCTGCCCACCAGCCGGGCCGAGATGGATGCGCTGGGCTGGGACAGCTGCGACATCATCCTGGTCACCGGCGACGCCTATGTCGATCACCCGAGCTTCGGCATGGCGGTGATTGGCCGCGTGCTGGAAGCGCAGGGCTTTCGCGTCGGCATCATTGCCCAGCCCGACTGGCACAGCGCCGAGGCCTTCAAGGCGCTGGGCAAGCCGAATCTGTTCTGGGGCGTGACCGCCGGCAACATGGACTCGATGATCAACCGCTACACCGCCGACCGGAAAATTCGCAGCGACGACGCCTACACCCCCGGCGACATCGGCGGCAAGCGGCCTGACCGCGCCGCCATCGTCTACAGCCAGCGCTGCCGCGAAGCCTATAAAGACGTGCCCATCATTTTGGGCGGCATCGAGGGCAGCCTGCGCCGCATCGCGCATTACGACTACTGGAGCGACAAGGTGCGCCGCTCCATCGTCGTCGATGCGAAAAGCGACTTGCTGCTCTACGGCAACGCCGAGCGCGCGCTGGTCGAGATTGCCCACCGCCTGGCCGCGCGCGAACCCGTGCAGAGCATCACCGACGTGCGCGGCACGGCCTTCGTGCGCCGGCAGGATGACGAATCCGGCAAGGGCTGGTTCGAGATCGACTCCACGCAGGTCGATGAGCCGGGCAGGGTCGAATCGCACATCAACCCCTACATGACCACCAGCGAGCAGGCTGCGGAGCAGGGCAGCACTTGCGCCAAGGAAGACGGCGAGAAGGCTGCTACTGAAACAATAGCTGCTGGCGCAATACCAGCAAGCGCTACAGGCCAATCAGGCTTGAAAAACGAGGTCAACCCGGCCATCAAGCCGCTGACGTTCTTCCCGAATCCCGCGCTCTACGGAAAAGGCAGCGTCAAGGTTCCGCCACGCGACCGCACCGTCATCCGCCTGCCGAGCTACGAGCAGATCAAGGCCGACCCGGTGCTGTACGCCCACGCCAACCGCGTGCTGCACCTGGAAACCAACCCCGGCAACGCCCGGGCGCTGGTGCAGGCGCATGGCGAAGGCACGACCGCGCGCGATGTCTGGATCACGCCGCCGCCCATCCCGCTGACCACGGCCGAGATGGACTATGTGTTCGACTTGCCCTACGCACGCGGCCCGCACCCGAGCTACGCCGACGAAAACGGCCGCCACGACGGCGCGACCAAGATTCCGGCCTGGGAAATGATCCGCTTTTCGGTCAACATCATGCGCGGCTGCTTCGGTGGCTGCACCTTCTGCTCGATCACCGAGCACGAAGGCCGCATCATCCAGAGCCGCTCCGAAGAGTCCATCATCCGCGAGGTCGAGGACATCCGCGACAAGGTCGAAGGCTTCACCGGCACCATTTCCGACCTGGGCGGCCCCACGGCCAACATGTACCGGCTGGGCTGCAAGAGCCCGGAAATCGAAGCGGCCTGCCGCAAGCCGAGCTGCGTCTATCCCGGCATCTGCCAGAACCTGACCACCGACCACGGCCCGCTCATCAAGATCTACAAGCGCGGCCGCGCGCTCAGGGGCATCAAGAAAATCCTGATCGGCTCGGGCCTGCGCTACGACCTGGCCGTGAAAAGCCCCGAATACGTGAAGGAACTGGTCACGCACCACGTCGGCGGCTACCTGAAAATCGCCCCCGAGCACACCGAGCAGGGGCCGCTGACCAAGATGATGAAGCCCGGCATCGGCAGCTACGACAAGTTCAAGACGCTGTTTGAAAAGTTCAGCCTCGAAGCCGGCAAGAAGCAGTTCCTGATTCCCTACTTCATCGCCGCCCACCCCGGCACCAGCGACGAAGACATGATGAACCTGGCTGTCTGGCTGAAAAAGAACGGCTTTCGCGCCGACCAGGTGCAGACCTTCTACCCCAGCCCGATGGCCACGGCCACGGCGATGTACCACAGCAACAAGAACCCGCTGCGCAGAATCACGCGCGACAGCGAGACGGTGGACATCGTGCGCGGCGACAAGCGCCGCCGCCTGCACAAGGCCTTCCTGCGCTACCACGATGCCAACAACTGGCCGGTCCTGCGCGAAGCGCTGAAAACTATGGGCCGCGCCGACCTGATCGGCAACGGCAAGCACCATCTGATTCCAACCTTCCAGCCGATGACGGATGGCACCTACACCAGCGCGCGGCGCAAGAACTCGACCGCCTCAGTGACCCCGGCTGCGCCTGTCAAGGGCCGCATGCTGACGCAGCACACCGGGTTGCCGCCACGGGACAACGGTTCGGGCAAGGCGCTGGGTGTGAAGCCGTTGCGCAAGCCGCGCTGAGACGCTTTCAATTTCAAAAGGCCCTGTGTGTCTGCGGATACGCAGGGCCTTTTTTGTTCTTGAAGCCGAATTGCCCTGTGGCGCACGACCAGCCAGTGCAGATAGCTATCTATTTGGTAGCAGGTTTTGTAGTTGCGGACTGAAGAGAAAGCCAGCCAGCACGATGCAGTGAAGCGCCACGGTTGCCCGATAAGCGGCAAGAAAGGAGGCTTTGCTCGATTTGTGACGCAGCAGCGCTTGCGCCCACCATGCACCGGGCCAGCCCCCCAGCAAGCCGAGCAGATGCAGTGTGTTTTCAGAGGTGCGCCACCGGCCGGTTTGCGCCGCATGCTTGTCAACCCAGTACATGAAAAATGTCACCAGGTTCAGCAGCAGCGCGATGGGCAGCGCCATGGCCGGCAAACGGCCGGCCCGGCTTTCCCAGCCCAGCAGCACAGCCCAGCCGAGCATCAGCAGCAGCGCGGGGCTCGCCGGCCTGGACGGCGCCGTGCGATTCAGCGTCCGTTGCTGGGGACTGCGTGCTTGAGTTGGCGGCATCGCTGCGCGTGCGGTTGCGCGGCTGCCTGGCGAGTCCTGCAAGGACATGCCAGCCTGAACCGACATCGCGCGCGGTCCCTTGCCGCCAACGTGGATTTCCTCGAACGTCACCGGCATGCCTTCCTGTGGAGCGGCCGAACCCCGAAAGTCCTTAATATGGAAAAAAATGTCGGCCGGCGTTTCGGGACTGCGGATAAATCCGAAGGCGCGTGCGCTGTCCCAGCGCACGACTTTTCCTTGTTTTTTCATGTTTCCTGCGATGGATTTCTGGGTGAATTCAAGCGGTGCTTGCGCCTGAGTTCAAGGAGGTTAACAGGCCGGCTTGCCCCGGCTCCAGCCATCGCCGCCCAACTCAATCCCGCAGCGTACACAGCTCAATATCCTTCTCCACCGCCGGCGCATCGAGTTCCCGTATTGCGCCATCAAACCCGGTAAGGCGGAATATCGATCTCGTCGTCAGTCTCCCGGCCCGTGAGCACGCCAGTCGCCACGGACTCAACCACCGCCAGCATTTCCGGGCTATAGCCTTTGTTCAGAAACGCCTTGCGCTTGCCGTTGGAAAAACGCCCCTCGTTTTGCAGGCACAGGCGCACCATCAGCGCCAGGGTGTTGCTGTTCAGGTCGATGCGCTCGTTGACTTGGTGCGCAATGGCGTCATAGTTGCGCAGATACTCGGTCTCCTGCCGCAAATCGACTTCCAGCGACTGCTCGGCCATGCGCAGGCCGAACTCGACACAGGGCGTTGCATCCCAATAGCGGTAAATCGACGCGTCGCCTTTGAAGGTGAACTCGAAATGCTCATCGTCAATCATCAGCACGTCCCAGAGCCGCCGGGCCGGGGCTGAGAATGACTTCAGTGCCTGCAGGTACTGGTCTTCGTTGCGTTTCATGGCGACGGAAATGGGCAGCACCAGCCCCTGCTTCAGGACTTCGGACCGGCAGACCGCCTTGTGAAACAGAAAGCGCGACAGGCGGCCATTGCCGTCCATGAAGGGATGCACAAAGACAAAAGCAAAACTGCTCAAGGCACCGATCACCAGCGGACTCTGCACCGGGTCCGGGTCATTGAGTATGTCCATGATGGCCTGCATCAATTCCGGCACCAGCTCCGGCGCTGGCGGCACATAGGTGATGCCCAGCACTCCGTTGCCGGGGCCGCGCAGCCAGTTCTGGCGGTTGCGAAATTCCAGGGCGCGGTCAAGGGGGTTGGTGACGGCCAGATTTTGCAGGTCCACCAGGTATGTTTCGGTAATCGGCGTGCTTTCGCGGGCCTGCATGAGCAATTGGGCGAAGGCCTCGGCCTTGCGGCTGCTGGGTTTTTCCCGCTCGATGGCGAACGAGCTTTCGGTCTCGCTCAGGTAGGACCAGCTCATGGTCCGGTCCAGTGTTTCTTGCTTCATGCCTTCGATGAACGCCTGGGCGCGGCCAAGCGTGTCCTGCGCCAGCAAGGCCGCGATGGCGCTGGTGCGCTCGATGGTCGGGCAAAACCGCAGCGAGCCCAGACCATTGAAGTCCACGCGCCATTTGCTGTTGCGCCGTGGCTTGCCCGTCAGGTATTTACCCGGGTCGAACAGGGGCACATAGGGACCGATGGCTTGGGGCGCGCCTTCAAGTTCCCGCCCGTTAAATTGTTCCCAGAGGTAGGCTGTGATGCGGATGTACTTGCTGGCCGGACTGCTGCAAAAAGCTTCGATGAGTGGGCCAGCGTCGATGCGCGGCAGGCACTGGGCCAGAATCTGCAGATTGACGCCCTCATGCTTGAGGGCGAACAGGATGTGCTCCAGCGGACCTTGCGAGACCGGCGCCACGCTGGCGGGCACTTCCAGGCCGTCGGCACGCTGCACGACTTTGGTGACGCTGCCGACACGGGCCGGACGCGCGCACGGAAAAGCACTCAGCTTGAGGTGATCCCTCAGAAATTCATACCCCAGCAGGCGTTTGGACATTTTTTCTTTCTTTTTCGAAGTTTTTACTTTGAAAATGAATTTTTAGCCAGAAAAAACTTCGCTGCTGGTGATCAAAAAATGCTGCTCGCCTCAATCCCCCAGCGTACACAGCGGAATATCCTTCTCCACCGCCAGCGCATCGAGTTCCCGGCGCGTGCGCGTCAGTAAAAAGGCGGCAACAGCCTCGTGCGTGGCGGGCTCAAGCATCGTCTGAATGCCGGGCATGGAAATCCCCGCCTCCGCGCACAGCCTGAGCGCGAAATGGGGCTCCAGCGCGGCCAGCGCCACGCGGCCATCCTGGCACGGATAGACGCGGTAGCCGGCATGGCCGCCGCCGATGGCCGCGCCCGGCTGGGTCAGGCCCCAGGCACGGGGCAGGGCGAGATAGCCCGCCGCGCTGGACAGGGCGATTTCGAGGTAAACGCCTTCGCCCTGGCTGCGCTGGTGCATCACGGCCTGCAGCACCGCTTCGCTGGCCATCAGCGAGCCGCCCATGTCGGCGTAGAGCGTGGCGGGCAAGTCCAGGCCGGTGACCAGACCGCTTTCAGCCACGTAAGTCAGGTCGTGACCGGCTTCTTCGGCGCGTTCGCCGGAGGCGCCGACGATGGCAATCTGGCTCAGCCGCGGGTGTTGCTGGTGCAGCGCCTGCCACGTCAGCCCCAGCTTGACCAGCGCGGACGGGCGGAACGAGGTGATCAGCACGTCGGCTTGCGCCAGTTCGCGGTGCAGCAGTTGCTGGCCCGCCTCGGTCTTCAGGTCCGCCGTCAGCAGCTCGATGTTTTCATGCAGTTGGCTGTAAGCGGCCTGGTTGTACTGCTTCATCGGGTCGCCGCCCGGCGGTTCGAGCTTCAGGCAGGCGGCGCCCATCTGGCGGCATCGCATCAGCGCGGCCGGGCCGGGCAGGTTGAGCGCCAGGCTCAGGATGCGGATGCCTTGAAGGGGTTGAAAGGGCTGGACAGGCTGGATAGCTGGGGCTGTGGTGGATGTCATTTGCTACTAAATAAATAGCGTCCTGTGCCCGATGCACATGCGCTAGAGGGTCAAATGACTCACAATTTACCGCAAAAACGCCTCGGTCCATGAAAAACGGGCGACTTTGTCGCCCGTGAAAAGCCGGCCCGCCACCGGGCCAAGGCTGCTCTATTCGCCGAAATTCAGCGGCAGTCCGACATAGTTCTCGGCAATGCTGCGCGAACCCGCTTCGGAGTTGAGCAGGTAGTCCAGTTCGGCCTGCTGGAACTTGGCGACGATGGCGCCGTCATCGGGGAAACGATGCATCAGCTGCGTGAACCACCATGAGAAGCGCTCGCCCTTCCAGATGCGTTTGAGGCAGCGCTCGGAGTAGTTGTCGATGCCCGCTTCGGTCTTGTCCTGGTAGAACTCGATGATGGCGCTGGACAGGTATTTCACATCGGTGGCCGCCAGGTTCAAGCCCTTGGCGCCGGTGGGCGGCACGATGTGGCCCGCGTCACCCGCCAAAAACATGCGGCCAAAGCGCAGCGGCTCGGTGATGAAGCTGCGCAGCGGGGCAATGCTTTTTTCAATCGACGGGCCGGTGATGAGTTTCTCGCGGCCTTCGTCGTCCAGGCGCAGGCGCAGCTCCTGCCAGAACGCCTCGTCGGTCCACTCTTCGATCCGGTCGGTCAGCGGCACCTGCAGGTAATAGCGGCTGCGCGTTTTGCTGCGCTGCGAGCACAGGGCAAAGCCGCGCGGGCTGTTGACGTAGATCAGCTCGTCATGCACTGGCGGCGTGTCCGACAGCAGGCCGAGCCAGCCGAAGGGATAGACCTTTTCAAACTCGGTGATCGCGCTGCGCGGCGCACTGGCGCGGCACACGCCATGAAAGCCGTCGCAGCCAGCGATGAAGTCGCACTCGATTTCAAACTTCTGGCCGTCTTTTTCGTAGGTGACACGGGGCTTGGCGGTGTCAAAGTCATGCACGGCGACGTGGGTGGCTTCATAGACGGTGGGCAGACCGGCAGCGGCGCGGGCATCCATCAGGTCACGGGTCAGCTCGGTCTGACCATAGACCATGACGTTCTTGCCGCCGGTCAGCTTGTTCATGTCAATGCGGTGGCGCTTGCCGTTGTAAAGCATCTCGAAGCCGCCGTGAACCAGCCCTTCCTTGTGCATGCGTTCGCCGACACCGGCCTCGTCCATCAGGTCGATGCAGACCTGCTCCAGAATGCCAGCGCGGATGCGGCCGAGCACGTAGTCGCCGGTCTGGCGTTCGAGAATGATGGCGTCAATGCCGGCCTTGTGCAGCAACTGGCCGAGCAGCAGGCCTGAAGGGCCTGCACCGATGATGGCAACCTGGGTACGCATGTTTTGTCTCCTTGTAAGGGTTGGGTGTAACTCCGGGCAGTGCAGTGCATGCCCGGATGTTCTGGGTGAGCCTTGAGCTTAGGCTTGTGCGCCTCTTGCCGCCATAGGCCACAAATGGCTTTGCGCGATGTTTGGCTTACTTGTGCGATGATCGCGCAATGTCTGTTTCCAGAACCATTTGCGCCGACCGCGTCTTTCCCATTGCCAAGGCCGACAAGATCGAGGGCATGGCCAAGGGCATGGCGGTGCTGGAGAGTTTTGACACCCAGCGCCAGCGCCTCAATGCCACGCTGGCGGCCGAGCGGGCGGGGCTGACCCGGGCTGCGGCGCGCCGCCATTTGCTGACGCTGACGCATCTGGGCTACCTCGAAACCGATGGCAGTTACTTCTGGCTGTCGGCCAAGGTGTTGCGGTTTTCAGGAAGCTACTTGGCGTCCGCGCGTTTGCCGCGTGCCATCCAGCCCACCTTGAGTCGCCTGGCGGCGCAGACCCGGCAGTCGTTTTCAGTCGCCGTGCTGGACCTTGACGAGGTGGTGATCGTCGGGCGCAGCGGCTACGAATGGACCAAGTCGCCCGAAGGCGCTACTCGGGTGATGGCCTACGGCCTGCACCTGGGCGCCCGGCTCCCGGCGCACGCCACCTCGACCGGGCGCGTGCTGCTGGCGGCCAAGACCAAAACGCAATTGACGCAATGGCTCAAGGGCCGGACTCTGGCGCGCCTGACCTCGCACACCCACATCGACCCCAAGCAGTTCCGCGCCGTCATCGAGCAGGTCCGCGCCAACGACTATTGCCTGGCCCAAGAGGAGCACGAACTGGACGTGCATGCGCTGGCCGTGCCGCTGCGGGACATGCAGGGAAACACGGTGGCGGCGCTCAATGTGGTCGCATCGCCTCAGCGGCTGACCGCGCAGGACATTCAGCGCGACCTGCTGCCGCTGCTGCTCGATGCCGCAAGGGAACTGCGCCCCTTGCTTTAATCCGTGGATGCCTAAACGCCCAGGTATTGCGCCAGCAGTTCCGGCCGGGCATGCAGTTCGGCCGAGCTGCCTTCAAAGACGACTTCGCCCTTGACCAAAATCACGTTGCGGTCGGTGATCTGGCTGACGTGCTTCCAGTTTTTGTCAACAATCACGCTGCTGATGCCGGTTTCACGCACCAGGCGGCAGATGCGCCAAATTTCCCGGGCAATCAGCGGCGCCAGGCCTTCGGTGGCCTCGTCCAGGATCAGCACGTCCGGATTGGTCATGAGCGCCCGGCCGATGGTCAGCATTTGCTGCTCTCCGCCACTGAGTTGCTGGCCGCCGTGGCCCAGGCGCTCCTTGAGCCGGGGAAAGGTGTCCAGCACCCGCTCGTAAGTCCAGTCGCGCTGGCCCCGGCTGCCGGCGCGCGCGGCCATCTTCAGGTTTTCCACCACGCTCAGGTTGCCGAAAATGCCCCGGCCCTCGGGCACATAGGCGATGCCGAGCCGCGCGATTTCATAGGGCGCACGCCCCGTCATCGGCTGGCCCGCAATCTCGACCGAACCGGAGCGGGGCTTGACCAGGCCCATGATGCTTTTGAGCAGCGTGCTTTTGCCCATGCCGTTGCGGCCCATCAGGCCAATGGTTTCACCGCGCGCCACGCTGAAGCTGAGGTCGCGCAGGATGTGGCTGGCGCCGTAGTAGGTGTTGAGCTTTTGGGCGTTGACCAGCAGGTCCGGCGGGTTGATGCGGTGGGTCGTCATGCGCTTTCTTCCCCGATGTCTTCGCCGAGGTAGGCGGCCTGGACACCCGCGTCGGCCCGGATTTGCGCCGGTGTGCCGCTGGCGATGACCTGGCCGTTGACCATCACCGTCAGCTGGTCGGCCAGTGTGAACACCGCGTCCATGTCGTGTTCGACCAGCAGGATGCCGTGGTCTTTTTTCAGGCTTTGCAGCAGGGCTATCATGCGTTCGGCCTCGACCGCGCCCATGCCGGCCAGGGGCTCGTCGAGCAGCAGAACCTGCGGGCGGGTGGCCAGCGTCATGGCGATTTCAAGCTGGCGCTGTTCGCCATGGCTGATGGTTCCGGCGATGCTGTCGCGCCGATTTTTTAAGCCAGAAAGCTCGATTGCGCTTTCTGCACGGGCATTGATAGCTATGAAACTGGTAGCACGCCGCAGCCAGTTCAGGGCGTGCGGTTCGCGCGACTGCGAAGCCAGGCGCACGTTTTCCCAGACGCTGAAGGGCAAAAAAATGTTGGTCTTCTGGTAGCTGCGGCCCAGCCCCTGGATCGAAATTTTTTCAGGGCTCCAGCCCGTGATGTCCTGCCCGCCCAGCACGACAGAACCTGAAGTGAGCGGCAAGTCCCCGGACAGCAGGTTGGTCAGGGTGGACTTGCCGGCGCCGTTGGGGCCAATCACGGCATGGATGCGGCCGCGCCAGAGATCGACCGACACATCATTGACCGCGGCCAGGCCGCCAAAGCGTTTGGTCAGGTTTTTGGCGCTCAGGAGAACTTCACTCATCCTGGTTCTCCTTGTCCATGCCGCGTTTTCCGAAACGCTCGGCAAGACCCAATAGGCCGCGCGGCGCAAACGTCACCAGCAGCACGATGAACAGGCCCATCCAGAGCTGCCAGTGCTTGCCCAGGTTGACGCTGCCGACCTGCGGCAAGTCCTTGAAGACATGCAGCAAATACTCGAATGTGAACGCCCCGACCATTGCGCCGGCAATGTTGCCCATGCCGCCCAGCACGACCATCATGATGGTGTGCGCGCTCATCTGGAAACCCATGAGTTCGGGGTTGATGTAGCCGGTCTGCGTGCCCCAGAGGTAGCCCGCCAGCCCGGCCAGGCCGCCGGCCAGCGTGAACGCCGTGAGCTTGTAGCCGAAGGTGTAAAAGCCCATCGCCCGCATGCGGTGCTCGTTGACGCGGATGCCCGCCAGCGCCCGGCCGAACGGGCTCCAGAGCAGGCGCCGCAAAAAGGCATAGACCAGCAGCATGGCGGCCAGCGTGAAGTAGTAAAGCGTGCGCTTGCCGTCCAGGTCAAACGGCACCCAGCCGAACAGCGCTGCGCTGGGCCGGAAGTTGATGTAAAGCCCGTCCGATCCGCCCAGTGCCTTGTTGTCGAAAAACAGGAAAAACACCATCTGCGCAAAAGCCATGGTGACCATGATGAAGTAGATGCCGCGCGTGCGCACGACAAAAAAACCGATGATGAGCGCCGCCAGCCCCGAGCCCAGCACGGCGACCGGCAAGGTCCACCACAGGCTGACCGCTTCGCCCTGCGGCGTGAGGAAGGCCAGCGCGTAGCCGGCCAGTCCAAAGTAGGCGGCATGGCCCAGCGACACCAGGCCGGTCACGCCCTGCAGCAGGTCCAGGCTCATGGCAAAAATCGCCATGATCATCATGCGCGTGACCATTTCGGTGTAGAACTCGGTTCCTGCGAAAGGAAAGGCGAGCAGCGCCGCCAGCCCGAGAAAGAGCGCCACCTGCACGCCGCGCGGCAGTATTTCCATGTTGGCTTGGGTCATTGCTTGAACAGGCCTTCGGGCTTGTACAGCAGCACCGCCGCCATCAGGATATAGACCAGCATGCCGGCGACCTGCGGCAGCAGCACCTTGCCGAAGGTATCGACCAGGCCGACCAGCAGGGCGGCGATCAGCGCGCCGCGCACCGAGCCGATGCCGCCAATCACCACCACGACGAAGCACATGATCAGCACCTGCGAGCCCATGTTGGGATACACGCTGGCAACCGGCGCGGCAACCATGCCCGCCACCGCCGCCAGTCCGACGCCCAGCGCGAACACCACCGCATGGATCAGCTTGATGTTGACGCCCAGCGCCTCGGCCATGTCCCGGTTGAAGGCGCCGGCGCGTATCTTCATGCCCAGCCGGGTTTTGGAGATCAGGAAGTACAGGCCAGCCGCCAGGGCCAGGCAGACCCCCGACATGAACAGGCGGTACACCGGGTAAGACAGGTTGTCGGTCAGCGGAATCGAGGCGCTCAGCAACTCGGGAATCGGCACGCCGTGGACATCGTCGCCCCACACGATGGAGCGCAACTCTTCAAAAATATAGATCAGCCCGAAGGTCAGCAGCACCTGGTCCAGATGGTCGCGCTCGTAGAAATGGCGGAACAGCAGCCATTCCAGCGCCAGGCCGAAAAGCACCGACAGCGCAGCGCCGCCAATGATGGCCAGGCTCAGGCTGCCAAACAGGGCGCTGAGCGACCACGCCAGGTAGGCGCCGAGCATGTAAAAGCTGCCATGCGCCAGATTGACCACGCCCATGATGCCGAAGATCAGCGTCAGGCCGGCGGCCAGCATGAACAGCAGCAGGCCGTACTGGACACTGTTCAGGAGCTGGATGAAAAAGTTGGCTAAATCCATCGGTGTTGTTTCCCGCAGGGGGCAAAACTTGCGGCTGCCGGCTCCTCAAGCCATCTTGCAGCCAAGGCCCGAGTCGGAAAGCGCTTTGGCGGCAATGCCAATCACCTTGTTTTCCTTGTTTTCAACCACGCGCAGGTAGATGTCCTGCACCGGGTTATGCGCCTTGCTCATGGTCCACTTGCCGCGCGGGCTGTCGATGGTGGCGCCTTCCATGGCCTTGTACAAGGCCGGCTTCGCGCCAAGGTCGCCCTTGACGGCATTCGCGCCCTGGATGAGCAACAGGCCGGTGTCGTAACCCTGCACGGCGTACACGTCGGGCTGGCTGCGAAACGCCTTCACGTAATCAAGACGGAATTTTTTGTTGCGCGGCGTGTTGAGCGAGTCGCTGTAGTGCATGGTGGTGACGATGCCTTCTGCCGCAGGGCCGGCGGCGTCGAGCACGCCTTCGGTCAGGAAGCCCGAGCCGTAAAGCGGAATCTTGCCTTTCAGGCCTGCGGCGGCATAGTCGCGGATGAACTTGGCCGCGCCACCGCCGGCAAAAAAGCAGGCCACCGCATCGGGCTTGAGTGCGGCGATTTCGGTCAGCAGCGCCTGGAACTCAACATTGGGGAAGGGCAGTCCCAGTTCCTTGACGATGGTGCCGCCCGCTGCGGTATAGCTTTCCTTGAAGCCTTCGAAGGCTTCGTCGCCGGCCGCGTATTTCCAGGTGATCCAGACGGCTTTCTTGTGGCCCTTGGCGACCATGGCCTGGCCCAGCGCCCGGGTCGGCTGCGAATTGCTGAAGGACGTGCGGAACACATTCGGCGCGCACAGGGCGCGTGTTGCGGCATGCACGCCTGCATTGGGAATCAGGCACAGCACGCCGCTGTCGCGGGCAACTTTCTGGATACCCATCTGCACGCCCGAATGCACGGTGCCGACCAGCACATCGACCTTGTCGCGCTGCACCAGCTTGCTGGCGTTTTCAATGCCCTTGGAGGGCTCCGACTCGTCATCGACCTTGAAGTATTCGATCTCGCGCCCGCCCAGCTTGCCGCCTTGTTCATTGATGGCCATGCGAAAGCCGTTTTCAATCGCCACGCCAAGCTGGCTGAAGGTGCCCGTATAGGGAAGCATGAAGCCCACCCGGACCTTGCCCGACTGGGCGCGCACGAGTTCGGGCAGCAGCAAGCCGGAGCAAGCCGTGCCCATCATGGCAGCACTGCGGGTGAGGACCAGACGACGAGTGGGCATGGAAAATTCCTTTTTGATTGAACAGGTGTCAACCCATAATAAGGCGCGCATCTCCCGGGGCGGCTAGTGTAAAACCCGAGCTTCATGGTTAAATTGTTTAACCATGAAGTTTTTTTGCGAAACGTGATTTGATCTGGCTTGAGGCAATATTCCCCGGAGTTTTCAGGTGGCGTCGCAAGGAGCGCTGGTCTTTGGCAGGGCGGCTTGCAGCCACTGACGACACCATTCGGCGCCCACTGTCTCGGGAAGAGTGCCGTCGCTTGAATCGAGGCAGCAGATTTCGCCGATGCGCTGCGCGCCAAGATCCTGCAGGCGCTCGTCAAAATGCTTTCCGCCAAAACAGAAGGTCTGCGCATGCGAAGCACTGTCGCCCAGCGCGATCACGCCATAACGCACATGGCCCAAAAACCGGGGCTGCAGGTCCAGCGACTGGTAAAGCGCCTGCGCATTGTCGGGAACGTCGCCCGCGCCGTAGGTGGATGTGCAAATGAGATAGAGCACATCTTCGGCTTTGTCCGCATCAAAGACACTGATGTCCAGGCCGTCCATCGGTTCAACCTCGACAGGATTCGCCAGGTCCGCGCATTCCATCTGAATGGCTTGCGCGACATGCTTCGCCGTATGGGTCATGCTGCCGACCAGGATTTTTAGTTTCATTTTCAGTGTCCGGTATAAGTAAAAAAACAGGAATGGGTATGGATTGTCGGGGCTGCGCATTTTGCTGGGGCGACGCAGATTGGCTTAAAAAAATTCCGGACCCGGTAAATAGTGCGATTTTCCTGTCTATAATAATCAACTTGTCGGAGTGTGGCGCAGTCTGGTAGCGCACCTGGTTTGGGACCAGGGGGTCCAAGGTTCGAATCCTTGTACTCCGACCAAAAATCAATAAAAAAGCTCACTTTGTGGGCTTTTTTTATATCTGTCCGTAGCTCAGTTGGATAGAGCATCAGCCTTCTAAGCTGAGGGTCGGGGGTTCGATCCCCTCCGGACAGACCAAAGCAGCATTTCACACCGTCTCATATCACCTCACAACCCGCATGTTTCATAGGCATGGCGGGTTTTTTGTTGTCTCACGCGGTATCACGGGATAGCATGACATACCGCCAAAATAGTGGTACTTATGGCGATATTTCCAAATACCGCCACAAGGGATTGCGCAAGTGGGAAGGGCGCAGGCTGCTATTTATAACGTAGCAGATTGCGCCCTCAAAATTCAGCAGCCGGCTTAACAGCCGCGCGTGACCGGCATCTCGACTTCACGGTTCATCACCAGATGCCTGGCCAGCTCCAGCTTGGCCAATGAAGCACGATGCACTTCATCCGGTCCGTCCGCCAGGCGCAGCGTGCGCTGGCAGGCGTACGCATAGGCCAGCGGAAAGTCATCCGACACGCCGCCGCCGCCATGGGCCTGGATGGCCCAGTCGATGATCTGGCAGGCCATGTTGGGCGCGACCACCTTGATCATCGCAATCTCGGCCTTGGCCACCTTGTTGCCCACGGTGTCCATCATGTAGGCGGCTTTCAGCGTCAGCAGCCGGGCCTGCTCGATCATGCAGCGTGATTCGGCAATGCGTTCCCACCAGACTGACTGGGCCGCGATGGGCTTGCCGAATGCCACGCGGGAGTTGAGCCGCTTGCACATCAGCTCCAGCGCCCGTTCGGCAATGCCGATGCTGCGCATGCAGTGGTGGATGCGTCCGGGGCCAAGGCGGCCCTGGGCAATTTCAAAGCCGCGTCCTTCGCCCAGCAACAGGTTGGCTGCAGGCACCCGCACGTTGGTCAGGCGAACTTCCATGTGGCCGTGCGGCGCGTCGTCGTAGCCGAAAACGCTCAGGGGGCGAATCACGTTCACGCCGGGGGTGTTGGCGGGAACCAGGATCATCGACTGCTGTTCGTGGCGGCCTGCGGTGGGATCGGTCTTGCCCATCACGATGTAGATCGCGCAGCGTGGGTCGCCGGCACCCGACGACCACCATTTGAGGCCGTTGATGAGGTAGTCGTCGCCGTCGCGTTCAATGCGGCACTGGACGTTGGTGGCGTCGGAGGAGGCGACTTCGGGCTCGGTCATCAGGAAGGCCGAGCGGATCTCGCCCTTGAGCAGCGGATCCAGCCATTCGTCCTGGTTGGCTTCCGAGCCGTAGCGGGCGATGGTTTCCATGTTGCCGGTGTCGGGCGCCGAGCAGTTGAACACTTCGGCGGCAAACGGAACGCGTCCCATGATTTCGCACAGCGGCGCGTATTCGAGGTTGGACAGGCCCTCGGGGGCGCGCGGCGAATGCGGCAAAAACAGGTTCCACAAACCGGCGGCGCGTGCCTTGGGTTTCAGTTCTTCAATCAGGGCGGTGGGGATCCAGGCGTTGCCTTTGGCCCGGTTCTCGGCGATTTCGCGGAAAAACCGTGCTTCGTTCGGATAAACATGCTCGTCCATGAACTTCAGCAGGCGCGCCTGCAGCTCTTTTACTTTGGGGGTGTAGTCGAAGTCCATGAAAATCTCCTGAAGGGGCGGGTGGTTGTTGAGGAAAAACTTGGCCGGAAAACGCTTGGCGGACGCAGGCTTCAGGCCTGCGCTTTCAGCGCAAAGTCCCAGGCCACTTTTGCCAGCAGCGGCGCGCCGGCGGCCGAACTGACGGCCTGCGCGCTGGACGCGGTGCCGGCTTCAATGCGTTTGGCGATGCCTTGCAAAATGGCGGCCATGCGGAACAGGTTGTAGGCCAGGTAAAAGTTCCAGTCGGCCTTTAACGCTTCGGGCGTGGTCAGGCCGGTGCGTTCGCAATAGTGGCGAATGTAATCTACCTCTGTAGGAATACCCAGACTCACGACATCAAGCCCGCCAATGCCACGAAACGCGCCGGGCGGAATGTGCCAGGCCATGCAGTGGTAGCTGAAATCGGCCAGCGGATGGCCGAGCGTGGACAGCTCCCAGTCCAGCACGGCGAGCACGCGGGGCTCGGTGGGATGAAACAGCAGGTTGTCGAGCCGGAAGTCGCCGTGCACGATGGACACCAGGCTTTCATCGCGCGCGCTGGCCGGAATATTCGCAGGCAGCCACTGCATCAGGCTGTCCATCTCGGCAATCGGCTCGGTGATGGAAGCCAGGTACTGTTTGCTCCAGCGGCCAATCTGGCGCTCGAAGTAGTTGCCGGGTTTGCCGTAGTCGGCCAGGCCGCGTTCGGCAAATTTCACCTTGTGCAGTGCGGCGATGACGCGGTTCATCTCGTCGTAAATCTCGCCGCGCTGGGTGTTCGTCATGCCGGGCAGGGACTGGTCCCAGAGCACGCGGCCCTCGACAAACTCCATCACATAAAAGGCGCGGCCAATGACGGATTCGTCCTCGCACAGGCAATACATTTTGGGCACCGGCACGTCCGTGCCCTGCAGGCCCTGCATCACCTTGAATTCACGCTCGACCGCATGGGCCGATGGCAGCAGTCTGGCGACCGGGCCGGGTTTGGCGCGCATGACGTAAGACGCAGCGGGCGTGAGCAGCTTGTAGGTCGGGTTGGACTGGCCGCCCTTGAAAATCTCGACGCTCAAGGGGCCGCTGAAGCCGTCAAGATGCTCGCTCAGGTAGGCGCTCAGCGCTTCGGTATCAAACGCCTGACTGGCGCTGACGGCCCGGGTGCCGATGAAGTGGTCAAAATTGCTCATGGGCTGCTTGTCTCCCTGGGACTGGTTTTGTTATTTGTCGGCATCCGCTTCAGAGATACGCATCAGGGTCTGGCGGTTGCGCACCACCAGGCCACCCGGCTCGATGCGGATGGCTTCCTCGCGCTCCATCGCCTTGAGTTCCTGGTTGACCCGCTGGCGCGAGGCGCCCAGGAGTTGCGCCAGTTCTTCCTGCGCCAGCTGCAGGCTGATGCGGATATCGCTGCCATTGGCCAGGCTGGGCACGCCGTAGCTGCGCACCAGGTGCAGCAACTGCTTGGCCAGCCGTGCCCGCAAGGGCAGCGTGTTGAGGTCTTCGACCAGGCCGAACAGCTGGCGGATGCGGCGCGCATGCAGGCGCAGCAGCGCTTCGTACAACTCGACATGCAGGCTCAGGATTTTTCGCAGGTCGCCACGCGCCACGCACAGCGTGGTGGTGCTGCCGTGGGCATAGGCATCGTGGGTGCGACGGTCGCCGTCGAAAATCGCCACATCGCCAAACCAGATGCCGGGCTCCACATAGGTCAGCGTCACCTGCTTGCCGGAAATCGAGGTCGAACTGACGCGCACCGCGCCGGTGGCGCAGGCGATCCATTCCTCGGGCGGGTCGCCCCGCGCCGCAATGAGGTCGCCGTCTTTGTAGCGTTTGACGTAAGCGCATCGGAGGATGTCGTGCCTCAGGGAAGGTGACAGGGATGAGAACCAGCGGCCGCTGTTGATGGCCACTCTTTCGTCTATCGTAAGAATAGGATCGTCCATGGTCTGTCTTTTGGGTGACTAACAAGCTTTGCATTGTCGCTATCGCGACCCGTTTTCAGGCCGACCACTGTCGCATGGGTGTCGCGCATGCAGTGCTACCGCCAGGATGTCAGCGGCCCGGTTCAAGTGGCAAATCCTGCGGGTCAGTGAGAAATTTTGAATGCCAAATATGGCTTTTGCGCACGCTGTATAAGCATGGACAGCTATTAAATCAGTAGCGGCTGAGGAACGGTTCTGCTGATGCAGCCATTTTTTTCGGAAAAGCAGCTGGCAATCCGATTCCGCATCCGGCTGCGATGGCCGGATGTTCCCGCCGGTTCAGCGGTAGTGCGGCTTGCGCTTTTGCAAAAACGCGTCAATGCCTTCGCCGCCATTGGCGTGATGCAGGTTGCGAACAAAGTGGTTGCGTTCGCTGTCCAGCTGCTGGCTCATGGTGTTTGATGCGGCATCGTTGATGAGGTCCTTGATGCTGGCCAGCACATTCGGTGCGCGTGCATTGAGCCGGGCCGCCAGCACCAGCGCTTCAGCGAGGGCGCCGCCCGCAACGGTGATGCGGTTCACCAGGCCCAGGCCATGCAGTCGTTCGGCGCTGATGCGCTCCGCGCCCATGAGCAGTTCGCTGGCCAGGGCGCGGGGCAGGGCGCGCGCCAGGCTCCAGCTGCCGCCGCCGTCGGGCGACAGCGCCACGCTGCTGTAGGACATCACGAACACGGCGTTGTCGGCGGCGACGATGAAGTCGCACGCCAGCGCCAGCGAAAAACCGGCGCCGGCGGCCGCGCCTTCGACGGCGGCAATCACGGGCTTGGGGTAGGTGTGGATGGCCTCGATCCAGTTGTGCAGCGCTTCAATGCTCTGGGCCTGCACTTCGGGCGATTCGCGCCGGTTGGCCTGCAGCCGCAGCAGGTTGCCGCCGGCGCAAAACACGCTGCCTTCGCCGGTAATCACCACGCTGCGGATTTCCGGGTTGTTCTCGGCGGCGTTCAGCGCCTCGATGCCTGCGGCGTACATGTCGGGGCCAAGCGCATTCTTGTGCTCGGGGTTGCTCAGCGTCAGGATGAGGGTGCCGCTTTCGCTGGTGCTTTTGAGGGAGGCCGGCATGTCAGCTTTCCTCGTGCATCAGGCTCAGGCCAATCGCGCCACGGCGGCGCAGCCACGGCGAAGGGCGGTAGCGTTGGTCGCCGTACACGGTTTGCATGTTGAACAGCACTTCGAGCACATTGGTGGGGCCATAACGGTCGCCCATGGCCAGCGGCCCCATCGGGTAACCGAGGCCCAGCGTGACGGCGGTTTCCAGGTCTTTGGGGCTGCAGATGCCCTGCTGGCAGATGTCGCTGGCAATGTTGACGATGGTGGCGACGACGCGCTGCGTGACGAATCCGCCGCTGTCGCGGATCACGCTGACCGCCTTGCCGTCGCGGGCAAACAGCGCATGCGCCGCATCGCGCATGTCGCTGCGCGTGGCAGGGTTGGTCGCCAGAACGCGGCGTTTGGTGGCGGCGTCATCGATCATCATGTCGATGCCGACGGTGCGCGCCGGGTCCAGCCGCTCGACCACGGCCACCGTGGTGATGTCAAAGCCCAGCGGCGCGACCAGCGTCAGCGCCTGCGGGGACGGCGACGGGCCGGTTTCGATGTGGGCGCCGAGGTTCTTGAGCAATTGCAGCAATTCCGAACGCCGGGCCGCCCGGGGCGACACCCAGACCGGCGGCATTTCGGCCACGACGGGAACCGGCGCTTCGCCCGGAACCTGCGCCACGCCGCCGTCATGGCGGTAAAAGCCTTCGCCGGTTTTGCGGCCCAGCAGTCCGCCGGCCAGGCGCTGCGCGGTGATGACGCTGGGGCGGTAGCGGTCTTCCTCGTAATACTGGTGGTAGATCGATTCCATCACCGGATGCGAAACATCGAGCCCGGTCAGGTCCATCAGCTCGAACGGCCCGAGCTTGAAGCCGGCCTGGTCGCGCAGGATGCGGTCGATGGTGGCGAAGTCGGCAATGCCTTCGCTGACGATGCGCAGCGCCTCGGTGCCGTAGCCGCGCCCGGCATGGTTGACGATGAAGCCCGGCGTGTCCTGCGCCTGCACCGGCGTGTGGCCCATCTGGCGGGCGTACTGGCTCAAGCCGTGGCAAGTGTCGGCGCCGGTTTTCAGCCCGGCGATGATTTCCACGACTTTCATCAGCGGAACCGGGTTGAAGAAGTGATAGCCGGCAAAGCGTTCGGGGTGCTTGAGGGCTGCGGCAATCGCGGTCACCGACAGCGAAGACGTATTGCTTGCCAGCACGGCTTGAGCGGACACGATGGCTTCAAGCTGGGCGAACAGCGCCTTCTTGATGTCCAGCCGCTCGACGATGGCTTCAATCACCAGATCGCAGTCCGACAGGTCAGCCAGCGTGCCGGCCACCCGCAGCCTGGCCTTGTGGCTGTCAGCCGCGTCAGCACCGATGCGCCCTTTTTCGACCAGCTTGTCCCATTGGCTGCACAGGGCTTGATGGGCTTTTTCAGCGGCGCCCGCCTGGGCATCCATCAGCTTGACGATGCTGCCGGCCTGGACCGCGATCTGGGCGATGCCGCGTCCCATGGCCCCGGTGCCGACAATGCCGACCGTTTTAAAAATTGTTGTGTGCATTGTTGAGTGGAAGCCGATGGTTGAAGGATGGGACGGCATGGGAACGCTTGGGGCCTAGCGCCTGACCTGCAGCGCGCCCGGATTGACGATGTTGGTCGGCGTGCCCTTGATGAAGTTGATCACGTTGTCAAAGGCAGCGCCAAAATACATCTCGTAGCTGTCCTGCTCGACATAGCCGATGTGCGGCGTGCAGATGCAGTTTTCCAGCCGCAGCAGGGCGTGGCCCTGCAGGATCGGTTCGGATTCAAAAACGTCAATGGCCGCCATGCCCGGACGCCCCCGGTTGAGCGCGGCAAGCAGCGCTTCGGATTCAATCAGTTCGGCGCGCGAGGTATTGACCAGCAGGGCGGTGGGTTTCATGCGCGACATGTCTTCCAGCGTCACGATGCCTGTGGTTTCTTCGCTCAGCCGCAGGTGCAGGCTGAGCACGTCGCATTGCTTGAACAGCTCGGTTTTGCTGGGCGCCAGCTCAAACCCGTCGGCCTGGGCGCGTTCGCGTGATGCCGGGCTGCCCCAGATGATCACCCGCATGCCGAATGCCCGGCCATAGCCGGCCACGAGTTGTCCGGTCTTGCCGTAGCTCCAGATTCCCAGCGTCTTGCCCTTGAGGACCGTTCCGAGGCCGAAATTCGGCGGCATGGAGGCTGATTTCAGCCCTGACTGCTGCCATGCACCGTGCTTTAGATGCGACACATACTGGGGAATCCGGCGCATGGCGGCCATGACGAGTGCCCAGGTCAGTTCGGCCGGTGCGACGGGCGAACCGGTCCCTTCGGCCACGGCAATCCCGCGTTCGGTGCAGGCCGCCACGTCCACATGGCTGCCGATGCGGCCCGTCTGGACCACCAGCTTGAGCCTGGGCAGCTTTTCAATCAGCTGGCGTGTCAGGTGGGTTCGTTCGCGGATCAGCACGATCACGTCGGCGTCCTTGAGCCGGACCGACAACTGGCCTGCGCCCTTGACGGTGTTGGTGTAGACCTTGGCTGGATAGGCTTCCAGCCTGGCGGCGCATGCCAGTTTTCGAACGGCATCCTGATAGTCATCGAGAATCACAATATTCATGCAGATATTGTGCCTCCAAGATTTCAGTTTTCTGAACTCCGATGGTCTTGCGCTGTCACTCAATTGCATTTTGATGCAATGGCTGGCGAATGGGCCTTGGGCCGGTTCTTTTGCATGTCGATGCGTCCCAAAGCCGTCAAGTGTCATAGCTCGGTGGTCGTTGCGCCAGCGGTTGCGCGCAAAGCCATGCGATCGAGTTCGGCGCAGACATCGGCCATGCGTCCGGAGATGACCATGCGCCCAGCGCAGTCAGGCTGAATGGCAGCATCCGATTCACGAACCACGCGCAGGGTGTTGTGGCAAGGTGTTGGTGACGCTGCCCGGCGCGCCAGCGCAGGCGAGTCAAGGCCTGGCGCGAAAACAGAATCATTGCTTGCCGCTGTGGTTCCGGGCGTAAAGGAGGGCTTCATCGCATCGACCGCGCGCAGTGCGGCCGGCGCCATCGGCAAGGCTGCAGTGTGTCCAAGCGAGTTTTTGATGCGGACAATCCATGGCGTCAACGCCTGAACCGGCACAGCCCGGAAAAATTGCGTAGGCGCATTTGTAAAACTGATGATTCTCATGAAGAACTCCGGTTTGGAAAACATTGACACAGGCACGGACGGGTCTGCCCAGGGAACAAGCAGATTGGCTCAAACAGGGTGCTGGCTTTGCTGCCGATGTCGCCAGCAGAGCGCCGGGGAATGCCGGACGGGGGCTACATCGCCAGGCTGCCGCGGATTAATCCGACGGCCAGGCCTTCAAGCTCGAAAGGCTCGCCAGGCTGGACCACGATGGGGTTGAAGTCGGGATTTTCTGACAGCAATTCGATCAGGTGCTGGTTGCGCTGAAAGCGTTTGACGGTGACCTCATCGCCCAGGCGTGCAACCACAATCTGGCCGTTCTTGGCTTCCCTGGCTTGTTTGACGGCCAGCAGGTCGCCGTCCATGATGCCGATGTCCCGCATGCTCATGCCGCGCACCTTCAGCAGGTAGTCAGGCTTTTGCTCGAACAGACGGCTCTCGAAAAAGTAGGTGTGCTCGATATGTTCCTGCGCAAGAATCGGGCTTCCGGCGGCAACACGTCCCACCAGAGGCAAGGCCAGTTGCTCCAGCCGCTGAACGGGTAGCGAAAACTGGCTCATGCGCGACTCGTTCAGGGCCTGCAAGGAGTCCGTGCGCAGTCGAATGCCGCGCGAGGTGCCGCTGACCAGTTCAATGACGCCCTTCTTGGCCAGTGCTTTCAAATGCTCTTCGGCGGCATTGGGCGAGCGAAAGCCCAGTTCTGTCGCTATTTCCGCGCGGGTGGGCGGCGCGCCTGTCTGGGCAATGGCATTGCGGATCAGTTCCAGAATCTGTGCCTGCCGGGCAGTCAGCTTGGGCCGGTCGGCCGGCAAACCTGAAAAATCATTAAAAGTGCGCATAAGCTTTGGACTTTCGATTAAAACTGGAAATGCCTGAAACTATGGCCTCAGTACAGATCAAAATAACTGTATTAATATCCAGTAACTGCATTTTTATACAGCTTTAAATAAAAATCAAGCCCCACATGAAACTTCACAACTTGGTCATTTTGGGAACTGGCGGCACGATTGCAGGCCAGGCGCTCAGCGCTTCCGACAACATTGGCTACACCGCTGCCCAAGTGGGAATTGATCAGTTGCTGGCAGCCATTCCTGCGCTGGCTGAATGCGGACCGTTCATCACCGAGCAGGTCGTGCAGATCGACAGCAAGGACATGAGCTTCGCGGTGTGGGCGCAGCTGGCTGCCCGGGTCAATCATTTCCTGGCCCGCGACGACGTCCAGGGCATCGTCATCACGCATGGCAGTGATACCCTGGAGGAAACGGCTTATTTTCTGCAGGCGGTGTGCCGGCCCACCAAGCCGGTGGTGCTGACTTGCGCCATGCGCCCGGCCACCGCGCTGGCGCCCGATGGGCCGCAAAATATTCTCGATGCCGTCGCGGTAGCTCGCCATCACGGCGCCCGGGGCGTGGTGGCTGTCTGTGCGGGCACGATACACAGTGCACTGGATGTGCAGAAAATGCATTCCTACAAACTCGATGCCTTCAGCTCGGGCGATGCCGGGCCGATTGGCTATGTCGAGGAAGGATGCCTCAGATTGGTGCGAAATTGGCCTTTTTCGCAGGTTCAGTATGCTTCTTTAGCTATAGAAAACATAGCGCACTGGCCGCGCGTTGAAATCCTCATGAATTACGTGGGCGCCAGCGATGCGCTGGTGCAGGCGCTGGTCGATCAGGGGGTGCGGGGCCTGGTGGTCGCTGCCACCGGCAATGGAACGCTTCACCATGCCCTGCAAGCCGGTTTGCTCAGGGCGCAGGCTGCGGGCGTGCGGGTGGTGCGTTCAACGCGCTGCGTCGATGGCCGGGTATTGCCGCTTCCGGGCGATGCTATTGCAGATTCAAAAGGATTGAGCCCGGTGAAGGCCAGGGTGGCTTTGATGCTCGATTTACTGGCTGAAGACGCGCAGGTTGTGGCGTCAAGGCAGGCATAAAAAAAGCCATCCCGAAAGATGGCTTTTTGACCGTGCATGAACGGTTTCAGTTCGACAGCGCCTTGAAGGCCCTTTCGGTGATTTCCTCGACGCTGCCCGTGCCGCTGATGGCACGGTATTTTGGCGCTTCATCGGGCGCTTCCGTGGCCCAGTCGGAGTAGTACGCGACCAGTGGACGGGTTTGGGCGCTGTACACCTCAAGCCGTTTGGCAACCGTTTCTTCCTTGTCGTCTTCGCGCTGGATCAATGGCTCGCCGGTCACGTCGTCCACGCCTTCAACCTTTGGCGGGTTGTACTTGACATGGTAAGTCCGGCCCGAAACGCTGTGCGAGCGGCGTCCGCTCATGCGCTCGATGATGGCTTCAAAAGGCACATCGATTTCCAGCACGTAATCAATCTTGACGCCCGCAGCCTTCATCGCATCGGCCTGGGGAATGGTGCGCGGAAAGCCGTCGAACAGGAAACCCTGCGCGCAGTCGGGCTGGGCAATGCGTTCCTTGACCAGGTTGATGATCAGATCATCACTGACCAGGCCGCCCGAATCCATAACTTTTTTGGCTTCGATGCCCAGCGGGGTTCCTGCTTTGACTGCCGCGCGAAGCATGTCGCCGGTGGAAATTTGCGGGATGCCGTACTTTTGGCAAATGAAAGTGGCTTGTGTACCTTTGCCTGCGCCAGGCGCGCCCAACAGAATAAGTTTCATGAGTGTCCTCGGATTATTATGGATTCTGGAAGTCAAGCTGGGCGTTTGCCGGGCCGATTGGCCCATTCCCGCTTTACATGTCATCAGGCTGTTGGCATGAGCCGCAAGCCGCTGAACTTTCTGTCAAGGATATCATGCACATCCTTGGCGTCAGCTTACACAGGGTCCGCTAAATGCGCATCATTTGCTACAAGGCGGCGGACACGCTCCAGGTCTTCAGGCGTGTCCACGCCAGGACCGGGGGCATGCTCGGTGATATGCACGGCAATCCGGTAGCCATGCCACAGGGCGCGCAGCTGCTCCAGCGATTCGAGTTGCTCCAGCGGTGCTTGCGGCAATTGGGGAAACTGGCGCAAAAATCCGACCCGGTAGGCATAGATGCCCACATGGCGCAGCGGTTTGGGCAGATTGCCGTGCTCCCACCAGGCTTTGCCGGCCAGGTCGCGTGCGGCTGGAATGGGCGCGCGGCTGAAATACAGCGCCGTCTGGCGCGCATCAAGCACCACCTTGACCACGTTGGGGTTCAGAAAATCAGCCAGTTCGTCAATTGAATGCGCGGCTGTGCTCATGGCGCAGTCCGGACGGTCTTCAAGCTGCCTGGCCACGGCATCGATCAGCGTGGGATTGATCAGCGGCTCGTCGCCTTGCACATTCACCACGATGTCATCATCGGCCAGGCCCAGCAGGCTGCAGGCTTCGGCAAGCCGGTCGCTGCCGCTGGGATGATCGGCGCGGGTCAGTACCGCCTGGATGCCGAAGGCTGCGCATTTTTCGATGATTTCTGTGCTGTCAGCAGCCACCACGGTGCGCAGCGCGCTGCTTTGCAAAGCGCGCTGCGCCACGCGCACGACCATGGGAACGCCGTTGATGTCGGCCAGCGGTTTGTTGGGCAGGCGGCTTGATGCCAGGCGCGCCGGAATGAGAACGGTAAAGCTCATGCCTGCGTCACAGGCCAAGCTCTTCGTCGGTCAGGGTACGGGCTTCGTTTTCCAGCATGACAGGAATGCCGTCACGCACCGGATAGGCCAGCCGGGCGCTGCGGGAGATGAGTTCGTGCTTCTCTCGGTCGTATTCGAGAGAGCCCTTGGTCACGGGGCAGACCAGCAGTTCAAGTAGTTTGGTGTCCATGGCTCGATGGTAATTGAGAAAGCAAGGGTGCCAGCAGCCCATCCAGGGCGCTAAAGAACGCCGGTTCGGGCAAGAATTCCAGCGGAACGGCCAGCAGTTTAATTTCTGAATGATCCGGCAGGGCAAACAGTTTGACGGCGTCCTTTTCCGTGCACAGCACGGTCCGGCCTGCCAGGGCATTCAGGTCACCGGTTTTGAAATCGTGATGATCGGGCAGGGCGAGCGTTTTTTGCAGCGTCAGGCCGCGTGCCCTGAGCATGTCAAAAAACGCCTCGGGGCTGGCAATGCCAGCCAGCGCCACCAGTGGCTGATGTGCAAGGGTGGTCAATGCCAGACGGCTGCCATCAGCCGCCACGGCGTGGTCAGCCAGCCGCCGACGGGATGTATAGCCTTCAAAAGCCGGTTGCTGGCCGGTATGCAGCACCAGGTCAACGCCCTGGCACAGGCGCTCGGGCCAGGGTTCGCGCAGCGGCCCCGCAGGCAGCAGCCAGCCGTTGCCCACGCCCCGGTCGTCAAACACGGCAATTTCGATGTCGCGCTGCAAGGCGTAGTGCTGCAGGCCGTCGTCGCACACCACGACGGCCGTTGCCGGGTAGGCTGCCAGCAGGTCGCGCAGGGCTTGCGTCCGGCGTTGCGCTACAAAAACAGGAGCACCTGTTGCACGCTGGATAAGCGCGGGCTCGTCACCGGACTCATCAACCGGGGTGCCGGGCCTGACTTCCAGGCTTTCCTGGCCAGAACGCCCATAGCCGCGCGAAACCACGCCCACCCGCAGCCCCTGCGCCTGAAAGTGTTTGACCAGCGCCATGACCAGCGGTGTTTTTCCTGCACCGCCCGCCACGACATTGCCGACCACGATGACCGGCACCTTGAAGCGCTCGGACGACATCATGCCGCGCCGGTACAAAGCCCGGCGCAATCGCACCAGCAAGCCGTGGAGTTGCGCCACCGGCCAGAGCAGGCGAGCCAGCCAGCCGCGCGTACGCCAGGCTTTCAGCAGAACTTGTTTCATGCGGCTGGCTTGCGGCGCTAGATGGTCGAAGGGTTAAGGATTACTTCACGCCTGCCTGCAGCGAACTTTGGGTGGCAAAGGTGATCTGGGTCAAGCCCTGGCGCCGGGCCGCCTCCATCACGGTGATGACGGCCTGGTGGGTGGCGCTGGCATCGGCGCTGATGATGATGACGCTGTCCTTGCCAGCCTTGGCTGCCAGGGTGAGTGCTGTGCCCAGTACTTCGATTCCCCGCCCATCGACCAGGGTTTTATTGACCATGTAGCGGCCATCGCTGCTGACGGCCACGATCACTTCCCTGGGGTAGTCGCGCAGTTGTTGCGCATCGGCGGCCGGCAGCTTCACCTGGAGTTCGGTGAATTTGCTGTAGGTGGTCGAAAGCATCAAAAAGATCAGCACCACCAGCAGCACGTCGATGAACGGAATCAGGTTGATTTCCGGCTCGGCGCGCGCGTGAGGACGGAAGTTCATTTGCGCAGCCGATTGAGATGGCGCATAAACTGTTCGGCCGCCAGTTCCATCGTCAGCAGGTAGCCATCCACCCGGGCGCGAAAGTAGCGCCAGAAAATCAGTGCGGGTATGGCCACCATCAGGCCGAAAGCGGTGTTGTACAGCGCCATTGAAATGCCTTGCGCCAGTTGCGCCGGGTTGGCGCCGCCCGCACTGCCCGTCTGGGCGCCGAAAATCTCGATCATGCCGATCACCGTGCCCAGCAGGCCGAGCAGGGGCGCCGCCGAGGCAATCGTCGCCAGCGCGGCCAGGTAGCGTTCCAGTTTGTGTGCCGCCTGGCGACCAGCGCCTTCCAGCGTGGAGCGCAGGTCGGCTTCGCTGATGCGCGGATTGGCGCCAAGCGCCCGAAAGCCGCTGGCCAGCACTTCGCCAAGGAGGGAGTTTTGTTCCAGTTTCAGGACGACATCGGGCGACGGAAGGGTGGTTCGCGAGACAATCATCGCTTCGCCAAGCAATTTGGGCGGTGCGACCTTCAGTGTTTGCAGGCTTGACAAACGCTCAATGATCAGTGCCAGGGCCACTATGGAACACGCTAGCAGGGGCCAGATGGGCCAGCCTGCGGCTTGTATGATCGAAAACAATGCTCATCTCCAGACAGATAGTGGTGCTGGATTATCGCGCACCGAAAGTGTGGAGATGGCTGCTTAAGCTGCCTGAACCTGAATGTTTTCCACACAGGGTGTTGGTAGATTTAACGCACAAAATCTGTGGATAACTTTGTGGGTAAGTCTGTGCCGGGTGGGCGCAAAGCCGCGCCAGTGCGTCGTTTTGACAGAACGATGAAAATTTAAGCAGTAATATTTTCTTTAAAATCAATGGGTTACACCAATTCATCAGGCTGTCAGAGGGCTGTAAGCACCTCTGTCACCGCTTCTCCAGGGCTGTGGAGTACTGCTTTTTTCAAACGTCAGGAAGGCCGCCGTGGTTGATGCTTTTTCGTCCCGTGAAAGACCTGTAGCGTCCTTGCGCGAAGGCGGCGTGCGCGTCTGGCCGGTGGGCTCCTTGCTGCGTGCCATCGCCGACAGTCTGGAGGCCCGATTCAACCCTGTCGCGGTCCAGGGCGAGCTTGCTGGCTTTTCGCGAGCTTCCAGCGGCCACTGCTATTTTTCGCTCAAGGACGGGCAGGGGCAGATTCGCTGCGCCATGTTTCGCCGCGCGGCCAGCCTGCTGGATTTTTCGCCGCGCGACGGCCAGCTGGTTGAGCTGCGTGGCCGGCTGGGCGTGTACGAACCGCGTGGCGAGCTGCAGCTGGTGGTCGAATCCATGCGGCAGGCCGGCCAGGGCACTTTGTTCGAACAATTTTTGCAGCTCAAGGCGAGGCTTGAGCAAGAAGGGTTGTTCGACACCGCCCGAAAGCGTCCGCTGCCGGTCATGCCGCGTGCCATCGGCGTGGTGACTTCCCTGGGGGCTGCAGCGCTGCACGATGTCGTGACCGCCCTGCAGCGCCGTGCGCCGCACATCCCGGTGGTGATTTATCCTGCCAGCGTGCAGGGCGCCCAGGCTGCTGGCGAATTGCGCGGGGCCGTGCTCAAGGCTGGCGAGCGACGCAGCACCGACCAGGTCGATGTGCTGCTGCTGGTGCGCGGCGGCGGTGCCATGGAGGATCTGTGGGCCTTCAACGACGAGGCGCTGGCCCGCGCCATCGTCGCTTCGCCCATGCCGGTGGTCTGCGGTGTCGGGCACGAAACGGATTTCACCATTGCCGACTTCTGCGCCGATGTGCGTGCGCCGACACCCACGGCGGCTGCGGAGCTGTGCGCGCAGCCACAAGGCAGCTGGCTGAGCGCGCTGGACCAGGTTTTTTCGCGCCTGCAAAACGGTGTGGACCGGCAGATGCAGTCACACAACCAGCGCCTGGACTGGGCAGCGTCCCGCGTCAGCCAACCCTCGCACCTGGTGACGCGGCAGCAGGCACGACTGGCCGGCATCGCGCAAAGCCTCAACCATGCGATGCGCTCGACCTTGCGGCATGAGCAGCTCAGGCTACAGGCGCTGAGCAGCGACCTGCCGAGAGAAATTACAGGCAGCCTGCAGCGCAGCCGCCATCAACTCGAACGCGCGAAACTGCGGCTTGAACTGCTGGACCCCAAACTGGTGTTGCAGCGGGGCTATGCCTGGCTGGCAGACCTGCAAGGCCAGCCCATCATCGCTGCAAATATGACCCATATTGGCCAGCCAGTGCGCGCTACCCTTGCGGATGGACAGGTCGATTTGACGGTCTCTGCACGCCGGTTGATTTAGTTTTTACAATGCCCACGGAATGTCAAAGGACATCTCATCAACAACCACGAGGAAAATCATGGAACACACGCTCCCACCGCTCCCGTATGCGATTGACGCACTGGCCCCGAACTACAGCCAGGAAACCCTTGAGTACCATCATGGCAAGCACCACAATGCCTATGTGGTGAACCTCAACAACCTGCAAAAAGGGACCGAGTTCGAGTCCATGACGCTCGAAGAGATCATCAAGAAGTCCAGCGGCGGCGTGTACAACAACTCCGCCCAGGTCTGGAACCACACCTTTTTCTGGAACTGCATGAAGCCGGCCGGCGGCGGTGAGCCTGGCGGTGCACTGGCAGAGGCCATCAATGCCAAATTCGGCTCCTACGCGGCCTTCAAGGAAGCCTTTGTCAAATCCGCAGTCGGCAATTTCGGCTCGGGCTGGACCTGGCTGGTTAAAAAACCTGATGGCACCGTGGATATTGTCAACACCGGCGCTGCAGGAACACCGCTGACGACGGCCGACAAGGCCCTGCTGACGGTGGACGTATGGGAGCATGCCTATTACATCGACTACCGCAATCTGCGTCCCAAGTATGTTGAAACCTTCCTGTCCAGCCTGGTGAACTGGGAATTTGCCGAGGCCAATTTCGCCTGACGCCTGAAAGTCATCCTTGCGTAAAAAAGCCGACTTCATGTCGGCTTTTTGCTGCCTGGCTTTTCGGGCTCAGCGCTGTGCTTCAAAAACCGGCCCGGACAGCTTGCTGCCCGGCTTGATGCCTTTTTTGGCAAACCAGCCCTTGTTCATCTCCAGGACATAACGAACCGGCTTGACCGAGCAGTGCGAGTCGGTGGTTTCAGGCTTCATGTCCGCCATGTTCACAATCGTGCCGTCATCGGCCACGAAAGCGGCGGTCAAGGGAAGCAGCGTGTTTTTCATCCAGAAGCATTGCTCGCCGGCTTGCTCAAAAACAAAGAGCATGCCTTCATGCTGGGGCATGTTCTTGCGCAGCATCAGGCCGGTCTGGCGCTGCTCGGGTGTCAGGGCGACTTGGGCATCGATCACATACATGCCGGTGCTCAGCTTGATGCGCTGCAGGTTCAGTTGCGGGGCTTGCTGCGCCGATGCCCAGCCGGGCACGAGCAGCGCTGCAGCGGCCATGATTGATAGTGCGAGTCGGGAGGCGCTGCCAGGGTTGAAGGAACAGTTCTTGAGCCACATAGACGTACCGGATTGAAGTTGGTTGATCAGCAGATCTGCATAAGCGGGCAGCCATGAAAAATGCCCGCGCTAGGCGGGCATTTTGACTGAAGCGGGAAAGTCAGTTGGCGGCTTCAGCTTTTCTTGGCAGAGGCTTCAGCCTTTTTGGCGGCAGCTTCGGCTTTCTTGGCGGCTGCTGCGTCTGCTTTTGCCTTTTTGGCAGCTGCGGCCTTTTCTTTCTTGGCGGCTTTGGCGGCTGCTTTTTCTTCAGCGGTCATGGCGGCTGGCTTTGCCTTTGCCATGGGGGCGGAAGCGGCAGGCATGGCGGGAGTTGCTGCAACAGCAGGGGCTGGCTTGGCAGGCGCAGCAGCAGGTGCTTGTGCATAGGCGCCTGCTGCAAAAAGGGCTGCGATCAGGGTGGCGAGGATCTTGTTCATCTGGAATTCCTTGGGAAGTTGCTAAGGCAATTTGTGATTTGAAAACACCCCGAACCTTTCGGAGGCCTTACCATAACGACGCGGTTTTCCAATGCGTTGACAGATGTTCAAAATATCTTTTGCAAAAGTTTTGGCGCTAAAATTTGAAGGCTTTTACCTCAAACTGCCTGCGGATAGCGTATCTATTTCAGTGTGCTATCCCGGCTTAACGGAGACTTCTGTACATGTACCAGCACATCAAGGTGCCCACCCAGGGCGAGAAAATCACTGTCAATGCCGACAACTCATTGAATGTGCCTGACGAGCCCATCATTCCGTTCATCGAGGGTGACGGCACTGGCGTGGATATTTCTCCGGTGATGCTGAAAGTGGTTGATGCCGCAGTGGCCAAGGCCTACGGTGGCAAGAAGAAAATCCACTGGATGGAAGTGTTTGCCGGTGAAAAATCCACCAAGATCTATGGCCCTGACGTGTGGCTGCCTGAAGAAACCTTGTCCGCCGTCAAGGACTATGTGGTTTCCATCAAGGGTCCGTTGACAACCCCCGTGGGCGGTGGCATCCGCAGCCTGAACGTCGCACTGCGCCAAGAGCTTGACCTGTATGTCTGCCTGCGTCCCATCCAGTATTTTGCCGGCGTGCCTTCGCCAGTCAAGGAGCCCCAGAAGACCAACATGGTGATTTTCCGTGAAAACTCGGAAGACATCTATGCAGGCATCGAATTCGAGTCAGGCAGCGACAAGGCGAAAAAGCTCATCAAGTTCCTGCAGGAAGAACTCGGCGTCAAGAAAATACGCTTCCCCGAGACTTCGGGCATCGGCATCAAGCCGGTTTCCAGCGAAGGCACCGAGCGCCTGATGCGCAAGGCCATCCAGTACGCAATTGACAACGACAAGTCCAGCGTGACCATCGTGCACAAGGGCAACATCATGAAGTTCACCGAAGGGGGCTTTCGTGACTGGTCTTACGCGCTGGCGCAAAAGGAATTTGGTGCCGAAATGATTGACGGCGGCCCATGGTGCCAGTTCAAGAATCCAAAAACCGGCAAGGACATCGTCATCAAGGACGTCATTGCCGACGCCTTCCTGCAGCAGATTCTGCTGCGTCCCGCCGAGTACAGCGTGATTGCCACGCTGAACCTGAACGGCGACTACATTTCCGATGCGCTGGCAGCCCAGGTCGGCGGCATTGGCATTGCTCCGGGCGCCAACCTGAGCGACACCATTGCCATGTTTGAAGCCACCCACGGCACGGCTCCCAAATATGCCGGCAAAGACTATGTGAACCCCGGTTCCCTGATCCTGTCGGCTGAAATGATGCTGCGCCACATGGGCTGGGTCGAAGCGGCTGACCTCATCATCAGCTCGATGGAAAATTCGATTGCCTCCAAGAAAGTCACCTATGATTTTGCCCGTCTTATGGAAGGCGCTACGCAAGTGAGCTGTTCCGGTTTTGGACAGGTCATGATCGACCATATGTAATAGCGTACAAAGGCCTACAAAGGCCGCTAAATACAAACCCCAGTAGATTGATTTCACTGGGGTTTTTTGTTTTCTACATACAAAGGCCGATAGAGACAGCTAAACTTTTTGGAGCCATAGAACGGTATGATTTGAGCTTTATGGCTCCAGCACCTTGAAGTAAGGCTCCATCATGGCTCCAAGAACTTGCAACTACACCCTGACCGATAAGAAGATTCAGGCGGCCAAGCCAAAGGCCAAGCCGTACCCGCTGGCAGACGCTGGGGGGCTGTATGTGGATGTGCTGACGAGCGGGTCAAAAGTCTGGCGCTACTCTTACCGTATCGACGGCAAGCGCACCAAGGTGACTATCGGCAGTTACCCGGCCATCGGGATCAAGGCGGCGCGTAACGCCCATGAGGACTTGGTTTCCAAGCTGGCCAGCGGTATCGACCCTGCCCGGCAAAAGCAGCTCGACAAGATCAATGCGGCCGCCACGATAGCGCAGGCTCAGACGTTTGAGACATTCTCAAGAGTCTGGTTTGCCGAAAAAATGACGCATGCGACGGCGCGGACCATAAAACAAAATCTTGGATGGATGGTCAATGATGTGTTCCCCGTGATCGGCTCAATACCGCTGGGCGAGGTCCATGCAAGCGACGTTCTCAAGCTGCTGGAGGGCATGCGCAACACCCCAACCAAGGCGAATAACATCCGGGCCATCATCGAGCGGATTTATCAGTACGGCGCTCAGAAGCTGCTGGTGACCTACAACCCAGCCACGGCCATGAAGGGGCTGATCGACAAGCCACCCACGTCAGCAACTTCCAAGGCGAGATCACCCTCACGCCGATTACCAAGCACTACCCGCCGGACGTGCAGGCGGCCACCTTCTGGCTCAAGAACCGCCAGCCGGCCCACTGGAAAGAGCGCGTGGAGATGAAAGCCGAGATCAAGGGCGACCCGTTTCCCCCGAAGGAGGTGCTCGACGCCATCTATGCGAAGGCGATGATCGAGGCCGCGCAGATGGAAGCCAAGCTCGTCGGCCGGCGCGAACGCCTGGGCATCACGTTTGAACACCGGGACAGCGAGGAGGACTGAGCCGTAATTCCGGCCGAGCCTGCGCTGGTGCATCAGCTCAGGCCTTCCACCACCGCATCTTCCTGCGACTGCGTGCATGGCGGCGAGCCGAAGAGAAGTCGCCACGCGGCCGGCTTCATTGAATCCCCCTGTTTCACCCCTGCGCTGGAGCCAGATCATGGCGCCTATGTCGGCGCCATGATCAGTTCCACGGATATGAGGGCAGGGCGGCACGCTCGCCAAGACGCCGCTGACGCCATGCCAGGCGAGGGCTTTGTCCTGCTGGTGATGGGTTTGACCGGGACAAATGCATTCGCCGTCAAGGTGGACGGCATCAAGGTTGGCGGCGGCGCTGCTGCATGAATCTCACTCCGTTGTGCGGGTCATTTGATTCAAGGAGGCAAGGATTGGGGGCGCCATTCAAGGAGTTTTGTCACCCTCATGCGCGCGCGTGCGCGAGGCACACGGTCATCCGTTCACCAATGGTGGCGAGGCCGGTGCCGTCATCGGCATGGCGTGCGGATCAAGGCCAGGCAAGCCAGTTCATGATCTCGATTATGGGATACGGAATTCAGGGGCAAGGTCAAGGAATGTTGTTGCCCCGCGTTTCATGACGCATAATTCAGACGTGCGAGTAGCAAAACACTCGCACAGGTTAGGTGATCGGTCAGTTTCGCGCGCTACGGCGGTACTTCTTGGGTTTGTTGTGCTTTCGGGACCCCATCGCTTTTGTTTTATGTGTTTTTGAGGAGTCCCTATGGGCAACAAACTTTACGTCGGCAACCTGCCTTACACGGTGCGTGACGAAGATCTGCAACAGTCTTTTGGTCAATTCGGCGCTGTCACCAGCGCTAAAGTCATGATGGAACGCGACACAGGTCGCTCCAAAGGCTTTGGTTTCGTCGAAATGGGCAGCGATGCCGAAGCGCAAGCTGCCATCAACGGAATGAACGGTCAGCCTTTGGGCGGCCGTAGCATCACTGTGAACGAAGCACGTCCAATGGAAGCCCGTCCTCCCCGTACCGGCGGCTTCGGCGGCGGCGGTGGTTATGGCGGCGGTGGCGATCGTTCTGGTGGCGGTGGCTACGGCGGCGGCGGCGGTCGTTCTGGCGGTGGCGGCTACGGCGGCGGCGGTGGTGGTGGTCGCGGCGGCTACTAAGCCCTGCAAACCCAGTCTACGGCAGAGATGCCGTTGCAAACCAGCTGTCTCAGCCTTGCGCTGAGGAAAGCATAAGAGGCTTCGGAACTTCGGTTTTGAAGCCTTTTTTCTTTGCTTCACCCCTGACCCTACAAGGCCCGCGATGCTCTGCTGGGTACGCTGGCCGCTGGCGCCGGATCAAGGTGATCGACAAGCTACGGGCCGCACGGCAAGCGCAAGGGATGACAAGGTTTATGAATTGGGGGTCTGCCGATGGGAAAGGCAAGCCTAGCACCCCTTCAATGGAGCCACAGGGCAATTGCATTTAACCCCGAGGCTGAAGGTCCAGGAGTGATTCCCTGTAATCGGTGAGTCGGTCAGCGGTTTTGCGGCGGCTTCGCATGCTGCGTTTGGGGTACTGCTGGTCTTGGCGCAGCAGCGTCAAAGCGAACTTTCTTATCGTCGAGAGATTGCGCGGGGCATGGCCTGTGCGCACCCGGCACTCGTCCTCGCGGAACGTGACATCGAGCACCCAGTGCAGGCGGTTCTCAATTCCCCAGTGCCCCCGTGCCGCATTGGCCAGCGTCTGGGCCGATGAGATGCCTTCGGAGCCAATGTAAAACGTGCGCTCCACCGACACCTTGCCCTTGATCTCGCGCTGGCGCTCGACCATGCCAACGCCTGCAAGGTTTTTCCAGTCATCGCGCAACGACGGCTCCATCCAGTCGAGCTTGCCCACCCATACATGGCGCCGCGTCTCAATGCGCCCATGGTCTTTTTCCAGCGTCTCGAAGCGACTCACCGCAAGGCTGCCAAAGCCGTGCCTCTGGCCCTCGGCGTAGAACTCCGCCACCGCCTCAAAGAGCGTACCCTGATTAGCCTTGAGCGCCAGCAGGTAGTGGCCGCCTTGCCCGACGATTTTCTCGGCGATTTCCCTCTGGCAGCCTATGGCGTCAATGGTCACGGTGCAGTCCTTGAGTGTGAGCGCCTCCAGCAGCGCCTTGATGGCCACAATCTCGTGGCCCTTGCCCCGCGTGCCCTCCTGGCCCAGGCACAAGCCGCTTTCTGTCGCAAAGGCGCTAACCATGTGCAGCGCCGTGTTGGCGCCATCGCACGAGCCGCACAGCGTCTTGCCATCCAGGGCAATCACGCCTTTGACATTGCCCGCAATGCCTCGTATCCAGCGGCGAAAGCATTGCTCGAAAACCTCTGCGTCCAGCAGGCGAAAGACGCGCCCGAACGTGTCGTGCGAGGGTGTTCCCTGCTCCAGGACAAGGTATTTTTTGAGCCAGTCTTCGTTATCGCTGGCCCACTCGGCTACGTCCACCCAGTTGTCCGCCCCGCACAGCACGGCGCTCAGCGTCATCACGATCATCTCCTTGAGATCATGGCGTTGTGCAGGACCAGTGCGTGGATCGGGCAGTATCGAGAAAGCTTGAATCAGCATCAGGTTCACTTGCAATGAAAAATGCTTGAGTGAACACCAGCTTTTGGCCTTTCCGCTCAAATTTCTTCAAATGCAATTGCCCTGAATGGAGCCATATTTGGAGCCATAGTTGAGGTTGATATGATAAAGAATCAAGCATCTATGCGGGTTGCGGCTGATTCGATAGAGAATGATCGAAGCTGGCCTGAACTGGCCGCGCAGACCGCCCGGGAGCGATCCCGAGGCGGTTTTTTCATGCCTTGGTGGATGCTTGTCCTTCAAAAACCTGGCACCCGCTTGAATGTCGCTTGCCCGCCACCAATTGTCTTATCCGCTGCAACGAATGATATCGATGGCTAGAATGATTTCCATGGCAACAAAACCCCCTAAATCTCCGGCGCAACCGCCAACTCCTGCCGTCAAGCCTGCCGACGTGAACGGCGGGGACTCGGTGGTGCTGGAACGCCGCCCGCAAAAAACAAAACCGCCTCAGATGTACCAGGTGGTGCTGCTCAACGATGACTACACGCCGATGGAGTTTGTGGTGGTGGTCATCCAGGAATTTTTCAACAAGGACCGTGAAACCGCGACCCAGATCATGCTCAAGATCCATCTCGATGGAAAAGGCATTTGCGGAGTATTCTCCAGAGATGTCGCGGCAACCAAGGTTGACCAGGTCACGGAAGCAGCCCGAAAAAATGGCCATCCGCTGCAATGTGTCAGCGAACCCATTGAATAACGGTAAAACTGGACAATATCCTCCTAGAGTTCAGAATATTCAAGTAACGTATTTATCCACGCAAGCCGAAAGGAAAATCTATGATTGCCCAGGAATTAGAAGTCAGCTTGCACATGGCCTTTGTCGAGGCTCGCCAGCAACGCCACGAATTCATCACCGTGGAACACCTGCTGCTGGCCTTGCTGGACAACCCCAGTGCCGCTGAAGTGCTGCGCGCCTGCTCAGCCAATGTGGATGATTTGCGCAAGTCGCTTGCCAATTTCATCAAGGACAACACGCCACAGGTGGCCGGCAGCGATGATGTCGATACCCAGCCTACCTTGGGCTTCCAGCGCGTCATCCAGCGCGCGATCATGCATGTGCAGTCCACGGGCAGCGGCAAGAAGGAAGTGACCGGCGCCAATGTGCTGGTTGCCATTTTTGGCGAAAAAGACTCGCATGCGGTCTATTACCTGCACCAGCAGGGTGTCACGCGCTTGGATGTGGTCAACTTCATTGCCCACGGCATCAAGAAAAGCGATCCGCCAGAGCCCACCAAGACGGGCGAGACCGCTGCCGAAAACGAAGAGAGTGGCGAGAAAAATGAAAAAGCCTCGCCGCTGGAGCAGTACACGGTCAACCTGAACCAGCTTGCCAAGGAAGGCAAGATTGATCCGCTGATCGGCCGCCACTACGAAGTCGAGCGCGTGATCCAGATCCTGTGCCGCAGGCGCAAGAACAACCCGCTGCTGGTGGGCGAGGCCGGCGTGGGCAAGACGGCGATTGCCGAGGGCCTGGCCTGGCGCATCACGCAAAAGGACGTGCCTGAAATCCTGGCCGAAGCCAATGTGTACTCGCTCGACATGGGCGCCTTGCTGGCCGGAACCAAGTACCGGGGCGACTTCGAGCAGCGGCTCAAGGGCGTTCTCAAGTCGCTGAAGGACAAGCCCAACGGCATCTTGTTCATCGACGAGATCCATACCCTGATCGGTGCCGGCGCGGCCTCGGGCGGAACGCTGGATGCCTCCAACCTGCTCAAGCCGGCCCTCAGTTCGGGTCAGCTCAAGTGCATTGGCGCCACCACCTTCACCGAATACCGCGGCATTTTCGAAAAGGACGCGGCCCTGTCGCGGCGCTTCCAGAAGGTTGATGTGGTCGAGCCGACGGTGCAGGAAACCGTCGATATCCTCAAGGGCCTGAAGTCGCGCTTTGAAGAACACCATGGCGTCAAGTACGCGCTGGCTGCGCTGCAGGCTGCGGCCGAACTCAGCGCCAAGTACATCAACGACCGCCATCTGCCCGACAAGGCGATTGACGTGATTGACGAGGCGGGCGCTGCCCAGCGTATCTTGCCGGCCAACAAGCGCAAGAAAACCATCACCAAGACCGAGGTGGAGGAAATCGTGGCCAAGATCGCCCGTATTCCGCCCGCCAACGTGTCGAACGATGACCGCGGCAAGCTCAAGACGCTCGAACGCGACCTGAAGAGCGTGGTGTTCGGCCAGGACAAGGCGCTGGATGTGCTGGCATCGGCCGTCAAGATGGCGCGCTCGGGACTGGGCAAGGACGACAAGCCGATTGGCTCCTTCCTGTTCTCCGGCCCCACCGGCGTCGGCAAGACCGAAGCGGCGAAGCAGCTGGCCTACATCATGGGCATCGAGCTGATCCGCTTTGACATGTCCGAGTACATGGAGCGCCATGCCGTGAGCCGCCTGATCGGCGCGCCTCCGGGCTATGTGGGCTTCGACCAGGGCGGGCTGCTGACCGAGGCGGTGACCAAGAAGCCGCATTGCGTGCTGCTGCTTGACGAAATCGAAAAGGCGCATCCGGACATCTTCAACGTGCTGCTGCAGGTCATGGACCACGGCACGCTGACGGACAACAACGGGCGCAAGGCCGATTTCCGCAACGTGATCATCGTCATGACGACCAATGCCGGCGCCGAGACGATGAACAAGGCGACCATCGGTTTCACCAACCCGCGTGAAGCGGGCGACGAAATGGCCGACATCAAGCGCCTGTTCACGCCCGAGTTCCGCAACCGCCTCGATGCGGTGGTGAGCTTCAAGGCGCTCGACGAAGTGGTGATCCTGCGCGTCGTGGACAAGTTCCTGCTGCAGCTTGAAACCCAGCTGGCCGAGAAGAAGGTCGAAGTGACCTTCACCGACGTGCTGCGCAAGTACCTCGGCAAGAAGGGCTTCGATCCGCTCATGGGCGCTCGTCCGATGCAGCGACTGATCCAGGACACGATCCGCCGTGCGCTGGCCGACGAGCTGCTGTTCGGCCGGCTGACCGAAGGCGGCCGCCTGACGGTGGACATGAAGGTCACGACCGACGAAAAAGGCGTGGAAACCGGCGAAGTCGAACTCGACATCCAGCCGCTGGCCAAGCGCGAAGGCCGTGCCAAGCCGGAGCCGGAAGCGGCCGAGGCGAGTTGATCGTTTTGACAATTGAGTAGTGCCGCACGGAAAGCGCACTGAAATCCAGAAAGGCCGGCAGCTTCACGCTGCCGGCCTTTTTGCATGGCGCTATAAAAATAGTAGCTGCTTGCACCCGCCCTGATTGCGCAAACAGCTGTTTTTACTTGAAAAATACAAAGTTGACAACGATGGATTCCCACACCTTTCTCTGGCACGACTATGAGACGTTTGGCCTCAATACGCGTCGCGACCGGCCGGCGCAGTTTGCCGGGATTCGCACGGACGCCGAACTCAACGAAATCGGCGAGCCGCTGATGATTTATTGCCAGCCGGCCAACGACTACTTGCCCGACCCGGAGTCGTGCGTCCTCACCGGCATCACGCCGCAGCATTGCCTGGAGCACGGCGTGCCCGAGCACGCGTTTGCCGCGCAGATCGAGCAGGTGCTGGCGCAGCCCGGCACGATTGGCGTGGGCTACAACACCATCCGTTTTGATGACGAGGTGACGCGCCACCTGTTCTGGCGCAACCTGATCGACCCGTATGGCCGCGAATGGCAAAACGAATGCGGCCGCTGGGATTTGCTCGACGTGGTGCGCATGGCCTATGCGCTGCGGCCTGACGGTATCGTCTGGCCCTTGAAGGAAGACGGCAAGCCGAGTTTCAAGCTTGAAGACCTGGCGCGCGCCAATGGCCTGCTGCATGAGACGGCGCACGATGCCCTGTCAGACGTTCGCGCCACGATTGCCTTGGCCCGGCTGGTTCGCACCGCCCAGCCCAAGCTGTTTGACTTTTGCCTGGGTTTGCACAAAAAAGCCCGGGTATCGGCCGAACTGGGTTTGCCCGCCACCGCCCGGATGGCCAGGCCTTTCCTGCATGTCTCGGGCATGTTCCCGGCCGAGCGCGGCTGCCTGGCCGTCATGTTTCCGCTGGCCACCCATCCGGCCAACAAGAACGAAGTGCTGGCCTGGGACTTGGCGCATGACCCGAGCGAGTTGCCGCTGCTCGATGTCGCCACGCTGCGCCTGCGGCTGTTTAGCAAGTCGGCGGATTTGCCCGAGGGCGTGCTGCGCCTGCCGATCAAGTCGGTGCACCTGAACAAGTCGCCGATGGTGGTGCGCAACCTCGCTACCCTGAGCCCTGAAATGGCGGCGCGCTGGGGCGTGGACACTGAAAAAGCGCTGCACCATGCCGAAATTGCCGCTGGCCTGCCCGACATGAGCGCGATCTGGCCCCAGGTGTTCAGGCGGCCGGCTGAAGCCGAGCCCGATGTGGATGAAAACCTGTATGGCGGCTTCATCGGCAACGACGACCGCCGCAGGCTGAACCAGTTGCGCGAGATGTCCGGCGCCGAACTGGCGCACAGCCGCATGGGCTTTGACGACGGGCGGCTGAAGGAACTGGTGTTTCGCTACCGTGCGCGCAATTTCCCCGAAACCCTGAACCCTGAAGACCGTCAGCGCTGGGAAGCGCATCGCGCAGCGCGGCTGCTGGACGGCGAGGGCGGGGCGCGCAATGTCGATGCCTTGTTTGCCGGGATTGATGCGCTGGCGCAAACCGCCGACGAGCGCGGCGAAGCGATTCTGGGCGCCCTGTACGACTACGCCGAGGCCATCGTTCCTGAGCCTGCGTCCTGAGTGGCTTTATGCAGGGTTGCTACTTAATTGATAGCTGTAGGCGCCCGTCCGCCGTGCGCAAGAGGCCTTAAATCCTTGAATTTATGGGCAGGAGCGGTATGGCCAGCAGCCACGCGCGGGTCAGCCCGCCGGGGCGGGCTGGCGGCAGGCCCGCCGGCATAGACCGCGCCAAAGCGGTTGTCCAGGAAATCGGCCAGCGCCATGTCTTCCTGGCGGATAAAGCCCCGCGCCGGCAAGCGTCCGCTCGCCAGCAGGTCAAGCGCGGTGCAGATGCCGGCGGCGGTCGTGACCTGGATGGCGCTGCGCAGCGTGCCGCCCAGCAACTGGCTATAGACCTTGTGCGCATAGGTTTCCTGCATCAGCCGGCCATCGCGCAGGCCGCTGACGGTCACAAACACAATCACCACGTCCTGCAACGCGGCCGGCAGGGCGTTTTCCAGGATGTCCTTGAGCACATGGCGATGGTCGCGCAGCCGCAGGTCGTTCAGCAGGGCCTTCATGATGGCGGCGTGGCCGGGGTAGCGTATGGTCTTGTAGTTGAGGTTGACGACCCGGCCGGCCAGCGTCTCGCACAGCGTTCCGAGGCCGCCCGAGGTGTTGAACGCCTCGTAGGTCACGCCGTCGAGCGAAAACTCCTCGTCCTCGGCCAGCGCCGGCACCTGGCGCGGCACGCCTTCGACAATGGCCTCGCAGGGCTCGCAGTATTCATTGATGACGCCATCGGTGCTCCAGGTCAGGTTGTAGTTGAGCGCGTTCGACGGGAACTGCGGCAGCGCGCCCACGCGCATGCGCACGCTGTGCAGGCTGTCAAAACGCCGGCACAGGTCGGCCGCCACGATGGACACAAAGCCCGGCGCCAGGCCGCATTGCGGGATCAGCACCGACTGCGCGCTGGCGGCCAGCTCCCGCACGCGCCGGGTGCTGGCGACGTCTTCGGTCAGGTCCAGGTAATGCACTTTTTCGGCAACGGCGGCCTCGGCAATCGCCGTCGTGAGATGAAACGGTGCGGCGCTCAGCACCGCGAATTGCCCGGCAAGGGCTGCGCGCAGAGCGTCCGGCTGGGTGATGTCCAGCGTTTTCACCTGAACCCGCTCGCCCGGCGTGACGCTGACCAGCGCGGCGGGCGACGCATCCACCACCGTGACCGCGTAATCGCCGGCCGCATCCAGCAGGGCGGCAATGGTCGAGCCGATGTTGCCGGCGCCGACAAGCATGATTTTTTTCATCGCAATCTCCTTGTTGAAACCTCCAAAGCATGAAACCTTCATTCATTGTGGGAGCGGCGCATGCCAGTTGCTAGTAGCAATTCATGCGAATCGACGCAATAATTCAGGCGAATCGACATAGCTGACACTACATTTCGCATGAAACTGGACGCCATTGACCAAACCCTGCTCAACGAGCTGCGAGAAAATGCGCGCTGCCCGGTGGCCTTGCTGGCGCGCAAGGTCGGCTTGTCGCGTACCGCCGTGCAGGCGCGCATCGCGCGGCTGGAGCGCGACCGGGTGATCACCGGCTATGGCGCGCGCACCGGGGCGGCCCATGAGCAGTCGCAGGTCGCCGCGCATGTGATGCTCACGGTCGGCCCCAAGCTCTCGGGTCCGGTCGAAGCCGCGCTGCGCCGGATTCCCGAAGTGCGCTCCCTGCTGTCCATCAGCGGCGCCTTCGACATGATCGCCATCGTCCAGGCCGGCTCGATAGAAGGGCTGGACGCGCTGATCAACCGCATCGGCCTGATTGAAGGAGTTGAGCGCACCCACACCTCGGTGGTGCTGTCCAAACGCTTCGAGCGCTGAGTTTTATGCAGCCGGCGCGAACTCGACAGGCGCCAGCCCGGCCTGCCAGGGCGGGTATTTTTCCATGACCTGCGCAAACAGCGCCCCGGATTCCCAGCGCGCGAGCCAGCCCGCCAGATGCGCCCAGGGCTGCGCCGCGAACCACGCAGCATCGGTATGCGCGAACTGCCGCACAAAAGGCAGGATGGCGATGTCGGCCAGGCTGGCGGCGGGGCCAAACAGCCAGAGATGGCGAAGCAGCCGGCCTTCAAGCTCCAGCAGCCAGCCTGCAGCGCCAAGCCGGTGCATCTGAACAAACTCCTGCTCATGGCCTGCGTGTTCGTGCGGGTAGCGGCTGGGGTATTTGTAGCGGTCCAGATGCTGCTTGAATGCGCCATCGTTGACGGCGATCAGCGCCTGCTGGGCCTCCAGGCCGGCGCCGTCTGAAGCGAGCCAGCCCTGCGGGTCGTTTTGCGCCAGCGCCCAGAGCATGATCTCCAGGCTTTGCTCGATCACCGTGCCATCGGTCAGCACCAGCACAGGCACGGTGGCCTTGGGCGAGGCGGACAGCATCTCGGGCGGTTTGTTTTTCAGCAGGACTTCACGCAACTCGCAGCGCTGGCCGCTCACGGCGATGGCCATGCGGGCGCGCATCGCATAGGGGCAGCGGCGAAACGAATACAGCACGGGCAGGGGCTGATTCACGCTTAGGATCTGGCAAAGAATAACTTCCCGTCCGTCATTCCCGCGAAGGCGGGAATCCAGCAACACGGGCTGAAGCGCTCAAACGAGTCTGGATACCCGCCTTCGCGGGTATGACGCAGGGAAGTTATTGCTGACCGCATCCTTATTTCACTCGCTGCCCGGCTGGCGCACGCCAATATGGGATTGGTGGCGCGTCGCCGCCAGCTCGACCTGGCGCTGGCGTTCGCGGTAGCCCTGCTTTTGCTCGTCGGTCGTGCGCGCGTGGCAGTGCGCGCAACTCACGCCGAGTTCATACAGCGGCGATTGCCGGTCTTCGGCGCTCAGCGGGTCGCGGCAGGAGCGGCACAGCGTGAAGTCGCCGGGGTTCAGGCCATGGCCCACCGAAACCCGCTCGTCAAATACAAAGCATTCGCCCTGCCACTGGCTTTGCGCCTGGGGCATGGTTTCGAGGTACTTGAGGATGCCGCCTTCGAGGTGATAGACCTCGTCGAATCCCTTGGCGCGCATGAAGGCGGTGGACTTCTCGCAGCGGATGCCGCCGGTGCAGAACATGGCGACCCTGGGCTTTTTGCCATCGACGGGCGCCAGGCAGCCGCCTTCGGCCATTTCCTTTTCGACCCAGCCGGGCAGCTCTGAAAAGCTGTGCGTCGCCGGGTTGATGGCGCCCTTGAAGCTGCCGATGGCGACTTCGTAGTCATTGCGCGTATCGACCAGCACCAGGCTGGGGTCGGCCAGCAGCTGGTTCCAGTCCTGCGGCTTGACATATTCGCCAGCCATCAGCGCCGGGTGGACATCGGGAACGCCGAGGGTGACGATTTCCTTTTTCAGGCGAACCTTCATCCGGTAAAAAGGCATCTGCGCCGCATGCGCTTCCTTGTGCTCCAGCGTGGCCAGGCGCGGATCGTTGTGCAAGAAAGACAGCACGGCATGAACGCCATCGTGCGTTCCGGCAATCGTGCCGTTGATGCCTTCGGACGCCAGCAGCAGCGTGCCCTTGACGCCATGGGCTTCGCAGCAGGCCAGCAGCGGCGCCTGGAGATCGGCAAAGTCGGGCAGTTCAACAAATTTATAGAGCGCGGCGGTCAAGAAATCATGCATGGTGGTGAAAACAGAAGAGAAATACGAAAAATTTGGTTTGACGCGCGCCTGGCGAGCCCGAGGCGCGGTCTGGAGGATGGAGCGAATTATCCGGCGACTGTCCGGTTTTGGGGAAACCCGCTTACAAGCCATTTTGTTGCAATGCAGCAAAATGGTCCGCAATGCTTTAAAAAGATGCAAAGCCCGGCCCGTTTTTGCACGGCCGCTGGCTTTCAGCTTATTCATCCTCTCATCAAGCCATGGAACCATGACAAAAAGTCTGACCAGCCTCTGGCTGAAAAATCTGCGCCGCGTCGGCAAGGTACAGCAGGCGCAGGGCCGCAAGCTCTTCAAAAGCCTGCTGACCCCCGTCGTTCGCGCGCCGGTGGCAAAGCGTGCCAAGGCCGCCAAAACGATCCGTCCGATCACCCTCAAAAACATCAAGGCTGTCAAAACGACAGTTGTAAAAGCTGCCAAGCCGCGCCGCAAGCCAGCCGCCGCTCCTGCCCAGCCCGCCGCCAGCGTGCTGCCGCTCCTGCCTGGCAGCTGGAAAAAATCGTTTTTCACGCTGCCGGGAACGGGGCTGGCTCCGGCCCGCCGCATGCTCTACTGGCTTTACCTGCCTTCGGTGCTTTCCAAGGAACCCCGGCCGCTGGTGGTCATGCTGCACGGCTGCAAGCAGACCGCCACGGACTTTGCCGCTTCAACCCGGATGAACCAGCTGGCCGAGCGCAAGGGTTTCGCGGTGCTGTATCCGCAGCAGTCGGTGGCAACCGATTCGAACCGCTGCTGGCACTGGTACCGGCGTGCCACCCAGCAGGGGCAGGGCGATGTCGAGCTGATTGCCGAAATGATCAAGCAGGTGCAAGCCCGGCACCGGCTGGATACCTCGCGCACCTATGTGGCGGGACTGTCGGCCGGCGCCGGCCTGGCGGCCATCCTGGCCTTGCGCCATCCCCGGCTGATTGCCGCCGCCGGCCTGCACTCGGCGCCGGTCTATGGGACGAGCGACTCCGCGCTGGGCGGGTTCCAGGCGATGCAGCAGGGAGCGGGCATCAAGCACCCGGAAGCGGTCCGGGAGTTTACCGACGTGCAGATGAAGTTTCCCGGCATGCCGGTGATGCTGATCCAGGGCAAGACCGATCCGGTGGTGCGGCGCGTCAATGTCGATCACCTGACGGCGCAGTTTGCGCTGGTTGACGCGCCGTTCATCACCAGCACCGAGCCGGTCGTGCGCAGCTATGCCGGGCGCAGCACTGGCCGCAGTCCGCGCCGCGCCTACAAGACGGCAACCTACTACGCGGGCCGAAAGCCGATGGTGATGAAGTGCGAAATCGACCTGCTCGGCCATGCCTGGAGCGGCGGCGAGGGCAGCCTGGACTACAGCGCGCCCGAAGGCCCTGATGCCACGCTGCTGATGTGGAATTTTTTCTCGCGCCAGCAGCGTCTGCAATCGGTGCCTGGCGTCATGTAGGGGCGAGTTTGGCGGATGTTTTTAAGCAAAATACCCGTTTTGCGCAATACCAGCGGGCGTAGTGCGTTTCTATTTTTATAGCATCATCCCGCTGGCGTGACGGCTGGGGCTTATCTCAATGCCGTGTTGCTGTTGTCGGGCGACAGGTTGTAGGACACGGCACCGGTGCGCTGCACCAGCCGTTCTTCCAGTTCGCCCATGTAGGCGGCCAGGGTGTTGTCCATCTGTTCCATGCGTGCCAGGAGCACTTGCTGCTGCTGGGCAAAACGGTCCGCCAGCACGGTTCCCAGGGCTGTCTCGCGCTGCTGCTCCGCCACCACTTGCGCTTCCAGGTAGGCGCGCAGTTCGGTGAAGCGCGATGCTTCAGCCTTGTCCGCCAGTTCACGCTGGGCATTGAGTTCACGCGTGTGGGTTCGCGCTTCGAGCACGTTTCGACTCTGCATGTACAGCGTGCTGGCCAAAAATATCACCAGGGTGGCGATCAGCAATACCAGCATGACCAGGCCCAGCGACACCTGGATGGTGGTGAAGCCCAGGCTCAGCGTGCTGATGCGCGTGAATTCATCCACGTTCAGTGCCACGAAGCCTGAAATCAGCACAATGGCGAGGACCAGAAAAATGGTGCGAAAACGCATGAAAAACTCCCTGTTTGTTGGCAAAAATCGCGCTGTAACTGGCCGGAATTATGGGCGCGGAAGACCAATTTGACTGTGGGACAATTCCGCCCTTTGGCGTCAGCTTGCACGGGAAGCGCACCCGGGGCAGCTAAAAGATCGCCACAATCGGCTGCCCAACCTTTCTTGACCATGCAAAAAATCATTCGCCAGATCGCTACCGAAATCAGGGTTCATGAACACCAGATCAAGACCGCCGTGGAGCTGCTCGATGGCGGGGCCACGGTGCCCTTCATTGCGCGCTACCGCAAGGAAGCCACCGGCGGGCTGGACGACATCCAGCTGCGCGAACTGGAGCAGCGGCTGTCTTATCTGCGCGAACTGGAAAGCCGCCGGGAAACGGTCCTCAACAGCATTGACGAGCAGGGCAAGCTGACGCCCGAATTGCGCGCGGCCATTGAATTCGCCGCCACCAAGCAGGATCTGGAAGACCTGTACCTGCCCTACAAGCCCAAACGCCGCACCAAGGGCCAGATTGCCCGCGAATCCGGCATCGAGCCGCTGGCCAACCGGCTGTTTGCCGACCCGTCGCTGGTTCCCGTGGATGAGGCTGCGGCGTACGTGAAGGCCGAAAAGAACGAGAGCGGCGACGATTTCACCACCGTGCAGGCGGTGCTCGACGGGGTGCGCGACATCCTGAGCGAGCGCTGGGCCGAGGACGCGCCGCTGGTGCAGTCGCTGCGCCAATGGCTCTGGAGCGAAGGGCTTCTGTCGTCCAAGCTGGTCAGCGGCAAGGACGAGAACAACGCCGACATCGCCAAGTTCCGCGATTATTTCGACTACGACGAGCCGATTGGCCGCGTGCCGTCGCACCGCGCGCTGGCCGTGTTTCGGGGCCGGGGGCTGGAGATTCTGGACGCCAAGCTGGTGCTGCCCGAGCCGCCCGAGGCCGGCAAGCCAAGCATCGCCGAAGGAAAAATCGCCTTGCACCTGGGCTGGAGTCACAAGGCGCGGCCGGCCGATGACCTGATCCGCAAATGCGTTGCCTGGACCTGGCGCGTCAAGCTCAGCCTGTCGCTGGAGCGCGATTTGTTCACCCGCCTGCGGGAAGACGCCGAGAAAGTCGCCATCAAGGTGTTTGCCGACAACTTGCGTGATCTGCTGCTGGCCGCGCCCGCCGGCCCGCGCGTGGTGATGGGGCTGGACCCCGGCATTCGCACCGGCGTGAAGGTGGCGGTGGTCGATACGACCGGCAAGCTGGTCGAAACCGCCACGGTGTTTCCGCACGAGCCGCGCAAGGACTGGGACGGCTCGCTGCACACGCTGGCCAGGCTCTGCGAAAAACACGGCGTGAACCTGATCGCCATCGGCAACGGCACCGCCAGCCGTGAAACCGACAAGCTGGCCGCCGATTTGATAAAAATCATGGCTAAATCGGCTGTAGCGCACGCTGGACAAGCGCAGGCAGCTATCGAAAAGGTAGTGGTCAGCGAAGCCGGGGCTTCGGTCTATTCAGCCAGCGAATTCGCCAGCCAGGAAATGCCCGATGTGGACGTGAGCCTGCGCGGCGCGGCCAGCATTGCGCGCCGCCTGCAAGACCCGCTGGCCGAGCTGGTCAAGATCGACCCGAAATCGATTGGCGTCGGCCAGTACCAGCACGACGTGAACCAGAGCGACCTGGCGCGCAGCCTGAGCGCGGTGGTCGAGGACTGCGTGAACAGCGTCGGCGTGGACCTGAACACCGCCAGCGTGCCGCTGCTGGCGCGGGTGTCGGGGCTGAGCCAGACGGTGGCCAAGTCGGTGGTGCGCTGGCGCGATGCGAACGGCGCGTTCGGCAGCCGCGCCGACTTGCTCAAGGTCACGGGGCTGGGCGCCAAGACCTTCGAGCAGAGCGCGGGCTTTTTGCGCCTGCGCGGCGGCACGAATCCGCTGGACATGACCGGCGTGCATCCGGAAACCTACGCGGTGGTTGAAAAGATCATGGCGCACACCGGCCGGCCCGTGGCCGAGCTGATGGGCCGCGCCGAGATGCTCAAGACGCTCAAGCCCGAGCTGTTCGCCAACGAGAAGTTCGGCGTCATCACGGTGAAGGACATCCTGGCCGAGCTGGAAAAGCCCGCGCGCGACCCGCGCCCCGACTTCAAGGTGGCGCGCTTCAACGACGGCGTGGAAGACATCCGGCACTTGAAGGAGGGCATGCTGCTCGAAGGCACGGTCAGCAACGTGGCGGCCTTTGGCGCGTTCATTGATATCGGCGTGCATCAGGACGGCCTGGTGCATGTGAGCCAGCTGTCCAACAAATTCGTGACCGATGCGCGCGAAGTCGTCAAGACCGGCGACATCGTCAAGGTGCGCGTGACCGAGGTGGATGTGGCGCGCAAGCGCATCGCGCTGACCATGAAGCTGGACGCTGCGCCAGCGCGCCGTGACGCCCCGCGCGACAATCGCTTTGAAAGCGCCCGGCCCGGCGCGCAAAACCGAGGTGGAGCGCGGCAGGGCGCGCCGCAGCCAGCATCAACTGCGATGGAATCGGCGTTCAGCAAGCTGGCGGGGCTGAAGAAATAGCGTTTCCTGCTCCCACGGTAAAAAAGACGATTTTTAACAGTCAAACAGGGCTTTTGCGCAATAGCCACAGGCGGTAGCAGCTATGTATTCAATAGCGGCCTGGTGCCTGACTCTGGCGAATCGCATCTCACATCGAATCTTCCAGCATTGCCTCGTAGTCCTGCACGCTGGCCAGGCGTGGGTTGGTCTGGTGGCAATGGTCGGCCAACGCGCCTTCGATGATGGGGCTGAACTGGTCACGCCGCACGCCCATTTCAGCCAGGCCCGAAGCCAGCCCGAGGCGGGCGTTCATGGCCTTGATGGCGTCGGGAATCTCGCTGCCGGACGACAGGCCCATGACGCGGGCCATGCGCACCAGCCGATGCTCTTTTTGCACCGATTCGGCCCCGGCGTTGAAGCGCACCACGGCCGGCAAAAACACGGCGTTCAGCGCGCCATGGTGCAGGCGCGGATCAACCCCGCCCAGGCTGTGGCTCAGCGAATGCACGCAGCCCAGGCCTTTCTGGAAGGCCATGGCGCCCTGCATCGAGGCGCTCATCATGTTCAGCCGCGCTTCGCGGTCGCCGCCATCGCGCGTGGCTCGCTCGATGTGCGCCCAGCCGCGCTCCAGGCCGTCGAGCGCAATGCCATCGGCCGGCGGGTTGAAGGCGGCGGACATGAAGGTTTCCATGCAGTGCGCAATCGCGTCCATGCCGGTGGCGGCGGTCAGGCGCGCGGGCAGGCCGAGTGTCAGTTCGGGGTCGCAAATCGCCGTTTTCGGTACCAGGTGCCAGGAATGAAAGCCGAGCTTGCGGTGGTCGTCCACGATGATGATCGCGCCGCGCGCGACTTCGCTGCCGGTGCCGCTGGTGGTCGGAACTGCAATCAGCGGGGCGGCGCGCTCGGTGATTTTTGGTGAGCCGCCTTCGATGGTGGCGTAGCGGGTGAGCGGGCCTTCGTGCGTCGCCGCAATGGCCACGCCCTTGGCGCAGTCAATCGCCGAGCCGCCGCCCACGGCAATCAGCCCGTCGCAATCATTCGCCTTGTACAACGCGGCAGCCGCAAGCACCGCCGCTTCGGTCGGGTTGGACGGCGTCTGGTCAAACACCGCGACCGCCATGCCGGGCAGGGCGTCCAGCGCCTTTTGCAAAATGCCTGCCGCCTTCACGCCCGGGTCGGTCACGACGAGGGGCCGGGTGATGCCGACGCGCTTGCATTCCTGGCTGAGCAGCTGGATGGCGCCGAATTCGAACTGCACCTGGGTGACGTAGTAAATGAAGGCCATGATTGCGTCTCTTTCTGCGTTGTACGATGCGAGGCTGTTGCCGAAAATCCTACTTTAATGGCTGGAACTTACTTTGAATGACAAGAAAACCCTGATGGCAGCCACTTTGGCGATGCTTCGTTTTGGCGCGCCCGTGCAGACGCTGCCGGTTTGCGTGGCGTCCCGTTAAATGCATTTCAGAACCCCCGAAAGCCTGCTGACGCCCGCGATGCGCGATGTGCTCAGCCGCATGGCACGCGCCGGTCGTGCGCCATTTCACACGCTGACACCGCAGCAAGCCCGCTCGGCCTACGAAGCGGGTTCAGGCGTGCTGGAAATTTCCAAACCGGCCCTGGCGCGGGTCGAGGATTTCAGCATTCCGGTGCGTGACGACCATGCCGTTCCGGCCCGTCTGTACGCGCCATCGGCTCAAGCGCTACCCGTGCTGGTGTATTTTCATGGCGGCGGCTTCACGATTGGCAGTATCGCCACCCACGATGTGCTGTGCCGCCAGCTCAGCCATCTGGCCGGCTGCGCGGTGGTGTCGGTGGACTACCGGCTGGCGCCCGAATACCAGTTTCCCACGGCGGCCCACGACGCCTGGGACGCGCTGCAATGGCTCGCAGGCCACGCGGCTGAACTGGGGCTTGATGCGCGGCATCTGGCGGTAGGCGGCGACAGCGCGGGCGGCACGCTGGCCGCGATGTGCGCGCTGCTGGCCCGCGACGCCGGCTTGCCGCTGGCGCTGCAACTGCTGTTTTACCCCGGCTGCGCGGCGCACCAGGACACGGCTTCGCACCGCCGGTTCGCCAAGGGGTTTGTGCTGGACGAGGTGGACATCAGCTGGTTTTTCAACCACTACCTGCGCGGCCCGGCTGACCGGGAAGACTGGCGTTTTGCGCCGCTCAATGCCGCGCAGGTGGACGATGTGGCGCCGGCCTGGTTCGGGCTGGCCGAATGCGACCCGCTGGTCGATGAAGGGCTGATGTATGCCGACAGGCTGCGGGCTGCCGGAGTGGCGGTCGATCTGGAGATTTACCGTGGCGTGACCCATGAATTCATCAAGATGGGCCGCATCATTCCCGAGGCCCGCCACGCGCATGCCGATGCAGCCCGGGCGCTGCGTCATGCATTTCACCTGAAACATCCACAGTGAGACAACAAGGGCAAGAGGTGTAGCGAGCACGCATCATCTGTTTAAATGTAATCTACACGTATTTTTTAAAATACCGAATCAACAAAAAAGCTCAATGCGGCAGTGCAAGCTATTCGCACCTCTGGCATTCCATCGGTTTCAGAACGGAAATAAGTCTGTTCCTGAACATCAATTTCCAGGGACTGTGCCGATGCACCATCTTCTTTCCTGCTGGCCACCAGCACCGTACTGCAGCGCGTCCCGTAGGCATGTTCCGGAAGCTCGACAAAAGCACTGGACAAGGCCAGTTCCCTCGCCTGGGAAACGCCCGTAACGGGCAATTTACCGGCAGGCGCTCGCTGGCGATTCGCCAGCGCTGACCAAAGGGGACTTCGCAGAACCTCCAGGTCATCGGGTTTCGTTTCCTGACGCAAGGCCGCCGCCAAACGCTGCTTCAATTCAAGCGTTTTGGGCCAGGGCGTGTCCAGCGCTGCATTCGACAGCCCATACACGCCGGGCTCCAGCGCTTGCGTCTGCCAGCCTGAAACGGACGCCATCGACTTGTTGGTCAGCCAGTGCCAGGCATTGCGCTGGACATCGCCCAGCACCAGGTTGAAGCCGCCATAAGTGCCTTCGCCTTTTTCCAGCGACGCTACAAAGCTTTCAGCATCGCCATCGGCTTGCAGCCAGCGGGTGACCAGTTCACCCCGGGAAAGCAAGGCAGCTTTCGGCTCGGCTTCGCGCACATTGGTCAGGAAAGCCACGCGTCCACCGGGTGTCATGCCGAGCCAGGTTCCGCCTGCGCGCACATCCCGCCCGGAAATGATTTCCTGTCCACGGGGCGTTTGCCACCGGGCAAGCGGCAGCGTCGGCCGGTTTAAAAACTCGTCCCGATTCGACGCAATCACCAAAGGCCAGCGCTGCGAAGCGCCGATGGCAAAGGCAATCAGGCACATGGCAAGACTTTGGCCGCCATGGGTTTAAATATCAGCAAGCAAAGGGTAGGGCAGCGGCAGCAGCGTCAGGGCCGTGCCTGTCGAACTGCCCAGGGTCAGGCGCTTCTCACCAGCATGTTCCGCCGCATCAGCCGTCGCAGAGGTCTGTATCGACACAATCGCGTCAAAACCGCCGGCCGGATTCGCCGCCGCCGCCGCGACCAGTCCGCAAGGCTGATCGGCATCCTTCGCATGAAACACTTCCTGCCCGACGGCAGGCGCTGCATCGGCATGCACCAGGTAGGCGCGCCGCTTGAGCGTGCCGCGATACTGGCTGCGCGCCACGATTTCCTGGCCCGGATAGCAGCCTTTCTTGAAGTTCACGCCGCCGACCGACTCATAGTTGAGCATTTGCGGCACAAAAGCTTCAAAAATCGGCTGGGTGATCATGGCGATGCCCGACTGCACTTCAAGCCAGTTCCACGCTTGCAGATCAATGCCTGCCGCCTGGGGTGCGGGCGAGGCGGCAGGCGCGCACCACAGCGCGCGCAACTGGCCGGCGCCGGGGTAAAGAAATACCATGTTTGCATCACCAATATCAGCTTTTGTCCAGGCCGGTTGTGTGCCAGCAGCTATGGATTCGATAGCGCTTCCCGCCACGCCATAGAGCGAAAACTCGTCGCTGGCATCGCTCAGTTTTGCCTTGGCGCGCATGACAAACATCGACAGGCGCTTGAGCGTTGCTGCCAGAATGTCACGGCTGCAGACCAGTAAAACCTCCTCCTGGCTGCGCTTGAACAGAATAAAGCTGGCCTGCATCCGGCCCTTGGCATTGCAAAACGCTGCCAGATGGGCTTGCGTCAAGTCCAGCAAAGCCACGTCCTGCGTCAGCTGGCCTTGCAAAAACTTCACGGCATCTTCACCAACGGCCCGAATGAGCCCGAGATGCGTCAATTGGACAATGCCCGAAATAGGCGGCGTTGGGCTGGTCAGGGTCATGGAGCGGTCCGTTGTGGTGGGGGTAGATGGCCTGAATTATCATAGCCCCGTGGTTTTTCTGGTTTCGTTTGTTGAAAAGGTCATTGGGCTGTGCGTCGTGTTTTTACAAGTCTGCTGATGCTGTTGTTTGCCGCCGTGCTGGCGCTGTCTGGCGCGGCCCTGTGGTGGCTGCACGAACCCATGCCGCTGCGGCTGCAACCAGGCAGTCTAGTGGCTGACCTTGAAATTGAATATGGCACAACGGCCAACGGCGTCGCTGAGGCGGTGGTTGCCAGCGGCGCTGACGTGCCCGTGCTTTTGCTGCAGACATGGTTTCGTTTCTCGGGGCAGGCCCGGCTGATCAAGGCCGGCAGTTATGAACTGCTTCCAGGCACTTCGCCGCGCAAACTGCTGAGCATGCTGGTGCGCGGTGAGGAAACGCTTAAAAATATCACCCTGGTCGAAGGCTGGACTTTCAGGCAGGTTCGCGATGCGCTACAAAAAGCAGAGCAGCTAATGCCCGACACTGTTGCGCTAAGCCCCGAAATCATCATGGAAAAGCTGGGCAAGCCTGGCATCCATCCTGAAGGCCGGTTTTTCCCCGACACCTATACCTATGCCAAAGGCTCCAGTGATCTGGCCTTGCTCAGGCGTGCCGCCCGCGCGATGGACAGGCGGCTCGATGCCGCCTGGAGCCTGCGCAGCGCCGATACCCCCTTGAAGTCGCCGGAGCAGGCGCTGATCCTGGCCAGCATTGTTGAGAAGGAAACCGGGAAAACCTCAGACCGGGCGCAGATTGGCGGCGTTTTCAGCAACCGCCTGCGCATCGGCATGCCCTTGCAGACAGACCCCACCGTGATTTATGGCCTGGGTGTCCAGTTTGACGGCAACCTGCGAAAGCGCGACCTGCAACTGGACACGCCCTACAACACCTACACCCGTACTGGACTGCCGCCGACGCCCATCGCCATGCCCGGAAAAGCGGCCCTGCTGGCAGCGGTGCAGCCCGCACCGACCAAGGCGCTTTACTTCGTCTCGCGCGGCGATGGCAGCAGCGAGTTCAGCGACAACCTGGACGGGCACAACCGTGCCGTCAACAAATACATTCGAGGCCGATAAACATCATGACCCACCACGGCCTTTTCATCAGCTTTGAAGGCATCGACGGCGCCGGAAAATCGACGCACATTGCCGGCCTGGCCGACGCCTTCCAATCCGAGGGCAGGGCAGTGACCCTGACGCGCGAGCCGGGCGGCACCTTGCTGGCCGAAAAACTGCGCAACATGGTGCTGGACGATGCCATGGACCCGCTGACCGAGTCGCTGCTGATTTTTGCCGCCCGGCGCGACCACCTGGTGCGCGTGATTGCGCCGGCCCTGCTGCGCGGCGACGTGGTGCTGTGCGACCGCTTCACCGACGCGACCTTTGCCTATCAGGGCGCGGGGCGCGGCTTTGATGTGAAGGTGCTGGCGACGCTGGAGCGCTGGGTGCAGTCCGATGAAGGCCTGCTGGGCGACCCGACCGGCAACCAGCCGATGAAGCCCGAAGTCGAAACCGTCATTGAGCCCCACCTGACGGTCTGGTTCGACCTGCCGCCCGAAGAGGCCGCCCTGCGCCTGGCGGACAGCCGCGTCCCCGACAGGTTCGAGTCGCAGCCGGTGGAGTTTTTCCGCCGTGTTGCCAGGGGCTACGCCGAGCGCCAGCTTGGCCATCCCGAACGCTTTGCCCGGATTGATGCCTCGCAAAACCGCGAAGCCGTATGGCAGGGTATCCGGCAGGTGTTTGTCGAAAAGGGATGGCTGCAAGCCGCTGCCTTGCCATGAACGACGCCAATACACCCTTGACAGCTTCCAGGCGCCTGGCCCCCTGGCTGCAAATCCAGCTGGAAAGCCTTCTGGCGCAGCGCGGCCATGCCTGGCTGCTTGGCGGGCCGTCGGGGCTCGGACAGTTTGAACTGGCGCTGGCGCTGGCAGCCGCCTGGCTGTGCGAACAGCCGACGGCGCAGGGGGCTTGCGGCCACTGCGGCAGCTGCCATGCGGTCGAGGTCCATACACATGCCGACCTCTGCATGTTGCTGCCCGAAACCCTGTCGCTGGCGCTGGGCTGGCCACTGGATGAAAAAACGCAGGACGAGCTGGACAGCAAAAAGCGCAAGCCCAGCAAGGAAATCAAGGTCGATGCGGCGCGCGAAGCCGTGTCGTTCACGCAGTTCACCCGCTCGCGCGGAACGACCAAGGTCGTTCTGGTGTTTCCTGCCGAACGCATGAACCACATCACGGCCAATACGCTGCTGAAAACCCTGGAAGAGCCGCCAGGCGCGGTCAAATTCATTCTGGCCACCGAAGCGGCGCATCAGCTGCTGCCGACGATCCGCAGCCGCTGCCTGGGTCACACCATGGTCTGGCCTGATTTTGAGCAGGCTTTGGCCTGGCTTGGCAGCGAAGCTGCCCCTAGGAATAGTGCGGAAGGCAACCTGAAAAAGCAGCTCGCTCCTCCTGAAGCCGCTGATTTGAAGACGCTGTTGCTGGGGGCTGGCGGCCGTCCCGCGGACGCGCTGACGTGGGCGCAAAACAGCCCGGCTGCCGAAGCGGCGCAGCATTGGCAGGCTTTGCCCAAAGCCATGGCCCGGGGCGATGTAAGCGCCCTGACTGACTGGGCGCCGGCCACGGCGGTGGATGCCCTGCAAAAGCTTTGCCACGACATGTGGGCGATCCGGGTGGGTGCGTCTCCCCGTTTTTTCAGCGCAAAAGACCTGCCCGCACTGGCTTCAGGCAAGCCAGGCGGTGCGCTTCATCATCCGGCTGGAGCCGGCCTGCAGGCGCTGGCCAGCTGGTCCAGGGATCTGAACGCCATTGCCCGTACCGTTGAGCATCCCTACAACCCCGGCTTGCTGATTGAATCCCTGGTCAGCCGTGCAAAGACAGCACTCAATGCCAGATAAACCGTCATGGAAAAATTAGCGTCATGAGCACAAAACCTCTCTCCAGTCCTGCCGCCGCCCCGGCATCCCGGCCCAGCATTATCCAGTTGATCATCAAGGAGAAAAGTGAGCTTTATTCGGCTTATATTCCGCTGTTCAAGGATGGAGGTATCTTTATTTCCACCACCCGCGAGTACAAGCTTGGCGACGATATTTATGTTTTGCTGACGCTTCCGGATGAAACGCAACGCCACCCGGTCACGGGAAAAGTCGCATGGATCACGCCAGCCCATGCGGCCGGCAACCAGGTACAAGGCATTGGCGTGAAGTTTCCCTCCGACGAGAAATCACGCGTACTCAAGGCCAAAGTCGAAGAAATTTTGGGTTCCAGCCTGGGGTCGAACCGGCCCACGCATACGATTTGAATCTCATCTACATAATTTAAATTAGAAATCAATGTTCACTGATTCACATTGCCATCTGAGTTTCCCGGAACTCAGGGAAAACCTGCCTGAAATCAGGCAAGCCATGCAAACAGCCCAGGTTGACAGGGCATTGTGTATCTGCACCACCCTGGAAGAGTTTGAAACGGTTCATCAACTCGCCACCACCTATGACAATTTCTGGTGCACCGTTGGCGTACACCCTGACAATCAGGACGTGCAGGAACCCGGCTTTGACGATCTTGTAAGATTTGCAGGTTTGGCAAAAGTAGTCGGGATTGGCGAAACAGGCCTGGACTACTACCGGCTTGGCGAGCGCACTGTCGCCGACATGGAATGGCAGCGCGAACGCTTTCGGGTGCATATCCGCGCTGCGCGCCACACCGGGAAACCCCTGGTAATCCACACCCGAAATGCTTCAGAAGACACATTGGCCATTTTGAAAGAGGAGGGTGGCAGCGCTGGAAAAAACGCGCCCGCGCGTGGCGTTTTTCATTGTTTCACTGAAACCCAGGCCGTTGCACGGGCCGCTCTCGACCTTGGTTTTTACATCTCGTTCTCAGGCGTGATTACCTTTAAAAATGCAGCCGACATTCGGGAGGTGGCCCGTTTTGTGCCGCTTGACCGCATCTTGATCGAAACCGACAGCCCGTATCTCGCGCCCATGCCTTATCGTGGCAAGACCAACAATCCGTCTTATGTGCCCCTGGTTGCACAAAAAATCAGCGAGATCAAGCAGGTATCACTCGAAGTGATTGCACAGGCCACCAGCCGGAATTTTGAACAATTGTTCACGGGCGTAAACACATGACGATATCCATTCCCGGCTACCTCAAGAAACTGGTTTTTCTCCTTGTTTTTACAGGCGCTGGCTTGGCACATGCCGGCTCCTATGATGATTTTTTCAATGCCATCAAGCAAGACAATGCAGGCAAGATCAAGGAACTTCTTGTCCGGGGTTTTGACGCCAATACAACAGACGCCAAAAGCCAGACCGGGCTGTACCTTGCATTAAGGGAGCCCTCGCCAAAGGCTGCGCAGGTTTTGATCGAATGGAACAAAACCGATGTGAACAAACTCAACGCGCAGGGAGAAAGCGCATTGATGCTGGCAGCACTCAAGGGACAGCTGGAATGGGCTGACAAACTGATCAAAAAAGGCGCGGACGTCAACAAGACCGGCTGGACGCCTCTGCATTACGCCGCTAGCAGTGGACAGGTTGCGATCATCAGCTTGCTGCTGGAAAGCAGTGCGTACATAGATGCCGAGTCGCCGAACGGCAGCACGCCACTGATGATGGCCGCAATGTACGGTTCAGCAGCGTCCGTTAAATTATTGCTCCAGGAAGGCGCCGACCCGAAGCTCAAAAATCAACAAGGGCTGACAGCGCTGGATTTTGCGCAACGCAGCAATCGGCCTGATGCCGTGGAAGCGATTGCCGCAGCCATAAGAAGCAAACGGCCAAGCGGCAAGTGGTAAGCGGGCCTGATATTCAGGAGGCAACAGGCAGTTCAAGCAAGAACTCGGCGCCACCACCAGGGTGGTTGCTGACGCTCAACACGCCACCGTGCTGTTCCACGATGCCATAGCTGATCGACAAGCCCAGGCCAGTTCCCTTGCCCACGGGCTTGGTGGTGAAAAATGGATCAAAAATACGTGACAAGTGTTCTGCCGCGATGCCCGGGCCGTTGTCACGAAGACGCAGGCGCACACGATTCCCGGTCGAATCCATACCACTTTTTCCGCATCGGCATTGCCTGTCATCGCGTCTTGTGCGTTTTGCAAGAGGTTCATCAAGACCTGCTGCAGTTGACCAGAACTGCCCGTCACGGTCAAAGGAGGTCCAGGCTGCCATTTCACCTGAAAACTGGGGGCTGCGCCTTTGCCGACCCAGTGAATGGCGCGCTTGATGACCTCATTCAAATCGACCGGCACCCGAGCTTCCGGGTCCATGGCCGAAAAACGCTTGAGCCCATTGACAATATTGGCCGTGCGCTGCGCGCCTTCGAGCGTGCCCTCGATGAGCGACGGCAGATCATTCAGCATGTGGTCGATGCGCAGCCTGCCGCGCAGTTCTTCGAGCTGCTCGCTGCTTTCGCCCGCATGCACGGCCGCCACGTACTGGCGCAGGCGGTCGCAATAGCGGCTCAGCGCATGCACATTGCCCAGCACAAAACTGATGGGATTGTTTAGCTCATGCGCCACGCCGGCCACCAGGCGGCCCAGCGAGGCCATCTTTTCAGAATGCAGCAGTTGCTGCTGGGCGCGCTTGAGGGCTTCATGGGCGCTGCGCAGCTCATGGTAGGCGCGCTTGATCTCGGCCGTGGGCCGGGCCACGAACACCGTGCCCACGCGGCGTCCGCTGGCAGCCACGCGGGGGGTGCAGTTGGCATCGACCGGCACGCTCTGGCGCTGGGCGTCGAGCAGGTTCAGCTCCAGTCCTTCGCCACGTCGCGGCGGGTTGGTGTTGTCCAGCACGGTGCGCGCCCGCTCCACGCTGACGGGGTCAGCCAGCAAGTCATAAAAGGAGGTGCCGTGCAGTTCGGCCTCGGCGCGGCCCACCAGTTCGCACAGCGCGGCATTGGTTTCCTCGATCACGCCGCGCTCGTTGCACACCAGCAGTACGTCGGACATGGCCGAAAGCACGCTGAGGATGAACTGCTGGGACTGCTCCAGCTCGGCATTTTTCTTCTCCAGCTCGATTTCGTCGTCGATGAGCTGCGAATACACCTCGTCCATTTTCTGGATCACGTCCACCCAGGTGGACTCGTCCAGGCCCTCCATGGCGTTGCCCGGCATCAGGCTTTCCAGACCGGGCGGCCGGCCGTGGGCAGCGTCAGGGTTTGATGAGGCGGGCATGCGCTATTTTCAATGCACCGTACACACCATGCAAGGGTCGAACGAGCGCACGATATGCTGCACCGAGACTGGCGTGGCTTCGCCCGGCTGTACCAGGGCGCCTTCCAGCGCCTGCTCCAGTGCGCCCGGCGTGCCCGCCTTGTCACGCGGTGAAAAGTTCCAGGTCGTCGGGGCCACGATCTGGTAATTGGCGATCCGGCCCCGGCTGGCCACCACCCAGTGGCCCAGGCTGCCGCGCGCGGCTTCGCTCAGGCCGACGCCCACGCCTTCGGTAAAAGCCGGACTTGGCACGCAATAAGGCGCGTTGGGCTGCAATTGCCGCAGCCAGTTTTCCATCATGGGCACCACGCGGGCCAGTTCCAGCACGCGGGCCAGTACCCGTGTGTAAACCGTGCCGCCATGGCGCCGCACCGCATCGAGCTCCAGCGGATGAGCCGCCGCCAGCTGCCGGGCAATGGCGCCGGTCTCGATCACCTGCCCGGCCAGGCGGGGCGCCTTGTTCCAGGTGTAGGCATCGGGTTTGTCAATATCGGGCAGCGTGATGCCTTCGACAGGATGGCGCGGCCCGGCGACATCGGACAGCCAGGCATGGGTCGCGTCTTCGCGGATGCCACTCACGTCAAGCGGCATCAAGCTGCCCGTGCTGGCAAGCCAGACCCCACTGCCGAATTCAAAGCCGCCGCCCGGCTGCGGATAGGCCCCGTAACTCAGGTAGCGGCCCGGCCCCGGCCCCAGGCTGGCGAGTCCAGCGCTTTGCACCATGCTCAGGAACAGCCGGAAATCACCACGCCACGGATCCTGGGCATGCCAGTCCCACAGGGCTTGCTCGCTGTCCAGGCCGGTGATCAGCTCCAGCGGCGCGGCGAACAGCTCGCGCTCCAGGAAGCTGCGGAATTCGCGCACCTTCGCCAGCAGGCGAATCCGTTCGGCCGCTTCCACCGGGCGGGTCGAGCCGCCGGCTTCGATGCTCTGGGTGTGCGGCCATTTTCCGGCCAGCGTGCCGAGCAGCGTGAACCAGCGCTGGCGCGCGGCAATGGCAGAACGCGTCTGCTCGCCCGTCTGCGGGGCAAAGCGGCGCAAGGCCTCGGCATGCCATGGCTGCCGGGCATACACCGGCCGGGTGAAGTCGGGCATGAAGAACAGGTAGAAATGCGTCAGGTGGTCAGCCAGGTTTTCGGTGGCCAGCATCACATTGGTGACATGCTGGCCATTGGGCGGGGGCTGGATGCCGCCCAGGCTGGCCAGGGCGCGGGCGCAGGCCACCGACTGGGACACCGAGCAGATGCCGCAGATGCGCGGCACATAGACCAGCGCATCGTGCGGGTTCTTGCCCTGCAGGATCTGCTCGAACCCCCGGTACATCGGGGCATTCACCCGGGCGGAGGTGACCCGCCCGTCATCAATGTCCAGCGTGACTTCGAGGTCACCCTCGACGCGGTTAAAGGGGCCGACAAGCAGGCGGGTCATTTCATGCTCATTTCAGGCGTGTCTTGCGGGCCAAGGGCGCCACCACCAGATGGTCGGCCACGGCATTGAGCTTGACCCGCCGGGGCGTGGCGGATTTGGACAGCGATGCCAGCGCCACGAACCAGGCCTTGGGCATGTCGGTCGGCAGGCCAATCGGGATGCCGGCAAACTTGGGCGTTTCGTGGAACGGATGGCCAGGCTCCTGAAAGCCGGGTTCGGTGCAGGCGATGCAGGCATAGCCGCCGCGCGTGCAGGAGCCCTCGCCATTCCACAGGCGGGTGTTGCAGTCGGCATGCACCTGCGTTCCCTTGCAGCCCCGGTGTTCCATCATGCAGCCCAGGTCTGACGGCTTTTCGGCGCTGGCCTTGTACTCGTAGTATTCGTTGCGGGTGCAGCCGTGATGCACCAGCTGGTCGGCATAAAAGCGCGGCCGGCCCAGCGTATCCAGGTCGGCGTCGCCCAGGGTCTCGCTGGCCAGGGCCATCAGGCTGTCAATGACCCAGCCCGGATGGGTTGGGCAGCCGGCAATGTTGATCACCGGCAGGCCGCTGGCAGAGCGGAACTCGCTGCCCAGCAAGCCGCCGGGACGGTCATCTTCATACTGCAGGCCACAGGCGTCGGTCGGGTTGCTGCCGCCGGCGGTGACGCCGCCCCAGGCTGCGCAACTGCCCACGGCCACCACATGACGCGCCTGCGCCGCCAGTTGCCTGACCCAGTGAATCATCGGAATGCCCGTGCCGGCCAGCACATGAAAGCGGCCGCTGCCGTGCGGGCCGCGCAGCAGCGAGCCTTCGATGCACAGCGCATCCAGCCGCACCTGGCCGGACACGATTTGCTCCAGCAGGCCAATCAGTTCATGGCCGCTTTCCAGCGACAGGGACGGATGCCACAGCAGGTGAATTCCGGCGTCACGCAGGTGGCCATGGAAATCGGTGGTGTCGGCGCACAGCAGCGACATGCTGCAGCCGCCGCAGCCGCCCGACTGCAGCCAGAGCACATTGAAGGCCGGGTTGGTCATGATTAGCCCTCCAGTCCGAAACGGACCATTTTGCCGCGCAGGCCGACCCGCGACAGGCCCAGCTCCCTGGCGGCATGGGTCTTGTTCCAGCGGTGACGCAGCAGTGTTTCGCGCAGCACCATGGTTTCAATCGCATCGAGCCGCTCGCTCAGGGTGCCGCTGCTCGGCAGCGACAGCGCCTGGTCGGCGGCCTGGCTGCTGGCGGCCAGACCGGCCTGGCCGTGCAGCACGCGCAATGAAAAGGTCTGCGCCTGAATCTCGTCCCCGTCGCTCAAGGCCACGGCGCGGGCAATCTCATTGCGCAGTTCCCGGATATTGCCGGGCCACGGGTAGCCCATCAGGCAGGCCAAGGCCTCGTCATTGAGCGTGGCGCCTGGCCGGCCAAGCTCGGCGCCGACATCGCGCACCAGGCGCCGGGCAATCGGCGCGATGTCTCCCGCGCGCTCGCGCAGCGGCGGCACGGTGATCGACACGCCGGCCAGGCGGTAGTACAGGTCTTTGCGGAACAGGCCCTCATGCACCCGCTGCTCCAGGTCGCGGTGGGTGGCGGCAATCACCCGGACATTGACCGGAACGGGACGTGCCGCCCCCACCGGCCGCACCTCGCCTTCCTGCAACACCCGCAACACCCTTACCTGAAAAGCCGGGGAGGTCTCGCCGATCTCGTCCAGGAAAACCGTGCCGCCGTTGGCCCGCTGAAAGAGTCCCGGGCGATCTTCATAGGCGCCGGTGAAGGAGCCGCGCTTGTGGCCGAACAGTTCGGACTCCAGCAATGTGTCAGGAATGGCCGCGCAGTTTTCCACCACGAACGGGCCGCCTCCGCGCGGACTGGCGTAGTGAATGGCACGGGCTATCAGCTCCTTGCCGCTGCCGGACTCACCCAGCACCAGCACGCTCAGGTCATAGCGCGCCACCCGCTCGGCCATGCTGCAGACCGCATTCAAGGGACTGTTCGACCCGCGTTCGATACGCTCAAAGTCAAAGACACTGCGCGCCTGCGCCAGCTTGTGGGCGACCCGCTGGCGCAGCACCGGCGTGCTGGTGCGCAGTTCCAGGTCCAGCTGGTTCATGCTGCGCTGCAGGGTTTGCGCCTCGGCGGCCGTGCGCACGGTTTGCAGCAGGTGGTCCGGCACCCAGGGCTTCAAAATGTACTGGTAGATGCCTGCGTCATTGATGCCGGCGATGATGTCTTCGGTGTCGGTATAGCCGGAAATCACGATGCGCACCGTGTCCGGCCAGCGCTCGCGCACCTCTTTCAGAAAAGCCACGCCGGTCAGCCCGGGCATGCGCTGGTCACACAAGATCACACTGACCGCGTGGCGTTCCAGCAGGGCTCTGGCCTCGTCGGCATCGCTGGCTGTGAACACGGTGAAGTCTTCATCGAGCGTTCGCCGCATGGCAGCCTGCGAATGCACTTCGTCGTCCACCACGAGGATGCTGGGCAGTGAATCAGAGAGGTTCATGAACGGTGAATCGCCAAATGCCGGGGCGTCCAGGCATGTGCCAGCTTGTGCACGAAGTGAAAACGGGCCATATGGTAGCTGGGATCAAATCCGTAGAAGTTTCGGTGCATCCGGGACAATTCTTCCTGGCGGTAGTGCGCCAAAGGCCGTGTCGCTTCATCGCTGGCACGCTGCTCCTGCTTGCGGAGCAAATGTTCCGGCAAATTGTAGGCGTTGGCCAGCGCTTGGGCCTGCTCCCGAAAAATCCCTTCAAATTCCGCTGCCGTGCACTCAAAGCAGCGGTCGATCAACCCTATCTCCTGGGCCGCTGGTGCAGACACCGGCAGGCGCTGCTGCATCAGCTGCTGGGCCGCCTTTTGGCCCAGGCGCCTGGGCAGAAGATAGGTCCAGTATTCAGAGCCATACAGATTGCCCATGTTCTTGTAATGCGGATTGAGCAGCACACCTTGGTGCGACCAGACCTCGTCAGCCGCCAGGGCCAGAAAAGCGCCGCCGGCCCCGGCATTGCCGCGAAGCACGGCCACGGTGATCCGGTCCGTCGTGGTGATCAGGGCCTGGGCCACGTCGTTCATGGCATTGATGTTGTGCCAGGACGCGTCGGCGGCGCTGCCTGTGCCGTCTTCCCCCAGGCCATGGGCCGCTGCCTCAATGCAGTTCAGGTGGATTCCATTGCTGAAAAAGTCACTGCCACCCAGCAGCAGCAGAACCTTCAGCGGCTTGTGCCTGACTTCCTGCAGCGCGGCCAGCAGTGCCTTGCATTGCCGCGAGGACATGGCCCCGTTGTAGAAGTCAAAGGACAGGTAGCCGACCCGGGCCTGCGGCGGGCCTGATTCGGCGTAATGCAGTTCGGCCCATTCGGCCGGGTCGCGTTCCAGCGCCACGGCAAGCTCGGGCAGTGCCGCGCAGTGCCGGGCCAGCGCCATGGCCGTCGGCAGCTTGAACCGGGGCGCAGGAAACCCGCCCGCACCCGAACCTGAATCACCCGCCGTGTCAAGCAGGCAGGCCTGGCCAATCCACAGGCCACCGTCCACCGTCGCGCGCAGCACGGCGCCGTCTCGCTGCGCCAGCACGGCACCGGCCGCGGCACCGGGGAACGACTGCATGAGTTCCGGGGTGGCGGCATGCCCATCCCAGATCCGGCAGGGCTGATCGAACAGCCGGTCCACCACGCCAGGCTGGCCATCGGCGCTGTGCAATCGGGCCAGTGCCTGGGCCGTGGTACGAGATGTCCAGTCAATCGCACGGTCGGCCTGCCTGACCAGCGGGCGCCAGCGGACCGATGCAGGCGCAAGACCGGCACCTTTTGCCCCGGCAGACGCTGATTCGGGGGCTGTGCCAGCAATGAAACTGCGCACGGCCTGCAGCATGGCAGTTTCTGCAGCATCAGCCACTTCATGGCGGTAGAGGCTGCCTTTGGTTGCATCCCGCATGGCAAATTCTGCGCTGGCCCACACCGGGCCGGCGTCATAGTCATGAGTAGCCTGCAGCACCGTGACGCCCCAGCGCCGGGCGCCATCGAGCAGCGCCCAGTCCAGCGCACTCGGACCCTGGTCGCCCGGTGGTCCGGGATGCACGATCAGGCAGGGCTGGCGACGCCACACCGTTTCGGGGATGCGGCGTTTCAAAAACGGAGCCACCAGCAAGTCGGGCTTGAAGAGCGCAACCGCTTCTTCGGTCACGCTGTCTGAAATATCCAGCTCCACCGACACCTGGTGGCCCTCGGCCTTGAGCGCTACAAACAGGCGCTGGCTCAGGCTGTTGAAGCTGTGGCACAGCAGCAGGATGCGCAATACCGGCGATATCATGGCCGCAAGCCCTCCAGCAGCTTGACCGCCGCTTTTTTCCCCTGGTACATGGCGATTTTTGTTTCCAGCGCATTGATGGCCGCCAGAAAACTGGCGTCGGAATCGGCTTTCATCAGGGGAGCCAGCACCGTCATCAGATCGGGGCCAAAAGACGGGGCCAGGCGAACCATGACCTGGCGGCGCACGGCATTCCAGCGCACGATCTTGTCATTGGCATCCGGCGGCGCAGGTGGGACAGCTTCTTTGCCAGGGGAGGCCGGTGGTTCGGACTGGACCGGCGGCGGGCTGGATGCTGCAGCGCGGGCAGGCTTCGAGGTTTCCAGGCGTTCGACCAGCCCCAGCCCCTGAAGGACTTCCAGGGGCGGCAGGATGTCGCGCCCCAGCTTGCGCTCCACAGCCGCCAGCGAATCCATGCCGTTGATCAAAATGAGCATGGAGCGCGCTGCCGCATCCAGTCCGGCAGCGCGCATTTTCAGTTCGTCCCAGCCCTTGGTGGACTTTTTATAGACGCCGTTCAGGTTTGTCTCCATCTGGCTTGCTCCCGGTTAACAGTTAACAGTTAACAGATGCGTGGAAGCTGCTCGCCGCTCAGCCAGTCCACCACGCGGCGGCCGCCAAACCGGGTGTTCATCTGCACGAAGTGATGCGCATCCTCGGTCACCACGCCAATGCGGGCGGCGGCCCTGCCTTGCGGATGCGCCCGCATGGCGGCCAGCACCGCATCGGCGGCTTCGGGCGCGCAGATGGCAATGAGCTTGCCTTCGTTGGCGATGTACAGCGGGTCCAGCCCCAGCAGTTCACAGGCCGCGTCCACCTCGGGCAGGACGGGGATGGCCGACTCCTCCAGCATCATGCCGGCGCGCGACTGGCGCGCCACTTCGTTGAGCGTGGTGGCCAGCCCGCCGCGCGTCGGGTCGCGCAGCACCCGCACGTCGCCCGGTGCGGCCAGCAGCATGGCGGCCACCAGGGTGTGCAGGGCGCAGGTATCGGACTGAATCGTGGTTTCAAACTCCAGCGATTCGCGCTGCGACAGCACCGCCACGCCGTGCTCGCCGATGGTGCCCGACAGCAGCACCACGTCGCCGGGCCGGGCGTTGCTCCCGGCAATGTCCACGCCGGGCGCTACCACGCCCAGCCCGGTGGTGCTGATGAACACGCCATCGCCCTTGCCGCGCTCGACGACCTTGGTGTCGCCGGTGATGACGGGTACGCCCGCTTCCCTGGCCGCCAGCGCCATCGAATCGACGATGCGCTTGAGGTCGGCCAGCGGGTAGCCTTCTTCGAGGATGAAACTGGCCGTGAGGTACAGCGGCTTCGCGCCGGACATGGCCACGTCGTTCACCGTTCCATGCACGCTCAGGCAGCCCACGTCACCGCCCGGAAAAAACAGCGGCGACACCACATGGCCGTCGGTCGCCATCACCAGCCGTGCGCCAGCAGGCAGGGGAGGCGGTGCGAACACCGCACCGTCGTTGCCCTGGCGCAAAAATTCGTTGTCGAAGGCGGCCAGGAACAGCTCCTCGATCAACTGGGCCGCCGACCGTCCACCGGCGCCGTGGCCCATGTCGATGCAGCCGTGGCGAATGTCCAGCGGCCGGATGTAGGCTTTTTTAACCGGGCTCATATTGATTCCACCACGACGGGAATGTCCCGGAAACGGCCATAGGAATAATGGGCGGCGCAGGCCCCCTCGCTGGACACCATGCACGAACCCACCGGGTTTTCCGGCGTGCAGACAGTGCCGAAAATTTTGCAGTCGGTCGGTTTCTTGACGCCGCGAAGAATTGCCCCACACTCGCAGGCCTTGTTGTCGGCCACCGGCTGGTAGCTCAGGTCAAAGCGGCATTCAGCGTCAAACTGCGCATAGCTGGGCCTGATCTTCAGCGCGCTGTAGGGTACTTCCCCCAGCCCGCGCCACTCGAACGTGGTGCGCAACTCGAAAATCTCCGACACCAGCGCCTGGGCCTGCAAATTGCCGCCCCGCGAGACCACGCGGGAAAATTCGTTTTCCACCTCGGCCCGCCCTTCATTGACCTGGCGCACCAGCATCAGCACCGCCTGCATCACATCGAGCGGCTCGAAGCCGGCGATCACCACCGGCTTGCGGTATTCGTCCGAGAAATGTTCATAGGGCTGCGAGCCAATCACGATGCTGACATGGGCCGGCCCGACAAAGCCGTCAATTGGCACCGTGCCGTACTGGCGCACTTCGGGCGACTCCAGGATATGGGTGATGGCCGACGGCGTGAGCACATGGCAGCACAGCACGCTGAAATTTTTCAGCTGCGCCCGCTGGGCATCGCGAATGGCCAGCGCGGTGGGCGGCGTGGTGGTTTCAAAGCCAATGGCGAAAAAGACCACTTCGCGTTCGGGATTCTGGCGGGCAACTTCCAGCGCATCGGCGGCTGAGTACACCATGCGGATGTCGCCCCCACGGGCCTTGGCCTTGACCAGCGACAGGCTGTTGGAGGCGGGCACACGCATGGTGTCGCCGTAGGTGCAGACAATCACGCCGAACTCCAGCGCCAGCTTGATGGCCAGATCAATCCGGCCAATCGGCAGCACGCACACCGGGCAGCCCGGGCCATGCACCATGCGCACATTGGGCGGTAGCATCCCGGCGATGCCATAGCGTGAAATGGCGTGGGTGTGGCCGCCGCAAAATTCCATGAAACTGTACTGTCGCTCCGGCTGCACTTCCTCGGCCAGCCGGGCGCTGATTTTGCGGGCGATGTCGCCATCGCGGAATTCGTCAATGTATTTCATGCGGCGGCTTTCGTGGAGGGTGAAACACGGTCGTTGTCGGCCTCGGCCAGTTCGCCGAACATGGCCAGGGTGCGGGCGGCCTCTTCAGGGTCTATTTTTCCAATGGCGTGGCCGACATGAACGATGACGTAGTCGCCGACCTCGACCGTTTCGATCAGGGCAATGGAGATGGTCTTTCGGATGCCGCCCAGGTTGACGATGGCTTGCTCGCCGGGCAGCAGCTCGACGAGCTGGGCAGGAATGGCTAGGCACATGAAGGACTTTCAGAAGGAAGAAGTGAAGTGAGGGGCTCAACGGATGCAATCTCGCCGGCCAGGCTGAAACCGGGGATGTGTAACTGCTGAGCCACGACCCAGGCCTGGCCCAGCGCCAGGCCGGCGTCGCCGCAGGAATTCGTTTGAGGCCGGCAGACCCGCAAGCCATGGCTCTGCAGCCGGCGCGTGACTTCGCGGGTCAGGATGGCATTCATGAAGCAGCCGCCACCCAGGCAGATGACCCGGCACCCAGCCTGCCGGGCCGCATGGGCCGCCCAGTCGGCCAGCGCATACGCCAGGGCCAGATGAAACCAGGCCGCCGCCGCACCGACCTTGTCCGCCGCTTCTGGCCAGTCCAGCAAGGCGCAAAGCAGGGGGCGAATATCGAGCACGCTGGTGTCGGTCTTGAGGACCGATTCGTGGCGCGTCATCACCGCGTCCGCTGCCTGACCCGCATCAAGCCAGCGGGCCGCCTGCTGCTCCAGCGCAATGGCGGCTTCGGCTTCGGTCTGTTCCAGCAGATGCAGGCCAAGGGCTGCGGCGGCGGCATCGAACCAGCGCCCGACGCTGGTCGTAGCCGGGCAGTTCAGGCCGGTTTCCAGCAGGCGCTGGATCATCCGGGCTGGACCGGCGCCCACGGCCGCCGACAGGCGCGGCTCGATCTCGGTGCTGCGTCCCAGCGCATGCAGGACCGAGGCCAGCATGCGCCATGGCATGCGCGCGGCCGCATCCCCGCCCGGCAGGCCCAGCGGCCACAGGTGACCCAGCCGCTTCCAGCCGCCGGGCGCGACCCACAACAATTCGCCGCCCCAGGCCGTGCCATCGGTACCCAGCCCCACGCCGTCCAGCGCCAGGCCGATGACCGGCTCGTTCAGGCCATGCTCGGCCATGACCGCGCCGATGTGGGCATGGTGGTGCTGCACCCCGATGGCACTGACCTGCCATTCCCCGGCCAGCGCCAGGGCCAGCCGGGTGCTGTAGAAGTCAGGGTGCAGGTCGTGGGCAATGGCCGCTATCGGCTGGCTGGACCGTGCGGCCAAATCTCGCACCGATGCCTCCAGGGCGCAGCACGCCTGGGCATCGCGCAAGTCGCCGTGCAGGACAGACCCGTGAGCGCCGGCCATGTCGAGCAGGCAGGCGGTGTTCTTCAACCATGCGCCGACCGCCAGCACGGGGCGGAATGATGGCGACGGCACCGGGTTTGGCATGGTGTTCAGGCTCCAGCGCTTGCGGCGTGCGCTGCGGCCAGTTCGGCTTCGAGTGCAGCGATGCGCTGGCGCAGCACGGCCTCGGTCGTGCCGTGGCTGGCGGAATCGACGTGTCCGTGGGAGTGGTCAGGCTGCCCATCCATCGCATGCTCCAGCCAGTGCAGCCAGGCGTCCATGCCCGCGCCCGTGGTGGCCGAGATCTGGATGATTTCAATGCCCGGGTTGACGCGCCGCGCAAACTCGATGCAGCGCTGCACGTCAAACTGCAGGTGCGGCAGCAGGTCCACCTTGTTGAGCACCATGAGGCGGGCAGCGGCAAACATGTCGGGGTACTTGAGCGGCTTGTCCTCGCCTTCGGTGACCGACAAAATCGCCACCTTGGCCAGTTCGCCCAGATCCCAGGCGGCGGGGCAGACCAGGTTGCCGACGTTCTCGATGAACAGCAGGCTGTGGTCATGGCCATGGTGATGAGCAGCTTCATGGTTGCCGTGCGAGTGCAGGCGCCCAAACGCCTCGGCCACCATCGGTGCATCCAGATGACAGCCTTTGCCGGTGTTGACCTGAATCGCCGGGGCACCGGTGGCGCGGATGCGGTCGGCATCAAAACTGGTTTGCTGGTCGCCTTCAATGACCGACACCGCCAGCCCCGGATGCCGCTGCTTCAAGGCATGGATGGTGGCGCACAGCAAGGTGGTCTTGCCCGAACCGGGGCTGGACACCAGGTTCAGCGCGGTCACGCCGTGCGCCTCGAAATGCAGGCGGTTCTGGCGGGCGATGCGGTTGTTGGCACCGAGGATGTCGGTTTCGAGCCTGATGGCGCGCTCCTGGCTCATTCCGGGCACCGACACACGCGCCGAACCCGAGCCAAAGTGCAGGTCGCCGGTCTGCGCATTGACCTGCGGCGCCGACGCTGCAGGCAAAGGGGCGGGTTCGTGGCGATGCTCGTGAATTTTCTCGCCGCTGTCGGCGCAACCGCAAACTACACACATGATTCAATTCCTTTATTCATCGGCTACCAACATATCAATCACACGCAATTCAGTGCCGCCGGTGGGCTGCAACTGGTAACTGCCGCATTCGGTGCATGCCATGCCGCGTGCCGCCAGGACGACGGTCTGGCTGCAGGTCATGCACCAGGCCTGCCCGGCAGGCTCTTCGAACTCCAGGCGCGCACCTTCCAGATGGGTTCCCGGCGCAATCGCTTCCAGCGCAAACTTCAGGGCGCGCAACTCGACGCCGGCCAGTTGGCCGACTTCGAGCCGCAGCACGGTCACGCGCCGAAAGGCCTCGCGCCGTGCGGCATCTTCGACCAGTTTCAAAATCCCGCCGGCCAGGCTGGCTTCATGCATCACATTTCTCCTTCGGCAGGGGCGACGGGCTCAACGTGAACCTGACGCAGGGGTCAAAGGCCGCCATCAAGGCAAGGATACGCTGCTCAAGCTGCGGCGTGAGGCCGGTCGGCAGGGTGGCCAGCACCTGGGCCACCGCGCCTTGGGGGTGGAAATTCCATTCCGTGGGCGCCACCACGCGGCAGGCCAGCACGCGCGCGTCAAGGCCTGGGCCATCTAGCTGCACCGAGTGGACCAGCAGGCCGCGCGCCATCTCGATCCAGGCCAGTCCCTCGTTGTCGCCCAGGCAGACACTGCCGGCCTGCAGCCAGTACGAGCCGTTGCGCCTGGCCTCGTCAGGCAACGACAACCTGACCAGTTCCGCCAGTCTGGCGCCCAGTCGCAGCCAGGGGGTGTCAAAGCGCTCCGGGGCGTGCTGGTTCAGCCGGGTCCATGGTCCTGTTTCCGCGCAGTGGCCGCGCCAAAGCGGCTGCCGGGTGAATGACGGCGTGCTGCGCAAATCACCGGCCAGTGCCAGCAAGTCCTGGCCGGAGGCATGCGCCCGCAGTGCTGGCGCGCCGGGCATTGCCAGGTCCGCCACGGACTTGCAGCCTTGCAGCAATTCGGGCAGCCACAAAGGCGTGCTGGCGCACCAGGCACTCATGAAGTCGTGCGGATTACATTCCCATTGCCTGAGCCATTGCCGGGCGGGCATTCCCAGCAGTTGCCGACCCAGCCACGCTTCCAGGCCGGGGAAATTCAGGGGTTGCCCGGCAGGGGATGCGCCCACGGACAAAGGGCAAGCCTGCAAGGCCTTCAATGCCAGTGTCTGAGTGCGGCAGGAAGCCTCGGGAGTTCCCGTTAACTGTCGCGGCCAGTCCAGGCCAATGCGGCGCAGATGCTCGCGCAGCGTCTCGGTTTGCAGCGTGCTGCGGGCGGTGTCAGTCAGCGATCCCGTTTGACCGCCAGCGGCCTGTAGGGCCAGGCTGGCGCACAGCCGGTGCGCCTGTCCACACAGGTTGAAAAGACTGGCCAGGAGGTCAGGAAGCGTGCTGGCAGGCTTTCCCTGGGTGAGGTGCGCCACCCAGTCCGGACGGGTGTTGAGCAGATTTCCGGGTGCGGCCAGCCCTGGGCGAACCGTCAGGGCGCCTGCCAGCTGGTCCAGCGAAAGTGAAGCCTCAGCCACGGCCGGCCTCCCCTCTGCCGGGCGCAGCCACGTTGCTGGATCGCCCAAAGAGGAAGGCGCGGCGCGCAGGGGCTTGCGGCAAGGCCGCCTGGGCCGCAGTGCTCGCCGGTTGCCGCAACATGTCCAGCACGGCCTGGGCCGTGGCCACGGCGGCCTGGTGATTTTCAAATTCAAAAACCGGGGAGAACAGGGAACAGGCTTCATAGCTGCCAAAGTCGTCTTCGTGCGCAGCAATGAACTCGAAACATTCACGCCCGACGTAGCGCGGCACCTTGCCGCCCACCTGCTTCGCGAGGTCCAGGCGCCGCAGCGGCAGCCAGACCAGGTTCATGAACCAGGGCGTGATGAGCACGCCGACGCCGGAGGCAGGAGCTTCGGGGTCGGATGCGTCGGCCTGAACCAGCTCAAACCCCACGGCCTCCACCTGCACGGCAGGGTTCAGCAGCGGAATGCCTTGCATGCGCGTGCTGGCAATGTGCTGGTACAAGGCCGCCAGGGCCTTCACGCGCAGGCTGAGAACGGGGCTGTCAGTGCTGCGCATGGCTCATGCCTCGCCGGTGTCAAGCAACACCATGAACTGCTCGGCATCGCCGTCGCAGACCGGGCAGCGCCAGTGCGCCGGCAGGTCGGTGAAGGCCGTGCCGGGCTCGATCTGCCAGACTTCATCGCCCAGCGCGGGGTCATAGACCCACCAGCAGATCTTGCACTCCAGGCGCGCCGAGGCCGGCAGCTTGGCGCTGCTGCCCAGGTAGCTGCCTTCAAAGCGCGGCGCGCTGCTGGAGTTCATGCGTGTTCCACCCATTCGAGCACTTCCTTGAGGCGCTCATGGGAATCTTCCAGGTCTTCCCGCGCGGCCTGCGCCACGTCGGGCAGTTCAGTCACTTCGACGGTGTTCAGGATGACCAGGTCCTGCGAGTTGTAATACACCACGCGCCAGGTGTTGGGCATGCAGGTGTTGGTGATGCGGCAGTTGCCGTAGCCGCGCGACAGGATCAGCACCCGCCCGGTGCCCAGGTGGTGGTCCATGAAGCCGATATCTTCCGCCGACATCGGCAGCAGCGTCAGGTTGACGACGTAGGCGCTCTGGCCGGGTTTCCACAGCTTCCACTGGTCCTCGATTTCCGACAGCAGCAGGGGCGCGTTCTGCACATTGGGCGGGAGCGGGCCTTGCCAGCGCGGCATGCTTGCCTGCACGTCCTGCCGGGCCGTTTCTTTCAGGGCTTGCGGTACATAGCCCAGCTCGATGGTGTCGGACACCACCCGGCCATTGGCCGTCTGCACGACACGCCAGACGCCCGCAAACACCGACTCCTGCACACGCAGCTCGGTCGAGGCGTCGCCTTGGGTCGTCACCAGCGCGCTGACTTCGCCTTCGCCGAGCACGGTGTTGATGAGCTTGAGGTCGGCTTCGGGCAGCCCGTTCAGGCTCACGCTGCGGTTGCCGCCCTCCTTCAGGGCATGGCCCAGCTGGACCAGCGATTCGCGCAGCGCCGCGCAGGCCAGCACCAGGCTGGCCACCTCTTCGGGCTCGGGCAGAAGGGGCGCGCGGAAGGTTTCCATGCCCTGCGGCATCGGCATGTAGTCCAGCACGTCTTCTTCCGCCTGGCTGCCGGGGCCGATGGTTCGAACCGGAATGGGGAAATCTTTCATGGGGGTTTACCTCAGGTTTCAATGGCAGGAAGAATCGCTGGACTTGGCATTGGCGCTGACGACGGGAATGCCGATGGTCGGCGCGCGGGAAACCGGCATCGCCAGGGCGCGTTCGACTTCGTGTACATACTCCTCCCAGTCGTGCATGCCGGGCAGGGTGGTGACGTACTGGCCATCGCGCAGGAACAGCAGGGTTGGCCAGCGGTTCGAGCCGTAACGCCGCGCCAGGGCTTCTTCCTTGTCGCGCGGCACCACGGCGATTTCAAACCTGCGCGACGCCGAGCGGCGCAATTCGGGCAACACCACGGCCACATCCTGGCCTTCGGGAAAGCGCACCGCGTCGCCCGCCAGCAGGACCACCCGGTCGCCGCCGAGCGCGGCCCAGTCCTGAACGCTTTTTTCATCGACCCAGGTGGCACCGAAGTCCGTCACCAGCCGCTGCACCAGGGGTGAATCGGGCGGGACGGCCTTGGGTGGCTGCACAGGCAGCCTGACGAGGGTTTCGGAGCCTGATGTTTCGGTGTTCATGATGGTGGTTTCTCCAGACGGGTTAATAAATGCCGGTGGACAGTGCCAGCAACTGTTCACGGCTCATGCGGGACGGCAGTTCAAAGGCAACGTGGTCGAGCCGGTCCGGCGTGTTCGTTTCATGGCCCTGCAATACCGCCTCCAGCAGGTCCAGGGTTGCGTTGATTTCCTGCGCCCGCTGCGCGTCGATGCATTCCTGCGCGCTGTCCAGGAAAACCAGCAGCCAGTCGCCAGCCGCCACGCTGCCGACCAGGGCGGTGCGAACACGGCGCGCCTGGCCCCGGCCCTGGCAGTTGGCATGTCCCGGTTCCAGCGACAACACCTGCATGGGAATTCCGATACACATGGCGGCCTCAGGCAGTTTGCGGGGTGTCGGGGAAAAAGCGGTCATCGCCCGAGCGGCAGGCCAAGTCCTCGGAAGGGCGCTCGTCCTCATAGCGCAGCAGGTCCAGCTCGCAAAAAGTGACGGCGTCATGCACGCTCAGGGGCTGGGTGCGCAGCGTCGGCCTGGCGCCCCACTCGCGCAGGGTGGCCAGTCCGTGGGCCAGGGCGTCTTCGAGTGCCAGTTTCACGCGGGGCCGCAGGCTGCCGCCGTAATCTTCCAGGTACTCGGGCTGGCAGCCGATCAGCAGCACGGACCTGGGGTATTTTTCGGTCAGCATGGCCAGCGACAGGACTTCCTGAAAGCCGGTCTGGTGCAGGCTCATTTTCTTGGCGCCCATGAAGCGCGGCACGTCGTCGTCCTCGACCAGCTTCAGGGTGCCGGGCTCCAGGCCGTAATCGACGGCATCGAAGATCAGCAGGCGCGTCGCCTCCTGCACATGCTGGATCAGGTACAGCCCCTGCGTGCCGCCATCGATCAGGCTGACATGGGGGGCGAACTCGTAGCGCTGCTGCAAGGCCTCGATGCAGCGCACGCCAAAGCCTTCGTCGGCCCACAGGACATTGCCAATGCCCATCACGCAGATGGTCTCCTGCTTGTCACCATCCCCGTGACAGGCGCTTTCGGGCGGATTTTTGCGCATAAGGTGAACCTCGAAAAAATGTTATTGCGGACCGGAAAGCCGGCTTGAAAAGCGTGAGGAAGGCGCGACCCAGCGCATGGGCAAGCCCTGATGGGCCGGCACGCCGGCGACCAGCCGGCTTTGCTGCCGAAGCACCTTCCAGGCATGGAAGTTGTCCCAGGCCGCCTGCATCGCCAGCCAGAAAGCGGCATCGGTGCCAAAGGCCAGGGCGCAACGGATGGCGGTGTCGGGCGTCATGCTTCGGTGCCCCTGCACGATTTCATGCAGCCGACGGCGCGAAACGCCCAGCACCCGCGCCGCATCGGTTTGCGACAGTCCCATGGGCGCCAGGAAATAGCGGCGCAGGAAAAGCCCCGGATGCCATGGCGCACGCAATGGCACCCCCGCCGGGGCATAAGCCCGCGCGTGCGTTTCACGTTGTGCCTGCATGGACCGGGTTTGCATGATGCGCTGCCTTGTCAGTCTTTGAACGTGCGGTAGCCCGAGATCATGGTGCTGATGACGCTGGAGCGCCCCATGATGTCCTCGCGGATGGCCGCATAGACGTGGACAATCACAAACGACAGCAGCACCCACAGACCGAGGTGATGCAGGGTATGCACATCCTGCGACTGGCCGAACAGCGGAATGATCCAGCCGAACGCCTTGTCCTGCCAGGAGCCGGCCTGCGATCCCTCCGCATACAGCGCGAACCCCGTCAGCACCATGAACACGGCCGTCAGCAAAAAGCTGAAGACCATGGCAAAGCGGGCCAGCGGGTTGTGCCCGACATAGCGGCCCGGCCGTTCGCTGAGGAAGGCATACCACTTGAGCATGCCCAGCACTTCGACCCAGTAGGCGCGCTGGAAAATCGGCACCCAGAACATTTCCCGGGCATGGTGGTTGCCCACGATGGCCCAGTAGATGCGCCCGAGCAGGCCGATGGCCAGCAGATAGCCGGCAGCAAAGTGGGCAAACCGGATGTAGCCCATCACGAAGTGGTCGCTGGCCTCGCCGGGCATGGTCGGCAGCGGCGAGCCGATGAAGTAGCCGGTGACGCCCAGCACCGTGATGGCCAGGGCATTGATCCAGTGCCAGACGCGGACCGGGGCTTCATAGACATAGACCGACTTGATGGACCTCGCTCTGGCGACCTCCATCGCATCGAAATCCGCATCGCCTGATGGCGTGGGCGCAAGGGGTAAAGGGGTGGCGGACATGGCTGGCTTTCCTGTTTACAACCGCGTGGCCAGCATCACCAGGCCCGAACTGCCCAGCAGCGCCGCTGTCAGCTGCGTGGCCCATGACCCCATCGCCTGCAGCCGGATGCCAGCCATCAGGCCCAGCGCATGCAGCACCGCCGAGGCGAGCGCGATGCCCGATGCCGTGACCAGCATGTCCGTGCCCGGAACCAGTTCGCTGCCGTGCGCGCTGCCATGCAGCAAGGCCGCCGCGCCAACCATCAGCAGGCCGGGCACAGCCGGCAGGCGGCGGCCTGCCAGCAGCATGACGCCGAACAGCGTCACACTGATGGCCACGCCGGCTTCGACGCCGGGCAGCATGACACCCGACCAGGCCAGTGCCACGCCAGCGAGCAGCATCAGCAAAAAGACGGCCGGGCCGGCCAGCCGCCGTCCCGCCGGCAAGGCCGCCACCGACCAGGCGCCGACAGCCACCATGGCCAGCAAATGGTCCAGCCCCATGAAGGGATGGGCCAGCGCGTCGGCAAAGCCTGCCGCGCCGTGACCCGGATGGGCCTGGGCCGTACCGGCGGCCAGCACCAGCGCAGCAGCAGTGGCCAGGCGCCGGGAATTGAGTTTGAGCATGAAGGAACTCCTCGAAATGATGGGGTGGGGTGAAGCCGTGCTTACCGGACTTTGACGGAGGTCAGTTCCTGGCCGTCCGGGCTCATCACATGGGTAGAGCAGGCCATGCACGGGTCGAAGGAATGCAGCGTGCGCAGGATTTCCACGGGTTGCTCCGGGTCAGCCACCGGCGTGTTCATCAGGCTGGCCTCGAACGCGCCGATCTGGCCCTTGTGGTCGCGCGGGCTCGCGTTCCAGGTGCTGGGCACCACGCACTGGTAGTTCTCGATGCGCCCGTCCTTGATCTTGATCCAGTGCCCGAGCGCGCCGCGCGGCGCGGCCACCACGCCCACGCCCTTGGCCTCCTTGGGCCAGGTGGCCGGGTCCCATTTCTCGACGTTGGCGGTGGCGACATCGCCGGCCTTGATGTTGGCGACCATTTCCTTGAAGTCGTCCATCATCATCTCGGCGCAGTACTGCGACTCCAGCGCGCGCGCCAGGGTCCGGCCTATCGTCGTCGGCATCAGCTGCTTGACGGTGTACTGCGTTTCCGGTATGCCCAGCGCCTTGGGGAAGGTGTGGTTGATGATCTGGGCGGAGCTGTCGATCTGCTCCTTGACCCGCTGGCAATTCTTGTTGCCCTGCTGGGCGTGCGCGTAGCCCAGGATGTAGCGCGACAACGGCCCGACTTCCATCGCATGGCCGCGCCAGCGTGGCGACTTGACCCACGAGTACTTGGCGCTTTCGTCGATTTCCTGGATGTTGGTGCGCGTGCCCTTGGTCTTTGCGCCCAGAACGTAGTTGGGTTCGGTCACGCCGTCCCAGCCGTGCAGCCCCTTGGTTTCGTCGCCGTACTTGTACCAGCTGTGGGTGACGAATTCCTGGACCTGTTCCGGGTCGCGCACATCGACCGGCAGGATCTGGTCCCAGTTGCCGTTAAGGATCGCGCCGCCCGGCAGCTTCTGGGTGCTGCGGTCGCCCATGACCTTTTCATAGGTGCCGTAGTCCATCACGTTGGTGGCCGCCAGGCCGCCGCCGTAGAGCCAGCCGGCATTCTTGTACAGGGTGCCGATGGCCAGCACGTCCGGAATATAGACGTTGTTGTTGAACTCGATCATCTCCCGGATGCGCGCCTCGATGAAGTTCAGCCTTTCCATGTTGACCGGGGCGCCCGCAGCCCCGTCCTTGTCCAGGTTGATGGCGCAGGGCATGCCGCCCACCAGGTAGTTCGGGTGCGGGTTCTTGCCGCCGAAAATGGTGTGGATCTTGACCCATTCCTTTTGCAGGTCCAGCGCTTCGAGGTAATGCGTGACCGCCATCAGGTTGGCCTCGGGCGGCAGCACATAGGCTTTGCTTCCCCAATAGCCGTTCATGAAGGGGCCGAGCTGGCCGCTTTCGACAAACTTCTTCAGCCGGTTCTGGATGTCGCGAAAATAGCCGGGCGAGGACATCGGGTGGCTCGGCGATACCGTCTGCTGCAGCTCCGAGGTCTTTTTCGGGTCGGCTTTCAGGGCTGACACCACATCCACCCAGTCCAGCGCATGCAGGTGGTAGAAATGCACCGCATGGTCATGCACCTGCAGCGTCTTGGCCATGATCTCGCGGATCAGGTAGGCGTTCTTCGGAATCACGATGCCCAGCGCATCTTCCACCGCGCGCACCGAGGCCAGCGCATGGCAGCCGGTGCAGACGCCGCAGATGCGCTCGACAAACGCCCAGGCGTCGCGCGGATCGCGGCCCTTGAGAATCACCTCCAGCCCGCGCCACATGGTGCCGGTGGAGACCGCGTTGCGGATCACGTTGTTGCTGTCGAGGTTGACCTCGCAGCGCATATGGCCTTCGATGCGGGTCACCGGGTCCACCACCACGCGGCGGCCGGAGTTGTCCATCTTGAAGCCTTGAGTTTCGTAAGCACCCATTTCTAGTCCTTGGTTGTCGTTGGGTTGGCGCGTCAGTGATCGGACAGCGCCGCGTCACTCTTGGGCTTGTCGCTTTTTTGCGTGGCCCGCTTGATGGCCGACACGGCGGCATGCGCCACGGCGGCAGCGCCGACGACGCCGGCCGCAGCGCCGCCGACCTTGTCGGCGTTGGCCTCGATGCCGAACTGGTCCACGCCGGTCAGTCGGTCGTAGAACGAGCCCTTGTCCCAGAAGCCGTCTTCCGAGCAGCCGATGCAGCCGTGGCCGGCCTGGATCGGAAAGCTCGTGCCTTCGTTCCAGCGCGTGGTCGAGCAGGCGTTGTACGTCGTCGGTCCCTTGCAGCCGACCTTGTAGAGGCAGTAGCCCTTGCGCGCCGACTCGTCGTCGAACTTCTCGACGAACTGGCCGGCGTCAAAGTGGGAGCGGCGGTAGCATTTGTCGTGGATGCGCTGGCTGTAGAACATCTTGGGCCGGCCCTGGCGGTCCAGCTCGGGAATCCGGTCGAAGGTCAGCATGTAGGTGATCACGCCGGTCATCACCTCGGCAATCGGCGGGCAGCCCGGCACCTTGATGATCGGCTTGTCGAAGATGACCTTGTGAATCGGCGTGGCCTGGGTCGGGTTGGGCTTGGCGGCCTGCACGCAGCCCCATGAGGCGCACGAGCCCCAGGAAATGATGGCCTTGGCGTCCTTGGCCACATGCTTGAGCTGCTCGATGAAGGGCTTGCCGCCGATGATGCAGCTCATGCCATCCTGGTTCAGGGGCGGGTTGCCTTCGACCGCCAGGATGTAGTTGCCCTTGTACTTGACCATGATTTCTTCAAGGATGGCCTCGGCCTGGTGGCCGGCGGCCGCCATCAGCGTGTCGTCATAGTCGAGCGAGATCATGGACAGCACCACATCCTTGGCCAGCGGGTGCGCGGAACGGATGAAGGACTCCGAGCAGCAGGTGCATTCCAGGCCATGCAGCCACAGCACCGGGGTGCGCGGCTTGGTTTCCATCGCATGGGCGATCTGCGGCACGAAGGACGAGCCAAGACCCAGGGACGTGGCGGTCAGGGAGCAGTATTTCAAAAAACTGCGGCGGGATATGCCTTGGCGGCGCATCACCTCGTAAAAGGTTTCCATTGTGGGATGTCTCCAGTTGCTTCTTGCTCTTTGCCAACCATCCGGATGTTCAATACACCGGATGTCACGTCCTGGCTTCATGCGCAGGCACGTTCTGTTTTGCAATTCACGCGCCAAATAACAAAAACCACGGGAATACCCTGAATACTTGATTTAAGTGCTTGTTTTTATTGAAGAAATAAGCGTTGGAAAAATCACTGTCCAGATTGATCCAGCGGCAGGTGGATAGTTGGCTTGCAGTTACTGGTAACTTTTGCAAGCCATGTATTCAGACGATAGAAACGGCGGTGATGCAGGCGCAGCGTCTCTGCGCTGCGCTTGCCAGCCACCCGGTTTGTCAACCAGAAACGAAAAAAGACACGGAGTTTCCTGCCGTGTCTTTATAGAACTCATTTTTTGATAGCAATCAATGCATATGCAACTTGCGCAAACGGCTGTTTTTATGCGTTTTCTTCCCCCGGATCAGCGTGTCAGGCTGACGAACAGGCGTGTCAGCCGCTCGGGCAGTTGCTCGACCCGGTCCACCACGGTGGCATGCTGGCCAAAGATGTCATGCACATAGGCGTCGGCCTGCGGGTCCAGGCTGATGCAGTGGCTGTGAATGCCTTGCTGGGCCAGCTCCTGCACCGCCTGGCGGGTGTCGGCCACCAGCGCCTGATCGTCCGGCGTGTCCACGTCGGACGGGCGGCCGTCGGTCAACACGAGCAGCAGCTTCTTGTCGCTCGCCTGCGCGCCCAGGGTGTGCGCGGCATGGCGCAGCGCGGCGCCCATGCGGGTCGAATACTGCGCCTGCAGCGCTGCCAGCCGGGCCTTGGGCGCCTCATCCCAGCGTTCGCCAAAGCCCTTGATGTGCTGATAACGTACATCGTGCCGGGTGTTCGAATGAAAACCCGCCAGCGCGAACGGGTCGCCCAGCCGGTCCATGGCCCAAGCCAGCAGGGCCACGGCTTCCTGGCTCAGCGACAGGCGCGTCTGGCCGCTGCCGGGCACGGCGTCGTTGAGCGAATGCGACAAGTCCAGCAGCACCAGCACGGCAATGCTGCGGCCATCGGTGCGGTGGCTCATGAGGATGCGCGGGTCGGGCGCGCTGCCGGCGCGCCAGTCGATCAGCGAACGAATCGCCACGTCCAGGTCGAGTTCGCTGCCTTCTTCCTGGTAGCGGATGCGCACCCGGTTTTGCGGCTTGAGGCGGTCGAGCAGCTGCTGCAACTGGCGCGCCAGCGTGGCATGCCGGGCCAAGAGCGCGTCGATGAACCCGGCATCGCCACGCGGATGCAGCGACTCGTACAGGCTGACCCAGTCGGGCCGGTAGCTCTGGCTGGCCGCGTCCCACTCGGGGTAGTGGCGCGGCGGCAGGCCGGGCATTTCCTGCTCGGCGGGCGGGCAGGGCTGGTCAAAGCTGTCTTCCTCGTCGCCCGCTTCGATGAAGCGCCACAGGTGGCGGTTGTCATCGCGGTAGCTGACCACGGTGTTATCAAAATGAACGCGCGCCAGCTGGTCGCTCTGGCGGCGGGTCCGGGTCGCATGCTGCAGCGCCAGGGTTTGCATGGCCTGCGTGCTGGAATCCTGGCCTGGCGTGAGCAGCGCATGAAAGGCGGCCACGCAATGGTTCAGCGCCGCATCGGCGTAGTCGTGGGCCGGATCGAGCAGGGCGCGTGACAGCATGGCCAGCCGGTGGCGCAGGCAACTCATCGTTTCGGGGTCGCAAGCGCCTTCAACCGGGCGCGGATGCAGGGCCAGCATCACGTATCGCAGCCCCGGATAGCGGCGCAGCAGCAGGTGGTCGATGCGGGCATCTTCCAGGCATTCGATGGTCAGGCGCTGCAGCGGGCTCAGGTTGTCGGCCAGCAGCGGCTGGCTCCAGCGGCGGTGCGCTGCCAGGTGCGCCACGGCGACGCGGTAACGGTCGAGCCCCGCAACGCCGTTCAGGTCGTCGTACACATCGGGCAGGCACAGGCTGTCGCTCGGGGTCTGGTGCGTGCTCCACGGGGCCGGGGCGGTGGCGTTTTCCAGGCCGGTGGCATAGGCGCGCAGCGGTGCCGGGTCTTGCCACAGCGCGCGCAGCAGCAGCTCCAGCTGGCGTTCCACATCCACCAGCAGCGTGCCGTGGCGCTCGCGCTGCAGCACGGCGCGGCTGTCGGGCAACTGCAGGGCGAAATAGTCGCGCTGGTGTTCGGGGTGGTTCAGGTAATGGCGCACGCCGTAATCGGCCCAGCGCGCCAGGCCACTGACGGTGAGCACACCCAGCAGGCGGGGCGCCTGCGCCAGCAGCACCGGCAGGCCGGGGCTGGCAAAGGTGGCGTGGTGGCCGTGCAGCGACACCGTGGTGCGCGCCATCATGCCGGCGACGGTGCGCAGGTAGTGGCGCAGCGGGTCGCTTGCGTGCAGGCGGCGCGCCACGGCCGGCAGGGTTTGCAGCAAGGGCGCCATGGCGCCGCTGTTGGGCGACTTCTGCATCGCCTGCAGCAGGGCGGCCACGTCGGCCAGCAGGCTTTCGGCGGCGCGGTCGCCAGCGCCCAGCGTCTGCACGACCTGCGGCCATGCCTGCAGCAGCGCCAGCACGGGTTCCGGCCCCCGGCCCATCTTGCCCAGCGCACGGGCGCAGTCCAGCCAGGCATCCAGCCCCGCCGGGCTCAGCAGGCGGGCGGCTTCCTGCAGGCAGTCGGCGAGCACCGCCTGCACCGCCGGGAACGGGCAATCGAGCCGGGCGCGCCAGGCTTCGAACTGCGAAGGCATCCCGGACAGATCAGGTAAACCGGCCACGCTGCCCACCTTCAGCCAAACACCGCGTCAACCGCGTGGTCCAGCGTCTGGCGGATGTCCGCGTCGTCGGTGATCGGGCGCACCAGCGCCATGCGGCAGGCCTCGACCGGGTTGACGCCGCCCACCATCAGCGTGGCGGCATAGACCAGCAGCCGGGTGGAAATGCCTTCGGTCAGCCCGTGGCCCTTGAGTTGGCGCGCGGCGTGGGCGATCTGCACCAGTTGCCCGGCGCGGGCCGCGTCCAGCCCGGTTTCCTGGCTGACGATCTGCGCTTCGAGCGGCGCGGGCGGGTAATCGAACTCGAACGCCACGAAACGCTGCTTGGTCGAGGGCTTCAAGTCCTTGAGCAAACTCTGGTAGCCGGGGTTGTAGGAAATCACCAGCTGGAAATCCGGGTGCGCATGCAGCAGTTCGCCCTTCTTGTCCAGCGGCAGCTGGCGGCGGTGGTCGGTCAGCGGGTGGATCACCACCGTCGTGTCCTGCCGCGCCTCGACGATTTCATCGAGGTAGCAAATCGCCCCCTGGCGGGCGGCCAGCGTCAGCGGACCATCCTGCCAGCGGGTTCCGCCGGCATCTAACAGGTAGCGGCCCACCAGGTCGGAGGCCGTCATGTCCTCGTTGCAGGCCACGGTGATGAGCGGGCGCTCCAGCCGGTGCGCCATGGCCTCGATGAAGCGCGACTTGCCGCAGCCCGTCGGCCCCTTGACCATCACCGGCAGGCGCGCGGCATAGGCCGCCTCGAACAGCGCCATCTCGTTGCCCTGGGGCTGGTAGAAGGGCGCGTCATGGGAGTGGATTGAAGTCATCATGTGGGGCTGGCCTGGTGGGGTCGTCGCGGCATGCTTTTTGGCGTCTTTCAGCGGTGGCTTCCCAGCTTGTCGCGCCAGCCGGGAAACAGCATGTCGGCGTCGCCGGGGAAGGAGGCGAAGGCGCGGGCAAATTCCGGATGTTCCTTGGCCCATTCAATCGGGTCGGCCTTGGCTTTCCAGCATTCATACGCCTGGCGCAGCGACGTGGCGCCGGCGGCCGGGCTGTCGATGTGGCCGTAGGCGCCGCCGCCGGAGGTGTTGATGACGTTGCCGTGGCCCAGGTTTTCAAAGAAGCCGGGCAGGCGCAGCGCATTCATGCCGCCGGAGATGATCGGCGTGGTCGGCTTCATGCCGTACCACTCCTGGTGGTAGGCCGGGCCGGTGTAGCTGTCGCGCTCGATGATGTAGGCGATGGCGCGGTCGTCGTTGCTGCCCTCCATCTTGCCGTAGCCCATGGTGCCCACATGGATGCCCGATGCGCCCTGCAGGCGGCTCATCTTGGCCAGCACATAGGCGTCGTAGCCGCGCTTGGCGCTGGGGCTGGTCACGGCGCCATGGCCGGCGCGGTGGTAGTGCAGGTACTGGTTCGGAAAAGCCCGGCGCGCCGTGGTGATCATGCCCGGGCCGCCCACATAGCCATCGACCAGGAAGGCCACCTTGTCGGCGTCGGGTCCGAAAGTGCGCAGGATGTAATCGCCCCGGGCCAGCATTTCATAGTGGTCGTCGGCGGTGATGTTGGCCGAGAACAGCTTGGCCTCGCCGGTCTCGTCCATGGCGCGCTTCATCGCGTCATAGACCAGCGGCATCACCTTGTTCATCGGCGCAAAGGTCTGGTTGCCCTGCGGCTCGTCGTTCTTGATGAAGTCGCCGCCCAGCCAGAACTGGTAGGCCGCCTGCGCGAACGGCTCGGGGCGCAGGCCCAGCTTGGGCTTGATGATGGTGCCGGCGATGTAGCCGCCATCCTTCACCGGGCGGCCCAGGATGCGCCACATATCGGAGATGTCCTTGCTCGGACCGTCGAACAGCTGGATGGCGCGCGGTGGCATGAAGAAGTCGTAGATCTTGGCATGCTGGATGTCGCCCATGCCCTGGTTGTTGCCGATCACCAGCGTCAGGAAGGACACGATCATCATGCGGCCATCGGTGATGTTGCGGTCGAACAGGTCCATCGGAAAGGCGATGCGCATTTCCTCGGTGGCCTCGTCGATCAGGTACACCAGCGCATCCACGCCCTTGGTGAACTCGTCGGTGGTGGAGACTTCGACGTTCGTGCCGGTGGACGACTCGGCGGCAAAGTGGGCGGCGGCTTCCAGGTAGCCGTGGCCCGCCTTGGGCTTCATCTTGTAGGCGACCAGAATGTGCCGGCCTCCGGCAATCAGGTCTTCTTCCTTCAGGCTCAGGTCGGCGTAGCGGTTCGATTGGTCCATGCAAATTCTCCTGTGGTGTGGTGCGATGAACCAGACTATAGGGAGGACCATTCATCATTAAAATTCAAATTTATTTCTTGTCTGATCAGTTTTTTCTGATGATTTTAGGAAGTCGCTGCTGCCGCCTCAGCTCCACGAGTCCATCAGCGCGCCGCCCTGTTCGACCAGGAATTCCTTGAAGGCCAGCGCGGCGGGCGAGAGTTTTTTCTGGCTCAGGTGCGTGATGTACCAGTTGCCGACCAGCGGCGTGCCTTCGATGTCCACCAGCGCGATGTAGCCGTGGGCCAGCTCGTGGCGCATGGTGCGCCGCGACAAAAAGCTCAGCCCCATGCCCGCCATCACCGCCTGCTTGATGGTTTCGTTGCTGGGCATTTCCATCACCACGTTCAGCGGCGTTTTTTGATCGGCAAACAGCCGCTCCATGGCCGCGCGCGTGCCCGAGCCCTGTTCGCGCACCACGAAACCGTGTTCGCCCAGTGCGGAAAACGGCAGGGTCTTGCGGCGCACCAGGGCATGGTCGGGCGCGGCGACGATGCTCAGCGGATTGGTCGCAAACGGCGTGGCCTCGCAGTCCAGGTTGCCGGGCGCGCGGCCCATCACCACCAGGTCGGCCTCATAGCGCGCCATCATGCCCAGGATGTTTTCGCGGTTGTCGATGCGCAGCTGGATGTCGATGCCCGGATACAGCTTCCTGAAACGCACCAGCAGCATGGGCACGAAATACTTGGCCGTGCTGACCACGGCCAGGTCGATGCGGCCCTTTTTCATGCCCACATGCTCGGCCATCAGCGCTTCCAGATCCTTGAACTGGCCCAGCGCGGCAATCGCATGGCCCAGAAACGCCTCGCCCGCATGCGTCAGCTGGATGTTGCGGCCCAGCGGTTCGATCAGCGGCAGGCCAAACGCGTCTTCGAGCTGGCGTATCTGCATCGACACCGCCGGCTGGGTGACGAACAAGCGCTCGGCCGCCTTGGACACCGAGCGCTGGCGGGCGACCTCGACGAAAGTCTGCATCTGCTTGAGGGTGTAGGGGCGCATGGGCCATGCCTTTCAATAATCAGTTTTTTCTGATGATAGATGAATAAAAGGTGATTGGAATTTATGGGTTTGCGCCATTAAAGTTTATTCACCGGGGCTGGACAACAGTCCCATTCCCACCAATCCGTTGAAAGAAGCCCATGCCTGCCAGTGAACTGCAAGCCCTGATTTTTGATGTCGATGGCACCCTGGCCGACACCGAAAGCGCGCACCGCGCAGCGTTCAACCAGGCTTTTTCCGCCATGGGGCTGGACTGGTTCTGGGACGAGGCGCTGTACACCCGGCTGCTCGACATCTCGGGCGGCAAGGAGCGCCTGCTGCACCACTGGCGCCAAGTGCAGCCGGACCTGCAGGACATCGGCGGCGCCGGCGTGCGCGACACCATCGCCCGCCTGCATGAATTCAAGACCGCCGCCTATGAACGCGCGGTGCAGGACGGCGCGGTGCAGCTGCGCCCTGGTGTGCTGCGGCTGATCGAGTCGGCCAGTCAGGCAAAGCTGCGCCTGGCGATTGCCACCACGACCTCGCCGGTCAACATCGCCGCGCTGCTACGCAAGGCCATCGGCCCGGACTGGAAGCAGTATTTCATGGTGGTCGAGGACGCATCGACCGCGCCGATCAAGAAACCGCATCCGCAGGTCTATCTGCAAACTTTGGCGCGGCTGCATCTGCCAGCCGCCAGCTGCCTGGCTTTCGAGGACTCGTCCAACGGGCTGAGGGCGGCCCTGGCGGCCGGGCTGGCCACGCTGGTCACGCCCAACGGCTTCACCGCCCACCACGACTTCACCGGCGCGCTGCGCATCCTGCCCACGCTGCAAAGCGTGACGCTGGCGCACCTGCACGCCTGGCATGCCGAGGCGCCGGCCTGGCGCCTTGCTTCTTCCCTGTTTCCGTCCGCCTGAAAGCCCGCCATGAATGCCTTGATCCCTGCCGCCGACTTCCCGCGCATTGCCCCGTCCATTTTGTCCGCCGACTTCGCCCGCCTGGGCGAGGAAGTGCGCGCCATCGAAGCCGCCGGGGCCGCCCTGGTGCATTTCGACGTGATGGACAACCACTACGTGCCCAACCTGACCATCGGCCCGCTGGTCTGCGAAGCCATTCGCCCGCACGTCAAGATCGGCATCGACGTGCACCTGATGGTCGAGCCGGTCGATGCCTTGATTCCGCTGTTTGCCAAGGCCGGCGCCAACCTGATCACTTTCCACCCCGAGGCCAGCCGCCATGTGGACCGCACGCTGCAGCTGATCCGCGACCACGGTTGCAAGGCCGGCCTGGCCCTGAACCCGGCCACGCCGCTGGCCTGGATGGACCATGTGATGGACCGGCTCGACATCGTGTTGCTGATGAGCGTGAACCCCGGCTTTGGCGGGCAGCAATTCATTCCGTCCACGCTGGCTAAGCTGCGCGAAGCGCGCCGCCGCATCGACGCCCACACCGCAGCCGGGGGGCAGCCGATCTGGCTGGAAGTCGATGGCGGCGTGAAGACCGGCAACATCGGCCAGATTGCCGCAGCCGGCGCCGACACTTTCGTGGCCGGCAGCGCCGTGTTCGGCAGCCCGGATGCCGATGGCGGCTACCACCGCGTGATGCATGAACTGCGCCGCGCCGCCCGGGCCAACTGATCAGATCAGATTTTCATAATTTCAACAATCGAGGAGACACACCATGCCATTGAACAAACGCTTCACGCTCACGCAGTACCTGATCCAGGAGCGGCGCCGCTTTCCGGATGCCCGGGGCGACTTCAACGCCCTGATCCTCGACGTGGCCCTGGCCTGCAAGGCCATTGCCCGCGCCGTGGCTTTCGGCGAACTCGGCGGCATGCTGGGCAACCACGATGCGGACGCGGGCGGCTCCATCAATGTGCAGGGCGAAACCCAGAAAAAGCTCGATGTCATCAGCAACCAGTATTTCACCCGCATGAACGAATGGGGCGGCCACCTGGCCGGCATGGCGTCGGAAGAAATGGACGACGCCTACCAGATTCCGCCCGAGCATCCGCGCGGCAAATACCTTCTGGTGTTCGACCCGCTCGACGGTTCGAGCAACATCGACGTGAACGTGTCGGTGGGCAGCATCTTTTCTATCCTGCGCGCGCCGCAGGAGGCGGTGGAGAGTGGCCGCGACGTGGTCGAAGCCGACTTCTTCCAGCCCGGCGCCGAACAGGTCGCCGCTGGCTACGCGCTCTACGGCCCGACCACCATGCTGGTGCTGAGCGTGGGCAACGGCGTCGCCGGCTTCACGCTCGACCCGATGCTGGGCGAGTTCATGCTCACGCACGACAAGCTGCAGGTGCCCGAGAACACGCAGGAATTTGCCATCAACGCTTCGAACAGCCGCTTCTGGGAGCCGCCCGTCAAGCGCTATGTGGACGAATGCCTGGCTGGCAAGACCGGGCCACGCGACAAGGACTTCAACATGCGCTGGATCGCCAGCATGGTGGCCGAGGCGCACCGCATCCTGATGCGCGGCGGCGTGTTTTTGTACCCGCGCGACAGCAAGGACGCGGCCAAGCCGGGGCGGCTGCGCCTGCTCTACGAGGCCAACCCCATCGGCTTCATCATGGAGCAGGCCGGTGGGCGCGCCAGCACCGGCCGCGAGCCGATGCTGGGCGTCCAGCCCACGTCGCTGCACCAGCGCATCGGCCTGATTTTCGGCTCGAAAAACGAGGTCGAGCGTATCGAGCGCTACCACGCCGAACCGGCCAGGGCCGAAATGCACAACCCGCTGTTTGCCGAGCGCAGCCTGTTCCGCAGCTGATTTGCTATTTATTCGATAGCTGATTGCGCATGCCAGCCATGCGCAAACGGCTTTTTTGACCCATATTTTTAACTTAGGGAGACAGCCATGTCCGAGCGCAACCCCATCATCGCGATCACCGGCTCGTCCGGCGCGGGCACCACGTCGGTGACCCGCACCTTTGAAAACATCTTCCGGCGCGAAGGCGTGAACGCCGCCATCATCGAGGGCGACAGCTTTCACCGCCACGACCGCCTGGTCATGAAGCGCAAGGCCCTTGAAGCCGAGCAGGCGGGCGACAAGAACTTCAGCCACTTCGGCCCCGAGAACAACCTGTTCGAGGAGCTGGAAACGCTGTTTGCTGACTACGCCGAAAGCGGCACCGGCAAGCGCCGCAAGTACCTGCACGACCCCGAGGAGGCCGCGCCCTACGGCCAGGAGCCGGGCACCTTCACGCCGTGGGAAAACGTGCCCGAAGGCACCGACCTGCTGTTCTATGAAGGTCTGCACGGCGCCGTGGTCACGCCCGAGATCAACATCGCCCGGCACCCTGATTTGCTGGTCGGCGTGGTGCCGGTCATCAACCTGGAGTGGATCCAGAAACTCTGGCGCGACAAGTCCAAGCGCGGCTACAGCACCGAGGCGGTGACCGACACCATCTTGCGCCGCATGCCCGACTACGTGAACTACATCTGCCCACAGTTCATGCACACGCATGTCAACTTCCAGCGCGTGCCGATGGTCGATACCTCCAACCCCTTCATCGCGCGCGACATTCCCTCGGCCGACGAAAGCATGGTGGTGATCCGCTTTGCCAAGCCCAAGGGCATCGACTTCCAGTATCTGCTGAACATGATCGACGCCAGCTTCATGAGCCGGGCCAACACCATCGTCGTGCCCGGCGGCAAGATGGAACTCGCCATGCAGCTGATCTTCACGCCCTTTGTCTGGCGAATGATGGAGCGCCGCAAGCGGGCGCTGGGCACGAACTGAACCTAAGGAGACACGCACCATGAACAACACCCCCAGCCCCGAACTCGCCCGCCGGATGGCCAACGCCATCCGCATGCTCGCCGTCGATGCGGTCGAAAAAGCCAGGTCCGGCCACCCCGGCGCCCCCATGGGCATGGCCGACATCGCCGAAGTGCTGTGGAACCGGCATTTGCAACATAACCCGGTCAACCCGCACTGGCCGGACCGCGACCGCTTCGTGCTGAGCAACGGCCACGGCTCGATGCTGATCTATGCGCTCTTGCACCTGACCGGCTACGACCTGCCGATGAGCGAACTCAAAAACTTTCGCCAGATGAACAGCAAGACCCCCGGCCACCCCGAAGTCGGCCTGACGCCGGGCGTGGAAACCACCACCGGCCCGCTCGGCCAGGGCCTGAGCAACGCGGTCGGCATGGCGCTGGCCGAAAAACTGCTGGCCCAGCAATTCAACCGGGAGGAGGGCGAGGTGAAACACACCATCGTCGATCACTTCACCTATGCCTTTATGGGCGACGGCTGCCTGATGGAAGGCATCAGCCATGAAGCCTGTTCGCTGGCCGGCACGCTGCGGCTGTCCAAGCTGGTGGCGCTGTACGACGACAACGGCATCTCGATTGACGGCCATGTCGAAGGCTGGTTCACCGACGACACGCCCAAACGCTTCGAAGCCTACGGCTGGAACGTGATCGCGGCGGTGGACGGCCATGACGCCGCCGCCGTGGACGCAGCGATTCACGCCGCCAAGGCGCAGGCCCGCCTGCCCGATGGCAAGCCGACGCTGATCTGCTGCAAGACGGTGATCGGCATGGGCTCGCCGCACAAGGCCGGCACGCACGAGGTGCATGGCGCCGCGCTCGGCCCGGCCGAAGTCGCCGCGACCCGCGAGGCGCTGGGCTGGACGGCCGCGCCGTTCGAGATTCCCGACGCGGTGGCCAGCGCCTGGAACGCCGTGGCGCGCGGCCAGAGCGCCGAGCGCGCCTGGCGTTACCGCTTTGAGGCCTATCGCACGCAATTTCCGCAGGAAGCGGCCGAATTCGAGCGCCGCATGGCCGGCGACCTGCTGCCCGGATTCGCCGAGCAACTGCCCGGACTGCTGGCCACCATCGCCGCCCGGCCCGAGGCCTTCGCCACGCGCAAGTCCAGCCAGAACGCGCTGGACTTGCTGGCGCCGCTGCTGCCCGAGTTCTTTGGCGGCAGCGCCGACCTGACCGGCTCGAACCTGACCAACTTCAAGGGCTGCATCAAGGCTGGACGCGACCAGTGGGGCAACCACCTGAGCTACGGCGTGCGCGAGTTCGGCATGGCCGCGATCATGAACGGCATGGCGCTGCACGGCGGCTTCATCCCCTACGGCGGCACGTTTTTGACCTTCAGCGACTACAGCCGCAACGCCATCCGCATGGCCGCGCTGATGAAGCTGCAGGTGGTCCACGTCTTCACCCACGACTCCATCGGCCTGGGCGAGGACGGCCCGACGCACCAGAGCGTCGAGCACATTCCCAGCCTGCGCCTGATCCCGGGCCTGGACGTGTGGCGCCCGGCCGACGGGCTGGAAACCGCCGTCGCCTGGGCCTCGGCCATCGAGCGCAAGGACGGCCCCAGCGCGCTGTGCCTGTCGCGCCAGAACCTGCCGCGTCTGGCCGACGCCGGCATGACCGGCCTGATCCGCCGTGGCGGCTATGTGCTGCGTGACATGGCCGGCGCGCAGGCGGTGATCATCGCCACCGGCTCGGAACTGGAACTGGCCATGCAGGCGCAGGCCGCGCTGGCGGAGGAGGGCATCGCCACCCGCGTGGTCTCCATGCCGTCCACGTCCGTCTTTGACCGGCAGGCCGAGGCTTATCAGGAAACGGTGCTGCCGCTGAGCCTGCCCGCAGTCGCCATCGAGGCGGCGCACCCGGATTTCTGGCGCAAGTACGTCGGCCGCACCGGCCGGGTCGTGGGCATCGCCAGCTTTGGCGAATCCGCCCCGGCCAAGGATTTGTACGCGCACTTCGGCATCACGGCCGAGCGCGTGGTGCAGGCGGTGCGCGCGCTGGTGCCCAGGTGCGAAGCCGCGCTGCCCGAAGCCGCCCTGTTGTCCACCGACTGAACGCGAGGCCGCCATGCGCAAACCCTACGACCTCATCATGTTCGACCTGGACGGCACGCTGGTCGAAACCGCGCCGGAAATCGCCGACGCCGTGAACGACACGCTGCGCCGCTTCGACCTGCCCGAGGTGACGCAGCAGCAGGTCAACGACTGGATCGGCCACGGCACGCGCGAACTGCTGATCCAGGCGCTGGCCTTCAGCGGAAAAACCGACCTGGTCACCATCCGCCACAGCAAGAGCCTGACGCTGATCGCTGGCGAGTTCGACCGCTACTACAAGCGCCGCTGCGGCAGCCGCAGCCGCCTGTATCCGCAGGTGCGCGAAACGCTGGTCGCCCTGCGTGAGCGCGGCGTGAAGCTGGCCGTGGTCACCAACAAGGAAAGCCGCTACACGGCCACGGTGCTGGACGCCCACCAGTTGACGCCGCTGTTTGACCAGATCGTCAGCGGCGACACGCTGCCGACCAAGAAACCCGACCCGGCTGGCATCCACAGCTGCCTGACGGCGTTCGGTGTGCCGCGCGCGCGGGCGCTGTTTGTCGGCGATTCGTCGATTGACGTGGCCACGGCCCGCAATGCGGGGCTGGCGGTCTGGGCGCTGCCCTATGGCTACAACATGGGCCAGCCCATCGAAGCCTGCACGCCGGACCGGGTGATCGCCGATTGCTCGGTGCTCCTTGATTGATAGCTGCCTGCGCCCGTAGTTATTGCGCAAAAGCCACTTTTTACCAATATTTAAAGAGATTTTTATTGTCATGACCATCCAACTGGGAATCAACGGCTTCGGCCGCATCGGCCGCAACGTGTTGCGCGCCGCCGTGCAGAACTTCAGAGACATCGAGATCGTCGCCATCAACGACCTGCTGGAGCCCGAGTACCTGGCCTACATGCTGCAGTACGACTCGGTGCACGGCCGCTTCAAGGGCGAGGTTTCGGTCGAAGGCAACACCCTGATCGTCAACGGCAAGCGCATCCGCCTGACGCAGGAGCGCGACCCGCTGAACCTCAAGTGGGCCGAAGTCGGCGCCGACGTGGTGCTGGAAGCCACCGGGCTGTTCCTGGACAAGGCCGCCGGTGAAAAGCACCTGGCCGCCGGCGCCAGGAAGGTGATCTTCTCGGCCCCGTCGAAAGACGACACGCCGATGTTCGTCTTCGGCGTGAACGACCAGACCTATGACGGCCAGGCCATCATCAGCAATGCGTCGTGCACCACCAACTGCCTGGCCCCGGTGGCCAAGGTGCTGAACGACAAATGGGGCATCAAGCGCGGCCTGATGACCACGGTGCATGCGGCCACGGCCACGCAAAAGACGGTGGACGGCCCTTCAAACAAGGACTGGCGCGGCGGACGCGGCATCCTGGAAAACATCATTCCTTCGAGCACCGGCGCGGCCAAGGCTGTGGGCGTGGTGATTCCCGAGCTGAACAAGAAGCTCACCGGCATGAGCTTTCGCGTGCCGACCAGCGACGTGTCGGTCGTTGACCTGACCTGCGAATTGAACAGCGAAGCGACGCTCAAGGAAATCTGTGCCGAGATGAAGCTGCAAAGCGAAGGCGCCCTCAAGGGTGTGCTGGGCTACACCGAGGACAAGGTGGTGGCGACCGACTTCCGGGGCGACACGCGCACCTCGATCTTTGATGCGGACGCGAGCATCGCGCTGGACGGCACCTTCGTGAAGATCGTCGCCTGGTACGACAACGAATGGGGTTATTCGAACAAGTGCCTGGAAATGGCGCGCGTCGTGGGTGGCCTGAAAGGGGATGCGCGATGAACGTCCTGCGTTTTGCCGATGTCATCCAGAGTGGCTTTTGCCTGAACAAGCGCGTCTTCATCCGCGCCGACCTGAACGTGCCGCAGGACGCAAGCGGCCGCATCACCGAAGACACCCGCATCCGGGCGTCGCTGCCGTGCATCCGCATGGCGCTGGACGCTGGCGCGGCGGTCATGGTCACCAGCCACCTGGGCCGGCCGGCAGAAGGGGTTTTCAAGCCCGGGGACAGCCTGGCGCCCGTGGCTGAGCGCCTGTCCGAACTGCTGGGACGGCCGGTGCCGCTGGTCTCAAGCTGGGTGGACGGCGTGCCGGTCGAGCCCGGCCAGCTGGTGCTGCTGGAAAACTGCCGCCTCAACGTCGGCGAGAAAAGCAACGACGAGGCGCTTTCCCGCAAGCTGGCCGCGCTGTGCGATGTCTTTGTCCATGACGCTTTCGGCACCGCCCACCGCGCCGAAGCCACGACCCACGGCATCGCGCAATTTGCACCGATTGTCTGCGCCGGGCCGCTGCTGGCCGCTGAAATCGACGCCATCAACAGCGCACTGGCCCAACCAAAACGCCCGCTGGTCGCCATCGTGGGCGGCTCCAAGGTCAGCTCCAAACTGACCATCCTGCAAAGCCTGGCCAGCAAGGTTGACCAGCTCATCGTCGGCGGCGGCATCGCCAACACCTTTATGCTGGCCGCCGGCCTGAACATCGGCAAGAGCCTGGCCGAGCCGGGGCTGGTGGAGGAGGCCAGGGCGGTCATTGACGCCATGAAGGCGCGCGGCGCCGAGGTGCCGATTCCGACCGACGTGGTCTGCGCCAAGAGCTTCGGCTCCGACGCCATCGCCACCGTGAAGCAGGCGGGCGACGTGGAGGACGACGACCTGATCCTGGACATCGGCCCCGAAACCGCCGCAAGGCTGGCAGCGCAGCTCAAGTCGGCTGGCACCATCGTCTGGAACGGACCGGTCGGCGTGTTCGAGTTCGAGGCTTTCTCGAAGGGCACCGAAGGCATTGCCCGCGCGATTGCCGACTCCAGCGCCTTCAGCATCGCCGGCGGCGGCGACACACTGGCGGCGATTGCCCAATACGGCATCGAGAAAGACGTGGGCTACATCTCCACCGGCGGCGGCGCTTTCCTCGAAGTGCTCGAAGGCAGGGCGCTGCCGGCGTTCGAAATCCTGCAGCAGCGCGCTGAAACGTCGCCTTTTTGATGCGCTATTGAAAACATAGCTGTTTGCGCATGCTGTGCCTGCGTAAACGCCAATTTTTGTTCATAAACCGAGGAGATTTCCATGGCCTTTATTTCCCTTCGCCAGATGCTCGACCATGCCGCTGAAAACGGCTACGGCATCCCGGCCTTCAACGTCAACAACCTGGAGCAGATCCAGGCCATCATGGAAGCCGCCCAGGCGGCCGACAGCCCGGTGATTCTGCAGGCCTCGGCCGGCGCGCGCAAGTATGCGGGCGAAGCCTATCTGCGCCACATGATGCTGGCGGCGGTCGAGTCGCACCCGGACATTCCGGTGGTGGTGCACCAGGACCACGGCACCTCGCCGGCCGTGTGCATCCAGTCGATCCGCTCGGGCTTCACCAGCGTGATGATGGACGGCTCGCTGCTGGCCGACGGCAAGACGCCGTCCAGCTACGACTACAACGTGGACGTGACACGCCGCGTCACCGAGATGGCGCATGCCGTGGGCGTGTCGGTCGAGGGCGAACTCGGCTGCCTGGGCAGCCTGGAAACCGGCGAAGCGGGCGAGGAAGACGGCGTGGGCGCGGTCGGCAAGCTGACCCACGACATGATGCTGACCGATCCGCTGCAGGCCAGGGACTTCGTGCAGCAGACCGGCGTGGACGCGCTGGCGATTGCGATTGGCACCAGCCACGGCGCCTACAAGTTCACCCGCAAGCCCACCGGCGACATCCTGGCCATCGACCGCATCGCCGCCATCCATGCGCAGATTCCCAACACCCATCTGGTGATGCACGGCAGTTCCAGCGTGCCGCAGGAGTGGCTGGAGATCATTCGCCGGTTCGGCGGCGACATCAAGGAAACCTACGGCGTGCCGGTCGAGGAAATCCAGCGCGGCATTCAAAGCGGAGTGCGCAAGATCAACATCGACACCGACATCCGCCTGGCCATGACCGGCGCGATGCGCCAGTTGCTGGCCGAACAGCGCAGCGAGTTCGATCCACGCAAGGCGCTGCTGGCGGCGAAGAAAGCGGCCAGCGGCATCTGCACGGCGCGCTTCGAGGCCTTTGGCTGCGCCGGCCAGGCGTCGCGCATCAAGGCCTGGCCCATGGGCTGAATGGCAAGTTTGCCTTGACATTCCACGATGTATATTATGTTAAGTAATTGCCTGATAAAGCTGGAGATGTAGCTTTGTCTGCCCTTTTTAACGCTGGCGGATACCCAGAGGCTTTTTGATCTTTCGCATCAGGGGTTTACGCCCTGCTTGTTGTTGCCCCTTCTGCGTTGACAAAGCCTCGGTCAAGCGCGCAATGGTGTTTTCGCTGCCACTCTGCTGCTTTTCCAATAGATGGCGAAGTTCGTCTGAACGGGAATTGGACACGGCAAGTGCTTCGCGCAGTGCATGAAGGTCCGCCGATTGTGCAGAACATGACTCTTGGGCTTTGGCCAGATCAGCCTCGTGCAATCGAAGTTTTTGCTGTAAAAGACTGTGCTGTGCCTCGAAGCGCTTTTCCGATATTTGCGCATCGCCATGAATCTTTTTCGTTTCCTGTCGGGCCTTGTCAATATCTTCAAGCAACTTGTGCTGCGTTGCCTGGGCGCGTTCCTCTTGCCTTTGTAACTCCTTGGCATGGCGGACTGCATCTTCATCGATGCGGCGTCTTTCTGAATCACGCTCACTTTCAATGACATTGATCCTGCCGCGAAGGCCTTCAATTTCCACTTCACGCCTGCTTGCCAAGGCTTGCGCCTGACTGAGCCGTTGCAAGGCCTCTTCGGCCTTGCTTTCGGCAGCACGCAGCATCTCTTCAAGCGCTTGATGTTTTGCCGCGCGCACCCGTTCTTGCTGCACCAGCTCGCTTTCACGCTCCCGTAAGACATCTTTTTCCTGGGCCAATTCATCCCGAGCTTGCACTAATTGCAGCTCAGCTTCTTCTCGACCGTTTGATAAGGCCATCTCCCATAAATTGGCCATGGCTTGTTGCAAGGCTTTCGGGACACCAGCAGCCTCATCCTGCAAGGGATTGACGCCAAGGCGTGCTGCCAGGGTGGCAAACCAGGCTTCCAGCATCGGGCTGACGGTATTGGGCGAGCCTCGGCCAATTTTTTGGCGTACCCGCTCAATCGTGGGCCTGAGCCCATCGGCGATCAGGCTGTCTGCGGCTGTCCAGACATCTTCTTGCTGAACACCTTTGGCACTTTTACTTTTCAATTGCATTGGTTTCTTCCACTGGTAAATTTACTCACGATAATAGATTGTTATCGTGGTCTATCTTTAATTTTTGTTATATATCACACATAAAACATATAATATATAACAAATAAACCAATATCCGGCCTTATGTTGATTTCTGTTGTAGAAAATATTCCAGCTACCCCTGCTTTGCAGGTCGCAGTGCTTGGTGATGCCGCCCAGCGTGCGGTTGATGACTTGCTGCGCGAAGGTGAATCGTTCAACACCATGACCAGCTACCGCAGTGCGCTGCGGTATTGGGCGGCCTGGCATTTGATGCGTTATGGCGGCCCAATCCAACTGCCAATGCCGGTTCCTTGCTTATTGCAGTTCATCGTTGACCATGCCGAGCGCATGACGGACAAAGGCTTGGTTTCGGAGTTGCCCGCAGCCATCGATCTGGCGCTGGTTGACGCAGGCTACAAAGGAAAACCGGGGCCATTGGCGCATAGCACGCTGATACATCGCATTGCCGTTCTGTCCAAGGCGCACCAGCTGCGCGAACTGGCCAACCCTTGCCACGATCCCAAGGTCCGGGAGTTGCTGTCGCGCACGCGCAAGGCTTACGCCAGGCGCGGCGTTCTGCCCAACAAAAAAGATGCGTTGACCAAAGACCCTCTTCAGGCAATTTTGGCGAGTTGCGATGACACGCTGCGCGGCAGGCGTGACCGTGCTTTGCTGCTTTTTGCCTGGGCCAGCGGCGGGCGGCGGCGCTCTGAAGTCGCAAACGCCGACATGAAGTTTTTGAAACGCGTTTCAGACGGGTTTACTTACACCCTGGTCCACTCGAAAACCAACCAGGCGGGGCTGCAGCGACCGGAAAATGACAAGCCCTTGCTTGGCGCTGCAGCAACCGCGTTGACCGTGTGGCTGAATGCGTCCGGAATTGTTGAAGGCCCCATTTTCCGGCAGGTGCGCAAAGGAGGACAGCTTGGCGCCGCACTGGCAGCGGCTGCCGTGCGTGACATTGTGAAATACCGGTGCGCACTGGCGGGCGTTGAAGGGGATTTTTCGGCCCATTCCCTTCGTTCCGGCTTTGTCACGGAGGCGGGTCGGCAAAACATGTCCTTGGCTGAAACCATGGCGATGACGGGTCACCACAGCGTGGCGACTGTAATGGGTTATAGCCGTGCGGGTGCTTCACTGTCCAGCAAGGTTGCCCGTTTGTTCGATGCACCTGCCTGAACATCTTTTGGCTCAAACCACAAGCCACTTTGGCGCTTTCCCGTTCACTGGAAAAGCCAATGTTTGTAGGACGATAGAGCTTGTTACTGAATCTTTGCTTTGATGCTGGCAAACTCCGGAAATGATGAAAATACTGTATTCCGGCTTAAAAAAGAAAACGCTGTTAATTTTTTCAGCCACAGCAATTTGTGCCTTGGCCGGTGCTGGCAGCGTTTTGGCGCAGGCATCTTCAACGCCGGGCAGTGAATCCAGCGCGCTGCTTGAAAAGCATGAGGCGCTCAAGCCTCAACTGGCGCAAAACATCTACCACCGGCCCTTGGTCTTTGAATCCACGGAAAGTGCCAATACCGTGAGCAGCTCTGTTTATGCGGTGCTTGATTCGCCCTTCCCCACTGTCAGCATGACCTTTAAAAAGCCTGATCGCTGGTGTGAAGTGCTGATCCTGCACCTCAATACCAAATACTGCCAAGCCAGCGCTGATGCCGACAAGTCCGGAAAGCTGGCAGTAAATATCGGAAAAAAAACGGCCCAACCATTGGCTGACACCTTTTCTCTTGAATTTTCCCATCGCGTGACTGCGGCCACGCCCCAGTACCTGGCAGTCCAGCTGCATGCGGACAAAGGGCCTTTGAAGACTACGGATTACCAGCTTCAGCTTTTGGCTGTCCCCTTGCCTGAAGGCAAAACATTCATTAATTTGCGCTATTCGTATGGTTATGGATTGGCTGGCCGCCTTGCCATGCAGACGTATCTTTCAACTTTAGGGCGCGGCAAAGTAGGGTTTACAAAAAGTTCTACAGATGAAACCTCTGGTTATGTGGGGGGTATGCGAGGCGCGGTGGAACGCAACACCATGCGTTACTACCTGGCCATAGAAGCTTATTTGGCATCGCTTAAGCAGCCGCCTGCAGAGCAAGTTAACAGCAGGCTCCAGTACTGGTTTGATGCCACTGAAGAGTACGCGTTGCAACTGCATGAACTGGATCAGCCCAGCTATCTTTCAATGAAAAAAGCTGAGTACCAGCGGCAGCAGGCTTTGCCAGTCACGACGCAGTGACGATGGGTTTTGATATTGTTATGGGTTTAAATAATTTTGTAGATTACATTCAAATCCTACTGATGCAGTAGGCTGTATTTCTCAGGCGCGCCTTAGTAAAAACAAGCTGTATTTCCTTCTACGGCAAAGACATCAGCCTACGCCTGATTGCCCCCCGCACACGTATCGTTAGACCTTCAATGGTCTGTTCTGGACTTGGCTCTGCTGGTATCCATGCCGTTTGAAGCCGGATAGAAACAAGGGAAATTCATGTCGTTGCATCCAAAGCGCAACGGGGCCGGTTCGCGTAGCAGTGCCGCCCCTCCAGCAAAAAACAATCAGGACAAAAAAACCCAGCAGCTAGAAGCTTTTACCGTTGCAGCCAGCCCCGGTCTGACCAGCAACCAGGGTGTGCCGATCAAAGACAACCACAACTCACTGAAGGCGGGAGATAACGGCCCCACCTTGCTCGAAGACTTTATTCTGCGTGAAAAAATCACCCATTTTGGCCATGAACGCATTCCAGAACGCGTTGTCAATGCCCGGGGCTGTGGTGCGCACGGTTATTTCAAGCCCTATAAGTCAATGGTTCAGTACACCAGTGCAGCTTTTTTACAGAGTCCCGAACTCGAAACTCCTGTTTTTGTGCGGTTTTCTGGATCTTCCGGCTCTCAAGGCTCAGCCGATACCGTGCGGGATGTTCGTGGGTTTGCGGTGAAGTTTTACACGCAAGAGGGCAACTACGACTTGGTAGGGAACAACATGCCTGTTTTCTATATTCAGGATGCCATCAAATTTCCAGACCTGATCCATGCGCTCAAGCCAGAGCCGAATCATGAGATGCCGCAAGCCAGCAGCGCGCACGACACGTTCTGGGATTTTGCGTCATTGGTTCCCGAAGTGACCCATATGCTCATGTGGACCATGTCCGACCGCGGCCTGCCGCGCAGCCTTCGGATGATGGAAGGGTTTGGCGTTCATGCGTTTCGCTTCATCAGTGCACGCGGTGATGCCTTTTTTGTCAAATTTCACTGGAAACCCAAGTTGGGTGTGCATGCCCTTGACTGGGACGAAGCCCAAAAGATTGCCGGCAAAGACCCCGACTTCCTTCGTCGTGATTTGTGGGAAGCGATTGAAGCGGGTAACTGTCCGGAGTGGGAACTGGGGGTGCAGATTGTTGATGCCGGCAGGGAAGATGATTTGGAGTTCGACATTTTGGACCCGACAAAACTCATCCCCGAGTCTCAGGTGCCGGTGCAAATCATCGGAAAAATGGTCTTGAATCGAAATGCAGAGAACTTTTTCGCGGAAACCGAGCAGGTCGCGTTTCATCCGGGAAACCTGGTGCCAGGCATTGATTTTTCAAACGATCCGCTGTTGCAGGGCCGTCTTTTCTCCTATACCGATGCCCAGTTGGCTCGCCTGGGCGGTCCAAATTTCAATGAGATCCCCATCAATCGCAGCGTCTGCCCGATTCACAATTTCCAGCGTGGCGGCTTGCACCGACAGGCCATCAGCAAGGGGCGGGTTGCCTATGAACCCAATACGCTGGGCAACGGCACCGAGTTTCGGATCGATGGCGCGGCCCAAGACGTCCAGCCGCCTTCCAAGCCGGTGGATGCGTCTAAAACACGGCATCGCAGGGCTTCATTCGATGACCATTTTTCCCAGGCCACCCTGTTCTGGAACAGCCAGAGCCTTGCTGAAAAAGACCATATCGTTGCCGCTTTCAGGTTTGAACTGTCCAAGGTCGAGGTGCCCGACATTCGCCAGCGCATGGTCGATAACCTGGCGCACGTTGATCTCAAACTGGCGGCGCGGGTAGCGGCATCGCTGGGAATCAATGCGCCTGACCCTAAAGCGGCGGCGGGCCGCCTGGGTTTTCGCGATTACCGAATGACCAGCAAGGTCAGCGAAGAGCCGGCTTTAAGCATGGCAGCTCGGCCTGGCGCGAGCATTAAAACCCGCAAGATTGCCATTGTGGTGGCAGACGGGGTGGATGCCCCTCCCCTGCGGCGTCTTCTTCAGGATATGGCAGCGGCGGGCGCCGTCTGCAAACTCGTTGCCTCGCGACTTGGAAGCGTCAGCACGCTCAGTGGCAAACAGCTTGTGGTTGACCATACCTTTGCAAACATGCCTTCGGTCATGTTTGACGCGGTACTGATTCCTGGTGGAAATGAGAGCATCACAAGCTTGTGCGGCTTGGGCGAGGCCGTGCATTTTGTACTTGAAGCCTATAAGCATGGCAAGACCATCTGCGCACTGAACGAAGGCACCCAGTTGCTCGCCACCCTGGGGTTCAGCAATGAAAAAAATTCAGAACTGATCAATGTGCCTACGCCAGGGATTTTATTGGCCGATGCCCGAAAAGTGCTCGATGGACAGGTGACGCAAGATTTCATTGCGGCCATTGCCCTTCATCGTCATTGGGATCGGTTGAATGCCGAGGCGGTTCCAGCCTGAACGGCAGGATTGAATGATTGGTGGCTGCTGTAAATCGCAAGCGACTGAATCACCCTCATGACTGGATGAAATAACCCGTTGCCGCTCGCCCTGTCTTCCTATACTGCTATCCATTAAATAGCACCAAGAATTGACTATGCGGCTGTTTCCTCAAGAAACCTAAACGTGACAGTAGGTACGGTGAAGTCTTCAAAAGAAGCGCCCAGTGCAATTTCTCCATCCAGCATCAACACACATTCCTGGCGACGCAAAGCCACGACAGCCTTGCTGTCGGAAAACCGCACCCAGGTTCCATAGCTGCTGAGATCTTCAAGATAGAACTTGCCGGAACGCCATTCGATCCGGGCATGTTTTCGCGAAACCCTGGGGTCTTGCACCACAAACTGGGCATCGGCATCACGGCCAAGAAACACAGGAAGCGCGGCAGCGGTAAACCTGGCACTGATGTCGAGCCAGGACAACTCGATACAGACAGGCTTCGCCTCGTCGCGCCGGTCCAGAGGCAAAGCCATCAGGCTGGCTGGCATCGTAAAAAGTTCAGAAAGCACCTCGTCCTGCCATTCAATACGATGCACAACGCACAACTCCGTGCGACCCCGGATGACCATGGGCCCCAGACAGCGCGCGCGGACCATGAAGTCGTCAGGCAGTTGCCGGATCACGGCTTCACTTGCCAGTGTCTGCTCGGAACCAGAAAGGTCGCTCAGGCGCGAAGCCAGATTGACAGCATCGCCATAACAGTCGCCGCTCTGCTCGACGACATCGCCACGGGCCATGCCCACCTGAAGCCGCATTTTGAGGGCATCGGGCCAATTGCGGATTCGGTCATGATGCACCCGGTGAAGCTCACTGGCCGCCTCTACGGCATGACGGCTCTCCTGAAACAGGATGAGAACACCGTCTCCAAGGTATTTCACGACGTGCCCGCCATGGTTTTTACAGACTTGGCCTATCCACTGCGTCAGCCGTGTGATTGCCTGGGTTGCCTTGGCATTGCCCAGCGCCTCAAAAAGGGCAGTGCTTCCGGTAAGGTCCGCAAAAACGACGGTAAGTTCTGCCATGGGCTGTCGAAGATGCTGGTGGTTGTTTGTTCAATTACAACATACGTATTTGTTTTAAACAGTTTTCGGCGGCAGGCAATTTCCGATAGGAGTTGTCAGATACATGACAGGAGTAGGATGTTTTATCAAATCCTGCACATACCTCTTCAGGAAACCGGTCCGATTCGGACAGACCGAAAGGTGTCAAGACTATGAATTGGCTCAACACTCAGCTAAAAAGCAGCCTGCTGGCCTTGCTGGGCTCTCATGCCATTACCCCGGGTATCCGCGAAGACCGCATAGAACAGATACGTCAGTCTATGCTGGATGAACTGGGTGAATTTGGCGAGACTCACTTTCCAAAGATTGTTGCTCGCGTGCGCTACGCGCTTGACGCGCAGGCTCTTTGGTTTATCCGCAGCGAAGTCATGTCAGTGCTGGGTGCCAGGTACGGTGAAACCATCGCCCGGGAAAAGATCAACCAGATCAGTAAAAATTTCATCGGCTTGCTGCCCAAGGGACTGATCTCGCGGCCAAGTTCATTCAGGGGCTGACGCAGAAAAAACTGCAAGGCCAAGCCGGGTTCAATTCAATGCCGATGGCCCCACAGCAAAAATGCATCCCGTCCTTCCACCGCCAAAGTAACCGGCAGCCCCACGGGAAGCAGTACCTTGGTTGCCACATGGCCAAACGGAAAGCCGGTGAATACTTGCGCGCTTACCTGGGTTTTCAGCCAGGCCACGACGCTGGCCAACTTGTAGCCCTTGTCGTGAGGTACCAGTTTGTAATTGCTGAACTGGCCGAAAATAATCGCTTTTTGCTGCGCCAGAATGCCGGCTTGCAGCAATTGCGCGAGCATGCGCTCTATCCGGTAAGGGTGTTCGCCAACATCTTCAATGAACAGGATGCCGCCATCAATGACAGGCAAATAAGGAGTTCCAACCAGCGATGCCAGCATGGCCAGATTACCGCCCCAAAGCACGGAATCATTGATGTGACAAGCATCATTTATGGCTTTTTCGCTGGTCTCATCTATGCTGCCAGCTATTGAATTAGTAGCAGCCTTTGGCATTCTCCAGCCACTGCCCTCCCCCTGCCCCGTGACCAGGTCGTCAAAACAGGCTTCCATGATGTCGTCAGCGCCGGCCAGTGCACCAAAATCTTCAGCCAGGGAAGGGCCGGCCCAAGTGACGGCGCCCGTTTTGGCCAGTAGCGCCATCTGGAATGCGGTGAAATCGCTAAAACCAACAAATTGCGTGCCTCCGGTAATGGCTTTTGCAACCGCGTTGTAATCGATCAGGGGCAGGATGCGTGTCAGGCCATAGCCGCCACGAGAAATGAGTGCTACATCGGCGCCGCTGCTGGCGGCCCGGTGAATGGCGGCAAGGCGTGTTTCATCGTCGCCGGCAAAACGCTGATGGGTTGACAGCGCTGCTTCGTCAACCTCGACCTCGTAACCCAATGCCGTCAGGCGCTTGAGGCCGCGCTTGAAAGCGGCTTTATCGCGTATGGCACTGGATGGGGAATAGATATAGATATGTTTTTTCACGGATGCAAGTATCCCATTGGCTATTCTTGATATGGTTTGTTCGTATATTTTTCTAAAAAACTAACGTGTAAATTACATTCATCGCGGCGATCACGCCAGAACTGTCCGGCTTCAGATGCAATGCCGTCGTGATTCCCCGAATCTGGTGCCATGGCAGCAAACGCACGCACTCCGGCGCGGTAGCTGTTGCCGGGAAATGGCGCTTCACAAGCGGCATCTGCTTCAGCACCTGCCGGCATGTCACAGGTGCCGTGCCGGCGCATCAAATCCCGCTCAGGCTGCATGCCGCCTGCTTGCTCCCACAGCAAAAAACCTTGACTTAGCGGCATGTATTCCCTCCCTGCCAATGGATCAGGGTTCATGAGCCGCAATCCCCGGTAGCGCAGCGGCGCGGCCAGGGGCAAGGTCAATCCAAGCAAAGCGCCCTGCCTGGGCAGCACCAGCACGATATTCTGCAGACCCAGCTTTTCCACCAACTCCAGCAGTATCTGGCGATGCCGCCTGAAGGTATGAAAGCTGTCTTTCTTGGGTTTGTCGCTTTTGCCAAAACCAATCAGGTCCGGTGCAACCACCCGGTGACCAGCCTGCAGCAAGGACGGGATCAGCCGACGAAAAGCATAGCTCCAGTCCGGGCTGCCATGCAGGCAAAGGTAGGTCAGGCGCGGCCCGCCGCCCTCCACGCCAAGCGCCTGTTCATCAAGATAATGCATCCGCAAGCCCTCAAGGGCCGGCAGATCGCTCAGGTAATGCGGCGCCCATGGATAAGCGGTCAAGCCGTCAAAAGCCGCGTCAGGAGTTCGAAGTGCATCATCGCGCAGCGGATGACGCTGCCGGGCCGCCTCGCGCTGGTCAGCGCGGCGCTGGCGAAAAAAGTCCTGCAGCAATACGCGGCCCGCCTCGGCCAGCACCCCGCCCTGCACTTCGGTCTGGTGATTCAACTGCGCTTGCGCAAACAGGTTGATGACCGAGCCGGCAGCCCCGGTTTTGGGTTCAGACGCCCCAAACACCACGCGTTTGAGCCGGGCGTTGAGCATGGCGCCGCTGCACATGGCACAGGGCTCCAGCGTGACAAACAGTTCGCACTCGTCAAGACGGTAGTTGCCCAAGGCCAGCGCGGCGGCGCGCAAGGCCATGATCTCGGCATGGGCCGTCGGATCATGGGCATCAACGGGTGCGTTGCGGCCAGTGGCAATCACCTTGCCCTGCCGGACGACCACTGCGCCCACCGGAACTTCCCCGAAAGCAGCCGCTACCCAGGCTTGCGCAAGGGCCAACTCCATAAAGGCTTCATCACTCATTTGCTATCTAAAAAGTAGCTGCTAAAGCATGACAGTATTGCGCAAAAGCCATTTTTTATGCCTATTTAAGGCTGATCACCTGGCAGGGGTCGGGGCTGCATGGCTGCTTCGACCGACTGCTTGATCTGCTGCTGGATTTGCTGGCTCTGGACTTGGGGCGTTGCGCCCGGCGAAGTGACCGGGAAAGTAACGCCCGAATCGACAAGCACTGGATTCTGCGGGCGGATCGGCGCTTTGGACAAGGCGCCCAACTGCTTTTTAGCCAATACGCCGACCACCACCAGCACGATCAGCAGGCTCATCAATCCAACAACAGCACGCATCTCAAGTCTCCCGGGGAATTGCCTGAAGCATAGTTCAAAAGCAGACTGAACCGCTGCCTGGAACTGCCCTAAGATTCTGGTCAAAGAGAACCCTATGTTGAGCACGCCACCTGAGACTGTCCTGTTGCAAACCAGCCCCCTCATGAGAGGCCACAATGATCGGGCCGTCAGCGCCGAGAAATCCGCGCTCTACCGCATCATCATGGACAGCTTCGCTAGCGCGAAACGCCAGTTCCAGCTGCACTTGCGGCCCAACGAGGTGCTTGCGGAAAGTCTGTGGTCAGGCCCGCCGCCGCGCATCGAGGAAGTCCAGTCCGCACTGGCGCAACTCGCCGAGTGGGGCAACCTCGAATCGCAGCCCGATATGGCCCGGTTTTCCACCCTCAGCGACTATTACCGGGCGCACTATCTGTACCCGGCTGTCGCAAGGCGGCGAGGCGGTGGAATCGGCGCTGGCGGTGTTCGAGCGAACCCTGCGCCACCGGGCCGAGTTGCAGACCGTGGCGCAGGAAGACATCGCCAGCGGCCTTCAAACCTTGCGACTACCTTGAACGCTTCATCGGCGACCTGGTTTCGCGCTCCGGCGCGATTGCGCAGCAGAGCGAGCAGCCATCCCCCGGTAAAACCGGTGGATCGCTGCTCACAGCCCTACTCCCACTCAATCGTCGCTGGCGGCTTGCTGCTGACATCGTAGGTCACGCGGTTGATGCCGCGCACTTCGTTGATGATTCGCCCCGACACCTTCTTGAGCAGCGCATAAGGCAGTTCGGCCCAGTCAGCGGTCATGAAGTCGCTGGTCTGCACCGCGCGCAGCGCCACCACGTATTCATAGGTGCGGCCATCGCCCATCACGCCCACGCTTTTCACTGGCAAAAACACCGTGAACGCTTGGCTGGTCAGGTCGTACCAGGTTTTGCCGGTTTCAGCATCCTTGAAGTTGCGCAATTCTTCGATGAAGATCGCGTCGGCCCGGCGCAGCAGGTCGGCATATTCTTTTTTGACTTCACCCAGAATCCGCACCCCCAGCCCCGGCCCAGGGAAAGGATGCCGATACACCATGTCGTGCGGCAAGCCCAGCGCCACGCCCAGTTCGCGCACTTCATCCTTGAAGAGTTCGCGCAGGGGTTCAAGCAGTTTCAGGCCCAATTGCTCGGGCAGGCCGCCGACGTTGTGATGGCTCTTGATGGAAACGGCTTTTTTGCTTTTGGCGCCTCCCGACTCGATCACGTCGGGATAAATCGTTCCCTGTGCCAGCCATTTCGCGCCTTTGTAAGCGCCGTCCAGGCCGGCCTTGAGCCGGGCGGCCTCGGCCTTGAACACTTCGACAAACTCGCGGCCGATGATCTTGCGCTTGGCTTCGGGGTCACTCACGCCGGTGAGGTGACCCAAGAACTGCTCGGCGGCATCGACGCGGATCACCTTGGCGTGCAGCTTGCCGACGAACATCTCCATCACCATGTCGCCCTCGTTCAGGCGCAGCAGGCCGTGATCGACGAACACGCAGGTCAGCTGGTCGCCGATGGCGCGGTGAATCAGCGCCGCAGCCACCGATGAATCGACGCCGCCCGACAGCCCCAGGATGACTTCCTCGTCGCCAACTTGCTGGCGGATTTTTTCAACAGCTTCGCTGATGTAGTCGCCCATGACCCAGTCGGGCCGGGTGCCGCAAATGTCCAGCACAAAGCGATTGAGGATTGCTGCCCCCTGCCTGGTATGCGTGACTTCAGGGTGGAACTGCACCCCGTAGAAGCGTCGCTCTTCGTCAGCCATGCCGGCAATCGGGCAGCTATCGGTGCTGGCCATGATCTTGAAGCCCGGCGGCATTTCCGTGACCTTGTCACCATGGCTCATCCAGACCGTGAGCATGCCCTGCCCTTCGGGCGTGGTGAAGTCGGCAATGTCCTTGAGCAGTGCCGTGTGGCCACGGGCACGCACATCGGCATGGCCGAATTCGCGCTTGTGGCCACTCTCAACCTTGCCACCCAGCTGGTGCGCCATGGCCTGCATGCCGTAGCAGATGCCCAGCACTGGAATGCCCAGTTCAAACACCACTTGCGGTGCCTTGTCTGTCGTTTCTTCATAGATGCTGGCGTGACTGCCCGACAAGATGATTCCCTTGAGTTGACCATCTTTGGCATAGTCGCGAATCCAGTCGTCGGTCACATCGCAAGGATGGACTTCGCAGAAAACATGGGCTTCGCGCACGCGGCGGGCAATCAGCTGGGTGACCTGGGAGCCGAAATCGAGAATGAGGATTTTTTGGTGCTGCATGAAGGACGCCTCAGGCGATGGTTCAGTCAAAAAAGAAAAAGGGCGTCTGCCACCAGACGCCCAGGATGCTTGGGGAAGCTTAATCAGCGCGGTAGTTCGGCGCTTCCTTGGTGATCTGCACGTCATGCACATGGCTTTCGCGGATACCTGCGGAGGTGATTTCCACAAATTCCGCCTTGTCGTGCATCTCTTCAATCGTGGCGCAACCGCAGTAACCCATGCTGGCGCGCAAGCCGCCGGCCATCTGGAAAACGATGCCGACCATCGAGCCTTTGTAAGGTACGCGGCCTTCGATGCCTTCGGGAACCAGCTTGTCGGCGTTCGGGTTGCCGGTGCTGGACTCCTGGAAGTAGCGGTCGGCGCTGCCCTGCTGCATCGCGCCGATGCTGCCCATGCCGCGGTAGCTCTTGTAGCTGCGGCCCTGGAACAAGATGACTTCGCCAGGCGCCTCTTCGGTGCCGGCGAACATGCCGCCCATCATCACCGTGCCGGCGCCTGCAGCGATGGCCTTGGCAATGTCGCCGCTGTAACGGATGCCGCCGTCGGCAATCAATGGAACGCCCGAGCCGCGCAAGGCGGTCGCCACGCTGTCAATCGCCATGATCTGCGGCACGCCGACACCTGCGACGATGCGCGTGGTGCAGATGCTGCCGGGGCCGATACCGACCTTGACAGCATCGGCACCGGCTTCCACCAGCGCCAGCGCCGCCGCGCCGGTGGCGATGTTGCCGCCGATCACGTCAATATGCGGATAGTTCTTCTTGACCCAGCGCACGCGCTCGATCACGCCATGGCTGTGACCGTGGGCCGTATCGACCACGATGGCATCCACCCCGGCCTTGACCAGCGCGTCAACGCGCTCCTCGGTACCTTCGCCGACACCGACCGCAGCACCCACGCGCAAACGGCCTGCAGAGTCGCGTGCGGCATTGGGGAAGTTGGTTTGCTTGGTGATGTCCTTGACGGTGATCAACCCCTTGAGTTCAAAGGCATCGTTGACCACGAGCACGCGTTCGAGCTTGTGCTTGTTGAGCAGGGCCTTGGCTTCGGCGGCAGACGTGCCCTCCTTGACCGTGATCAGCTTTTCGCGCGGCGTCATGATCTGGTGGGCCTTGACGTCGTAGCGGGTTTCAAAGCGCAGGTCGCGGCTGGTAACGATGCCCACGACCTTGCCGCCATCGCACACCGGAAAGCCAGAGATGCCGAGCTGCTCGGACAGTTCCAGTATCTGCAGCACGGTATGCTCGGGCGTGATGACCACGGGATCGCGCACCACCCCCGATTCATAGCGCTTGACCTTGGCCACATGCGCGGCCTGCTCCTGCGGCGTGAGGTTTTTATGAACGATGCCGATGCCACCCTCCTGCGCGATGGCAATGGCCAGCCGCGCTTCAGTGACCGTGTCCATCGCCGCTGAGACCAGCGGCAGGTTCAGGCGGATGTTTCGGGAAAACTGGGTGGAAAGCAGGGCGTCCTTGGGAAGGACCTGGGAGAACGCTGGCACCAACAATACGTCGTCGAAGGTGAGCGCTTTGCCGAGTAGGCGCATAGAGAAAGCTCCAAAAATACGATTGTACCTTTGACACCCACAGGCTCTGCATTCACCGCTGCCCGATACATTCAAGCCTTGTCAGCGCCCGCCTTGCAGGCATTCAGCAGAAAAAGTGCGGGACACGGAGATACACTTTCACGATGGACTTCAAATTTGCGACAAGAACCCTGATTCTGGCCATTGCCGGCAGCTCATTGGCAATGCCTGCCCTGGCGCAGTGGCAATGGATTGACAAGGACGGCCGAAAAGTCTTCAGCGACCGTGCGCCGCCAGCCGATATTTTGCAAAAAAATATCCTGAAGCAGCCAGGCAGCAAAACCCCTAGCCCTCCGTCTGGCACCGACACCGGGGCGACAGCACCCGCCCCCGCCGTGCTGGCTTCAGCGCCTGCGGGCAAAGCCAGCGCGCCCAAATTCTCGGGCAAGGATGCCCAGCTTGAAGCCCGCAAGAAGCAGGCGGATGATCTGGAAGCCGCCCAAAAGCAGGCGGAAGAAGAAAAAATGGCGAAGGCCAGGGCCGACAATTGCGAGCGTGCAAAAAAAGGACAAGCAACCCTGAAATCCGGCGTGCGGATCTCGGTTACCAATGCCAAAGGCGAACGCGACTTCATGGATGACGCTGCCAAGGCGGCAGAAACCAAGCGTCTTCAAGCCATTGCGGAGAGCGACTGCGGCAAATAAGCCGGCTGCGGGCTGGCTGCGTCAATAGCCGGCTTTTGCCCCGGGCCGTTTTTTCGTGAACAGCCCCGCGCTTTTGGCGCCCTGATGGTTAAAGCGCTCGCGCCTGGCCACTTTGGGATCGACCCGCAGAGTGCGGTAAATTTCTATCCGGTCGTTGTCATCCAGCGGATGGTCGAGCCGGGTTTTCCGGCCCCAGATACCGACCAGCAAGCGGTCTTTGCGCAGTTCCGCAAACTCCTCGAAGAGGCTGCTGCAGCCCAGCGCTTCTGCGACGGTTGCACCCGTCGCAAGCTCCAGCGCCCATTCGCGAACCTGGCGCGGGGCGGATGAATAAACCAGCGTGATCTTCAGGCGCGGACCGTCTGGGAGGTTTTCAGGTTTCGCCATAAACAACGGAAGCTCTTTTGACAAAGGCATCGACCAGGCTGCCAGCTATCTTGTCGAACACCGGGCCGACCAGCGCAGCCAGCATTCCATTGTCGAAGGCATAACACAAGGTGAACTCGACCTTGCAGGCGCGCTGACTGCCGTCGCCCAGGGGAAGAAAGAACCAGTGTCCTTCCAGCCTGGAAAAAGGCCCATCGATCAGTTCCAGATTGACCTTGCGGTCGGGTTCATGCGTGTTTCGGGTCGTAAAGCTTTGCTTGAGGCCCGCAAATGAAATACCGACCTTGGCAACCATGCCATGCGCATTTTCTTCCTGCACCGACGCACGGTCGCACCACGGCAAAAACTGCGGATAGCTGACAACATCGGTGACCAGAGCAAACATTTCAGCTGCGCTGTACCAGATAAGAACGGACTTGTGAACGGTTTTCATACAATCAAAGGCTGGGGGCAATTGTATGAGCCACAAGTGCTGCTTCGCCCCTTCGCTCCACTATCTTAGCCATGGCCACCAAAGAAGCATCCACCTCCAAAAAACCAGCCGCAGCCTCTTCCGGAAAACCGACAGGAAAACCCACCAGCAATCTTTCACCAAAAGCCGCAGCCGCCGCCATACGCATTGCCGACAACAAGAAAGCCACCTTCAACTACCACATTGAAGAGCGCTTTGAAGCGGGCATGGTGCTCGAAGGCTGGGAAGTCAAGTCGGTGCGCGAAGGCAAGGTGCAGCTCACCGACGGCTATGTGGTGATCCGCAATGGCGAGCTGTTCATCATCGGCTGCCAGATCAACCCGCTGGGCACGGCCTCCACCCATATCCGGCCTGACTCGGTGCGCACCAAGAAGCTCTTGATGCACAAGGACGAGATTCGCCGCCTGATTGGAAAGATTGATCAGAAGGGCTTCACGCTGGTGCCGCTGAACATGCACTGGAAGGCCGGCAAGGTGAAGTGCGAGATCGGCCTGGCCAAGGGCAAGGCCGAGCATGACAAGCGCGACACCATCAAGGACCGCGAAGGCAAGCGCGAAGTGGACCGCGCCATGAAATCCCGGAATCGTTGAAGGCATTTGTCCAGGGCAACCCGCGACGGGTTGATGCAGCTGGCCCGAGTTGGCCCGGCTGGTTTAACCCGCAGCTTGAATGAGCAGATAGCGAAGCCTGATCCGCCTACAGGTCGCGCAAAGGATGCGTTTGCGCACTCCACGGACTGGTGAAAAATGCATCAGCCATGCCCGGCTTCACGTCCTCAATGCGTGCCGGCTTCCATTGCGGCTTGTAGTCCTTGTCCACCGCCAGCGCACGGATACCCTCGACGGTTTCGCTTTCGGCGCCGGGCCGCAGGTGAAAACACTGGTAAACCATGTCCCGCTCCATGCGCAGGTCATCGGCCAGGCTCATGCCGCGCGCCTTGCGAATCTGCTCCAGCACCACATGCAGCATCAGCGGCGAACGCTTGCGCAAGGTCGCCGCCGTCCTGCGCGCCCAGCGATCCTCAGACTTTTCCAGCGCATCGACGATGTGCTTGACCCGCAGCAATGAGAAATATGCATCAATTTGGCCTGTTACGCTTGCTGGACGGGCGCTATCAGCTATGAATTTTGAAGCAATCCATTGGTCGGCCTCCGCCGCCGAACCCCAAGGCGTGGCACCCAGTTCGTCCCAGAGCACAGGCAGGGCGGCAGCCTCCAGCTTGACATCCGCCAGCCCATAGCCAATCGCCTCGTCGGCGCCAATCGTCTCGCCAGTCAGCGCCAGGTATTCGCCCACATGGCCGGGACAGCGGCTCAGGAAGTAGCCTCCGCCCACGTCAGGGAACAGGCCGATATTCGTCTCGGGCATGGCCATCTTGGTCCGCTCGGTGACGATGCGCACGCGCGCACCCTGGCTGATGCCCATGCCGCCGCCCATCACCACGCCGTCCATGAAGGCAATGTAGGGCTTGGGATAGGTCTGGACCAGGTGATTGAGGGTGTATTCCTCGGTGAAGAAATCGTCCAGCGCCGCATCGCCGGCCAGCGCCGCCTGATGGAAAAACCGGATGTCGCCGCCTGCGCAAAAACCGCCAAACAGGCTGTCGGGTGTGCCAGGGCGGCCGATCTTGTTGGTGCCGCGAATCGCCACTACCCGCACCTCCGGGTCGTCACGCCAGGCGCGCAGGATGCCGAGCAGTTCGCGCACCATCGGCAGCGACAGGGCATTGAGGGCCTTGGGCCGGTTCAGCGTGATCAGCCCGGCACTTCCCCGGCGCTCAACCAGCACATCGCCGGCCGCACCGATTTTCTTCATTTCTGTCGTCATGCTCTTTGTCTCCATCCAATCAATTCATTCACCACCAGCGCACCGATGACCAGCGAGCCGCCGGTCAGTACGCTGGAACCAGGCACCTCGCCGGCGCCCAGCCAGGCCAGCAGGATACCGAAAATCACTTCAAGCAAGGCCAGCAAGGCCACCTCGGGCGCCTTGAGAACGCCGGCGCACAGCACCGCCAGCACGCACGGAATCGCCAACTGGAACAGGCCGAGCACTGCCAGCAGGCCGATGTCGTGCGGCGTCGCCGAAAAGGGAAACGCCAGCGGCAAGGTTGCCAGCGACGAAAGCGCCGCGCCCATCAGCACGGCAGGCACCAGGTCGATCTTCTGGCCATGGGCACCGCCGTACTGCACCACCGTCCAGTTGCAGGCCCCCGCCAGCGGCACCATCAGCGCCACCAGCGTGCCGGCCAGCTGGCCGCCCAGGTCCATCTGGCCGCCATACATCCAGGCAATGCCGGCGCTGGCCAGCGCAATAGCCACCCAGGTGCGCGCGGGAATGCGGTGCCCGATGAAAACCCGCGCCATCAGCGCCGTGATGAACGGCCCCAGCGCCATGGTCACCAGCACATTGGCCACTGTGGTCAGCGTCAGCGCCACCATGAAGGCGGTGAACATCACGCTCCAGCAGACGCCCGACAGCCAGAGCGCCTTGCCGGCGTTGCGAATTTTGCTGAAAACCACCCGCCCCTGGAAAAAAGGCAGGATCACCAGCAGCGACGCCAGCGTGAAAAAGCTGCGCCAGAAGGTCACTTCAAAACTGCGCGCCGCCTCCAGCTGCCGCGTCACCACGCCGGCAATCGACCACATCAGCGTCACCAGAATCATCACCACCACCGCGCGGGAATGCGTCAACTTCATCAAACCCCCTGTAGTCAGATTAAAAAAGGCCGCTGGCGCTTTCTGCGCACAACGGCCTGGTTTCAAGTGCTCCCCGCCTCCACCAGCAGGGGCCGCGGAACCGGCTTTGCCGGGCCGCAGGCGCAGCGCCCCCTCGGGGGGCAGCGAACCACACGAAGTGGGGAGCGTGGGGGCTTTTACCTTCCAGCGCGCTTGCGCTCGCTTTCGGTCAGGTAACGCTTGCGCAGGCGAATCGACTTGGGCGTGATTTCGACCAGCTCGTCGTCCTCGATGAACTCGACGCCGTATTCCAGCGTGCATTCAATCGGCGGCGTGATCTTGATCGCGTCTTCCTTGCCGCTGACGCGGAAGTTGGTCAGCTGCTTGGTGCGCGTGGCATTGACCACCAGGTCGTTGTCACGGCTGTGGATGCCGACGATCATGCCTTCATACACCGGATCGTTGGCCTTGACGAACATGCGGCCACGGTCATCGAGCTTGCCCAGCGCGTAGGTGAAGATTTCACCGGCGTCCATGGAGATCAGCACGCCGTTCTTGCGTCCGCCGATGTCGCCCTTGTGCGGCTCGTAGCAGTCGAAAATGTTGGCGATCAGGCCAGAGCCGCGCGTCAAGTTCAGGAATTCGTTGGTGAAACCGATCAGGCCACGCGCCGGAATACGGTATTCGAGGCGCACACGGCCACGGCCGTCCGGCTCCATGTTGACCAGTTCGCCCTTGCGCTCGCCCAGCGCCTGCATCACGCCGCCCTGGTGCTGCTCTTCGATGTCGGCGGTCACCAGCTCGATGGGCTCATGCTTGACACCATTCACATCCTTGAGCAGCACACGCGGCTTGGAAACAGCCATCTCGAAGCCTTCGCGGCGCATGTTTTCCAGCAGGATGGTCAGGTGCAACTCGCCCCGGCCCATGACTTCAAAGATGCCTTCTTCGTCGGTTTCATTGACGCGCAGGGCCACGTTGTGCTGCAGTTCCTTTTGCAGGCGGTCCCAGATCTGGCGGCTGGTGACGTACTTGCCTTCACGGCCGGCCAGCGGGCTGGTGTTGACGCAGAAGTTCATGGTCAGTGTCGGCTCATCGACCTTGAGCATCGGCAGCGGCATCGGATTGGCCGGGTCGGTGATGGTCACGCCGATGCCGATGTCGGTCAGGCCGTTGATCAGCACGATTTCGCCGGGGCCGGCTTCGGTCGCCTGCACGCGCTCCAGGCCCTGGAAGGTCAGCACCTGGTTGATGCGGCCCTTGACAGCCTTGCCATCCGGGCCTTCCATCACGACCACGTCCATCATGGGCCTGATCGTGCCCTGGCTGATGCGGCCCACGCCGATGCGGCCCACGAAGGTCGAAAAGTCGAGTGCGGAAATCTGCAGCTGCAGCGGCGCGTCAGGGTCGCCCTTCTGGGCGGGCACGTGCTTGAGCACGGTGTTGAACAGGGCCGACATGTCGGGGCCCCACTGCTCGCCTTGCGCGCCTTCTTCCAGCGAAGACCAGCCGTTGATGCCCGAGGCATAGACCACGGGGAAATCGAGCTGTTCATCGGTGGCGCCGAGCTTGTCGAACAAATCGAACGTGGCGTTGATCACCTTGTCGGGATTGGCGCCCGGCTTGTCCACCTTGTTCACCACCACGATGGGCTTGAGGCCCAGGGCCAGCGCCTTCTTGGTCACGAAACGGGTCTGGGGCATGGGGCCTTCCTGCGCATCGATCAGCAGCACCACGCCATCAACCATGGACAGGGCACGTTCCACTTCGCCACCGAAGTCGGCGTGGCCCGGGGTATCGACGATGTTGATGTGCGTGCCTTCCCAGGTCACGGCGCAGTTCTTGGCCAGAATCGTGATGCCACGCTCTTTTTCGATGGCGTTGTTGTCCATCACGGTATCGACGACCTTTTCGTGCTCGGCAAAGGTGCCGGACTGGCGCAGCAATTGGTCAACCATGGTGGTCTTACCATGGTCAACGTGGGCGATGATGGCGATGTTACGGATCTGTTTATGACTCATGGTGGACTTTCTGGGGACTTGAAAAACGGTACTTGGGAATTAATGTTGAAAAGAGCCGGCATCCGTGGGTTCGGAGGCTGCGGCCATGGAAACTGGCATTAAAACTTCGGCAGCGTGCCGGGCCGATTGCAGGAGGATGTCCTGGACTTCAACCGGGCTCAGCAAGCGCTGGGGAATCAGTTCGTCGGCCGTGATATGGGCCGAGCCTAAAAATGCAGCCGGCTCGCGGCCATAAACCTGCACCAGCGGCGCGTCATCGCCCCACTGGCCCCGGCGCCGCAGGCCACTCAAAAAGCGCCCTGCATTATCAGCGTCGAGTGTGACAGACGGGTAGGCGGCCACCAGCGACTGCGGTGGCAGCAAACAGGCTTCGCGTTCAGCTTCAGTCATGGCTTCGAGCGCCGCCAGCGTCACGCATTGCGCCGCCGTGAACCCGCCGGTTTCGATCCGGCGCAAGGAACCCAGGTGCGCGCCGCAGCCAAGGGCCTCGCCGATGTCTTCACCCAGCGTGCGGATGTAGGTTCCCTTGCTGCAGCTTACTATTATTTTAATAGCTACTTGCGCCCGTGGGTCGTGCGCAAGAGCCATATTTAGCTTGAAAATCGTGATGTGTCGGGCTTCCCGCTCGACTTCGATGCCCTTGCGGGCGTATTCATATAAGGCCTTGCCGTCTTTCTTCAGCGCGGAATACATCGGCGGAACCTGCGCCAGCGGGCCGGTAAAGCGCTGCGTGATGGACGCCAGCAGCTCGGGCGTGATCTCCGGCACGGGCCGGGTTTCAATCACTTCGCCTTCGGCGTCGGCCGTGCTGGTTTTCTGGCCCAGCAGCAGCAGCGCCTCGTAGGTCTTGTCGGCGTCTAACTGCAACTGGCTGAACTTGGTGGCCGCGCCAAAGCACAGCGGCAACACGCCGGTAGCCAGCGGATCGAGCGTGCCGGTGTGGCCGGCCTTGTCGGCCCGCAGCAGCCATTTGGCTTTCTGCAGCGCCTGGTTGCTCGACAGGCCCAGCGGCTTGTCGAGCAGCAGCACGCCGTGGACGGGACGTCGCTGGATTTTCTGGCGGGGAGAAGATTTTGGGGTCATAAGGCTCCGACAGGCTAAGCGCCGGGCCTGCCCGAACGCTGGTTGGCACCGTTGTCCCCGAACCTGTCAGAGGGAAACGGCGCGAACTCAGTCGTCCTGGGCGCGGGAAGAAACCGCCTTGGCAATCAAGGCGTTCAGGTCGGCCGCACGTTCGGTGGTCTGGTCGAAATGGAAATGCAGGGTCGGCACCGTGTGCGTCATGAGACGCTTGAACAGGCCGTTGCGCAGGAAGCCGGCAGCCTGGTTGAGCGCGATTTCGCACTCTTTCGGGTCGCCGACCAGCACGCTGAAATAAATCTTGGCATGGGCATAGTCGGGCGTGACTTCGACCGACTGAACCGTCACCATGCCGACACGCGGGTCTTTCAACTCGCGCGCGATCAGTTCCGTCAGATCGCGCTGGATCTGATCGGCAACGCGAAAGCTGCGGTTGGGAGTGGATGATTTTTTACGCATGAAATGGGTGTCTGAAGTTGCAGTCCTGGTTTAAAATCGGCGGTCCGCCAGCCGTCAAGGCAGGCGGACCGCCGTGTTCTTACAAGGTCCGGGCGACTTCCTTGATTTCGAAGAACTCCAGAATGTCACCGACTTCGATGTCGTTGTAGTTCTTCAGGTTCAAGCCGCACTCGAAGCCTTCCTTGACTTCCTTGGCATCGTCCTTGAAACGCTTGAGCGAGTCGAGTTCACCGGTGAAGATGACCACGTTCTGGCGCAGCAAGCGCAGCTTGGCGGTGCGGCGAACCACACCGGCGGTGACCATACAGCCGGCAATCGAGCCGATCTTGCTGACCTTGAAGATATTGCGAATCTCGGCATTGCCGATGATTTCTTCCTTCTTGTCGGGCGTGAGCATGCCGGACATGGCGGCCTTGAGTTCGTCCACAGCGTCATAAATGATGTTGTAGTAACGGATCTCGATGCCGTTGTTCTCGGCCTGCTTGCGCGCCTGGGCATCGGCGCGGGTGTTGAACCCGATCAGCACGGCCTTCGAAGCAATCGCCAGATTCACGTCGGACTCGGAGATACCGCCGACGCCGGAGTACACCAGTTGCACCTTGACCTCGTCGGTCGAGAGCTTGAGCAGCGACTGCGCCAGCGCTTCCTGCGAACCCTGCACGTCGGCCTTGATGATGATCGGCAGCATCTTGACTTCGCCGGCGTTGATGTCGGAGAACATGTTCTCCAGCTTGGACGCCTGCTGCTTGGCCAGCTTGGTGTTGCGGAACTTGCCGGCACGGTAGGTGGCGATTTCGCGCACACGGCGTTCGTCCGTCATGACCATGAAATCGTCGCCGGCCTGAGGCACTTCCGTCAGACCCTGGATTTCGACCGGAATCGAAGGACCGGCGGTCTTGATCGGCTTGCCGTTTTCGTCCAGCATGGCGCGCACGCGGCCATAGGTCGAGCCAGCCAGCACCACGTCGCCGGCTTTCAGCGTACCGGACTGGACCAGCACGGTGGCGACCGGGCCACGGCCCTTGTCGAGGCGTGCTTCAATGACCAGGCCCTTGGCCAGGGAATCGACCGATGCCTTGAGTTCGAGCACTTCGGCCTGCAGCAGCACCTGCTCCAGCAGGTTGTCAATACCGGCGCCGGTATGGGCGGAGACGGGCACGAATGGCGAGTCACCGCCGAATTCTTCGGGCACGACGCCTTCGGTGACCAGTTCGCCCTTGACGCGCTCCAGGTTGATGCCGGGCTTGTCGATCTTGTTGATCGCCACGACGATGGGAACGCCAGCAGCACGGGCGTGCTTGATGGCTTCCTTGGTCTGCGGCATCACACCGTCGTCGGCCGCCACCACCAGGATCACGATGTCGGTGGCCTGCGCGCCACGGGCACGCATGGCGGTAAACGCCTCGTGGCCCGGGGTATCGAGGAAGGACACCATGCCGCGCGGGGTTTGCACATGGTAGGCGCCGATATGCTGGGTAATGCCGCCGGCTTCACCGGAGGCCACCTTGGCGCGTCGGATGTAGTCGAGCAGCGAGGTCTTGCCATGGTCAACGTGACCCATGACGGTGACCACTGGTGCGCGTGGCAGCGCTTCGGCCTGCTGGCCCTGCACATCGTCAGCGGTGAAGGCTTCCGGATCGTCCAGCGCGGCGGTCAGTGCGGTATGGCCCATTTCTTCCACCACGATCATGGCGGTGTCCTGGTCCAGCGGCTGGTTGATGGTGACCATCTGGCCCAGCTTCATCAAATGCTTGATGACTTCGGACGACTTGATGCTCATCTTGTGGGCCAGTTCGGACACCGTGATGGTTTCCGGCACATGGACCTCAAGCACCTTGAATTCGGTCGGTGCGACGAAATTCGACTCCGGACGCACATCGCGACCCGAGCTGCGACGGCCACGCGGGCCGGCGCGGAAATTGCCGCGACCCGGTACCACCGGAGCGCCACGGCTCGGGATGCCCTTTTTCTTGGCGGCGTCATCTTTCCAGGTCGAAGACAGGTTCTCGGACTTGACTTCCTTCTTGCCGGCGGCCCCCGGAGCTGCGGGTGCAGCAGCGGCAGGAACGGCAGGCTTTGCGGCACCCGGGGCAACGACTGGCTTGTGCAGCGTTCCCTTCATCGCAATCTTCGGGTCCACATGCGGAACCAGCACGCGTTTTGGTGCGGACAGCATGGCGCGAATGCCTGCGGCTTCGGCCTCGGCCTTGCGCCGGCGCTCCTGCAAATCCACGGCCTTGGCCGCATCGGCCTGGAATTCAGCGGTGGCCTTGGCTTTGGCGGCGGCCTGCAAAGAAGCGGTTTCAGCCGCTTTCGCAGTGGCGGCTTCGGCGGCCTTGCTGGTCTTTTCTGCAGCAGCTGTATCAATCACTTTTTGTGCTTCCACCGTAATGGCCGGAGCCGTTGGGGCTACCGGAGCCGGTTTGAAGATTTTACCAATCGTAGGCTTGACTTTTTTCGCAGCCTCTGCGGCCAAGGCAGCCGCTTGTGCAGCTGCTGCCGCCTGGGCTGCCGCTTCGGCCTGCGCTTTTTGCGCCGCCGCTTCACGTTCGCGCTCACGGGCCGCTTCCTGCGCAGCCTGCTCATCACGCAAACGGCGCTTTTCCGTCAGTTCTGCTTCCTGGCGGCGCAACAACTCGGCATGGCGGTTAGCCTCGTCTTCGCGGCGGACCAGTTCGGCATCTTCTGCGGCCTGAACCTGCGGCGCGACCAGCACTTCCGGCTGGGCTTCTTCAACCGGCATGTCAGAGCCGTCATCGCGCTTGATAAAGGTGCGCTTCTTGATCGTCTGGACAGGAATGATTCGGGCCCTGCCCGTTGAGTCTGCCTGCTTGATCTCGCTGGTGGACTTTTTCACCAGGGTGATCTTTTTGCGGTCAGCGGCGACCGTGCCATGGCTGGCATGCAGGTAGCCGAGCAGCTTTTGCTTGTCGGATTCCGACAAGGGATCGCTGGCCTGCACCTTGGCAACGCCTGCGCTGGTCAATTGCTCGATCAGGGTAGCGGGAGATTTATTCAATTCAGCTGCGAATTCAGCGACGGTAGTGGTACTGGACATATTTGGTTTTCCTGACTGGCCTCCATGATCACTGCTCTTGGGCTGCTGCGGGTGCAGCAGCGTCGCCAGCGCCATCGGTAAACCAATGGGCGCGTGCAGTCATGATCAGGGCTTTGGCCTCGTCCGCAGACTGGCCGGTTATATCGGTAAGCTCATCCACGGCCAGATCGGCCAGGTCGTCGCGGGTGGCAACACCCGCTTCGGTCAATTTGGCAATCAGCTCGGGCGTCAAGCCTTCAACGTCGCGCAGATTCTGCGAAACACCGCCGACATTTTCTTCCTGGGCGATTTCCATCGTCAAAAGAGCGTCTTTGGCGCGTGTGCGCAGCTCGTTGACGGTATCTTCATCGAAAGATTCGATTTCAAGCATTTCCTGCAGCGGCACATAGGCCACTTCTTCCAGGCTGGTAAAGCCTTCGGCAATCAGGATGTCGGCGATTTCCTGGTCCACGTCGAGCTTGGCCATGAACAGCTTGCGGCTGCTGTCGGTTTCGCTGGCCTGCTTTTGGGCAGACTCGTTGGCATCCATGATGTTGATCTTCCAGCCGGTCAGCTCGGACGCCAGGCGCACGTTCTGGCCGCCACGGCCAATGGCGATGGCGAGGTTTTCCTCATCCACCACCACGTCCATCGCGTGACGCTCTTCATCCACCACGATCGACGACACATTGGCGGGCGCCAGCGCACCGATCACGAACTGGGCCGGGTCTTCGCTCCACAGCACGATATCGACGCGTTCGCCGGCCAGCTCGTTGGTCACGCCATTGACGCGGGTGCCGCGAACGCCGACGCAGGTGCCGATCGGATCAACGCGCTTGTCATGCGACAGCACGGCGATCTTGGCGCGTGAGCCGGGATCGCGCGCGCAGGTCTTGATTTCAAGCAGGCCCTGCTCGATTTCAGGGACTTCCTGGCGGAACAGCTCAATCATGTACTCAGGCGAAGTGCGCGACAGGATGATGGGGGCGCCACGCAGCGTGGTGTCAACTTCCATGATCATGGCGCGGACACGGTCGCCGGTGCGCAGGTTTTCTTTTGGAATCATGTCGCTGCGGCGCAGACGGCCCTCGACACGGCCTGACTCCACGATCAGGTCGCCCTTGTCCATGCGCTTGACGGTGCCGACAAAAATCTTGTCGCCGCGCGACATGAAGTCGTTGAGCAGCATTTCGCGCTCGGCGTCGCGGATTTTTTGCAGGATGACCTGCTTGGCCGCCTGCGCGCCAATGCGGCCAATCGGCAGGCTTTCGACCGGCTTTTCGATGTAGTCGCCCTCTTCAATGTCGGGGATTTCGTCGCGCGCATCGGTCACCAGCTCTTCGGCTTCGGGATTTTGCAGGCCGGCCTCGTCAGCAACCACAAGCCAGCGGCGGAAGGTTTCGTAATTTCCACTGTCACGATCAACCGCAACACGGATGTCCACGCCATCGGCATAAACTTTCTTGGTGGCAGAGGCGAGCGCAAGCTCGACGGCGCCAAAGACGACGTCGCGTTCAACGTTTTTTTCACGCGAGATGGCATCAACCAACATCAACAGTTCGCGATTCATTTCACAAGCCTGCCTTTCTAAATTATTTATCTATGGATGTATCGGCAACAGATTTTGGTCTGCGGCCCTTGAAATCAACCACCGGCGCCAAACGCGCCTGATTGATTTCATCCAGCGTGAAGCCCAGCGCCTGCAGCGGCGCGGGAATTCGTTTCTTGCTGATTTTCTGGCCTGGCTTGACAGCAGGCTCGTCGCTCCAGACGATTTGCCAGCCTGGCTTGCCGTCCACCGGCTCAGCCCGCTCCAGCGTGCCACGGAATTTCTTTCGGCTGGCCGAGACGGTTGAACCGGCACTTGCAGCCACGCCAATCGGCGCCTTGAGCGTGATGTCGATCAGCTCGCCGGCAAAACGCTCGAAATCTTTTTCATTGCGCAGGGGCCGGTCGATGCCGGGGGAACTGACTTCAAGCCGCGAATACTCGGCGCCTTCGACTTCAAGCACGAACTGCAACTGGCGCGTGACCTTTTCGCAGTCCTCCGCGTTGATGAACTGCTCGGCGCCTGGGACCGTACCGGCAAGGTAAGGCATGTCAATCGTGACACGCAGCAAGCCGCCGCTGGTCCTCTCGATTTCTACCAGCTCGTAGCCCAGCCCGGTTACCGTTTGCTCAATCGTCTCTTGCAAAGCCATTCAGTCTTTCGTCCCTTTGATTACTTTTATCTACTTTTTGCCTGTGTGCAAAAACAAACGCCCAAAAAAAATGGGCGGTGAAAACCCGCCCATTTGGTCGTGTGAAGCGCGTATTCTAGCGTAAAGGGCGCTGCGAAGCAACCATTTTCATGCCCGTAATGCCTGCAAACGGCAACAAATGCAAGCCATCCGGCAGAGCCATCATCCCTGGGCAACCAATATCCGCGTGTAGGGATGGCACGGTGTGTCCAGCACCTCCAGCACGCTGCCCGATTCGACGATTTCGCCGTCTTTCATCACCATCACCTCGTGGGCCATGGCGCGGATCACGTCGATGTCGTGCGTGATCAGCAGATAGCTCAAACCGCGCTCCCGCTGCAGACGCTGCAGCAGCGCCAGTACCTGCTTTTGGATCGTCACATCCAGCGCACTGGTGGGTTCATCCAGCACCAGCAGGCCGGGGTTGATGATGAGCACCCGGGCAATCGCCAGCCGCTGGCGCTGGCCACCCGAAAACTCATGCGGGTAGCGCCTCAGCAAGCCCGGAAACTGCGCTTCGCCCATGCCCACATCGGCCAGGGATTGTTCGACGCGCACCCTTCTTTCAGCCAGGCTCAGCAAGGGCTCATGCACCAGCAGCCCCTCTTCCACAATCGCCTCCACCGTCATGCGCGGCGACAGCGATGAAAACGGATCCTGGAACACCACCTGGACCACCTTGCGGATGGCCTTGTCGCCAGCGGCCTGCCGGTTCCACGGCTGCCCGGCCGCCTGCAATTGACCGGAAAATTTCAACAATCCCAGGCTGGCCAGCGCCAGGGTGGACTTGCCCGAACCCGACTCGCCCACGATGCCCAGCGTCGTGCCGGGTGGAATGCTGAAACTGGCATCCTTGACGGCGACAAACTCGCCGCTTTTGAACCAGCCCTGAAAGCCCGGAACGGCCACCGGGTAAGCGACGCGCAAATGGCTGGCCTGCATGACCGGCGGGGAGTCCGCGCCAGCAACGCCAGCCGGCACCACATCACGCACCGGCTTGCTGTCAATCAATTTTCGGGTGTAGGCATGCCGAGGCCGGGCAAACACGTCGGCGACCATGCCCTGCTCGACGATATGGCCGTTTTCCATGACCGCAACCCGGTCCGCAAAGCGGCGCACCAGGTTCAGGTCATGCGTAATTAAAAGCACGGCCATGCCGTTGCGCCGCTGCAAATCACCGAGCAGGTCCAGAATCTGGCCGCGCAGCGTGACATCGAGCGCCGTGGTCGGCTCGTCAGCCAGCAGCAGTTTGGGCTTGCAAGCCAGCGCCATGGCGATCATGGCGCGCTGACGCTGGCCACCCGAGAGCTGGTGCGGAAAGGAATTTGCCCGTCGTTCTGGTTCTGTAATACCTGTATCTGCTAGTAATTTAATAGCTGCTTGCGCAGATGCAGCCTGCGCAAACCCCTCTTTTAGCTGTAAAACTTCAGCAATCTGGTCGCCCACGGTGAACAGCGGGTTCAACGCCGTCATCGGCTCCTGGAAAATCATGGCGATGTCCCGGCCGCGAATGCCGAGCAGCGCGCGCTCGGGCATGGACAACAGATCGCCCGGGCCGCCCGGCGCCTCAAACAGCGCCTGCCCGCTGATCGCCGCATCCTGGACCAGCCGCAGCAGGCTCAGCGCCGTCACGGTCTTGCCCGAGCCCGACTCGCCGACCAGTGCCAGCTTTTCGCCGGGCGCGATGGAGAAGTCGATGCCGCGAACGACTTCCTTGCCCGCGAAGGACACGCGCAGGTCTTTGACATCGAGGAGCGGACGGGTCATTGGTCGATCTTTCTCGGGTCCAGCGCATCGCGCAGGGCGTCGCCCATGAAGGTCAGCAGCAGCAGGGTGACAACCAGCACGGCAAACGTGGACAGTGAAATCCACCAAGCGTCGATATTGGCCTTACCCTGGCTCAGCAACTCGCCGAGGGACGGCGTTCCCGGCGGCACGCCCAGCCCCAGGAAATCCAGCGAGGTCAGCGCCAGAATGGCCGCGCTCATGCGAAACGGCAAAAACGTCACCACGGGCGTGAGGCTGTTGGGCAGGATGTGCCGCCACATGATCTGCAAATTGCTGACGCCCAGGGCCTTGGCGGCCCGCACGTAGTCCATCTGGCGGTTGCGCAAAAACTCGGCGCGCACATAGTCCGACAGCCCCATCCAGCCGAACAGGCTGAGCAGCACCAGCAGCAGCGCCACGCTGGGCGCAAAGATGGCGCTGAAAATGATCAAGAGGTACAACTCGGGCATGGAGCCCCAGATTTCCATGAAGCGCTGGCCGATCAGGTCGGTCCTGCCGCCCGCATAACCCTGGATGGCACCGGCAATCACGCCCATCACCACGCCGATAAAGGTCAGCGCCAGGCCAAACAGCACGCTGAGGCGAAAGCCGTAGATCAGTTGCGCCAGCAAATCGCGCCCCCGGTCATCGGTGCCAAACAGGTTGTCACGCGACGGCGCCGAAGGATTCGGGTCCTTGGCGAAATAGTTGATGGTGCGCGGCCCGTAGGGATTGGGTGGGTAAATCGCCCAGTTGCCGCCCTGCGTCAACTTGCCCTGGATGAACGGGTCCAGGTAGTCGGCAGGCGTGTCGAAGTCGCCGTCGAAGGTTTTTTCCGAATAATCCTTGACCAGCGGAAAGTACAGCTTGCCGTGGTAGCTCACCACCAGCGGCTTGTCGTTCGACAGCAGCTCGGCAAACAGGCTGAACAACACCAGCAGGCAAAACAGCACCAGGCTCCAGTAACCCAGCCGGTTGCGCCTGAAGCGCTGCCAGGCACGGCGGGAGGGCGAGACCGAGGGCGGCGACACGGGTGAAGAACTAATTTCCATGCTCAATCAAACTTCACGCGCGGATCGACCCACACATAGCAAAGGTCGCTGATGAGCTTGGTCACCAGGCCGATCAAGGTAAACAGGTACAGCGTTCCCAGCACCACCGGGTAATCGCGCCGGATCACGCTTTCATAGCTGAGCAGGCCCAGGCCATCGAGCGAAAACAGGGTTTCTATCAACAAGGAGCCGGTAAAAAAAGCCCCGATGAACGCGGCCGGAAAGCCGGTGATGATGGGAATCAGCGCATTGCGAAACACATGCTTCCACAGTACCTGCCGCTCGCTCAGCCCCTTGGCGCGGGCGGTCAGCACATACTGCTTGCGGATTTCCTCCAGGAACGAATTCTTGGTCAGCACCGTCGTCACGGCAAAGCTGCCCAGCACCATGGCCGTGATGGGCAGCGTGATATGCCAGAGGTAGTCGGTGATCCGGGCGCCCCAGCCCAGCGTTTCCCAGTTGGCCGAGGTCAGCCCGCGCAGCGGAAACCACTGCAATTGCCCGCCAAACACCACCAGCAGCGCCACGCCCAGCACAAAGCCCGGAATCGCATAGCCGACCAGCACCACCAGGGTGGTCACGAAGTCAAACCGGCTGCCCGCCCTGACCGCCTTGGCCACGCCCAGCGGCACGGCGATCAGGTAGCTGAGGAAAAACGTCCACAGCCCCAGGCTGACCGACACCGGCAGCTTTTCCTTGACCAGTTGCCAGACATCCTTGTGCTGGTAAAAACTGTTGCCCAGGTCAAAGCGAGCAAAGCGGCCCAGCATCTGGAAAAAGCGCTCATGCACCGGCTTGTCGAAACCGTACAGCGCCTTGATTTCCTCGATGCGCTCGGCATCGATTCCCTGCCGCCCCCGGTAGCCCGCCCCAGCGCTGGCGGCCCGTTCACCGCCCGAATCGCGGCCCTGCAGCTGCGCCACCATCTGCTCGACCGGCCCGCCCGGCACGAACTGCACCATGGCAAAGGTCAGCAACAAGACGCCGAACAGGGTCGGAATCATCAGCAGCAGGCGCTTGAGGATGTAGCTGGCCATGGAGGGTTTGACTTCCTATTTGTTGGAGGGCGACGCCCACCAGGTGCTCATGGCCCAGGTGTCGGGCTGGTAATACGGCGGAACTGTGACAGGCAAAACAAAGCGGCGTGGCCGATAACCAATCAGGAAGGCGTCGCCGTAATACTGCGGCACCGAGTAATAGCCGTTGGTCAGCACACGGTCCAGCGATCGCATGGCCGCGCTCAATTCAGGCCGGGTCTTGGCGGTCACGACCTTTTGCAGCAGCGCATCGACGGCCGGGTCGGCAATTCCCCAGACGTTCGAAGACCCCGGCGTGGTGGCCGCCTTCGAGCCAAACAACTCCAGCAACTCGCCGCCCGGCGCAGTGCTGCCCGGCAGGCGCAGCGTCGTGACCTCGAAATCAAACGCATCCATCTTCTGCTTGCCGAGTGAAAAATCGACGATGCGGTAGGTCATGGTGATGCCGAGCTTTTCCAGCGCCTTCTGGAACGGCCCGACGATGCGCACCAGCGAAGGCTGGTCGTTCAGGAATTCCATGGTGAAAGCCTCGCCCTTGGTGTTGCGCAAGGCGCCATCGCGGTACGTCCAGCCGGCCTCGCGCAGCAGCGCCTGGGCCTGGCGCAGGTTGCCCCGCAGGCTGCCGGGCGGCGTGGTGCTGGGCGACACCGGCACGGGACCGAAGACTTCGGGCTTGAGCCGGGCGCGCAAGGGTTCGAGCAAAGCCAGTTCATCGGGTTTGGGCAAGCCTTCCGCATGAAATTCGCTATTGGGAAAGTAACCGTTGACGCGCTTGTACAGGCCGTAGAACAGCTGCCGGTTCATCCACTCGAAATCCATCGCCAGGCCAATCGCCTTGCGCACCCGCGCATCCTGGAACTTGGGATTTCGCAGGTTGAACACATACCCCTGGAAATCGCCGGGGTTGCGGTTTTCAAAAGCGCGCTTGACCAGCTCGCCCGAGGTGAACTGCTTACCGGTGTACTGCCGCGCCCAGTTGCGCGAGATGAATTCACGCAGGAAATCAAATTCGCCGGCCTTCAGTCCCTCGAAGCGCGAGGTTTCGTCGAGGTAAATCTTGAAGCTGATGCGGTCAAAGTTGAACTGACCCTTGCGGCTTGGCAACTCATTGCCCCAGTACGCCGGATCGCGCACATAGGTAATGTCGCGCCCCATTGCCGGGCTGGCAATTTTGTACGGCCCCGAGCCAATCGGCACTTCAGACACGATCTTGTCGAAGGGCTTGGCCTTGCCCCAGTCGCGGCTGAACACCGGCATGCCGCCCACCACCAGCGGCAACTCGGGATTGGGCGTCAGGAAATCAAAACGCACCACGCGCTCGGAAACCACCGTGACGCCCTTGACTTCGGCATAAATCGTGCGGTACTGCGGCGCGGCAAGCTTGCTGGTGAGCTGGGTGTACGAATGCAGCACATCGGTGGCCGCTACCTGCGCACCGTTGTGAAAACGCGCCTTCTCGTTGAGGTGAAAGGTGGCCGACAGCCTGTCGGGCGCGACCGTCACGTCATCGGCCAGCAGTCCGTAGGCGGTGGTCGGCTCTTCCGAATTGCCCGTCAGCAGGCTTTCGATCAGCAAAATTCCCAGGCCATAGGGTGCGGTGCCGCGCAGGGTGAACGGGTTGAACTTGTCGAAATTGGTCGGCCGGGTTGGCGGCACCATGCGGATTTCGCCGCCTTTGGGGGCAGCTGGATTCACATAGCCGAAATGCGTGAAGCCGGCCGAATACTTGATGTCGCCAAACTGGGCATAGGCGTGGGCCGCCCAGCTTGCCGGCGCAAGGCACAGCGCGCAAACGGCCAGCCAAGCCCGTAAAAAAATCAAATCCCGCATGCGACAATTCTGCACTACTTAAGTCGGCCAACTTTTTGCAGCCTGCGCGCAAGCAAAACGCCAGCCTGCGCAAGACTGTTGCCGAATCACACGAACATACTGGAGCTTATAAATGGGTTTTCTCGCCGGCAAAAAACTGTTGATCACGGGCGTGCTGTCCACCCGGTCCATCGCCTATGGCATCGCCAAGGCCTGCCATGCGCAAGGGGCCGAGCTGGCGTTCAGCTACGTGGGCGAACGGTTCAAGGACCGCATCACCGAATTTGCGGCCGACTTCGGCTCCAGCCTGATCTTTGACTGCGATGTCGGCTCCGACGAGCAGATCGACAAGCTGTTTGTAGATCTGGCCAAAACCTGGCCGACCTTTGACGGCTTTGTCCACAGCATCGGCTACGCGCCGCGCGAGGCGATTGCCGGCGATTTCCTGGATGGTTTTTCGCGCGAAAACTTCCGCATCGCGCACGACATCAGCGCCTACAGCTTTCCGGCCATGACCAAGGCCGCCCTGCCCTACCTCAACCCCAAGTCCGCCGTGCTGACGCTGACCTACCTGGGCGCCGAGCGCATCATTCCGCACTACAACACCATGGGCCTGGCCAAGGCCAGCCTGGAAGCGTCGGTGCGCTACCTGGCCGAATCGCTCGGCCCCAAGGGCATGCGCGCCAACGGCCTGAGCGCTGGTCCGATCAAGACCCTGGCCGCCAGCGGCATCAAGGATTTCGGCAAGCTGCTGGGCATGGTGGCAGCGGCCTCGCCCATGCGCCGCAACGTGACCATCGAAGATGTAGGCAATGTGGCCGCATTCTTGCTTAGCGATCTGGCCAGCGGCGTGACGGCTGAAATCACCTATGTCGATTGCGGCTTCAGCGCCACGGCCGGCGCCAGCCGCGACAGCGACTCCGTCGCCTGATTCAAGAAAAAACGGCTGTTTGCGCATTACCCATCTGCATAATCAGCTATTTATTTGATAGCAAACACCGAAAGGGCTCCGATGCAGCGACGTTTTTTCCTGTCCTTGATCGGCCTGACCCTTGCAGGCTCGCTGCTGCCTGCGGCGGCCGGCACGCCTGTTGCGCTTTCCCCGCCGCCGTCATCAGTGCCTTCATTGATGCTGGCCAATGTGTACCGCTCCGGCATCGTTCTGGCCGATTACTGGGTCAGCGAAAAATTCGACGGGGTGCGCGGCTACTGGGACGGCCAGGCCCTCTGGACACGCGGCGGCGAGCGCGTTGCCGCCCCCGGCTGGTTCACGGCGGGCTGGCCCAATGTGGCAATGGATGGCGAACTCTGGGCGGGCCATGGGCAGTTCCCCAAGGCGGTTTCCACCGTGCGCCAGCAAACGCCCGATGATTCTGCCTGGCGCAGCATGCGCTTCATGGTGTTTGACCTGCCCGCGCACGGCGGCCCGTTCACCGAACGGATTCCGGCCCTCAATGGCGTGGTCAGCCGGATTGACCAACACTGGGTGCAGGCCGTGGAGCAGTTCAAGGTGGCAAGCCCCCAGGCGCTGAAAACCCTGCTGTCCAAAACCGTGAAAAACGGCGGCGAGGGACTGATGCTGCATCGCGGCGCTTCGCTGTACAAGGGCCAGCGCAATGACGACCTGCTCAAGCTCAAGACGCACGACGACAGCGAAGCACGCGTCCTGGCGCATGTTCCGGGCCAGGGCAAATACGCCGGCAAACTGGGTGCGCTGCTGGTGGAAATGCCGGAGGCTGACGGAAAGCCCGCGCAGCGCTTCAAACTGGGCACTGGGTTTACCGATGCCCAGCGGCAAAATCCGCCGGCCATCGGCACGCGCATCACCTACCGCTTCAGAGGCGTGAACGACAGCGGCATTCCGCGCTTCGCCAGCTTCATGCGGATACGCGAAGACTGAGAGACTGAACGCGCTTTGTAAAAAAGGCCATCGCACGGTGTGTGGATGGCCTTTCGACTCAAGCCGGGATGGTGTCCCGGCAACATTTCCGTGTTTCCCGGTTGGTTATTTCTTCACGCAGTCGGCGTAGTAGCGGACTTTCCCCTTGGCATCGGCCTGCTCGACCAAGCCATGGATGTCGGTCTCGAAACCCGGGCACTGCGCATTGAATTCGCGCGAAAACTTCAGGTAATCGACGATTTTCCTGTTGAACACTTCGCCGGGAATCAAGAGCGGAATGCCGGGCGGATAAGGCGTCACCAGCCCGACGGTGATCCGGCCTTCCAGATGGTCGATTTCCACCCGCTCTGTCGTGCGATGGGCAATGTGGGCGTAGGCGTCGCTCGGCTTCATGGCCGGCATCAGGTCGCTCAGGTACACCTCGGTCGTCAGCCGCGCAATGTCGTACTTGGCATACAGGGCATGAATATGCTGGCACAGGTCGGCTAGCCCCATGCGCTCGTACTTCGGGAACTTCTGGCAGAACTCGGGCAGGATGCGCCACATCGGCTGGTTCTTGTCGTAGTCGTCCTTGAACTGCTGCAGCGCGGTCAGCAGCGTGTTCCAGCGCCCCTTCGTGATGCCGATGGTGAACAGGATGAAGAAGCTGTAAAGGCCGGTTTTCTCGACGATCACGCCATGCTCGGCCAGGAACTTGGTCACGATGCTGGCCGGAATGCCGGTCTTGGCAAACTTGCCGTTCAAATCGAGCCCCGGCGTGACGATGGTCGATTTGATCGGGTCCAGCATGTTGAAGCCGGTGGCCATCTGGCCAAAGCCGTGCCAGTTGGCAGCGCCATTTTTCGCGGTCTTGGCGCTGCGCGACTCGCCCTTGATGATCCAGTCCTGGGCGCGGCCAATGCCTTCCTCCACCAGCTTGTCCGGCCCCCATACCTTGAACCACCAGTCAGTGCCGTATTCCTCGTCGATCTTGCGCATGGCGCGGCGGAAATCGAGCGCCTCGGCAATGCTTTCCTCGACCAGCGCGGTGCCACCGGGCGGCTCCATCATGGCGGCGGCCACGTCGCAGCTGGCAATGATGCTGTACTGCGGCGAGGTCGAAGTGTGCATCAGGTAGGCCTCGTTGAACAGGTGCCTGTCGAGCTTGACGTTCTGCGAGTCCTGCACCAGCACATGGCTGGCCTGGCTGATGCCGGCGAGCAGCTTGTGAATCGACTGCGTGGCATAGACCACGGCATTTTTCGGCCGGATGCGGTTTTTGCCCATCGAGTGGTAGGTGCCGTAGAACGGATGGAAAGCGGCGTGCGGCAGCCAGGCTTCGTCGAAATGCAGGTTGTCGATGTAGCCGTCGAGCATGCCCTTGATGGTCTCGGTGTTGTACAGCACGCCGTCATAGGTCGATTGGGTCAGCGTCAGCACGCGTGGCTTGACGGTGGCGGCATCAACGCCTTTGAGCAAGGGGTTGGCGGCAATCTTGGCGCGGATGGCCTCGGGCTCGAATTCGCTTTGCGGAATCGGGCCGATGATGCCGAAATGGTTGCGCGTCGGCTTCAGGAACACCGGGATCGAGCCGGTCATGATGATGGCGTGCAGGATCGATTTATGGCAGTTGCGGTCCACCACCACCACGTCGCCTGGCGCCACGGTATGGTGCCAGACCATCTTGTTGGACGTTGACGTACCGTTGGTCACGAAGAAGCAATGGTCGGCATTGAAGATGCGCGCCGCATTGCGCTCGCTGGCGCCGATGGCGCCGTTGTGATCGAGCAGCTGGCCGAGTTCCTCCACCGCATTGCAAACGTCCGAGCGCAGCATGTTCTCGCCGTAGAACTGGTGGTACATCTGTCCGACCGGGCTTTTCAGGAAGGCCACGCCGCCGGAATGGCCGGGGCAATGCCATGAATACGAACCGTCTTCGGCGTAGTCCAGCAGGGCCTTGAAAAACGGCGGCTGAACGCCTTCGAGATAACTCTTGGCCTCGCGGATGATGTGGCGCGCCACGAATTCGGGCGTGTCCTCGAACATGTGGATGAAGCCGTGCAGCTCGCGCAGGATGTCATTGGGAATATGGCGCGAGGTCTTGGTCTCGCCATAGACGTAAATCGGCACGTCCAGGTTTTTTCGGCGCACCTCGGCAATGAAGTTGCGCAGGTCGAGCACGGCCGGGTCCAGATCGGGACCGGGCGTGAATTCTTCGTCGTCAATCGACAAAATAAAGGCGCTGGCACGGCTTTGCTGCTGCGCAAACTGCGATAAATCACCGTAACTGGTGACGCCCAGCACCTCGAAGCCTTCGCTTTCTATGGCCTGGGCGAGTGCGCGTATGCCCAGTCCCGAGGTGTTTTCAGAACGGAAGTCCTCGTCAATGATGACAATCGGAAAGCGAAATTTCATGGCGTATGCAGCAGTTGAGGGTGCCCAGAACCTGTCGGAGGGCATGACAATAAACGTTCAGAAGGCATAGACAGGTTGAGCCCGAACGGTTTGATGAAAGAAGGCTTTGCGCCAGCTGGAAAGAATCGCGCCGCGAACAGCGCGATTTTTTTGCGCCCGGCGAAATTGCAATTTTCGCTCATCCCTGGCGCCGGCCTTCCGCCGGGAGTGCAAAGACTTTTTTCAGACTGCGAAGTGTAAGGATGTATTGTGTCAACTCGCTTGCCGAGCCCCTATTTAACCCAAAATAGGAATGAATCACGGACAAAGGGAAGAATCATGAGCGATGCAAATATCTGGTGGCTGCTGGCGGGTGCGGCCATCGCGGTGGAACTCGTGACGGGCACGTTTTACCTGCTCATGCTGGCCACGGGACTGGTTGCCGGTGCGCTGGCTGCCAGCATGGGCTTTGCCCTGGCCGGCCAGATGCTGGTGGCTGCGGCCATTGGCGGCGGTGCGGTGGCCGCATGGCACTGGCGCCGCAGTCAAAGTCCGGCGCCCCTGGCGGCCAATGCCAATCCGGATGTCCATCTCGATATTGGCGAGACGGTTCATGTGCTGCGGTGGAACGCCGACGGCACGGCCAGCGTGAATTTTCGCGGCGCCCACTGGACGGCGATTGCCGCCGACCCGGCCGGCTCAACCGTCCCGGGAAACTACCGGATCACGCAAATGCTGGGCAATCGCCTCGTCATCGAAAAGCTGTAACGTCACTGAGCATATGGGTTGATCCTGGGCCGCCCACCAAAGGCCTTTCATTTGAAGCAAGGGATATTTCATGGAAATCGCACTCGTCATCCTCGTTCTGGCGGGCATTTTTATCGTGCAGAGCATCAAGGTCGTGCCGCAGCAAAATGCCTGGGTGGTCGAGCGTCTGGGCAAATACCTCGGCACGCTGACGCCGGGCCTGAATTTGCTGATCCCGTTTGTGGACCGGGTGGCCTACAAGCACAGCCTGAAGGAAATCCCGCTGGATGTTCCCAGCCAGGTGTGCATCACGCGCGACAACACCCAGCTGCAGGTTGACGGAATCCTGTATTTCCAGGTGACTGACGCAATGCGGGCCAGCTACGGCTCGTCCAACTACATCGTGGCGGTCACGCAACTGGCCCAGACCTCGCTGCGCTCGGTCATCGGCAAGCTCGAACTGGACAAGACCTTTGAAGAGCGCAACATCATCAATGCACAGGTGGTGGCCGCCATTGACGAGGCGGCGCTGAACTGGGGCGTGAAGGTGCTGCGCTACGAGATCAAGGACTTGACGCCGCCCAAGGAAATCCTGCATGCGATGCAGTCGCAAATCACGGCAGAGCGTGAAAAGCGCGCGCTGATCGCCGCCTCCGAGGGCCGCAAGCAGGAACAGATCAATATCGCCACCGGCGAGCGCGAAGCCTTCATCGCCCGCTCCGAAGGCGAGAAACAGGCCGCCATCAACAACGCGCAGGGCGAAGCCTCGGCGATTCTGGCCGTGGCCGAGGCCAATGCGCGGGCGATTGAAGTCGTGGCCATGGCGATTCGCCAGCCCGGCGGCGAACTGGCGGTTCAGTTGAAGGTCGCTGAAAAAGCCGTCGCGGCCTATTCGCAGGTCGCCAGCGAGGCGCACACCACCCTGATCGTTCCCAGCAACATGACCGAAGTCTCGGCGCTGATCACCTCGGCCATGAAGATGGTGCAGTCCAGCAAGGCTTGACCAGCGGCCGTCCAACCACCTTTCAAAGGCAAATCAATGAATGCAAAAAATGTTCTCGGCACCGAACTGCTGTCCTGCTCCTACGACCCGCTCACCGGCTATTTGCGCGATGGCTGCTGCAACACCGATGCCACCGATCACGGCTCGCACCTGATCTGCGTCCGCGTGACCGGGGAATTCCTGACGTTTTCCAAGGCTCGCGGCAATGACCTGGCCACGCCATTGCCCGAGCACCGCTTTGCCGGCCTGCAACCCGGCGACCGCTGGTGCCTGTGCGCCCTTCGCTGGCGCGAAGCGCTGGAGGCGGGAATGGCGCCCCCGGTCATCCTGGAGGCGACCCATGCGAATGCGCTCCAGTTCGTGACCATGGCGCAGCTTGAAAAACACCGCTATCAAGGCGCGATGCATTAACTGCGCATTTGATGGACTTGGCCGGCAAAGCAGCATGATGTGACTGCTATAATCAAAAGCTGCGCGGAAGGGTGGATGAGCGGTTTAAGTCACACGCCTGGAAAGCGTGCGTAGGGTTATACCTACCGCGGGTTCGAATCCCGCCTCTTCCGCCAACTAATGAGTATTCATGCGGGTTTCCAGACCTTCATGATGGTTTACCCAACATAAAGCCCAACATCCTGAAAATGGTTGTTGGGCTTTTTTGTTTACTGCCTTGCTGAGCGAGAATCATGTCGTTCGACACGGTAAGGCTTGTATATGTTGCGATTCTGGGTCTACCGCACGGCATTCGCGTTTTGATCACGCCACAGTGAGGTTCTGACGCAGGTGCTCGGTCAGTTCGTCGGCGAGCTTCCAGAAGGTCGATTCGTTGGTGACGAGTACGTCGCAGACTTGAACTCGTCCGTGGTGAAAACCAGCATTTCGCCACCCTTGGCGGCGGCTTGGCCACAATATCTCAACTCTTTACTGACTGGGCAGGCGCATTTGACGCCGTAGCCGAGGCTCATACCCACTGCCAACCTGTATCACGGCCGATACACTCGTTACATGGCCAACCCGAATCCCAACCTTTCCTCCTTCATCTGGTCCGTCGCCGACCTGCTGCGCGGCGACTACAGGCCCTCCGACTACGGCAAGGTCATCCTCCCCTTCACCGTCCTGCGCCGCCTGGACTGCGTGCTCGAATCGACCAAAGCTGCCGTGCTGGCCGAGAAAGCCACCCGGGAAGCCGCCGGCCTGAACCCCGAGCCCTTCCTGCTGCGCAAGTCCGGCCAGTTCTTCTTCAACACCTCGCCGCTGGACCTCAAAAAGCTCATGGGCGACCAGGACCACATCGGTGAAAACCTGCGCGCCTACCTGCAGGCGTTCTCGCCCGCCGTGCGCGACATCTTCGAGAGCTTCGAGTTCCACACCCAGATCGACAAGCTGGCCAAAGCCGGGCTGCTCTATATGGTTACCGAGAAGTTCGCCATCATCGACCTGCACCCGGATGCGGTCAGCAATGCCGACATGGGCGCCGTGTTCGAGGAGCTGATCCGCAAATTTGCGGAGCTATCCAACGAAACGGCCGGCGAGCACTTCACCCCGCGCGAGGTGATCCGCCTGATGGTCAACCTGCTGTTCATCGAGGACGACCAGGCGCTGACCAAGCCCGGCGTGGTGCGCTCGCTGTACGACCCGACGGCCGGCACCGGCGGCATGCTGAGCGTCGCCGGCGAGCACCTGGCCGGCCTGAACCCCGATGCGCGGCTGGTGATGTACGGCCAGGAACTCAACCCTGAGTCCTATGCGATCTGCAAGGCCGACATGCTCATCAAGGGCCAGGACATTGCCAACATTATCCTGGGCAACACCTTGTCCAATGACGGCCTGGGCGGCAAGGTATTCGACTACAGCTTGTCCAACCCGCCGTTTGGCGTGGAGTGGAAGAAGATCGAGAAGGAAATCCGCAAGGAAGCCGAGCAGCATGGCTTCAACGGGCGCTTTGGCCCCGGCCTGCCGCGCGTGAGCGACGGCTCGCTGCTGTTTTTGCTGCACTTGATCGCCAAGATGCGCCCGGCAAAGGATGGCGGAAGCCGCTTTGGCATTGTGCTCAACGGCTCGCCGCTGTTCACGGGCGGTGCGGGCTCAGGCGAGAGCGAGATTCGCCGCTACGTGCTGGAGAACGACCTGGTCGAAGCCATCATCGCGCTGCCAACTGACATGTTCTACAACACGGGCATCTCGACCTACGTCTGGATCGTCAGCAACCGTAAACCCACCGCGCGTAAAAGCAAGGTCCAGCTGATCGACGCCAGCAGCTTCTGGCAAAAGATGCGCAAGAGCCTGGGCTCCAAGCGCAAGGAGCTCAGTCCGGCGCACATTGAGGACATCACGCGCCTGTTCGGCAGCTTTGAAGAACTGACACGGGACGGCGTGCCCATCAGCCGCATCTTCAAAAACGAGGACTTCGGCTACCGCACCATCACCGTCGAGCGTCCTGAGCGCGATGCCGCCGGCCAGATCGTGCTGGGCAGCAAAGGCAAGGCCAGGGGCAAGCCGCTGGCCGATAGCAGCCTGCGCGATACCGAGAACGTGCCGCTGAGCGACGACATTGCCGCCTATTTCAAGCGCGAGGTGCTGCCCCATGCGCCCGATGCCTGGATTGACGCAGAGAAAACCAAGGTCGGCTACGAGATTCCCTTCAACCGCCATTTCTACGTCTTCAAGCCGCCGCGCCCGCTGGCCGAAATTGACGCCGAACTCAAGGGCGTGACCGACCGCATCCTGACCATGATCAACGGGCTGACGGCATGAGCTTCCCGCGCTACCCGAATTACAAGGACAGCGGCGTGGAATGGTTGGAAGAGGTACCAGAGCATTGGGCGGTGCAGCCCGTCAAATCGCTAACAACTCGAATTGCAAGCGGCAAGACGCCGTTAGGAGGAAGCGAAACCTATGTTGATGAAGGCGTCACCTTCCTTCGTAGTCAGAATGTTTATGACGAAGGTCTTCATCTCGACGACGTGGCATTTATTTCTAACGTGGTGGACGAGTCCATGGCGGTAAGCCGCGTTCAGCCTGGCGACATACTTCTGAACATCACTGGGGCATCTATTGGCCGCTCATGCGTTGTACCTGTAGAGTTTCCTCCTGCAAACGTCAATCAGCATGTTTGTGTGATCCGGGCCTTGAAAACTTCGCAAGTGCCGTTTCTCAGTTGGACTTTCAAATCCACGCCCGTCAAAAGTCAAATTGCTCATGTCCAGAATGGTGCTGCACGCGAGGGCCTTAACTTTGACCAAATTGGCAGAATGCTGGTGGCAATACCACCCATGCTGGAGCAGTTTGCCATCGCCGCCTTCCTGGACCGCGAAACCGCGAAGATTGATGGGCTGGTGGCGGAGCAGCGGCGGCTAATGGACCTCTTGAGAGAAAAGCGCCAAGCCGTTATCTCCCACGCCGTCACCCAAGGGCTGAACCCCCACGCCCCCATGAAGCCGTCCGGCATCGAAGGAATCGCGAATGTTCCTGCTCATTGGGATGTGCTGGTAATTAAACGGTTTTCGACGCTTCACCGAGGACACGACCTTACAGATGCAGAGCGGACAGATGGGTCATATCCTGTCGTGACATCAAGCGGGATCAACGGAACACACGGATCATTCATGGCGCATGGACCTGGTGTAGTCACAGGTCGTTACGGCTCTACCGGGCGTCTTTTCTACATTCAAGATGACTTTTGGCCGCACAACACATCTTTGTATGTGTCCAACTTTCACTGCAATCACCCTCGATTTGTTTGGTACTCCCTTCAGACGGTTGATTTTGCGGCTCATTCAGCAAAGGCCGCCGTTCCTGGAATCGATAGAAACGACATTCATGTCCTTCCTGTTGCCGTGCCACCTAAAGATGAACAAGGCACCATAGTCACCTTTCTCGATAGTGAACTAGCCAAACTCGACACCCTAACCGCCGAAGCCCAACGCGGCATTGACCTGCTGCAAGAGCGCCGCACCGCGCTGATCTCCGCCGCCGTCACGGGCCAGATTGATGTGCGGGGCTGCACGCCATGCTGACCGCGATCACGAGCGGCAAGGCCGGCCGCATCCAGATTGATGGCGTCGAGCACAAAGTCAGTTGGCGCGAGGTTTTCCGGCGCAGCGAAGACTTGTTGACTGCAGCCATTTTTGGACGCATGCGTTACCTCTCCGAAACCAGCCTGAACAGCGTCATGAGCTTATTGATTGGCAAGGAGTCCGCCGAAGAACTCGGCCATTTGCAGCGCATCGACTTTTGGCGGAATCTGGATGGCACTCATAGTCGCACCAGAGTGCAGCCCGATGTCCTGATGTGGTTCGACAACGCCTTGGTGATCGTAGAGATAAAGCCGCCCTTCGGGGGTGATCAGTACCTGGAGCAATGGAAAGCCCAAATTCACGCGGTAGTCAACCTTTGCGCGCAAGATGGTGAAAACTCCCCTGCCTGCGTGCATTTCGTCGGGCTGGGGCGAAACACGCTGGACGTCAAGGAGCAGTCTTATGAGCATTTCGATACCCAAGGTGTTTTTGACCTTACCCTCCACACCGCCGAATGGGAGGCCCTGTCAGCCGCGATCCCACGCATGAGGGTAGATGCGTTAGCCGCCGACTTGGCCGTGTTCGACGACTGGCTCAGCGCCATGGAATTGTTTGGTATTCAGTCAGCCGCATACAAATGGCCCGACTTGCTTGCTTGGGCATCGACGTGCGACCTTTCTCTTGAAGCCATCAGGTGCTTGCCGAAGATGCCCGAAATCAAAAGCCCCTCTCGCCTCAGGGGCGCACCTGTGTCTTGGAATCACCTTATTGCCTTTTCAGCGGCACAACCACTTACGCTTCAATGATCGAATCTACTACCGAAAATTTCGTCCACTTGGTGAACCAGGTAAAAGTCGCACATCGCTTGTGCGCGGGCTTCTACCAGCGCCTGCTTCCGACCATCAAGCACGTTGCGAGTGAGCTAGATTTCACCTTTTGGTCCTGGCGGCCTCTGGAAACGGAAAGACCCCCGAGGGCCACGACACAGCCAGCCGAAAAATGGGCCTGGGATTTTTTGCCTTTGTTCGCTTCCGAGCACATTTACAGGCGATCCGATGGTGATGTTGCCAAGGTTGGCGATGTAGCGATCATTTTCTCAATCTACCTGGACGAGAGCTTTAAAAAAGAAAATCGTAGCAAGCTCGGCATTGCTGGGCAGCCCGATCCAATTGTTTTGCCGATGGGCGAAGCGGTCGTTGAAATGAGCCTCTACCGCTGCGATCAAGATAATGGCGAGTCCTTTGACTCCCAATGGACTGGGCTTGGCTGGCCCGATAAGTGCATAGAAGGCTGGCAAAAAGTTAGCGACCTGATGAGCACCATGTACCTGCGTCACACGCTGGTTGAGTTCATCGCGAATCCCGACACAGTGGTTGATAAGCTGCGTTTAAGGCTGGCAGAGGCTCAGGTAGCAGCGCTTGACCGTTGATCTTTGACTGACGAACCACTACAAAAAAAACTTATAGGGACGAGCCAGTGGCCTTGCACAAAGAAATCAGCTTCGAGACCGAGATTTGCCAGCACCTGGCCGCCAACGGCTGGCTCTACGCCGAAGGCGATGCAAAGGGCTATGACCGTGCCCGCGCCCTTTTTCCCGCCGACGTGCTGGCTTGGGTGCAGGCGACCCAGCCTAAGGCGTGGGAAGTGCTCGTCAAGAACCACGGCGCCAAAGCCGGCGAAACCCTCTTGGACCGCCTGCGCAGCCAGCTCGACCAGCGCGGCACGCTCGACGTGCTGCGCCAGGGCATCGAGCTGCTGGGCCTGAAAAGCCCGCTCAAGCTGGCCGAGTTCAAGCCGGCGCTCGCCATCAACGCCGACATCCTGGCGCGCTACAGCGCCAACCGCCTGCGCGTGGTGCGCCAGGTGCGTTACTCGCTTCACAACGAGAACAACATTGACCTGGTGCTGTTCCTCAACGGCCTGCCCGTGGCCACGGTGGAGCTGAAAACCGACTTCACCCAGAGCGTGCAGGACGCCATTGACCAGTACCGCTTTGACCGCCACCCGAAACCCAAAGGCCAGGCGGCCGAGCCGCTGCTGTCGTTTCCCGCTGGTGCCTTGGTTCACTTTGCGGTCAGCAACAGCGAAGTGGCGATGGTGACGCGGCTGATGGGTGCGGCCACGGAGTTCCTGCCCTTTAACCTGGGCAACGAGGGTGCGGCCGGCAACCCGGTGAATCCGCTGGGGGGCCACCGCACGGCCTACCTGTGGGAGCAGGTCTGGGCGCGCGAGAGCTGGCTGGAAATCCTGGGCCGCTACCTCATCGCCCAGCGCGACAAGAAAAAGCAGATCGAGCGCATCGTCTTTCCCCGCTATCACCAGCTCGACGTGACGCGCAAGCTGCAAGCCGCCGTGATGACCGACGGCCCCGGCGGCAAGTACCTGATCCAGCATTCGGCAGGGTCCGGCAAGACCAACTCGATTGCCTGGACGGCGCACTTCCTGGCCGAACTGCACGACGCCGAGCACTGCAAGGTGTTCGACACCGTGCTGGTGGTCTCCGACCGCAACGTGATCGACTCGCAGCTGCAGGAAGCCCTGTTTGACTTTCAGCGCACCACGGGCGTGGTCGCCACCATCAAGAACACCGATGGGTCCAAGAGCGCGGCGCTGGCCGAGGCGCTGTCGGGCGACAAGAAAATCGTGGTCTGCACCATCCAGACTTTTCCGTTTGCGCTCGAAGCCGTGCGCAAGCTGGCTGCTACCGAAGGCAAGCGTTTTGCCGTGATTGCCGACGAGGCGCACAGCTCGCAGACCGGCGAAGCGGCAAGCAAGCTCAAAGCCGTGCTCAGCCCCGAGGAGTTGAAGGAGCTGAATGACGGTGGCGAAGTCAGCACCGAGGACATCCTGGCCGCGCAGATGGCCACCCGGGCCGATGAGGGCGGCATCACCTTCGTCGCCTTCACGGCCACACCCAAGAACAAGACGATGGAGCTGTTTGGCACCTGCCCGGACCCGACGCGCAAGCCGGCGCCCGACAACGTGCCGACGCCGTTTCACGTCTATTCCATGCGCCAGGCCATCGAGGAGAAGTTCATCCTGGACGTGCTGCTGAACTACACACCCTACGCCCTGGCGTTCAAGCTGGCCCACAACGGCCAGGAGCTGGATGACAAGGAGGTCGAGCGTAGCGCGGCCATGAAGGGCATCATGGGCTGGGTGCGGCTGCATCCGTACAACATCGCCCAAAAGGTCGAGATCGTGGTGGAGCACTTCCGCGAATTCGTCTCGCCGCTCCTGGCTGGCAAGGCCAAGGCGATGGTGGTGGTCGGCAGCCGGCTGGAAGCCGTGCGCTGGCAACTGGCCGTTGAGCGCTACATCAAGGAGCACGGCTACCCCATCGGCACGCTGGTGGCGTTTTCGGGGGAAGTGAACGACCCTGATTCCGGTGCGGACAGCTTCACCGAAAACAGCGCGCTGCTGAATCCCATGCTCAAGGGCCGCGACATCCGCGAAGCCTTCAAGGGCGAGGAATACCAGATCCTGCTGGTGGCCAACAAGTTTCAGACCGGCTTCGACCAGCCGCTGCTGTGCGGCATGTACGTGGACAAGCGCCTGGCCGGCATTCAGGCGGTGCAGACCCTCTCACGCCTGAACCGCGCCCATCCCGGCAAGGACACCACCTACGTGCTGGACTTTGTGAACGACACCGAAGAGGTGCTGGCGTCTTTCAAGGCGTACTACACCACGGCCGAACTGTCAGCGACCACCGACCCGAACCTGGTGTACAACCTGCGCGCCAAGCTGGACGCCGCCGGGCACTATGACGATTTCGAGGTGGACCGCGTGGTGGCGGTCGAACTCAAGCCGGGTGCCAAACAAAGCGAGTTGATCAGCGCCCTGGAGCCGGTGCTCGACCGGGTGATGAAGCGCTACAAGGCCGCGCAGGCGGCGCTCAAGCTGATAGTGATCGAGAATGACAATATTCATGGCAAGGCGGCCAAGGGCGCGCAAGACGAGCTGGACGCCTTGGTCCTGTTCAAGGGGGACATGGGCGCCTACCTGCGGCTTTACACTTTTCTGTCGCAAATCTTTGACTATGGCAACACCGCCATCGAAAAGCGCGCCATCTTTTACAAGCGCCTGCTGCCCCTGCTGGAGTTCGGCCGCGAGCGCGAAGGCATTGATCTGTCCAAGGTGGTCATGACGCATCACCACCTGAAAAACCTCGGTCCCAAAGCGATGCCGCTGGGCAATGGCGACACCCCCAAGCTGGCGCCCATCACGGAGGCGGGCAGCGGCAGCGTGCAGGAGAAGGAAAAAGCCTGGCTGGGCGAGATCATCGAGAAGGTGAACGACCTGTTCGAGGGCGCGCTGACCGACCAGGACAAGCTGGTCTATGTGAACAACGTCATCAAGGGCAAGCTGCTGGAGTCGGCCAAGCTGCAGCAGCAGGCGACGAACAACACCAAGGAGCAGTTCGCCAACTCGCCGGACCTCAACACCGAACTGCTCAACGCCATCATGGGCGCGCTGGACGCGCACACGCTGATGAGCACGCAGGCGCTGAACTCAGCCACGGTGCAGGGTGGACTCAAGGACATCTTGCTCAATCACGCCGGGCTTTATGAGACGCTGCGGGAGCAGGCTATTGCTGCGTGAATGATCAGCCTGAACCAAGGTTGGAGATCGCGCGCCGGGTTGGCCAGTTCTGCCTCACCGGCGACGTGGTGCTTAAATTATGCAGGGGTTGGGTGGTGGCGCGGACCAGCTGGCTGCGTTCGCTCCGGGAGTGTTTTGTGCAGAAAGCAGGGTTGCACAAACGGGTAGGGGTTGAGGATTTTTTGAGTTAATTTCGGCTTTTTTGCTATTTAATTCATAGCATAAAATCGGCTGTTTTGTAAAACAGTATGCAACCATGCTTTTTCATTGGTAAAAGCATGGTTGCATGCTTAAGGGATATATCTTCGATATATCCCAGCCAACGCTCCGATTCACGGCCGTCGTCGGAGCACCCCGCCTTGCGTCAGCTACAGTGTTTCTTCAAGGCGGTTTTGATGGTGGTGATCTGCTTGGTGATTGCTTGTCTTGTCACGCTTTCGCCTGTCACCAATTTCCAGTTCCTGGTCGTCTCCGTTGGGCTGAAGTCCGACAATACGAAGACGCGCCAGAGCGTAGCCCGGCGGTTCGCAGCGTGTTCAGGATTGAATGCTCTGGCCCTGTACGGATTCGCCATCGCCTCGCTGTAGAGCGCCTGGTGTGTCTCTACGTGCTTGTCGGTCTCAAGCTGCTGACGCCTTTTCCACATGGCGGCTGTTGGGAACGCCATTAGATTTTGGCGTTGCCTTGGTGTCAGCGCCATTGCCCTTGTTCCGCTACGGGCGAGGTTGGTTTGACTCAAGTTCTTGTAGAGGAAATACGCCTTCGTCAGCCAGGCGTCACTGCCTGGGGCCAGCTTGAAAAGCCCCAGCCAGTTTCTGAACATGGACGGCGGCGCATGGCTTGAGTAGCGCGTTACGAGCCAATGTAAATCAGCCAGGACTGTAATGAACCTCGATTGAGCCGTGCCGCAACTGTTGACCGGCCAGCGTTGGGCTGGCGGTATGCCACGCCGGTCAAGCTCCAGGTGCAGTTCCCACAAAATCAGCGGGTCGGCCTGAGTTTCGATTTTTACAATCAGAGTTTGCGTATTCTGGTCAGCCAGGGCTTTTATTTTGGCGCGAAGGCGCGCCAGATCGGTGCTGGTGCGCTTTTCGGCGACCAAGTGAGGGATTGAATGCATCGGCCCTTCGTCAACGCCCAGATCGTCCAAGTCCACATCCGGAGGCAACTCATGATCAAGGGACTTGTCCGGTTCATCAGTACAAGCCTCGTCCTTGCGGGTCAGTGCATCAGTAAAGGCTGCTATTGGCATGATTGCTTTCATTGGGGATTTGGTTCGGCGCGGGGTTGAGGAGAAGTCGTATGCTGCTGGTCAGCCGTATTTTCCACACAGTTCGCACTACTGCGCTTCTGTATCCCTGTTTGTGGAAGCGCCCCGGCAGGAGCGTCGCCTGAGCGCCTGAATGACCTTGGCTGTAGGGTTAGCGAAATTCTCTTGAGGCGTCTCCCAGGCCCCATCCAGACCGTTTAAATGCCCTCTCCCACGACCAAGCTCATGCTGCACATCAAAGACCTGACGAGTACATCTCGTCATCGGCATCGACGATTCCTCGGCCACGACAGGCTGGGCTTGGACTGCCGGGTGTTGCGCGGCCAGGGCTTCACAGGGTTGTGAAGGCAGGCGTCCATGCAGCCCCGGTCGGTCGATCTGCCCCAGGAATCGGGCCGGCAGTGATGCGCGCTATTTGGGGCCTCCTGCTCGCGCTTTTTCGACTTTTCGCCCTTGATCACTTGAGGTTAATTAACAGGTGTTCTTTGGTCTTCAAAAGGTCTATATATAGGGAAAGGGCACTTTTTGCTAACTCACGACTTTCGTAAATTAAATCAACGACTTAGGTGCTCTCGGAGCGAAAAATGCATCCCGGGACATTTTCGCCCAAAAAGACCTCAAAAACAGCTCGATTTCCATGCTTTTCAGACCGCTTCAGAACACCCGGAACGAAGCCTCTTCAGGCCCGATTTCAGGCATTTCAGAGACCCCGGAAGGAAGCTCTTCGGCCCCCATTCCGGCCCCTACTTCGGCCTTCGTTCCTGCCTCGCTGGAAGCCAGCCGGCGCGGATCGAGCACCGCTTTTCCGCCTTCGGCGAGCCGGTAGCAGATGCGGTTTCGGCCTCGCCGGGACTCCAGCGGCGCCTTTTCGATCAGCCGCTTGGTAACCATCGCCCGGATCGTGAACTGCGCGCTCTCCTTGCTCGGCATCCAGGAAAGCTGAGGCGGTGGCTCTATAAGGACAATGCTGAGCGCCTGGAAAAAACTGGAACGAAGGGCTACCAGTCATCTTGCTCCTCTGCAGGGGTATGAAGGTCACCCACCTACGCTGACGAGGCCGATGCGGTTCGCTGTGACTCTGGGCGACCCTTCTGAAGGTCAACCCCTCTATGACCCTGCCGATTCAGCTACCGGGTATCCAAGAAGCGAGCATGACCGTGTTGATGGGGTCGTACATATGCACCCAAGGCAGCAGGCAGTATTTGCTGCTGTTGCGGCGCATCAGCTTGCGCTCACGGTCCCGGAACCGGGCGCCCAAGGTTCGATACCCCCCTGCGTCCAGGTTGTAGCCGTAGCGCTCGTCATGCGCCTGAAGCTGCAGCACCCACCACAGTTCGCGCTGTTTCAGTTTGCACGTCAGATTCCCTCCGACGAGGATAGAGACGTGCTCCAGGACGCAGTAAAAGAAGGCATGGGCACCATAGCTTTTGACATCGCGGCCTACCCGTGGGTTGTCCGCATTGCCCGCCCTCATGTTGGATCGGTGCAGGCTGCAGCGCTGGCGCATGTTCTCGGACTGGCCGATATTCCACATGCGGGTAATGCGGTTCCACATCCCGTAGACCCCGGGGGTTTTCGGCAAGAGAGCAACCCCATCGACGAGGGCCGTGTCAAATACGGCGTCACTGAACATGGTCATCGGCTGCTTTCAGAGGTTGAAAGCCAGCACAGTTCATGAAAACGAGCGCGTCGTCAAATCGAACAATCAGGGTTGACTAATGAATGAGCAAGCGCGACCTCACACGTCCGTTGCAATGATGTCAGCGGCACGAGCATGCGGTGTCGCACCTGCTCCGCATTAATGCCGTAGCGTAAATCCAATACTGAAACCTAAGCGTCCACAGCATCAAACCTGTTTTCAAAAGCGTATGTAAGCTATTATGTGTATTTATGTAACTTTAGTTTCATAATGGAAAATAAAAATAGATTACTCGATTCAACAACATGAAGATATTTATCTCGCATCAACAGGCTGATTCGATACTCGCCACCAGTCTTGCGGCGCGGCTTCTCAATGTTCACCTCATCCACAGCTACCTCGACGTGATCGACCCTGCGCTAGACCGTTCCGGTGACGCGCTTGCGGATCACGTTAAGCATGAACTGGGCAAATGCACTCAATTGCTGGCTGTCGTTTCGGAAGCGACACGGTCTTCATGGTGGGTGCCATGGGAAATCGGTATTGCCACTGAAAAGGAGTTTCCGCTCGCGACCTACGCAGGCGCAACCACGACCGTTCCTGAATATCTACGCAAGTGGCCGTACCTGCGCTCCCTGACGGACTTGGACTTGTATGCAGCGGCATCCAAGACTGCAGCGAATGATTTTCAGATCAAGCGCGGTTATCTGGCGGAAAGCGCGGCTCGCGAGCGTTCCACGAAAGAGTTCTATCGGGTACTGCGCGCCAGTTTGCGCCAGTAAGCTGCCGCATGACACGAATCGGCATCAGTGGCCATCAGGTCAGGCCCGGAATCGACTGGGTGTGGACAGGCGACGAAATCACAAAGGTTCTGCAACAGCATGGGCCAGTCTCGCAGGTTTTCAGCTGCTTGGCTGTCGGTAGCGATCAGGTCTTCGCATTGCAGGCACTTGCGCTCGGCATTCCGGTCACTGCAGTAATCCCGTTGCCGAGTTACGCGAGTTACTTCAAAGCAGAGGATCTCGGAGCCTACGAAGCGCTGCTGGCTCGTTGTGAAAAGGTCGCGTTGCCGGGCAGCAGTGACGCGCAGCAGGCTTTCCTTGATGCGGGCTTGTTTGTCGCAAACAGCGCGGAGGTGCTGATCGCAGTCTGGGACGGCAGGCCGGCAGAAGGCCGCGGCGGCACCGCCGACATCGTGGAGCACTGTATTTCCCAAGGGCAGGTGGTGGTCCACATCAATCCCATCGATCAAACCGTGCGCAACATCGGCCCGTTCTAATTCTGTAGAAAGAGAAACACATAATGGCTAAGACAAAGGTTTTCATCAGTTTCGACTACGACCACGATGAAATACTCAAGATATTTCTTGTCGGACAAGCAAAAAACGAGGACAGTCCTTTCTATCTGGCCGACTGGTCGATCAAGGAACATATCGACGACAACTGGAAGGCGAAGGCACGTACCCGAATCAAGTCTGTCGACGTCGCCTGCATAATCTGCGGTGAGCACACCGACACCGCTACCGGCGTGAGCGCTGAAGTCAAGATCGCGCAGGAGGAAGGAGTCCCATACTTTCTTCTCAACGGCTATTCAGAAAAGACGTGCAAGAAGCCCAAGGCCGCCAAGGACGGCGATAGCCTGTACAACTGGACTTGGGACAATCTCAAGAAACTCGTCGGTGGGGCTCGCTGATGAAGCGAGCGCTCGTCATCGGCATTGATGACTATCCGTCTAGTCCTTTGCGCGGATGTGTGAACGATGCTACGGCCATATCCCAGTTGTTAGAGACGAACGGGGATGGGTCGCCGAACTTCTCTCTCCGGACGCTGACCAGCAATGACATCGAGGTCGGGAATGCGGCGCTTCAGCAAGCGGTTTCCGAACTGTTTAAAGGCGGAGAAGCCGAGACCGCCCTTCTTTACTTCGCTGGACACGGAATCATCAACCCCGAGACCAACGCAGGCTACATCGTCGGCAGCGATGGCCGCCGTGGTGCCTGGGGAATGTCGCTATCTGAAATCTTGGGACTAGCGAACGATGCGCACCCGAAGATCCGTTCGACCGTCATCATCCTAGACTGCTGCCATTCGGGCTATGCGGGTGAAGTTGCGGGATTGCCCACTGGTAGCCCGTCAGTGATAGGCACGGGTGTCACTATCCTCACTGCAAGTCACCGCGAGGGAACGGCAGAGGACGGTCAGCGCCATGGGGTCTTTACGGATATTCTCCTCGACGGTCTTCAGGGTGGGTGTTCGGACATCCGCGGCAACATCACGCCTGCCTCGCTCTATTCCCACGTAGATCAGACGCTCGGCGCTTGGGAACAGCGTCCCATATACAAGGCGAATGTTCAGAGTTTCGTGACGCTTCGCCAGGTCGAACCCAAGATTCCGTTCGATGTCCTTCGCCGGCTACCGTCGTACTTCCCTGACCGGGCGTCCGTCTTTGCGCTCGATCCTTCCTTCGAGCCGGACCGCGTGAATGTGCCTGAAGAGTTTAGGAATGTTCCGGTCAACGACGGCAACGTGCGAATCTTCAAGGAGTTGCAGAAGTGCAACCGACACGGCCTAGTGATGCCGGTGGACGCCGAGCACATGTACTATGCGGCGATTCAGTCCACAGGATGCAAGTTGACCGCCCTTGGCGCGCACTACCGCAAACTTGCCGAAATGAAACGTCTCTGACCACCGAAATCGGCGATGAAACAATACATCATCCTCAAACGTGCCCCCGTACAGCAAGCTAAAGGGCGGAATTTTGGCATGGAGCTTATCACCATGCGCACGACGCTGCCCACCCTCTTCATTGAACGGATCCCGGATCACGCCATCGCCGAACTGGTGGCTGATCCTCAAGTGGAGCTAATTACACCAGCGATGCCGACTCGCTTGATCACGCCTTTGGCTTCCATCCATCCGGCCTCGTGGAGCCCGGAGGTGAACTGGGGCATCGGAGCCGTCAGGGCGGACCAAAGTCAGTGCACCGGCGCAGGGGTGACGGTGGCCGTGCTGGATACGGGTATTGATCGTGCACACCCCGCATTTAATGGGATAACACTGATCGAGAAGGATTTCAGCGGACATGGCGATGGCGACCGCCAAGGCCACGGGACGCATTGCGCCGGAACCATTTTTGGACGCGATGTGGGGCAGCGCATCGGCGTTGCTCGGGGCGTAGATCGTGCACTCATCGGCAAGGTTCTCGGAGACGATGGGTCAGGTGGGTCCGATATGGCCTTCAAAGCGCTCATATGGGCAATGCAGGAGCACGCCGACATCATCTCCATGTCGCTCGGCTTCGATTTCCCCGGCATGGTCGCCGGATTGACTAAGGACGGCTGGCCCATCGACTTGGCGACCTCGAATGCGCTGGAGGCGTACCGCGGAAATCTGCGCATGTTTGATGCGATCATGGGCGTCCTAAAAGCACAGGCTGCCTTTGGCGTGTCGCCGCTGGTGGTCGCTGCCGCTGGCAATGAGAGCCGGCGCGCGGTGAACCGCGAGTACCGGATCGCGGCTTCGCTGCCTGCTGCTGCCGACGATGTGATGTCCGTCGCGGCCGTAGGACTAACTGGAGGCCAATACGCTGTCGCCGACTTTTCCAACAGCCTCGCACTGATTGCCGGCCCGGGCGTGGAGATCACCTCAGCATGGCCTGGCGGTGGGTTGCACACCATCAGCGGGACAAGCATGGCCTGTCCCCACGTGGCCGGCGTTGCTGCGCTGTGGTGGGAATCCGTGCGCCGCTCGAACGGGCGGCCGAACGCAAAGAATGTGACGGCTAGGTTGCTAGCGCATGCCCGCAGGGACGTGTTCGAGGACAACACGAACGAAGCAGACATTGGCCAAGGCTTGGTGACAGCGCCACAGGTTTAACATCAATGCCGTTCCAGCCTTAGCATGACGTTCGCTAACTCAGGGACTTGGAAGCTGTTATTCATACTTCTTCTTCCTACCATAAGCAGACCATTATTCCCCACAACGCTACTTGCCGAATAGGGCAGTTACCGATGTAGAGCGCAGAGGTTATTTATCTATGCGGTCTATTGCGGCCTGGGTTAGCGCGTTCTCGCGATCAAGGGTTGCCTTAAGTGCTGGCGCTATAGCCTCGACAAAGGCAGGCATGGTAGCCAGATCGACATCATGACCGTCAAGCCCTTGGCGAACCATGTGAATCAATGCCAACTCGTTCTTCGTCATCAGGTGCTGACCCATCACGGCAGAAATGGCATCCCACAGCGCCGGGTCGTTCTCGGCGATCACCTTGCTGAGAAAAAACACAGGATCGAGTTCAAGAAGGCATGCGGCAACAAGCGCCTTGCTGGGCGGCAAACTCATGGTGCCGCTCCTCATCATGGCGATGACGTTGGGCTTGGCATAGTCCAGAGCCCTTTGCAGGTCTGAATTCTTGATGCCCAGGTCATCCATGCGAATTCTTAAAATGTCCTTGACGGGCAGCGCGGTGAAGCGTGGGTCTCGCATCCGGAAGTTCAGGGTGATGTCGTCATGATTGGGTGGTGAAGGTGGGCAGGCTGACATTGATTTTCCTTTTTGAACTTGGTCTGCGACGTGCAGCCCATGTCAAAATTGTAGAAACCATGATCGGTAAAACGGGTGGCAATGTGGGCGAAATCAGTGGCAATCGAGGGCGGCTGCAAGACGGGCTGTCCGGTTAAAAACATGAGGCACACCTTATTTCTTCGCAGCCTGATCGGCCTGCTCGGGATTACTGGCTTGTTCGCTGTCATGGTGACGGCTCTGGCTGCTCCTGCCTCGTCCATTGCGTGGCAGCCCAGCATCGAGATCGCCACAGACCGTGGCGAGCGCGGACCCTGGCAGCAGAGCCAGTCGCGCTATGACTTCGTCGATGATCCGTCGGTCGCACTGACCGCGCGCGGTGATGCAGCCGTGGCCTGGGTGGATCAAGCTCGCAAGGCCGTGTTGTTCCAGCGTTTTTTGGCCAGCGGAAAGCCGCAGTTCGAGCAGCCTGTCGATGTTTCCCGCCGTCCTGATACCTTCTCCTGGTTGCCGCGCGTGGTGCTGGCACCAAGCGCGCCGCAAAGCGTCTTCATCCTCTGGCAGGAGATCATCTTCTCGGGCGGCTCACACGGCGGCGACATCCTGTTTGCCCGATCGGATGACGGTGGCAAGTCATTTTCCGTGCCGCTCAACCTGTCGAACTCCCTCGGCGGCGATGGCAAGGGACGCATCAACCGGGAGATCTGGGACAACGGCAGCCTGGACCTGGTGGCTGGTCATGGCGGCGCACTTTATGCCGCCTGGACCGAGTATGACGGGCAGTTGTGGCTCAGCCGGTCCACCGATGGCGGCAGGCGCTTTTCATCACCCGTGCGCATCGCTGGCGGCGGCAAGGCGTACCCGGCGCGCGCGCCCTCGCTGGCCGTGGGTCCGGGCGGTGCCGTGTACCTGGCCTGGACGGTGGGCGATAACGATGCGGCCGACATCCATGTGGCCAGGTCGCTGGATGGCGGCGCCACTTTCAGCCAGCCTCAGCTGGTAGCGCCCAGCCCGGCCTATTCGGACGCGCCCAGGCTCGCGGTGGACGGGGCTGGCGTGGTGCATCTGGTCTATGCGCAGAGCCAAGCCGGGCCGTTTGAACGCTACGGCATTCGCTACACGCGCTCGACCGACGGCGGGCGCAGCTTTGCGCCACCTGCCGACATCTCGCGGCCCATGCCGGTAGGCTTTCAGAGCGCAGCCTTTCCTGCATTGGCCTTGGACGCCGGGGGCCGCGTGGTCGTTGTCTGGGAACTGTTCGAGGATGCCGGCCGCCGGCCGCGCGGACTGGGGGTGGCCGTTTCCGCAAATGGGGGGCGCAGCTTCTCCCGCCCCGGCGTGGTTCCCGGCAGCGTGGATGCGGCAGGCGGGTTCAATGGCAGCAGCCAGGGACTGTTGATGAACAAACTGGCAGTGAGCGACGATGGCGCCGTGGCAGTCGTCAACAGCAGCTTGTTGCCCGGTGCGCACAGCAGGGTCTGGCTGATGCGGGGGCGCTTGATGCCGTGAAAAGGCTGTAAGCCGTTCCATGCTCTGTGAATTGGCCTGGCTGGCCAAAGGTTAAAACACTGCAACGCTTGGAAATTCATCACTGACCCTGATCTATATCCCGTCTCGTTGGGTTGCCGGGTGCTTCTGACTCGGCACGGTTTTTTGCAATAGTGAAGCCCAGCGATCTTGATCAACCTTTACTCAGGAAACTCTGTGAACACTTCTTATCGCACCATCACCACGGTGATCGCGCTGGCCATCGCGTCACTGGCCGCTCCTTCACTCTCGTATGCCAAGCGCATGGGAAGTGGCGGCCGATCCATGTCGCCTGCCCGCATCAACACTGCGCCAGTCACCCGTCCCGCGCCTGCCGTGCCCAAGACTGCAGCGCCACCTGCTGCATCCACGGCAGCGACTCCACCCGCAACTCCCGCTCCGGCGGCTGCTCAGCCACCGGCTGCCCGTGGTCCGGGCATGATGGGCACCATGGGGGCCGCTGCGGTAGGCGCCGTGGCCGGCACCATGGCTGGCAATGCGTTGGCTGGCGGCATGTCTTCCGATAAAGAGGCCAAGGCCAAGGAAGCCGAGGCTCTGACCGCCGAGAAGGAAGCCCAGGCGTTGCAGCTCAAGGCTGACGAAGCCAAGCGTAAGGCCGAAGCCGCTCGCGCAGCGGCAAAGTAGTCATCATATAGACGGCAAGTTTTTCTTCTCTGCCGTTCTTCATGTTTGCATGACAGGCATGTCTTGTAATCCCGGTCATGCCCTGAAGACGCTCCAGGCCATTTCTATCAATGTCTAAGCATATCTATCCGTTTTTGGTTAGACTTACTTAGAATTGCTTAGTCATGACCCGAGAGTGAACCCATGGACCCGATCAGCAACCCCTTTTCTCCCGGTGCAGGTGCGCCACCGCCCGAACTGGTAGGGCGCGATCCCCTGCTTGAGCAGGCGCGCATCCTTCTGGGGCGCGTGAAGCAAAAACGCCCGGAAAAAAGCCTGTTGCTGACGGGCTTGCGCGGTGTGGGCAAGACCGTGCTGCTCAACGAGATCGAGCGCATGGCCAAAATGGCCGGCTACCAAACCATCCTGCTCGAAGCGCACGAGGACAAGCCGCTGGGCGAACTCATTTACCCGGCGCTGCGCAGCCTGCTCTTCGAGCTGGACCGGGTGGCGGGTGCAGGCAACAAGGTCAAGCGTGGCCTGGCGGTGCTGCGCAGTTTCATCGGCAGCATCAAGCTGACTGCAGGGGACTTGGCGCTGGGCCTGGACATCGAACCGGCCAAAGGCACGGCCGACAGCGGCGATCTTGAAGTGGACCTGCCCAATCTGTTTGTGGCTATTGCCGAGGCAGCCGAAGACCGCCAAAGCGCCGTGGCCATCCTGATCGATGAAATCCAGTACCTGAGCCAGAAGGAGCTGGGGGCCATCATCATGGCCATGCACAAGATGCAGCAAAAGCAGTTGCCGCTGGTGCTGCTCGCCGCTGGCCTGCCAGTGCTGCCCGGCATGGCGGGGGAGTCGAAGTCGTATGCCGAGCGGCTGTTCAATTTTCCGGATGTCGGGGCACTGTCCGAACAGGACGCGGCCAAGGCATTGCACGATCCGGCCCAGCAAGCCGGCGTCGAATTTCAGTCCGATGCGCTACGCGAAGTGTTCCGCCTGACGCATGGCTATCCCTATTTCATTCAGGAATGGGGTTACCAAGCATGGAATATCGCGGCAGCAAGCCCGATCACCTTGCAGACCGTGCAGGATGCCACGCCGGAGGTGATTCGCCGGCTGGACAGGAATTTCTTTCGAGTGCGCTTTGACCGCTTGACGCCCGGAGAGAAAAACTTCCTGCGCGCGATGGCCAGCCTTGGCCCAGGCAGCCATCGCACGGGCGACATCGCCATGGCGCTGGGCATGTCGGTCAAGGGGATTGGCCCGGTACGCTCCAAGCTCATCAAGAAGGGAATGATCTACAGCCCGGCGCACGGTGACATGGCGTTCACCGTGCCGCTGTTTGATGAATTCATGGTTCGCGTCATGCCCGACTTCCCCTCCGCTTGAACCGCAATCCTCGATGGACTTCCTTATCGCCGAAACCTTCGGGGGCTACTCGCCTATCGTTCATCACGCCCGCACGACAGGCATGTCGGCCCAGCACGTCGTGTAACCCGGCGTGCGGCGCTCCTGCTTCATCGTCCAGGCCCGCCGGTCCCCGGCCAGTCCGGCGCTGGCCATGATCACGGTGCCCCGGCCATAGCGCTGGTTGAGGTCGTCGATCGTCGTCATCAGGCGGGTTCTCTGCGGCGCAGCGCCCTCCTGCAGGTCGAGCTCGCCCTGCAGCACCGTGTTGGGCTGGAGTTCGAGCAGCATGATTCCGGCCCTGGCCAGATGGTAGCCGGGCCGGTAAATGGCGCGCAGGCTGCTGAGCGCTGCCGCGACGATCACGCCCGTGTCCGCGCTCGGGCGGCGCAGCGGTGTGATGATGGAGCGGCTGAACTGCGCTTGCGGCCGGAACGGGCTGGTGCGGATGAACACCAGCACCTGGCCGGCCAGGCTGCCTTGCGCGCGCAGCTTGTGCGCGGCCCGGCTGGCGAACTCCGTGACGGCTTCGCCCAGGTCCGCCAGATGCGTGACCGGATGCCCGAACGAGCGGGTGCAGGCAATTTCCTGTTTGCGCGCGGGCGCTAATTCCAGTTCAATGCACGCCAAGCCCTGCAACTCCCGCACCGTGCGCTCCAGCACCACCGACCAGCGCCGCCGCACCATCGCCGGGTCCAGCCGGGCCAGGTCGAGCGCGGAGTGGATGCCGCTTTCCTTGAGCTGCGCCGCGATGCGCCGGCCCACGCCCCAGACCTCGCGCACTTCGGTCGCGGCCAGCACCTCCTGCAGCGCTGGCGGCGTCAGGGCCGCCAGGTTGCACACCAGCGCCAGGTGTTCGGGATAGCTGCCGGGTTTGCGCTCGGCCGTCTTGGCGATGTGGTTGGCCAGCTTGGCCAGGGTCTTGGTAACGCCGATGCCCACGCAGCATGGAATGCCGATCCAGTCGAGGATGCGCTCGCGCACCTTGTGGCCGCGCTGTGTCAGGCAGCCGCGCACGCCGTCCAGGTCAATGAAGGACTCGTCAATCGAATAGATTTCCTGCCCCGGCCCCAGCCCGGCGGCCAGGCTCATCATGCGGTCGCTCATGTCGCCGTACAGTGCAAAGTTGGCCGACAGCGCCACCAAGCCGGCGGATTCGGCCAGGTGGGCGATCTCGAACCAGGGCGCGCCCATGGCGATGCCCAGCGCCTTGGCTTCGTTGCTGCGGGCAATCGCGCAGCCGTCGTTGTTGGACAGCACCACCACCGGGTGGCCGACCAGGCTGGGCCGGAACACCCGCTCGCAGCTGACATAAAAGTTGTTGCCATCGACCAGAGCGTACATGGCTTGTTGCTTCCTGTTCCGGCTTCACAGCTGGACGATCTCGGCCCGGCCGCTCAGCAGCGGCTTGCACAGGATTTTGTAGCCGTCGGCATCAAAGCCTGCCGCCACCGTGTCGAGTTGTCGGGCCTCGGCCTCGCTGCCGACGCTGCCCAGGTAGTGCCAGTTGCGGATGACATGAAACTGGCAGTCCTTCCCGTCGCGCTCGACCAGGGCGATGGCGCCAAGGTAGGGCCAGCAGGCCACGCGCAGCGCGTCCAGGCTGCTCAGCAGGCGGCGGTGGTGGGCTTCCTGGCTTTCCTCGCCCCGGCAGACGCCGGCGCACTGGTGCAGCATGGCGCGAAAGCACGCCCGGCCCGGGGCGAGCCTTTCCAGCCCGAGCGCGCCGTAGCACAGTCGGTGCCGGTCGGCCAGGCCGTGCATCGCTTCCAGGGCGGCGTGGCGGCTGCCGAACAGGCCGTACAAAGCGGGCTCGGTGGCGAAGTCGATGTCCCTGGAATAGACCACTTCCGGCCGCCCGTCATGGAGACGAAAGGAGCACAGCTGGCGGCTGCGGCGCAGCTTCTGGTTCAGCAGAGGCTGGAGCTGCTTGATCAGGCGCGCTTCGAGCAGCAGCGCGCCGATCTCGCCGGCCGTGCGGATGTGGCTGATGCGGTGCGTCTGGCGCAGCAGGTGTGCTTCGTCGGGATTGCGCAGGTGCGAGAGCACGCGGCTGCGCAGGTTGACGCTTTTGCCAATGTAGAGTGGCAGCCTGCCTTCTTCGCCATGGAAGATATAAACCCCGGGCGCAGCGGGCAGATCGACAATGGCTTCGCGCAGGTGGGTGGGATAGCCATAGGGCTGCTTGGGCTCGAACTCGGGATGGCGCCTGGCGGGGATGCGCATGGCTCAGCCCTGAAACTGCTTGATGCTGGCCGTGACCACGCCCCATATTTCCAGCAGCTGGCCGTCCCGGGGAATGATGTCGGGAAAGGTCGGGTTGGCCGCCTGGAGCCTGATGCGCCCGCCCAGCTGGTACAGGCGCTTGACGGTGAAGTCGCCATCGACCACCGCGACCACGATATGCCGGTGCCGGGGCGCGATGGCGCGGTTCACCACCAAGATGTCGTTGTCGAAAATCCCGGCTTCCATCATCGAGTGACCTTGGGCACGCAGCAGGAAGGTCGCCTGCGGATGCGTGATCAGTACCTGCGTGAGGTCAATGCGCTGGGCGCCCAGATCCTCGGCCGGCGAGGGAAACCCGGCGCAGACCCGATTGACCAGCAGCCTGGCCAGCAGCGGCGCGTCTGACAAAGGCACCGGGAAGGCGGGCAGTAATGCACTGTGCATCCATCCAGTATGCCACCGCTGCCATCTGTCTATGCAACCAGCATCAAGCGATCAAGGGCCGAGCCGCAGGTCGAGCACGATTTCACCTCGATCCGCCATGCCTGGGTTGCATTGACATGGCCAAGAAGCGCTTTTTCGATCAATGGGTGAAGTCCTACCCTTGCGCTTCCCGTGCCGCGCTATGGTATCGGCATGGTCATCATCAAGCATCAAGGGGTCATCCTTGCATCCGTGCTTGCGCGCGCAGCAGCAGCCGTGGCGGGCGCATGGCTGCTGATGCTGGGTCATGCCGCTTCATCGCCTCTTCCCGATCAACCGAAGGCAACGGCTGCGGTTCCGCGGAGCGCAGCACTGGCGCCCGCGCAGCGGGCAGCTTGTCCCTTGCAGCCGGCAGTGGCAGTCGCCGGCAGGAAAGACGGGCAATTTGCCCTGCAGACCGACTTGTCCGGCATGACCGCGAAAAATATCACCTCGTTCATTGTTCTGGGCAAGGAAGCGGCTGCGGCAGGCCGGCCGCGCGACGCCGAAGTCGCCTTCCTGATGTCGTGCCGGGTGGCGGACAAGCTCAAGGGGATGGACTCCGTCGAGTCCGCCGACGCGAAGTACCAGCTGGGCTGGCTTTATGCGGGGCTCGCCCTGGAGGACGGCTCTGCCAGCGCCAAGCGCGCCGAGCTGCGCAGGCGTGCCGAACGCCTGTACGCCGACAGCCTGCGCACGTATCAGGCCAGGTATGGCCAAGCCCATGAGAAAACGCGCTTTGCGGCCGAAGGGCTGGCGGCGCTGGGCCAGCCAGTCAGGTCGGCGCAGGAGGGCACTTCCACGCCTTCCAAAACATCCGTTCCCCCTTCGCATCCGCGCCAGGTTGAGGCCGCACAAGCGGCTCTGCCGGCGCCGCGCGAGCCGGGCGCGGCAACATCGCCCGGGCCGAGTTTTGACTGCGCCAAGGCGCGCTCTATGCCCGAGAAGATGATTTGTTCGGATGCCGAGCTTGCCCGGCTCGACCGCGAACTGGGCCGGGTGTACGCACGGGCGAAAAACGCGGCCTCCGACGGCGCGGCCTTTCGGCGCCAGAACAGCGAAGAGTGGCGCAGGCGCGAGGCGACGTGCCGGGACCGAGAGTGCCTGCTGCGCTGGTATGCGAACAGGCATGATCAGCTGATGAGGGTCATTGAAGGGCCGAAGCAGGAGCCAGCGCCATCGACGGTTTCCCGATAGGCGCTCTTGTGGCGACGCTGGTGCGTCAGCAGAGGGCTTATCTTGACGGCAAAGGCGCTGGCCGGGAATGAGTAGGCGGCCTGCCTTGCTTCGGCGCAGAGCGCTGGGCCTTCTTTTGGGCAAATGAGGCTCCTTCGGAGCGACCGCACTCGTTGCTGTGCCCGGTGTCGCCACAGACATAGCTGCCCGTGTCGGATGGGCAACTGTGCCACCGATGGCAGCCACTTCGGTGCGCCATGACAGGAGCGCTGATCGTAAGCACCGCGCAAATGAAAGCGAAGTGGGCGAGGAATTTTAAGGAGGTGTTCATTGCTGGGTGGCCGTGCCATCGTTACTGTTTTATTTTCCGGTTTTTAAGGCGCACCCAAGTTTGATCCACTGCTGACCTTGATCGGTCATTCCTTGCGAGATACTCTTGCCCATGTCACGATTTCTCACCCTCGTTCTGCCGCTCGCCGCTTGCCTTACCATGCCAGCCTGGGGCGCCACCCGCTGCCCTGAACACTTCGCCGCAGGCGCTGCGCCCACCGTCACCAATTCCAAGCTCAAGGCGCGCACGCAGGAGGTTTGCTTTGAGGCTTTCGCCGTGTTGCACTCTGGCATCAGCCGCACGCCGCTGTATTCGGCCGAGCACCTGACGCGCGCCAACGTCGAGGCGGCTGGGGAATTGTCCAGGAAAGACTCCTTTCATCCCGAGTCCACGCTGCCCGCGCAGGACCGGGCCGAGCTGAGCGACTATGCGCGCTCGGGCTATGACCGGGGACACATGTCGCCGAACGCCGACTTCGCCACCCGGACGGCCCAGGCACAATCGTTTTCGCTGGCCAACATGGTGCCGCAGGTGCATGCCAACAATGCGGGCATCTGGGCCGGCATCGAAGGCGCTACCCGGCAGCTAGCGACCAGCGAAGGCGAGATTTACGTCGTCTCTGGCCCGGCCTTCATCGGCACCGGCATCAAACAAGTCGGCAACGTCCTGGTGCCCACGCATATTTGGAAAGTGCTCTACAGCCCGAAGCAGCAGCGCGCAGGTGCCTATATTGTCACCAACGACGAGACACGCGAGTATTCAACCGCCTCGGTGTCCGATCTGGAGAAGATGGTGGGCATCAGCCTGCTGCCGGGATTGCCCCAGCAGGTGCGCGATGGCGGCATGGACTTGCCCAAGCCCAGCTCTGCGCATGGCAAAAAGCCGAAAGCCAAGAAAGGGCAGCCAGAGGAAGAGTTCACGCTCAAGGACTTCTCGCGCAGCATCCTCGACGCCATCGGGCGTGCCATTAAACATTAAGGAGCTTTGCCATGACGGAAAAATTCAAGCCCTATGCCAACGAAGCCGACGTGCTGCGCATCGGCGAGCTGGAGATCGAGAACCGGGTGGACCGGGTGGCGCTCACCGGCGACGTGGTGCTCACCAAGGACAAGGCCGGCCTGGCGCTGGCCAGGGAACTGCAGGTGCTCGTTAACGATGTGGTCAAGGCGCTGGAGGCTGACAAGCAATTGCCGGAGGTGGTGAAGGTGAAGGCTGCCAGGACGGTCAAGAACCCTTTCGCCTGAACTTGGCCGGGCCTTCTGCACTGGCCTATCCTGGGGTAGCCCAGCCCAGCCCAGCCCAGCCCAGCCTAGCCTAGCCTAGCCTAGCCTTGAACAGTGCAGTCAAGCATCCCGGATGACGGCGGTAGAGTTGTCCATACATTTTGTTGGTGGTGTTCGTTTGAACAATACCCTTGCGGTTGACCCTGCCGGGAGTGCTTATAGGGCGTTGTCCCACCAAGCCCTGGTGGCCCGCACTCACCAGCCCTGTGACTTTTCCTTGAGCACCCGGTTGATCAAGGTCTGAGTTCGAGTTCCCTTGCATTTAGCTTGATCCCGGAAGGCATTGAGAACAGCGTTGGACACCCGAATGCTTATCTTCCTCGTCCCGGAGCATGGAGTCCTCTGTAGGGACGTGCTGGGGGTGGATGGAAGGGGTGGCAGCGCGCTGAAGTCGAAGTCGGTTTTGATGTCGAGCTTCATGTCGAAGTCCAACTCAGCGGCGCTGAATTCGACTCCCTGGACTGGATCGTCCATAGCTGAACATGATCTTTCCAGAATGTCCGTCAACTGCTTGAGCTGTTCTGCTGTTAATGATTTTTTCATGCTGTAGGATTTACTTCAGGTCTATTGGCGGCTCTGTTGAAGCTCCGGGTGTGGCTGCCTGTCTACAGGCGAGAACGCTGATGCACAGACGCAGGTGGCCTTGCTTTGCCGCTGCGCAGCACAGCGGCCGACTGCTCTGGTGCAAGTGCTTGGGTGGCCAAGCTCGATGTTGCGCCGCCCTTCGGGGGCGGCGCTGCTGCTGCTTTTGCTTCGCTCCTGTCTTGATCATGAATGTCTAGCTGTTGTAGTCATAGTATTTAGGACCAGCCCCTTGAAAAGCGGGTTCCCCAATGGGTGAAGAGGTTAGGACAGACGAAATCTTCCCGAATTTTTGCAGTCTTCATCTTTTCGACAGCTTGGCAGGCGAGTCCAACGCCTTGAGTGCCATCCTGATGCTGTCGTTCGTGGCGGTGTCGCGCAGGGTGTAATTAGCCCTCTTGCGGCGTCCCAGGATGAACGCGCCCGGTATGCGGCCGAACTGGGTTCCGTGCTGCTCGCGGCACAATGCGAGCATCGGCGAGCGTGGTGGTTTGGGCACGACCATGGCGAACCTTTCGGCCAGGGTTGCGAAGCGAAAAGTGCGCCACGCGCCGATGGTGTCGAATGGCAACGGCGGGTGCCTTTGGGGATCATCGCGCTGCAGCCTGTCCTCCATTCGCGCCCGCCAGGCAGAGGATGGCAACAGCGCATGGGTTTCGCCACCCTTTACCGTGTCGGTGGTCTTGACGTAAAAATGCTGGCCCACTGCATCCTCACATTTGCCTGTATTTCTATCAGGCGCTTTTCCCTGATGAATTCCCAGGCCGTGCTTGAATGCCCATAGAGCATGGGCCGGCGACTCCACGGCTGGGGACATGCCTGATGGCTCGTCGAGCGGTGGCGGTGGCTTTGCGCCAAGGCGGCGGGCCTCAGCTTTGGCGGCTGCGTCTGCCGCTTTGGTGGCTTCCCATTGGGCCGCGAGGATGGGCGAGTCAAAATACGGCGGTCTCGGGATTCGCGGCAACCCATTGGCCAAGTTAGCCCGATGGCGAAGGAAGTGAAGAGCGGCGTGAACCAGGGCGTCGATGTCGTTGCTGGGATGGTAGGCGTCAATGGCCATCTCAATGCCCGTGATCCTGATCTGGTTTTCGGCGATGAGCGGCTCGCTGGAGCCACGCATTGCCTGCACGTCGGTCATGAACTGCGTCGGACCGGCCGGGTCTTGAACCCAAAATTCCCATACCAGGCCAGAAGCGTCTTGTGGGAAAAAGTAGGTCTTTCCCCACGCTGCGGCCGTTCGATTCTGCAGGTGCCGGAACTGCGAGGGATTGTTGAGCGTGACCTCAAAACGAATCCTGTCGACCACGGCCTTGAGCTTGAAGCCTTCAAGCCCACACAGGCTCATTTCGGCACCTTCAGGCGGCTGACGGTCAGGTCTTGGGTGTCAATGAGGGTTTTGTAGTCGCCTGCGTCTGCTCGGCTCGGTGTTGTAGGGTCCGGATGACGGCGGATAGCGTGGGCGATGACCAGAAGCTCTTTTGCCAGCGCTTCAGCCTCATCGGCTTCAAGCCTGAAAATGCCCAGCGGGCGCTTGATCATCAGGCGGACAAACTGTTTGTCAGGGCTGCCCTCTTCAAAGCTGAGTTGGACTTCGTAGGCCAGCTTGCGGCCGTAATTGCTGCCGCCCACTTCATCCATGCCATAGGCCCGCATCACCTCGACCACGCGCCCGCTCAGCTTGACAGTCCCAAGCTGTCGTGACTTCTCCCAGTCCACAAACCTTTCCAGGTCTACAGGCAGGTAGCACGCTTTCTTTCCGAATCGCTGCACGTTGATGCGGTAGCTTGCGTGGCGTGACTGGTTGCGGTTGTTGCGCAGCCAAAGCGCCCACTGCGCCGGGGTTTTCTCGGGCAGTGCTTGGCTCAGCCACCGACCTGCGGCATCGGTGTCGAGAAGGTCGTCTTCAGTCGGTAATGGTCGGTCATTCATGACTATATTTTAGTGAAAAATCAAAATCAAATCAATAAATGATCTAAAAATGATTATGTTGTCATACACTGTTCGCACAGGTATGCCCCAGCGCACAGTCAAAAAATCGCGCCAAACCTGTCCATTAGGGTCGGTATTTGATCAACGGACGATTTATTAACGAACAACAGCCTAACGGACAGACATGACCACTGTCTTCTATGCGCGGGTCTCCACTTCTGAGCAGCCCGTCGAGCACCAACGCACCCAGGCCGAAGCAGCGGGTTTCATATTCGATCAGGTCGTGACTGACGACGGCGTGAGCGGCGTCACGACGAAGCTGGCTGAACGGCCGGGTGGTCGCCGCTTGTTCGATCTGCTACGCGCTGGTGACACGCTGGGTGGACCGCTTGGGCCGCAACTACGAGGACGTGTCCGACAACATCCGGGCGTTCATGCGCCGGGGCGTGGTCATCAAGACGGTCATCAATGGCATGACATTTGACGGTGCTACCAAAGACCCGATGACTCAGGCCGTGAGGGATGCGCTCATCGGCTTCCTGGCTGCGCTGTCACAGGCCCAGGCCAAGGCTAACAAAGAGGCTCAGCGGGCCGGGATTGCCCACGCAAAGGCCAGCACGGATAGGGTATAGCTCGGGCGCAAGCCAAGCTACACGGAAAACCAAATTTTCGAAGTCATCACACTGACTGGTGAGGGGAAAAGTGTTTCTATGGTGGCAAGGCAGCTCGGGTTGTCTCGTGCTGCCATCTACCGTATTCAAAAATGCTCCAGTGATGCATTCGCCAGTGTTCTTGCGTGGAGTTGACCCAGTCGGAGAGGTCGGAGCTGGCCCGGGCAATCACGACAGTGGCAAGCGACGGGACCGGGCTAACGCGGGCGCAACCGCACTAATAGGCGACTGTTCTGTTCCATGGCGCTGGCCAGGAAGGTTGCGGCCTGGTTCTGGCGTGTCATGGTGAAGGGAGATGCGTACATTGAAAAGGGTCAGGCGGACTATGAGAGTAAAGTATTGCAGTCCAAGCAACGCGCCCTCAAACGCCTGAACAAGGAACTCGGACAGCAACTCGCGCCCATCAACCAGCCCGTTTGACACCCTCGCCTTCATGTTGTCCCCTCCAATGAAATCAAGAGCTTAGCTTATGGGTTCATGGAGAGGGTTAGAACCGCTGCGTGGTTACTTTGCCTTCTCCTTTTTTGCCTTCTTCCATTCTGGATCGCTTGCAGCAGCGGAAGCCGGGGCAACAGCAACTGGGGCGTTTGCTGCCGCAGCCGCCGGTTGATTTGTCCTCTGTCGCTTCATGTCCTTTTCCTGCACGGGTTGCTGGGGCATGGGAGGACTTTCCGAATGCGCCATCATCGGGCCCCAAAGGAGCAGAGCAATGTTCGCGAATCTAACTGTGGATGGGCGCATGTTAGCCTCCAAGGTGGACGTGACTAGCGGATTGGCCCGCAAGGTGATGTACATAAAACTGAACTCCGATTAACAACGTCACCAGTTGATGTTCGTACCGTTTCCTCAAAGCATTGCTCATTCTTCGGCTGTGTCGAGCCACCCGAAGTACCTGGACGTGTGGGTTCGTCTACACGAATCTTTCGAATCACTTTGCCTGAGTCCGCCTGCCATTGGCAAATGACACTCTCACGTCTTCGCGGCATCGGAAAAAGTGGCTCGCCGGCCATTGCAACTGGAAGCCAAGAATTGACGGACACCTTTTTCTCAAAGCGCTCGACGGGAACCCAGCGGTATGACTTCTGGTCGTCTTTGGTCCCCATGAATCGGACCAATACGTCCCCAGATCTGCAAATGGTGGCGTCAACGTAAACGTTGACCGGATTCACAAGCCCGTCGAGTGGTGCCTCAGTGCATCTTAGATTCTTGGCCCAGAGATCTTCTTGTTCAAGGGCTTGGGCTGATTGGCCAAATGGGACGCCGACTTGTGACGACTTAATGAGCTCCAGCAGCGTCGGTATTGCCCCGAGAATGGCCACGATAAGGGTGGGGTACAAGAGAGTCCACTGCCACCATGCCTTTGGAGTAGGGTGTTGAGGTGCAGTTGCTGGCGTCGGTCCTGGTTTGTCCGAGGAGTTGACTGGGATCTTTGCCGGGGAGAATTTTTTGGGAGCGGCAGTGTGCATAGTGTCACCTGTGGTTCTAACGATCAGCGTTTATCTGCCGCCACGCCAAGTCTTCGTAAATCATTGACCGCCTCCTGCGGCTGATTAACATCGTTGGACTGAACCGCCTGCGAGGCGTCGATAAAGGGGAGTGAAATCTTCAAATCCTGCTGACCGAGCAAATTATGGGCTTGTGTTCGCATCGTTGCAAGCCAAAGCCGCGCCGGCACAGGCGGGCGGGCGGGCAACTCAGCCAGCCGCCCGCGCAGCCCAGGTGTCTTTGGCCAGCGCGCCACACTGCAGTCAATGGCGGTTGCGGCACGAGTGATATTGCCAGTGGCTGTGGCCGCAGGCGTCGCAGGCTAGCTTGTGGCCACCCAGCGCGACAGTGCGAAAGACAACAATCGCCTCCTAAGCGTCAGTCGCATGGGCCAATAATCCCGCTGGGGATTAGTTTGACTTTGAGGGAGACGGCCGAAAGACCGTTTGCGCTGCTAAACCGGCGCCAAAATGAAGACTATCGGAACTGATGGAACTAACGTCAACAGAGCTGCACGGAAAAAGCGTGATACAAAATCCTGCTACATAATTGCAGTTTTACTTGGCGTTGTGGTGGACGAAAGTCGTGGGTTCGATCCCCGCCAGCCGTACCAAGCAGTCATCGCGTCCGACGTGGTGGCATGTGGACGGCAACAGCCGTTTCGCGGGTTGGTTCGGCGCATGGTACATGCGCTTTTCTCTCTTGAGCTATAGGGCGATTGTTTCCGTGAAGTGGTGGCAGGTGGGGCGCGTAGCCAGCCATTCTTCGATGGAGTGTTTGGTAAAGCCAATCGCCTGTTCTCCGAGCCTGATGGGCTTCGGGAAGTCCCCTGCTGCCCTGAGCCGGTCGATTGTTGCCATTGAAATGCCGAGAATACCGGGGAGCTTGGTCCTGCGAATGATGATTTCTTGCTGTGTCATGAAGCGCCTTGCGTGTGATTGATTAGGGATACCCTTACTTTTATGATAGTCAGGGCAACTCGATGGTCAGGCGAAAAAGTCGATTTATGCAGCCTTTATTTTCATGGGAACGACTTTTTCACCCGTGGCTTCTGGCGTCGCAAGGAAGCCAGCCCATGCATCCATCATTGCGCGGCGTTTTTCAAGCATATCGCCGCGCCGATAAGCCGCCTCTACTGCGTCGGTTAGTGTGTGTGCCAGGGCCATTTCAGCCATATCACGGGGGTAACTGGTGCGTTCCGCTACCCAGTCCCGGAACGTGCTTCGCAGGCCATGAGGGACATATTCCAGCCCCATGCGACGCATGACAGCGGTCAGTGCCATGTCTGACAGCTTGCCGCCCCGTGGGGCTGGAAAGACAAATTCCGAACCTTCAACGTGTGGCAGCGTGCGCAGGATCCGAATCGCCGATGTGGATAAGGGGACACGATGTTCCTTCCGTGCCTTCATGCGCCCCGCTGGGATAGCCCACACTCCCGCGTTCAGGTCGAACTCTGCCCATACAGCCCCACGAACTTCCCCGGATCGGGCGGCGGTCAGCAAGGCGAGTTCAAGGGCGCGCGCTGCCATTCCGGCGCGTTGCTGCAGTGCTGCATAAAAGGCCGGCGCTTCATTGATGGGGACAGCCGGGTGGTGAACGGTTTTGGTGGTCTTTTCCGGGGCTGACAGCAGTTTGTCGAGGTGGCCGCGCCAGCGGGCCGGGTTTTCGTCTTTTCTGTAGCCCCGTGCTTTCGCCCAATCCAGGACGTTTTCAATCCGGCCGCGCAAGCGTGAGGCAGTCTCTGTTTTTGTGGCCCAGATAGGTTGGAGAATCTGCAGGATGTGGGCTTGCTGCACGTCAGCCACATGCAATTTCCCGATGGTCGGGTAAACATAGGTGGTGAGGGTGGCTGACCATTGCGCCGCGTGTTTCGGGTTGGACCATTCGGCTGACTTCGCATCCATGAAAGCATGGGCGGCTGCTTCAAACGTAATGAGGCTTGCCTGATCCGCCCGGAGCTTGCTTTGAGCGGCTTGACGGGTCAGGATAGGGTCTTGACCCTGTTCGATGAGTTCGCGGGCGTGGCGGGCCTTTTCGCGGGCTTGGGCAAGCGTAACGCCAGGGTAAGCTCCAAGCCCCATATCTCGGCGCTTGTTGCCCACCTTGACCCGCAGTACCCATGACCGGGTACCAGTTGGAGAGACTTGAAGCTGAAGACCGGGCACTACACCGACTGCAACCAATCCTGGAGCTTTGAGGCGACCCACTTCAAGTGCTGACAGCTCACGGGCAATTTTTGGCATGATGTACTTTCAGCACACATGCCAGATAAGCCAACATCCTACCCAACAAACCGTGTGCGGTTAGATGATAGCGCATGAGTTTAGTTGATAACGGTTTTTGATTCTTCTCATTGGAGGAAATAAAAATCATGAGGCTAATTGAGGGCGGTTGAAGTGGCTAGAAGTTCGGCGGAGGCAGACGCCTCTTCCGCCATGAATGAGTTTCAGGACTTCCAAAGAAGTCCAAGAAACAGAGAAAAAGCCCCGTAACTCAATAGGTTACGGGGCTTTTTTGTTTTCAACATTCAAAAATATTCATCAAATCAGGCTCTTGCGCAATATCCACGGGCGTAAACAGCTATTATTTTTATAGCATTTCATGACAATGAAACGGCATTGTCAACGGCCACCCTTGCGTTAAAACACTTCGGTATCGACCTCCCGATTGCCCTGCTCGTTGTAGCGGCTGCCGATCACGGTTTTTTCATTGATCAGGGCGTCCACACGAGCCAGTGCATCAGCGCTGAGCTTGACGTTCACCGCGCCCAGGTCGTCTTCCAGGTGCTCCACGCGGGTGGTTCCGGGAATCGGAATGATGTCTTCGCCCTGATGCAGCAGCCAGGCCAGCGCCAACTGGGCCGGCGTGCAGCCGGCTTCTTGCGCGATAGCTTGGTAGGCGGGCAACAGTGTCAGGTTGGCCGCGTAGTTCTCGGGTGAAAAGCGCGGCATGCTGCGGCGGATGTCCTTGGCGTCCAGCGTGCTCACGTCTTGCAGCTCCGCGCACAAAAAGCCCCGCGCCACCGGGCTGAAGGCGACGAAAGCCACGCCGAGTTCGCGGCAGGCTTGCAGCACGGCAATCTCGGGGTTGCGCGTCCACAGCGAATACTCGGTCTGCACGGCGGTGACCGGATGCACCGCATGGGCGCGGCGCAGCGTGGCGGCCGAGACTTCGCTCAGGCCGATGGTGCGGATCTTTCCGGCGGCGACCAGCCCGGCGAGCGCGCCCACGCTGTCTTCAATCGGCACCTGCTTGTCCCAGCGGTGCAGGTAATACAGGTCAATCACGTCGGTCCGCAGGCGCTTCAAGGCCGCCTCGCAGGTCGCGCGAATGGTTTCAGGCCGGCCGTCGATCACCCGGACCTGTTTGCCGTCGCCCGCCACATCCACGCCGGTCATGCCGCACTTGCTGGCCAGCGTGAAGCGGCTGCGGTGCCTGGAAAGCACGTTCCCAACCAGGGTTTCGTTGGCGCCAAAGCCATAGAGCGCTGCGGTGTCGAACATCGTCACGCCTGCGTCGAGCGCGGCCAGCAGCACGCGCTCGCCCTGCCCGGCTGACACGGGCGCGCCGTAGGCATGGCTGAGGTTCATGCAGCCGAGGCTGATGGCGGAGACACTGAAGGGGCCGAGTTTTCGCTGTTGCATGGTAAATTTAATTTGTAGATTACATTGTTGACGTTAAAAGCAGAGGGCCGGATCACACAAACGCGGCGCGTCTGGTGATCCGGCCCTCTATTCTGGGTTGATCCTGCGGGTCAGGCTGGACGGATGGCCAATCAGGCGCTGGCGTTGAGCTGCTGCTCCAGCTGGTGCAGTACCTGGTAGCAGGCGAACACCTTGGCGACGCTGGAGTTGGGCTCGCGGCCTTCCTTGATGGCGGCGAAGAATTCGCGGTCCTGCAGCTCGATGCCGTTCATGCTCACGGCGACCTGGCCGACTTCAATTTTTTCTTCCTTGCCGGTGAACAGGTCGTCGTACCGGGCCAGGTAGGTGGCGGTGTCGCCGATGTAGCGAAAGTAGGTGCCCAGCGGGCCTTCGTTGTTAAAGCTCAGGCTCAGCGTGCAGATGGCGCCGTTGGCGGCCTTGAGCTGGATCGACATGTCCATCGCAATGCCCAGCACCGGGTGAATCGGACCCTGCACGGCGTTGGCCTGCACGATGGGGCTGTTGCACTGGTAGGCGAACAGGTCCACGGTGTGCGCGGCATGGTGCCACAGCAGGTGGTCGGTCCAGCTGCGCGCCTGGCCCAGCGCGTTGGTGTTGGTGCGGCGAAAGAAATAGGTCTGCACATCCATCTGCAGGATGTTGAATTTCCCGGCCGTGATTTGCTGGTTGACGTACTGGTGGCTGGGGTTGAAGCGCCGGGTGTGGCCGCACATCGCGACCAGTCCGGTTTCCTGTTGCAGCGCCACGACTTCCTCGGCGCCCTTGAGGTTGTCGGCCAGCGGAATTTCCACCTGCACATGCTTGCCGGCCCGCAGGCAGGCCAGCGTCTGCTCGGCGTGCATCTGCGTCGGCGTGCAGAGGATGACGGCATCGACTTCCGGCAGGGCCAGCGCATCGGCCAGCTCGGTGGTGACGTGTCCAATGCCGTATTTGGCGGCGACTTCCCTGGTTTTTTCCAGGTCGCGGCTGATCAGCGAGACGACTTCCACGCCGTCGATGTTCTGGATGCCGTCCAGGTGCTTGATGCCGAAGGCACCGGCGCCCGCCAGGGCGACTTTGATGGTTTTGCTCATTTAGGTGTTCTCCAGAATCAGGTGGCCGACGGCCGTGTTGGATGCGGGTACATGATAAAAACGCTGCTTTACGCTGACTGGATGTGCTTGAGAAGCTACATTTTTTGTAGCATCCGGCGCTGCGGCGCCGAGCGGGGCCGGGTCAATGTCGTCCATCGCGCCACGGGCAATCAGCCACATCACCAGCTCGATGCCTTCGGAGCCGGCTTCGCGCACATAGTCGATGTGCGGCACATTCGCCTGGCCTTCGGGGTCGGCGATCAGCCGGTCCAGGAAGGCGTTGTCGAATTCCTTGTTGATCAGGCCGGCGCGCGGTCCCTGCAGCTGGTGGCTCATGCCGCCCGTGCCCCAGATCTGCACATTGAGCGGCTGGTCGAAGGACTCGACCGCCTTGCGGACCGCCTTGCCCAAGTTGAAGCAGCGCTTGCCCGAAGGCACCGGGTACTGCACCACGTTCACCGCGAACGGAATCACCGGGCAGGGCCAGCGGAAATCGTCAGCCGGCGGCTGGCCGAACATAAGTGAAAGCGGCACGGTCAGGCCATGGTCCACGTCCATCTTGTTGACGATGGTCAGGTCAAAGTCATCCTGGATGACCGACTGCGCAATGTGCGCAGCCAGTTCGGGGTGGCCGATCACGGTCGGCACGGGGCGCGGCCCCCAGCCTTCGTCGGCCGGGGCGAATTCGGCCGCCGTGCCGATGGCAAAGGTCGGAATCATGTCCAGGCTGAAAGCCGTGGCATGGTCGTTGTAGACCAGGAAGATGACGTCGGGCGGATTCTCCTTGATCCACTGCTTGCCGAAGTCGTAGCCCTTGAACACGGGCTGCCAGTACGGCTCGTTGTTCTTGCCCAGGTCGAGCGCGGCGCCGATGGCCGGGACGTGGGAGGTGTAAACGCTGGCGGTGATCTTGGCCATTCAGGCGCTCGCTTTCTGGGCACTGTGGCCCGCTTTGCCTTGCGGCTGGTGCTGGGCCTGCGCGTCGCCGTCTTCGCCGACCACGCGGTTGCCCTCGACCGAGCGGCCGCCATGAATCATCATGTCGCGGTATTCCTCTTCGGTCATGCCGGTCATGGAGCCCGCCATCTGCTGGAAGCTCTTGCCGTCGGTGGCGCCGATTTTTGCCAGGAAGTAGATGTTGCCGCCCAGCGCAATGCAGCGGTTCAGGTCTCTAGCCAGCACGGCCAGCTTCTGCTCTTCGGTCATGGCCCACTCGTCGAGGTAGGCGCGCTCGTCGGCCTTGAAGCGCTCGCGGTTTTCGGCCTTCATGAGCGACATGCAGAACTGGTTCAGGTGATAGCCCTTGCGGGACTGCTCGGCATCAAAAATCGTGGTGCCGGGAACGTCGAGGTAGTTTTTTTGAAGCGACATGGTTCAGCCTTTCACTTCTTCGGGCCAGTACAGGCGCATCGGGTTATCGACCAGCAGTTTTTGCTGCAGCTCGGGCGTGGTGGCGATGTGCGGGATGAAATCGACCAGCAGGCCGTCGTCGGGCATGTGGTCCTTCAGGTTGGGGTGCGGCCAGTCGGTGCCCCAGAGCACGCGGTCGGGGAACTCATCGACGATGCGCCTGGCGAACGGAATCACGTCTGTATAGGCGTTTTGCTCGCCGTTCAGCGCCTTCGGGCCGGTGACGGACAGGCGCTCGGGACAGCTGACCTTGCTCCAGACGTTCGGGTGTTCGCGCATGAACTTGACGAACAGCTCGAACTCGGGGCCATCGACCGGCTGGCTCACATCGGGACGGCCCATGTGATCGACCACCACATCGGTCGGCAGCGTGGTGAAGAAGTCCCACAGCTCGGGCAAATCAACCGCCTCGAAATAAATCACCACATGCCAGCCCAGCGGCTTGATGCGGTTGGCAATCTCGATCAGCTCTTCCTTGGGCGTGAAATCGACTAGGCGCTTGACGAAATTGAAGCGCACGCCGCGCACGCCGGCGGCATGCATGGCCTGCAACTCTTCATCGGTCACGCTGCGCTTGACGGTCGCCACGCCGCGCGCCTTGCCGCCCGAGTTGACCAGCGCATCGACCATGGCGCGGTTGTCCGCGCCGTGGCAGGTGGCCTGCACCACGACGTTGCGGGAAAAACCCAGGTGGTCGCGCAGTGCGTAAAGCTCGGCCTTGGACGCGTCGCAGGGCGTGTACTTGCGCTCGGGCGCATAGGGGAATTCGGCGCCGGGGCCGAAAACGTGGCAATGCGCGTCCACGCTGCCTGCAGGCACCTGGAAGCGGGGCTTGCTGGGACCGGTGTACCAGTCGAGCCAGCCGGGGGTCTTGGTGAAATCACCCGTGGTGGGTTTGCTCATGACGTCTCCTTATTCCAGTTCGATCTTGGCGCGCTTGATGACGGCCGAATAGCGGCTGGCTTCGTTCTGGATGAACTTGGCGAACTGCGGACGGTCCAGGTTCAGAGGCACATAGCCGAAGGTCAGGAATTTTTCCTTGACGTCGGGTCCGGACAGGGCCTCGGCGATGTCCTTGCGGATCTTGTCCTGGATGGCGGGCGACAAGCCCTTGGGGCCGGCGATGGTGTTCCAGCCGCTGACCTCGTAGCCGTTGGCAGGCCCGCCGGACTCGGCCACGGTGGGCACGTCCGGGTAGGCTTCCATGCGCTTGGGGCCGGCCACGGCCAGGAAACGCAGTTTGCCGGCGCGGTACATCGGGCCGGCGGTGCCGGCCGAGCCGATGGAGAAGTCCAGCTCGCCGGTGCCCACCGAGGTGTAGAGCTGGGTGGTTTCCTTGTAGATCACATGCTGGACCTTGATGCCGGCCAGCTCCTGCAGCTCCTCCACGCCCAAGTGCACCGGGTTGCCGATGGACCAGGAACCGTAGTTGATCTTGCCGGGCCGGGCCTTGGCGTCGGCGATCAGCTCGGACACCTTGGTGTACTTGCTGTTGGTGGGCACGACAAAGAACAGGAAGGACTGGAACAGCGGCGCGATGGGCTCGAAGTCCTTGCTCACGTCGTAGGGCAGCTTCTTGAACATGTACGGGTAGGCCGTCAGGTGCACGCTGTCGAGCTGCAGCAGGTCGTGGCCATCGCTCGCGCCACGCTTGAAGGCGTCGATGGCGATGAAGCCGTTGCCGCCCGGGCGGTTGTCCACCACCACCGGCTTGCCCCATTTCTTGGACAGCTTGTCAGCGAGCAGGCGGGCGATGCCATCGGGGCCACCGCCCACGGGGTAAGGCGTGATCAGGCGCACGTTCTTGGTGGGCCACTCCTGGGCGTGGGCCGGCAGGCAGGCGCCCGCCACGGTGGCCGCCAGCGCGGCGGAGGTCAGCAGGGTGCGACGGGAAAAAGCAGCGAGGTTCATGTCCAAATGTCTCCGTATCGGTCTCAATAAAAATCAGTCGATGTATTTCAGGCCGGCTTTTTCCAGCGGCTCGCGCATCTTGTACATGTCCAGCCCGAGCACGCCGGCGGCGAACTTCTCGCGCTTTTCGCCTTCGAAGCTTTCACGCTTCTCGGCCGCATCGGCGACTTCCCGGGCCATGGCGGCCGGCACCACGACGATGCCGTCGGTGTCGGCAATCACCACATCGCCCGGATTGACCAGCGCGCCGGCGCAGATCACCGGAATGTTGACCGAGCCGAGCGTGGCCTTGATCGTGCCCTTGGCGTGAATGGCGCGGCTGAACACCGGAAAGCCCATCTTCTCCAGCTCGTCCACGTCGCGCACGCCACCGTCGATGATCAGTCCCCTGGCGCCGCGCGCCTGGAACGAGGTCGCCAGCAGGTCGCCGAAAAAGCCGTCGAAATTGTCGGTGGTGCAGGCGGCTACGGCCACGTCGCCGGGCTGCAGCTGCTCGGCGGCCACGTGCATCATCCAGTTGTCGCCGGGCTGCAGCAAGATGGTCACGGCCGTGCCGCAGATGCGGGCGCCGGTGTAGATGGGGCGCATGTAAGGCTTCATCAGCCCCACGCGGCCCATGGCTTCGTGAATGGTCGCCACGCCGAATTTCGAGAGTTTTTCGACCGCCGCCTTGTCGGCGCGAACGATATTGCGCTTGACGACGCCCAGTTGGTTGATGGTCATGATTTATTTGCCTTTCAGTTTGAGCGCTGCGTCAAGACGGCTGAACACGCGCCGGGCATTGCCTTCGTAAATTTGGTGACGGTCTTCGCTGCTCAGGATTTTTGACGCTTCGATGTAGCGCTTGGTGTCGTCGTAGTAGTGGCCGGTTTCGGGGTCGATGCCGCGCACGGCGCCGATCATCTCGCTGGCAAACAGCACGTTCTTGACCGGAATCACGGTGTTCAGCAGGTCAATGCCCGGCTGGTGATAGACGCAGGTGTCGAAGTAGATGTTGTTCAGCAGATGCTCGCTCAGCAAGGGCTTTTTGAGTTCCTGCGCCAGGCCCCGGAAACGGCCCCAGTGGTAGGGCACGGCGCCGCCGCCATGCGGAATCAGGAACTTGAGCGTCGGGAAGTCCTTGAACAGGTCGGACGTGAGGCACTGCATGAAGGCCGTGGTGTCGGCATTCAGGTAATGCGCGCCGGTGGTGTGAAAGCAGGCATTGCAGCTGGTGGACACATGGATCATCGCGGGGATGTCGTACTCGACCATCTTTTCATAGATGGGATACCAGGAGCGGTCCGACAGTGGCGGCGAGGTCCAGTGGCCGCCCGACGGATCGGGGTTCAGGTTGATGCCGACGTTGCCGTATTCCTTGACGCATTTTTCCAGCTCGGGAATGCAGGTCGCCGGGTCAACGCCGGGCGACTGCGGCAGCATGGCGGCGGGAATGAAATTGTCGGGAAACAGCTCGCTGACGCGAAAGCACAACTCGTTGCAGATGGCCGCCCAGGTCGAGGACACGTTGAAGTCGCCGATGTGGTGCGCCATGAAGCTGGCGCGCGGGCTGAAGATGGTCAGGTCGCTGCCGCGCTCTTTCATCTTGGCCAGCTGGTTCAGCTCAATCGACTCGCGCAGTTCGTCGTCGCTGATTTTCAGTTCCGACACTTTGGGCATCATGGCCGGGTTTTTGATGCCGGCGATCTGGCGGTTGCGCCAATCTTCCAGCGCTTTGGGCGCCGTGGTGTAGTGGCCGTGGCAATCGATGATCATGAGGTCTCCTTATTGTGAAAGTGATGAAGGCTTGTCTGCTCGGACGGCGCCGGCGGGCACCCATGTCGAGCGCGGAACCATGACCTCGCCGCGCATCAGGAGGCGCGCGGTGCGCAGCAAGGCGGCGCGGGTCACGTTTTGCGGATTGGCCGGGTCCAGCCCCAGCTCGACGCTGAATTCGCCGGTCGGGTGTTCCACCGAAACGGTTTTGAGGTTGCCCGGCGGCATGACGGCAATGCCCTGGGTGACCGAGCCGTCGAGCACGCAGGCCGTGCCCACGGTGACGGCCGCCAGCACGCCAATCGCGTCGTGGCAGACATGCGGGATGAAGCTGCGGGTTGTCAAGCTGCCGCCATCGCGGGGCGGCGCAATCAAGGTCATCTTGGGGTAGGTTTTCTTGGCTACGTCGCCCAGCCCCATGAGCTGGCCGGTTTTCAGGCGCAGCGCTTCCAGGCGGATTTTCAGGTCGGTGTCGGCGTTGAGTTCGGCGGCGGTTTCATAGCCGGTGCGGCCCAGGTCGCTGGCGCGCATCAGCACCAGCGGCATGCCGTTGTCGATGCAGGTCACGTCGATCTCGAACGGCTCGAAACCCTCGCCGTCCACGCTCACCCGGTCCAGCACTTGGCCGGTCGGCAGCAGGCCGGCGCAGACCGAGCCGGCGGTGTCGAGGAAATTGATGGTGATGGGCGCCGAGGTGCCGGGCGCGCCGTCGATGCGCGCGCTGCCTTCGTACTGAACCTCGCCGCCGGGCGTGAGCACTGTCACGTCGCACTGCATGTCGGTGTTCAGGGTCAGCACGCGGTAGGTGCTGCTTCCATCTGGACCCGTGCCCTGCGGCTGCACCATGCCGGTTTCCAGCGCAAACGGCACGACGGCGGCCAGCATGTTGCCGCAGTTGGGCGAGGTATCGACCGTGTCCTTGTCGGGCTGCAGCTGGGCGAACAGGAAGTCGATGTCAACGCCGGGCGTGGCGCTCTTGCGCACGATGCCAACCTTGCTGGTCAGCGGATGCGCGCCGCCCAGGCCGTCGATCTGGCGTTTGTCGGGCGAGCCCATGGCCGCCAGCAGCACCTTGTCGCGGGTGGGAATGTCGGCCGGCAGGTCGGCCTGGTTGAAAAACGGCCCCTTCGAGGTGCCGCCGCGCATGAACAGGCAGGGAATCGCTGTCTGGGAAGCCATGGGATAAGTCTCCTCGAATTGAATAATAAGGAGCATTGTCTGGATTGCGCAAGCCGGGCAACAGGGCAGGCTTCAACTAGCAGCTATAGCAAACAGGTATATCGCTGGTCACGATATGCCGATAAACTAGGGGCGTGGACCTTAAACAACTCGAATACTTTGTACGCGTGGCCGAACTCGGCAGTTTTACGCGCGCCTCCATTTCGCTCGATGTGGCCCAGCCTGCCCTGAGCCGGCAGGTGCGGCTGCTGGAAGTCGAGCTGCGCCAGAGCCTGCTGGTGCGCAACGGACGCGGCGCCACGCCGACCGAAGCCGGCAAGCTCCTGCTGGAGCATGGGCGCGGCATCCTGCACCAGGTCGAGCGGGCGCGCGAAGAACTGGGCCGGGTGCGCGGCTCCCTGGCCGGCCGCGTGGCCATCGGCCTGCCGCCCACGCTGGCGCGGGTGCTGACGGTGCCGCTGACGCGCGCTTTTCGCAAGGAATTGCCCGATGCCCAGCTGTCCATCAGCGAAGGCCTGTCGGCGGTGATGCAGGAATGGCTGGTCAATGGCCGGCTCGACATCGCCGTGCTCTACAACGCGCAGCCCGCCGCCGGCATCGAGATGACGCCGCTGCTCAATGAAGACCTGTTGCTGGTGCAGGCCCGCCCGCCCGGCTTGAGCGAAGACCCGCCGCCGCCGCCGATTGCGCTTCGGGAGGTCGCCCGGCTGCCGCTGGTGATTCCCAGCCGGCCGAACGCCATCCGCATGCATGTTGAAGCCGAAATGGCGGGCATTGGCTGCCGGCCCGTGATTGCACTGGAGATTGATGGCGTGTCGGCCATTCTGGATCTGGTGGCCGATGGCGCCGGCTGCGCGCTGCTGTCGCGCAACGCCGTGGCCAGTTCCATCAGGCCTTCTGCGTTTACCACGCGCATGATTTGCGATCCGCCGCTGCGCACGCGGCTGTCGGTGGTCACCAGTTCGTTGCGGCCAGCGACCCTGACGCAGCAATCCACCCTGGCGCTGATCCAGCGCATCGCCAGGATCCAGCTTTCAGCGCCCTGAAGTTACTATAAAAAACATAGCTGCTTGTGCAATACCAGCGGGCGCAAAAGGCCAATTTCGCTCTGATTTCAGGCCCTGTCCGGGCCATCGTGCCGTAAAGCCTTGATCCCCAGCTGCGCGCCCAGCGTGACCGGCCCCCTGCCTCTCGGCGCTCAACGCCGCGCCCTGGCATGCTGTTTGCAAAGCCATGCAGCGAACAGGAAATCCGCCGCAAATTGTCGTGAAAGTAAGGCCAGGCCCTTCATGTCCAGGCACAAGTTTTGAAGAATTTGCACCGTTTGTCGTTATATAGATAAAAATATAACGCTCTGCCGGCTGCCCTGTACGGTTTGTCAGGTTTGGAAATACGAAGGAAACACCAAAGGAGGTTGAGATGCACGCAGCGTTATACAGGCAGGAATCGGGTGTCAATGGGACCAGGCCGCCGGCCTGCAATGTCCGGGACATCCGGTGGTGGCAGGATATTCCCTCACCGATCAGGCCCCTGGTGGTGCCTCCCGTCAGCTTTGATGTCTTGCAGGACTACGAGATGGCGGCGGATCGCACCCAGGGCTATGACGGCCGCCATGAGCCGTGCTATTGCGCGTTTCGCTACGTGCTGACGCAACTCAGGTCAGACGATGACGAGGTGTTCTATGAAGCGCCGGTCTATGCCGAAATGCTCACCTCGTGGCGCCTGCTCGATCAGCGCTGGCTGGTGTGCCGCACCACCGTTCACAACTTTGACCGGGGTGAATGCCAGACCAGCCTGTCCCTGAGCGACACCATGCCCCGCTGAACCTTGCACGTCCAACCAGAAAACCCATGACCCCAACCCACCCCAAGCTGACAGGCAAGCTGCTGATTGAAACCTCCATGGGCAACTTCCTGGGCGACAAGCGCATCCGGCTGCTCGAAGCGATTGACCAGCAAGGCTCGATTTCGCAGGCCGCCAAGGCCGTACCGATGTCCTACAAGGCCGCCTGGGACGCCGTGGACGACATGAACAACGTCGCACCCCAGCCGCTGGTGCATCGCTCGGCCGGCGGGCTGCGCGGCGGCGGCACCGAGCTGACCGCATTCGGCCGGCGTCTGATTGCGTTTTACCGGGCGCTGGAGCAGGAATCCCAGCTCGCCCTTGAAAAACTGACCCACAACCTGACGCAAAGCGGTGTCGCCGACGCCGCCGATTTCCAGCAAGTCCTAAGGAAGATGACCATGAAAACCAGCGCCCGCAACCAGTTTGCCGGACCCGTGACCGCCCTGAAAGAAGGCGTGGTCGATGTCGAGGTGAGCATCCGGCTCGACCCACAACTGGTGCTGACCGCCATCGTCACGCGCGAATCGGCCGAAAGCCTGGGGCTGGCGCTGGGCAAGGATGTGCTGGCCTTTGTCAAGGCCTCGTCCATCGTGCTGGTGGTCGAGGACGACAGCAAGGAAGTCCGCATCTCGGCGCGCAACCGCTTCCGGGGCACCGTGGCGCGCATCCATGCCGGGCCGGTGAACTCCGAAGTCACCGTGAACCTGCCCGGCGGGCGTCACGTCCTGACCGCCGTCATCACCGATGAAAGTGTGAAGCGGCTGGGCCTTGTGGTCGGCCTGCCGGTCGTCGCCGTGTTCAAGGCGCCCAGCGTGTTCCTCGTCGCCATCGACTGACTTTTTTCTTTTCTCTCAACCTCCAGGAGCTTTTGCCATGAACCCATCCCGCCGCCTTTGCCTGTTGCTGATCGCCTTGACGGGCATTGCCGCCCAGGCGCACGCCGATGAAGTCTCGGTCGCCGTCGCGGCCAACTTCACCGCGCCGATGCAGAAAATCGCCGCCGACTTTGAAAAGGCCACCGGCCACAAGGTCGTCGCCGCCTACGGCTCGACCGGCAAGTTCTACGCGCAGATCAAGAACGGCGCGCCGTTTGAAGTGCTGCTCGCCGCCGACGACGAAACCCCGGCCAGGCTGACAACGGAAAACGCTGCCGTCGCCGGCAGCCAGTTCACCTACGCCATCGGCAAGCTGGTGCTCTGGTCGGCCAAGCCAGCCGTGGTCGATGGCAAGGGCGAAGTGCTGAAAAATGGCGGCTTTGACCATATTTCTCTGGCCAACCCCAAGCTCGCGCCCTACGGCGCGGCAGCCGTGCAGTCCATGAAGACGCTGGGCGTGTACGACGCGCTGCAGCCCAAGATCGTCATGGCCGAGAACATCACGCAGGCGCACCAGTTCATCAGCAGCGGCAATGCGCTGCTGGGTTTCGTCGCGCTGTCGCAGGTGCTGAAGGACGGAAAAATCCAAGGCTCGGCGTGGATGGTGCCAAGCAGCCTGTATCCGCCCATTCGCCAGGATGCGGTGATTCTGGACAAGGGCAAGGGCAAGCCGGCAGCCGAGGCGCTGGTCAAATACCTCAAGGGCGACAAGGCCAGGGCCGTCATCAAGTCCTTCGGCTACGAGCTGTAAGGGCGGACATGGAAATGGCTTGGCGGGTCAAAACCCCTCCTTCCTACGAACCTATCCCCATGAAAATCGCCATTGCCACCAAAGACCACTGGACGCAGGTGTCCGGCCACGCGGGCCAGAGCCGCGACTGGCTGGTCTTCGACTGCCTGCCCGGCCAGCCCCTGCCCGAGCCCCTGCGTATCCAGCTCAGCAAGGAGCAGCTGCCGCACCACTTCCAGGACGACGGCCCGCACCCGCTGCACGGCATCGAAGTCATGGTGGCGGCCAGCGCGGGCGACGGCTTCATCCGGCACATGGAGAAATGGAATGCGCAGGTGCTGCTGACCGGCGAGACCGATCCGCGCGCGGCGCTGGCCAAAATCCTGGCCGGCGAGGCCCTGCCCGATACCCGCTTTGACGTCACCACGAGCCTTTGCAAGCTGCGCGACCTGTTCTCGCGCCACTAAAACCGAGCTACCCAGCCCATGCGCGCCCTCAACGACATCCAACTTTGCAGCCTGCTCGACGATGACATCCTCGGCGGCGACCTGACCACGCACAGCCTGGGGCTGGCCGAACAGCCCGCGCAGCTGGAGTTCCGCGCCCGCCAGACGATGACGGTGTGCGCCAGCGAAGAGGCGCTGCGCCTGTTCGAGCTGGCAGGCAGCCAGGCGCGCCTGCTGATGCGCTCGGGCAGCCGCGCAGGCGCGGGCGAACTGATCCTCGAAGCCCAAGGCTCGGCCGCCAGCCTGCACCTGGCCTGGAAAACCGCCCAGAACCTGGTCGAATGGGCCAGCGGCATCGCCAGCGCCACGGCGGGCATCGTCGCGGCAGCAAACGGCGTGGCCGTGGCCTGCACGCGCAAGAACGTGCCCGGCACCAAGGCGATGTCCATCAAGGCCGTGCGGGCCGGCGGCGGCATCATGCACCGGCTGGGGTTGTCGGAAACCCTGCTGGTGTTCGCCGAGCACCGGCTATTTCTCAAGGACACCCCGGCGCAGACCCTCACCCAATTGCGCCGCGCCCAGCCCGAAAAGAAAATCATCGTCGAAGTCGGCGACCCCGGCGAGGCGCTGCGCTGGGCGCAAGCTGGCGCGGACGTGCTGCAGCTCGAAAAATTCACGCCCGAGGCCGTCGCAGCCTGCCGCGAGGCGCTGCAAGCCTTCCCTGCGCCTAGCCGTCCGCTGCTGGCTGCCGCTGGCGGCGTTCGCGCCGACAACGCCGCCGCCTACGTCGCAGCGGGCGCCGACCTGCTGGTCACGTCAGCACCCTACACGGCCCCGCCCAAAGACGTGCAGGTCACTTTCCTGCTCACGGCCTAAGCAAGGAATCCCCCAGCGATGCAAGCCTCCGACCTGGCAGCGATTGCGCTGACCGCCAAACTCGCCGCCCTCACCACGCTGCTGCTGCTGATCATCGGCACGCCGATTGCCTGGTGGCTGGCGCGCTCGCGCTCGCGCCTCAAAAGCGTGGTGGGCGCCATCGTCACGCTGCCGCTGGTGCTGCCACCCGCCGTCATCGGCTTTTACCTGCTGGTGCTGCTGGGGCCAGAGGGGCCGGGCGGGCGGCTCACGCAGGCGCTGGGGCTGGGGCTGCTGCCCTTCACCTTTGCCGGGCTGGTGGTGGCGTCGGTCATTTATTCGATGCCGTTTGTGATCCAGCCGCTGCAGCAGGCCTTTGCCGCCATCGGCGAGCAGCCGATGGAAGCCGCCGCCACGCTGCGGGCATCGCCGCTCGATGCGTTCCTGACCGTGGCGCTGCCGCTGGCGCGGCCCGGCTTCATCACCGCCGCCGTGCTCGGCTTTGCCCACACCGTCGGCGAGTTTGGCGTGGTGCTGATGATTGGCGGCAACATTCCGGGCAAGACGCAAGTGCTGTCGATGGCGATCTACAACCACGTCGAAGCGCTCGAATACGCCAGCGCCCACTGGCTGGCAGGCGGCATGCTCTGCTTTTCTTTCCTGGTACTGCTGGTGCTCTACAGCCGGGGCTGGAACCGCTGAGCATGACCATCCAGGCAAAATTTGAACTGGCCTACCCCGGCTTTTCGCTGGACGTGGATCTTGAACTTCCCGGCCACGGCGTGACCGCCCTGTTCGGGCCGTCCGGCTGCGGCAAGACGACGCTGCTGCGCTGCATGGCGGGCCTGAGCCGGGCTCAATCCGGCCGCCTCATCGTCAACGGCGACGCCTGGCAGGACGGCGCCACCTTTGTGCCGGTGCATCAGCGGCCGCTGGGCTATGTGTTTCAGGAGGCCAACCTGTTTGCGCACCTGTCGATCCGCCGCAACCTGCAGTACGGCCAGTCGCGCATTGACGAGGCGGCGCGGCGCGTCGAGTTTGACCGCGCCATCGAACTGCTGGGCATAGTCCACCTGCTGGAGCGCAAGCCCGCCGGGCTGTCGGGCGGCGAGCGCCAGCGCGTCGCGATTGCCCGGGCGCTGCTGACCAGCCCGCGCCTGCTGCTGATGGACGAGCCGCTGGCCGCGCTGGACCTGGCGCGCAAGAACGAATTCATGCCCTACCTGGAGCGGCTGCACGGCGAGCTGGACATTCCGGTCATCTACGTCACCCACGCGCCAGACGAAGTGGCGCGGCTGGCCGATCACATCGTGGTCATGGATGCGGGCCGCGCGATTGCCAGCGGGCCATTGACCGAAACGCTGGCCCGCCTCGACCTGCCGATTCGCCTGGGCGAGGATGCGGGCGTGGTGCTCGATGCGGTGGTGGCCGAGCGCGATGCAGCCTGGCACCTGGCGCGGGTGACGTTCGCGGGCGGCAGCCTGTGGGTCCGCGACGGCGGCCAGGCCATCGGTGCTGCGGTGCGCATCCGCATCCTGGCGCGCGACGTGAGCATTGCGCTGGAAAAAGTCACCGGCACCAGCATCCAGAACTGCCTGCCCGCCACCGTCGGCGAACTGGCCAATGACAGCCACCCAGCCTTGTCGCTGACGCGGCTGGCTATCGGCCCCTCGCCCTTGCTGGCCCGCCTGACAAGGCGCTCAGCGGTTGAACTGGGCTTGGCGCCGGGCAAGCCGGTCTGGGTGCAGATCAAGGCAGTGGCGCTGATTGGATAACTTCGTAACTGCTCAGCATCCCCGATTTGCGCCTTCCCGCCTTTGGGGGAAGGAGAAATACGGACTCGCAGCAGCCCTTGTGCCTTACTTGCTACCGCCCGATTGGGCCAGCGCATCCATGTCAAACTCCCGCGAGAGCGCAAAGCTCGGTGCGTTCTGGCCCGAACTGTTGGGCGTCGTGCAGCCATACCCGACCCATTGCGTGGGCGACTCGGTCCACCACATGCGGTAGTAGAGCCGGCCATTCGTGGCGTTGTCGCGCAGCCGGCTCCACACTTCAGCCGGCAGCGTGTAGGCCGCCGGATACAGCGCCGAAGACTGGAAGGGCGTGACTTTCCACGAGCCGTAGAAATTATTGTCGTTGCGCTGCGCGCTGTACTGGTCGGTGAAGTACCAGCTGTTGGTCGAAACCTCGACGGCGTAATAACGGCCAGCCCCCGGGTTGACCTGGAAGCGGGGCGCCGCGCCGTTGGCCGGAAAAGCGGTGGGCGCGGTGATGGCGGGCACGCCGGCATCACCACCGCCGCTGCCGGGCTGGGTTTGCGCGACCAGGGCAACGCTGGGGGCGGACTGCGCGTTGCTATCGCTGGTCGTGACCTGGTAGTTCACCCAGCTGGTCGGGCTGCTGGTGCACCAGAGGCGGTAGTAAAGCCTTGAGGCCCCCTGCCGCAGGCGGTTCCAGGCATCCAGCGGCATCATGAAGGAGCTGCCCTGGCGGAACGGGCTGACCTTCCAGGATGCGTAGAAATTGCTGTCGTTGCGCTGCGCGCCGTTGGCCGTGCTGTTGAACAGGCTGGCATCGGTGGCGATTTCCACGGCAAAGTAATGGCCTGAAGGCACGGACACCGAGAAGGTGAGCGGCGTTGTGCCATTGGCGAACGACGACGGCCCCGAGATCGACAGGCCGCCGCCAGCCCCCGTGCCGCCGGCGCTGCCGGTGCCAATCGTGAACGGCTTCTCGGCCTCGAAAGCCAGGTTGCCGACGCCGGTGCGGAACAGGTTGGGCGTCTGATCCGAAGGCATGCGGGCGACGATGGCCGAATGGAACTGCGCATAGCTGCCGCTGAAAGCGCCGCCGTTCCAGACTTCCTTCAGGCGCTGCGTGAACAAGCCGTTGGCGTCGCCGTCGGACGACAACTGGTTGTCCTGGCAGCCCGAAATCAGGGTCACGCTGGCGTTGACCGACGCCCGGTGCGTCCATTGGCTGACCTCGTAGTTGCTCCGGTTGGCCAGGTAGTTGGCCTGGACGGCGGCCGGATCGGCGGCGCGAACGCGCGGCGGCGCATTCACCGGGCGGTCGTACTGCGCGGCGAATTCCGCGCTCTTGAACTTTTGCTGGAAGCTCATCACGCGCGCAACCGTTCCGCTGTGGCAACTGTCGGACAGCACGAAAATGCGCACGCCGGCCTCGAAGCTGGACCACAGGCCGTTCAGTTCATCGTCGAGCAGTTGGCGGTCCCAGAGCACCCAGGTTTCGTCCTTGCCGTCGGGCTCGTCGCCGGTCACGTCGTTGATCTGAGAGCCGTGCCCGGAGTAGGTCACCAGGCAGATATCCCCCGCCGCCAGCTGGCGGGCCGCCTGGCCGATGACGCGTGTCACCTCGGAAGCCGACGCCTCGGCGTCGGTCATCAAGGTGGCGGCATAACCGAGCTGCGTCGCGATCTGGTTCATGTCGCGGGCGTCGTTGATGCAACCCGCCAACTCTCCGTTCCATCCGTTGTAAGCGGCCGGGTTGACAAAATTCAGCCCGATGTTGACAGCAATTCCTTTGGCCATTTGAACTCTCCTCTTGGGTTGTCTTCGGTTAGGTGGAAATCATTTCCGAGGTGATCGTGACGATGTTGCTGTTGGCCTCCATGTCCCAGGCCCTCCAGGGAAGCGCTTCATCGGGCTTGCCGGCAAAAACCTTGGTGAGCCGAAATTCAACGATGCGCGCCGCCAGGTAAACCGTCAGCGGCAGCAAGAAGTTGACCGCGCCCCGGCGGCTTTCCATGCCGACCCGGAAGACGCCCGGGACATCCCGCAGGCGCGCGTCAATGTCGAGCCGCGTGAGGCCGTGGTTTTCATAATTGACGACATCGAGGAACACCACATTGCACTCGATCTCCTCGATCATGGCCCGGACCTCTTCAAAGGTCGGGTTGCCGTCGGCCAGCGGGTCGGCGTCGGCATAGGCTGCGGTGTAGGCGCCGGGCGCGGCCACGTCGAGCGATGCGCCGGGCGCCAGCGTGGCCTCGACGGGAACGCGCACGGGCTCGGCCGAGCCGCTGAACAGGTACACATCCTTGACCGCCATCGAGCCCTCGATGCGATTCGTCAGCTGCAGCGTGGCGCCCTTGGGCTGCAGCGTGACCGGGCCTTGCAGCCACGGGCCGGTGATGCGGCGCAGATGCACCGACAGCGCCGAAGTGACCACGCTGCCGTCTTCCAGGGTGAAGCGGGCGGCGCCGCTCAAGCCGGTGTTCTGGATCAGCGTCTTGAGCAGCAAGGCGCTGGCCAGGTCGGTCGCCAGCGCGGTGTGCAGGCATTCGGGCGTGGCCGAAGTCACCGCTTCGACCGGCGGCGTCGAGGTCAGGTTCCAGCTGAATTCGGTGCGCTGGGCCAGCATGTTGGGCAGCTCCAGCACCGGGCTGGCGGCCTCTAGCAGCAGCCGGCGGCGCAAGTCTTCGACCGCGTAGGGCGACAGCGCCGGACCGAGCATGGCTTCAAAGCGGATGCGGTTGTTTTCGGGCCGCTCGGCGTCCAGCGCGGCATAGACGATCAGCGCCGGGCGGTATTCACGGTCCGGCGTGCCGGGCGCGTGGCGCGTGATTTCATAGGCCAGCGGAACCAGCAGAAACCGGCCCGGCTGCCGGAGATTGCGAAACACGCGGTAGGACGGCCGGTTCAGCGCGACCACTTCCTGGTAAGTCTGGGAAGAGGCCTGGCCCAGGCGATAGGCCTCCGCGCAGCCGATGGACACCGTGGCCGCCGCCTGCTTTTCGCGGTAGAAGGCGCCCAGTTCGGCGCAGGAGAAAAACGCATCGAGCGATTGCTGCCGGATCGTGCTGCGCAGGGCGTATTGAATCTTTGAAGGCAGGGCAATGGCGGCGGTCGAGGTGCTGATGCGCCCTGCCAGCGTGAGGTTTTGCGTCACCAGGTGCGCCGAGGCGGGCCGGACCACGAACTCGCGCCCGCCCGAGGAAACCAGGATGCTGTCGGCATCGTCGCGCGATTTCGCGAGCAGCACGGCACTCGATATCTTGCCGCCCAGCACCAGTTGCGGCCGGTTGAAAACCGGTGCGTAGCCGGAAAACTGGAACGCCACGTCGAGCCGCGCGGCTTCGCTTTGAAAGTCCGCCGTGGACAGCGAGCCGTAGGCGGTGCGGGCCGCGTCGTTCAGCAGTTCCACCGTGACCAGCAGCCGGCTGCCGGAGCGCGTGACGACGCCCCGGCAGGAAGCGCGCTTGAGCACGCCCGAGGCCTCGTCGATGTAGGGAACGCTCAAGGTGACCGAGGGTTCGACCGGCTCGATCATGCGCGCCGTGAGACTGGTATTGACAGCCAGCGCGGCGCTGGCGGCCGCAGGGCGGGACAGATCCAGCGTGAAGCGCAGCTTGGCGCGGATCGCCGGCCGGCCCGATTCACTCGTGCCGATGCGCTCGAACTCAAACAGAAACGCGCTGGTGTCGGGCGCTTCGTTCGGCGCGGGCCGCACCAGGGCGATGGCCGGCAGATACCAGCGCAAATTGGGATTGGTCTTGTCGCTAAGCAGCGGTGCATTCAGGTCGCTAAGGATCGGCAGCGAAACGGCGATCAGCTCGGGCCTCAGGAACACGGCTTCAGGCAGCATGAAGTGCGCGACCTGCGCCACGGCCGGGGTTGAAACGGTGGCGGTGGTGGCAACGGGCTGCTGGATGCGGATGGCCTGCGTTGCGAGCAGGTGCGAGGTGGCCGAGGGACGCACCGAAGGCCGCAGGGTCGCGGCAACGGTTTGAACCTTGCTGCCGGCCAGCATGGCGCCCATGCCGACAGCACCCCGGGTCGAGCGCGAACTGCTGCGCGTCAGGGTTTCAAGCAGCGGGCCGCCTTCAAGATTCCCCGAAGGGCCGACGACGCTGAGGCAGGCGGCCCGGTCGGCGGGGCTCAGGGCATTGCCCAGCACCGCCTGCAGGGAACAGGCTACGTCCAGCTGGCGCAGGGTGTCGGGCTGCCCTTCTCCATTCAGGCAAGTTGAGCCCGGTGCCGGGCGGCGACCCAGCAAGGCGCCGTCCGGGCCCGGAACCAGCAGGCCATTGCAGGCCTGGCGAAATGCGGCAAAAGTATCCGGAGGCAGATTCAGCTGCCCGAAAACCTGCAGGAAGGATTCCTCCGACAGCGCGCCATCAACGGCAACCGCCTTGAGCTTGTCCCACAACTCGGCGGGACTCAGGTTGAGCGCGAAGCCGGCGGCAGGCGCGGCGGCGCGGTATTCAATATGCGCCTTCAGCTCCAGCCCGCCCTCCTGCGTGCCCGGTTCGCCGTTGAGCGCATCGAGCACCGCCAGGGTCTGGTCGCGCGTGAGCGGCGTGTGCAGCGCACCGCGCAGCAGCGGCGCGCTGAGGCTGGCCACGGCAAAGGCCGGCTGGCCCGGCGAATGCAGCGACACCCTGGCCTGGCGCGCAAAAATCGGCCGGGCCTGGGGCTGCTGCCCGGTCTCGGTTGCCGGCGCCCGGTAGTCCAGCTCCATGCCCAGGTAGCCCGACATGAGCAGCGGCCGGATCGAGTCTTCACCGGCAGCCGGCGCGCGCGAAAGCAGCAAGACCAGCGAGAATTTGGGCGAGGTTTTTCCGCGCACCAGGCGCGGAATCTCCAGAACGCCGAGCCGCAAGGCGCTGCCTTCGCGTTCGGGCAGCCGCACCGGCCCCGGTATTGGCTCCGCTGCCCGCTCGTCCGATGCCTTCTGCGGCATCGGCTCGCGCAAGGGCGAAGGGCTGAGGATTGATGACATGGCCATGGACCTCCCGGCAAGGTAAGGATGCGGTCAGCAATAACTTTCCTGCGTCATACCCGCGAAGGCGGGTATCCAGACTCGTTTGAACGTTTCAGCCCGTGTTGCTGGATTCCCGCCTTCGCGGGAATGACGAACGGGAAGTTACTACTTTTCCACATCCTAAATATTCAGCAAGGGCCGGGCAGGCGGTTCAATCGCCCTGCCCGGCGCCGTTTGGGGTCAGGTTGTCAGCTCAGGTATTGACCCAGCCTTCCGGATCCTGGCCGGTGCCGGTGGACACCGGCTGGCGCGATGCGCCCCGGCCCTTGGCGCCGCCGCTCTGGCGCGCCCGACTGGCCGACTCATAGTCGTCTTCCCGGAAACCATCCACGGAATCGGCGCCCACCCGGTAGCCACTGACTTCACTGGTGACCGGCCGTTCACGCGGCGGAACCGGTTGTCCCGAAGGCGGCGGCTGCGTCGTCGCTGACACGGGTTGCCCGGGCACAGCCACGGGAGGCTGGACCACGGGGGTTGCCCCGGGAGGCGGTGGCGGCACGCCGCCGCCGGTGGTGACCGTTTCCGGGATGCTCGGAGGCGTCACCGTTTCTGCGCCTGTCCCGCCAGCGCCGGTATCCAGGCCCTCGGCGGCGCGCACCAGGGTGTCCGAGAACATTTCGCGCTGCGTCAGGGCCCGCTTGGTCACGCCGGGGTCGTCGGCCATCGGCACGTTGATCATGATCGCGCCGTTGCCGATGGCGTTCTCCCACGGGCCGGTCCAGGCCTGCCCCTTGCTCGTCAGGGTGCCGCGCACCGTGACATTGACGCGGTACTGGTAGTCGGTCTTGAAGTCGGCCTGGCCGGTGTAGATGCGCCAGAAGCGCGGCTCCATCTGGTCGGCCGAAATGAAGCGAAAGCGCGTGACCTTGTCGGCGCGGTTCTTGCCGTCGGCACGCTGGCCCTTGGCGCGCATTTCCACCTCGACAATCTCGGCCGTTGACTGGAGTTCGACGCTTAGCGCGACCGGCCCCACGTCCAGGGTTCCGGCCGAGTCGGCGCGGGCTTCCATGATGTTGTCGTTCGACAGCGTGCCGTTGGCGCCGGGGTCCAGGTCAATCACATTCTGTTCGACATCAATGTGAAAGAAGGGGAACTCGCTTTCGGTCGGCGGCTCCAGCAGGTGGATCTTGCGCTTCATGTAGGTGGCATCGGGCTCCCAGGCGGCGGGCGGATTCGAGACTTCGCCCTTGCGCCACTGAATCCAGACCGGGCGGAAGGTGATGTCGGGCGAATCGCTCTTCTGGAAGGTGGCGGGCTTCCAGGCAATCGAGCCGCGTGAATCGGGATAACCGACCTGCGCCGAGACGAAGGCCACCGGCTCGCCGGCCCAGTTCCGGGCCTTGTCAGGCCAGTTGACCACCGGCTTGACGATGCGGAACAGCTTGCGGCTGAGTTCGCCCAGCACCAGGCGCTGGAAGTACTTGCCCTCGGCCTTGGGATCGTTCTTGATCTCGTTGTAGAAGCCTTCGAGCGAACTGGAAATCGTGTGCGGCTGGTTGTAGCGGAAGTAGCGCGTCTCTTCATAGGCCAGGTTGAGCTGGGTCTCGTCGCGCCGGAACTTCAGCGCCACGCCCGCGCCGTAGCCGAACAGGGAACCGAAAATGCCGCCGCCCGAAGTCGATGCCTGGGCCGGCTCGACCTGCGGAGGGGGCGGGTCAAAAATCACCTTCTTGGCCTGCTCGGTGAACTGCTGCACGATCATGTCGATGCGCTGGTTGATCATCTTCTCCATTTCCTGCGCGCCCGGCATGGTGCCGTCGATATCGACCTCGACCTTGATGTCGCCCTTGATCCGCAGGTTGTTGAACTCGGCCTTGACGTCGGCGGAGAACCACAGGTAGCGGGCGTTCACATGGGCCGAGAAATGCTGGAAGATGCGGTCCCAGCTGCCGGTGATCTTCACCCGCATGAGCTGCGACCACATCGGCATGACCAGGTTCTGCGTCACGAACAGCGGGCTGTAGGTGCCATGAAAGCCGGCCCAGACGATTTCGCTCGGAATCGGGCCGATCACGCCGCCATAGGCATTCTCGCCGCCGGTGATCGAGCCGGGGCCGCTGCCCTGGATGCGCCAGGCCCAGGCGTCAAGCTGCGTGCCGCGAAACTCGCGGCCGTGGGGCACTGGCGCCCAGGCCGAGCGGTTGCCCAGCTGCATGAAGTCGCGGCTGCGCGGCCCCTCGGGCGCGCCGGGCTCGCCGCCGCCGGTGGGCGTGGGGGTGCTGACAGGGTTGGCCACACCGCCGCCGGCACCGGCGCCGATGTTCGGCGTGGCGCCGGAAGCATCGGGCGCCAGGCTGGAGATGACGGTCTGGTTGGAGGTGATGGGCGCAATCCGGATCTGCGGGGCGATGCGGGTGCGCAGTCCCCAATACTTGTCGTTGCGTCCGCTGAAGCGTTCAAGAATCTGGGCTTCGGCCTGCTTCAGCACGCTGGGAGGAAAGCGCGACGTGGTCGTCAGCGACAGCACGCCGCCAGAAGTCTCTCCTTTTTCAATGCCGGCGGTGCTTTCGTCAAACACGCCGACGAAGTGAATGTGGCGGAACTTGAAATCGTTGTTGGCGGCGTTGCGCGCCAGCCGGACTTTTTCCGGAATGTAATAAAAGACGGGGGCCTTGCGCTCGCGCTGCAATGCATCGTTGTTGCGATCCGGCAGGAAAAGCAGCGTATGCCCCTCCCCTGCTTCGTCCTGAATGACAAACTCTTCGAAGCCACCGGCAAAAACCGGCCCTACAGGATCGGACATATTGTGTTCTCCTCTGGTTGGTTCCAAAGCGCCCTGAAATTTGAACGCCCGGTCATCACGAAGAAAGTCTTGGAAAACGCGCCATTCATTCGCGATGCGCGCTTTTATACGCCGGCCCTTGCCGCGCCTCAATCGGCGGCCGCCCATGTTGGTTACAAGCCGTCTTGCCCCTTCAATCATCAAACCTGATTCAACCGATGTTTTCAGCAGGGCGGTTGATACAGCACATTTGTAAATTTTTATATAAAACAATGAATGCGGCTGTCTGCGAAGCAGCACCGTTTTTCAGGAAGAGCCTTAGCTCAGCTTGAAACCTCTGTTGCAATTTGCAGCAAAACAGCGATATTTGTGAAACTTGAGGGTGTTAAATCAACTTGCCTGTTCGCCGGCCGGTTTCAGGCTGGGTAAATGCCAGAGGCCGAAATGCCGCGCGCTTGATGCCTGTCAACACCGCGAACCGGCGCCAGGCCGAAGATAAGAACGGCTCCATCCTATTTCCTGAAACCGAAAGACAAGCAGCCATGTTCAAGCACATCCTCCTGGCCACCGACGGCTCCGCCGCTTCCCAACACGCAGCGCAAATGGCCGTGGACATGGCGCGCATCCATGGCGCCCGGCTGACGGCGCTGTATGTGGTCGATCCGTATCCCTACCTGGGCATCAGCGAAACCAATCCGCTGGGTTTTCAGTCCTACATGGCCGCAGCCCGCGAACATGCAACGCAAGCGCATGCCAAAGTGGCCGAACTGTGCAGCCAGGGCGGCGCGCCGGTGGCGCTGCAAACGCGCATTGTGGAAGACCTGAGCGCCTCGGAAGGCATTGTGCAAACCGCCCGGGACGAAGGCGCCAACCTCATCGTCATGGGGTCGCACGGCCGCACCGGCCTGGCGCGCTTCGTGGTCGGCAGCGTGGCCTCCAAGGTGCTGGCTGCCGCGCCGGTGCCGGTGCTGGTCGTGCGCCAGGGAGGCAGCGATGAATGATGAAATGCTCAAGCTTCCCCCGCCGCGCAAGCTGTGGGTTCGGGCGCTCTTGATGATTTTGCTGGCAGCGGCCTTTCAACTCGCTGCATCGGTGCTGCTGTTTGTCGCCGTCCTGCAACTGATATTGGCCGCCACCAGCGCATCCAATGCGCGCCTGCAGGAACTGGGCCGCAGCCTGGGCCGCTACCTGGCGCAAATCGCCGAGTTTGAAAGCTTCGGCAGCGAGGCGCTGCCCTTCCCGTTCAGCGCCTGGCCTCCGGGCAACAGCCGAATCAGCCTCTAGCGCATGTTGTACGGGCGGTAGCAGCTATATTTTCGATAGCATTGAAACCGACAGGCGTCAGCGCAGCCGAAGCATGGGCTCCGCGTCGTCGCCTTGCCGGACTTCCACCAGCGCATCGAAGGCCTGGCGCATGGCCAGGAAACTGGCGTGTCCGTGCTCCTTCGGGTCAAAGGTCGAATCCAGCCGCTTGATCATCTGCCAGAGGGCCGCCTGGCTGACCCACGCATCGCCCTGGGTTTCGGCAAGCAGGCGAATCGCGCGCCTGAAGATGTCCGCCGCAGCGTCATCCTGCAGCGGCTGCGCGGGCTGGAGCGCAGGCGCTTGCGGCTGACTTTCGACCAGGTTCTCGTAGTAGCGAAACTCGTGGCAGCTCTTGGCCCAGTGGCGGTTGGTCGATTTTCGGGCGCCGATGCCGATCAGGCTGCGGCCGGCCGCCTTGACCTTTTGCGACACCGGCATGAAGTCGCTGTCGCCACCCACGATGATGATGGTGCCGATGTGGCCAAAGCGGCCCATGTCCTCCATGGCGTCCAGGCACAGCTTGATGTCGGCGCCGTTCTTGGCCGATCCGCCCGGCGGGAACAGCTGGATCAGCTCGACCGCGCATTGCAGCAGCGCATCGCGGTAGCGGCTGAAATACTGCCAGTTGCAGTAAGCCCGGTTGATGGCAATCGGCCCGAACGACGCGGCCAGCTCGACCACCGCCTGAATGTCGATCAGCGGCTCCTGCACCCGAAAGCGGTTGTCCTGCTTGCTGTAGGCGCCCTCCTGCCGCGCCTCGCACAGGCTGGCATGCAGGTTTTCAAAATCCCAATACAGGGCAACCGAGGGTTGTGATTCGCTGGCGCGCTGGCGCATGAAGGGCCTCTTGAACTCTTGAATAAAGGCGCGATGCTACCGCGCCCGGCTTACATTTCGCCTGCATTCCTTCCAGGGTTTTGCGCCCGCAGGGCCGGCGCGATGCTGGCCGGCGGCGTATGCTGCAGTTTTTAAAAAAGGGAACGCTCCATGCCGCCACGCCTGACCGCTCAAGACTTCGACCAGGAACTGCTGATCCTTTTCGATGCCTATGTCCACGGCAGCCTGGACCGGCGCGGTTTTCTGGCCCAGGCGCAAAAGTTCGCCAGGGCCGGCCTGACCGCCGCCGGCCTGCTGGCCGCGCTGAGCCCCGACTTTGCCGCCGGCCAGCAGGTTCCCAAGGATGACGCGCGGCTGAAGACCGAACGTCTCAGCTATCCCTCGCCCGCCGGCACCGGCAGCGTCAGCGGCTACCTGGCGCGCCCGGCCAGCGCGGGCTCGGCCAGGCTGCCGGCGGTGCTGGTGATTCACGAAAACCGGGGCCTGAACCCGCACATCGAAGACATCGTGCGCCGCCTGGCGCTGGACGGCTTCATGGCCTTTGCGCCCGATGCGCTGACGCCGCTGGGCGGCTACCCCGGCGACGAAGAAAAGGCCCGCACGGCCTTTGCCACCCTGGACCAGGCCAAGGCGCTGGAAGATTTCGTGGCGGCGGCCCAGTGGCTCAAAACCCGCGGCGATGCCACCGGCAAGCTCGGCGCGGTGGGCTTTTGCTACGGCGGCGGCATCGTGCATCTGCTGGCCACGCGCCTGCCCGGCCTGAATGCGGGTGTTCCCTTTTACGGCAACACGCCATCGCCCGCAGAAGCGGCCAAGGTCAAGGCGCCCCTGCTGGTGCAGCAGGCCGCCGTGGACGAGCGCATCAACGCCGCCTGGCCGGCCTATGAAGCCGCGCTGAAGGCGGCGGGTGTGAAGTACGCGGTGTACCAGTACCCGGGCACGCAGCACGGCTTCAACAACGACACCACGCCGCGCTATGACGCGGCAGCCGCCAAACTGGCCTGGGAGCGCACGCTGGCTTTCTTCAAGACCAGGCTGCAGGGCGACTCGGCCAGCGCCTGAATATCAGCAAAACGGCTGACATGCCGCTGTCACCGTGGCATCCTACGCTGGGCAGACCGATCAACCAGCCCGGGGAACCCATGAAATCGCATCTTTCCATCATCGCAGCGGCCATCGCCTGCGCCAGTTTGCCCGCATGCGCCGGCGACAACGCTTTTGCGGCCTTGACGCCGCTGCCAGCCCGGCTGGTGATTGGCCACCGGGGCGCCAGCGCCCTGCGGCCGGAACACACGCTCGAATCCTATGCCAGGGCGATTGAAGACGGCGCCAATGTCATTGAACCCGACCTGGTCAGCACCAAGGACGGGGTATTGGTGGCACGCCATGAAAACGAGATTTCCGGCACCACCAATGTGGCCAGCAAGCCGGAGTTTGCCGCGCGCAAGACCACCAAGCTAATCGACAACGTCAGCACCACCGGCTGGTTCACCGAAGACTTCACGCTGGCCGAGTTGCAAACGCTGCGCGCCCGGGAACGCATTCCCGCCAACCGCCCGGCCAACACCGCATTCGACGGCCAGTTCCTGGTGCCGACCTTCCAGGCCGTGATGGACCTGGCGAAGGCCAAGACGCGCGAAACTGGCCGCACGATTGCGATCTACCCGGAAACCAAGCACCCCAGCCATTTCAAGTCCATCGGGCTGCCGCTCGAACAACGGCTGGTCGATGCGCTGGACGCCAACGGCTATCGCGGCCAGTCGGCACCGGTGTTCATCCAGTCGTTTGAAGTCGCCAATTTGAAGGAAATCCGCCAGTTGACCGATGTGCGCATCGTGCAATTGCTGTCGGCCAGCGGCCAGCCCGAGGACTTCCGGCTGGCGGGTGACGCGCGCACCTATGCCGACATCAGCAGCGCTAGCGGGTTGCGCGAGGTCGCCGCCTATGCCAACGGCATCGGGCCTGACAAAGCCATGGTGATTCCGCGCAATGCGCAAAACAGGCTGGGCACGCCGACTTCACTCGTGACTGACGCGCATGCGGCCGGCCTGGTCGTGCATCCCTACACCTTCCGGCCCGAAAACCCCTTCCTGCCCGCAGACCTGCGCCGAGGCAGCGCCGCATCGCCGAGCGAGCGCGGCGACCTGGCGGCCGAAATCAGCGCCTACCTGCGGGCGGGCATTGACGGTTTTTTCACCGACGACCCGGCCATCGGCCGGGCAGCGCTGGACAGCTTCACGAAGTAGCGGTGAACGCCATGGCCGGATGCAGCGGCAACACTCATTCCCCGTGTCATTCCCGCGAAGGCGGGAATCCAGACTCGTTGAAGCGTTCCACCCGCGTTGCTGGATTCCCGCCTTCGCGGGAATGACGGTTTTTACTGTCTGAGGCAGGTAGCTAATCAGGACAAAACATGCTCAATCCGCGTAAATGCCGGCCTTCTTGATCACCGGCCCCCACTTGGCGATTTCGGCTTCGAGGTGGGTCTTCAGGCCGCTGGCATTGATCTTGTCCATGGGCGCCGGCTCGGAACTCAGGTCCGCCAGGCGCTGCCTGACCATCGGGTCCTGCATGGCGGCCTGCAGCGCGGCGGTGATCTTGTCGAGCACCGGCTTGGGCGTTCCCTTGGGCGCATACATGCCGTGCCAGACCTTCACTTCAAAACCTTTCATGCCCTGCTCGTCGAGCGTGGGCACATTGGGCAGGGCCGACAGGCGCTTGAGCGTGGTCACGCCGAAGGCCTTGATGCGGCCCTCCTTGATCATCGGCACGGTCTGCGTGGTCTGGTCGCACAGCAAATCGACCTGGCCGCCGAGCAGGTCGTTCATGGCCGGGCCGGTTCCCTTGTAGGGAATGGTGTTGAGTTCGGCGCCCAGCTGGGTCATGAACAGCAGGCCGCACAGGTGCGACACCGCGCCCAGGCCGGCGTTGGCCAGCGACACCTTGTTCGGGTTGGCCTTGATGTAGGCCTTCAGCTCCTGCAGGTTGTTGGCCGGAAAGTCCTTGCGCCCGAGCAGCGTCATCGGCACATCGACGACCTGGCCGATGTACTCGAAATCCTTCAGCGGATCGAAAGACAGCTTTTTGTAGAGCGCCGGCGCGGTCGCCATGCCCATGTGGTGGATGAACAGGGTGTAGCCGTTGGGCGCGGCGCGCGCGACCTTGGTGGCGGCAATCGTGCCGCCGGCGCCCACCGCGTTTTCGACCACCACCGCCTGCCCCAGCGACTTGCCCATGGGAACGGCGATCATGCGCGCCACCACGTCGGTCGGGCCGCCGGCCGCGAACGGCACCACCAGCGAGATCGGCCGGTCGGGGAACGGCGCCTGCGCCGACGCGGAGGCCGCGAGGCCGGCCACAGCCGCGACCATCGAGGTCATGAGCACGGTCTTGAGTTTGAGTTTCATCTTGTCTCTTTCTTGGGTTAATACATCGTCAGCATCGTTAAAACTACATCAGCGCATGCAGCGCCGCCTGCGCCAGCGTGCGCTGCGCCAGGAGCAATACCGGCGCATCGACCATGCGGCCATCGAGGCTGAACACGCCGCCGCCGGCCGCCTCAAAGGCCGCCTGCACGCGCCGCGCCCAGTCGATCTCGGCAGCGCCGGGCGAGAACGCCGCATTCACCGCCGCTGCCTGCGCCGGGTGGATGCACAGCTTGCCGCCAAAGCCGCCGCGCCGGCTGCGCGCCGCGTCAAGGCTCAGCTGCGCCGTGTCCCGCGTGCCGGGCGAAATGCCATCGACCGGCGCGGACAGTCCGGCGCGGCGCGAGGCCAGCACCAGCGCCAGGCGCACCGGCACCAGTTCAAGCTCGGCCGCATCGCAGGCCAGGCCCGCATCGGCCTGGAAATCGAGGTGGCCGAAGGCCAGGCGCGCTACCCGCGGGCAGGCCGCCAGCGCGTCAAGGGCATCGAGGCCGGCGACCGACTCGATCAGCGGCAGCAGCGCGCAGGAGGGGCCTGTGTGCGCCGCCACCTCGGCCAGCACAGCCGCCGATTCGGCCTTGGACACCATCGCCGCGCCCAGTCCGTGCGCGGCCAGCTCGCGCAGGGCAATCAGGTCGTCGGCATGCCAGGGCGTGCCGGCGGCGTTGATGCGCACCAGCAGGCGATGGCGCTGGGCCGCATCAATGCCGTCAAACGCCTGCATCAGGGCCTGCCGTGCGGCGCTCTTGTCGGCCGGGGCCACCGCGTCTTCCAGGTCGATGATGACGGCGTCGGCACCGGATGCCAGCGCCTTGGCAAAGCGCTCGGGCCGGGTGGCAGGCACAAACAAAAACGAGCGCGCCGAAGCCAGCGCCAGGGTCACAGAGGTTTCAGACATGGGCTGGACTCGCTTCACGTTGGCGCAACAAGGAGCCGACCACCGGCACGCCGGCGATCTGCCACAGCGCATCGACTGACGCCTGCATTTCATCAGCCGTCGCGCCGCCGCTGAACGCGGCCAGCCGCAGTGCCTTGGCGGTGATCTCGGCGCGGCTCAGCGTGTTGCCGGGGTCGCCCTTGGGCTCATCGACCCGGCCGTGCAGCACGCGGCTGTCCGTGGTGTGCACCGTGACCTTGCCGATCCAGCGCTGCGGGTAGGCGGCATCGACCTCGGCGTCGAGTTCCATGCTCACGCGCCCTGCCAGGCTTTGCGTGGCATCGTCCAGGAAATGCTGGTCGAATTCGGCCAGCCCGGCATGGCCGAAGCGCGCCACCAGCGCCAGCACCGTGCCCATCGAGAACTTGGATTGATGCACCGTGGCGGGCCGCAGCACCGGACCCAGCACGTCAATCGCGCCCTGGTGCACCTGCGTGACGACGCGGGCCAGGTCTTCTGGTTTAAGCGCATGGGCCTGCATGACCTGCAGCAGCGCATCGGCCGCCGGATGCGTGTGGCGGCAGGACGCGTGGAATTTGAACGACGTTTCGGCCGTGGCCCAGCGCGTGCCCAAACCGTCGGTGAGCCGGGCGACATCGGCGTCGCTCGACATGCCGGCGGCCATGCCCTGCGGGCCTTCGAGAATCTGCGCCGCGCCGGTAAAGCCGTCCTGCGCGAGGTAGGCCGACATCAGCCCGGCCGCCGCCGCGTGCGCGGTGTGCAGTTGTTTTGAATCGGCTGCGGTGCGCAAAAACTCCCACAGCCCCGCCGATTGCGTGCCGGCCGAGCCAAAGGCGTGCTGCATCTGCCGCGCATCGAGCCCGAGCAGATGGCCCACGGCCGCAGCCGCCGCCAGCGTGCCGGCCGTGCCGGTCGTGTGGAACACCTTGTAGTGCGAACGGCCGAGGAATTCACCGACGCGGATGCCGACCTCGTAGCCCACGACCGATGCGGTGAGCAGTTCCTGGCCGCTGGCGCCCAGCGCCTGCGCGGTCGCCACGGCGGCCGGGAAGACGACGGTGGCCGGATGGAACACCGAGCCGTTGTGCACATCGTCCTGTTCGGCCACATGCGAGGCGGCCGCGTTGGCCATGGCCGCCAGGTAGGGGCTGGTGCGGGCGCGGCTGACGATCACTTCGCTGGGGCCGGCCTGCGGTCCCATGGCCTGTGCAAAGCGCGTGATGCTCGCGACCGGACGCGAGCCGTGGCCGGCGACGGTCGAGCCGAACCAGTCCACCAGCAAATCTTCGGCCCGGCGGACCACCGGCCCGGGAATGTCGTCGAAGCGCAGGCTGGCGGCAAAGGCGGCCAGCCGGGCCGTCGGGGTTGTGGAATTCATGCAAATCGTCCTTTTTATGCGTCAAATTGGCTGCTTGCGCTTGATGGGCATGCGCAGGCAGCTATTGATTTGATAGTGACCGGCTGGTTTCGCGGCCATCGGTCAGATGGCGCCCGCCGCGCGCAGACGGGCAATCTCGTCATCGCCCTGGCCCAGTTCGCGCAGGATGGCCTCGGTGTGCTCGCCGACGGCCGGAATCGCGTCCATGCGGTAGTCGAACGCGTTGTTCCGCCCCGGCGGCAGCAGCGCTGGAATAGCGCCTGCCGGCGAGTCCACGCTCTGCCAGCGCTCACGCGCCTTGAGCTGCGGGTGCGCCCAGACCTCGGCCATGCTGTTCATGCGGGCGTTGGCGATCTGCGCCTTGTCCAGCCGCGCCACGACCTCGGCCGTGTTCAGGCTGGCAAAGGTCGCCAGAATGAGGGCCTTGAGCGCCTCGCGGTGTTCATTGCGTTTCGCATTGCTGTCAAAGCGCGCATCGCTGGCCAGGGCCGCATCCTGGAGCACCACCTCGCAGAAAAACTTCCACTCGCGCTCGTTCTGCAGGCCCAGCATGACCGTGCCGCCGTCGCCGGCCTGGAACGGCCCGTACGGGTAGATGCTGGCGTGCGATGCGGCCGTGCGCGGCGGCGGCGGCGCGCCCTCGAACGCGTAATACAGCGGGTAGCCCATCCATTCGGCCAGCGATTCAAGCATCGACACGTCGATGTGGCTGCCCTGCCCGGTCTTGCCGCGCAGCAGCAGCGCCGACAAAATGCCGGTGTAGGCATACATGCCAGCGGCAATGTCGGCCATCGAATTGCCGGCCTTGCTGGGTTCGTCGGGCGTGCCGGTGATCGACAGCATGCCCGCTTCGCTCTGGATCAGCAGGTCGTAAGCCTTCTTGTCGCGGTAGGGTCCGTCCTCGCCATAGCCCGAGATGTCGCAGACGATCAGCTTCGGATGCAGCTTGCTGAGCGTCTCGAACGACAGCCCCATGCGCGCCGCCGCGCCGGGCGCGAGGTTTTGCACCAGCACATCGGCCTGGCCCAGCAGGTCTTTCAGCGCCGCCAGCGCCGCCGGCTGCTTGAGATCGAGCGTCAGGCTTTCCTTGGAGCGGTTGGTCCAGACGAAATGCGAGGCCTGGCCCTTGACGCGGCTGTCATAGGCGCGCGCGAAGTCGCCTACGCCGGGGCGCTCGACCTTGATGACGCGCGCGCCCAGGTCGGCCAGCTGGCGGGTGCAGAACGGCGCGGCAATCGCATGTTCGAGCGAAACAACGGTGATGCCGTCAAGCGGTCGTGTCATGGGGTTTCCTTGTTTTTCAGAATGAGCGCGGCAGGCCCAGCTCATGCTCGGCTACGTAGCTCAGGATCAGATTGGTCGAAATCGGCGCGACCTGGTACAGGCGCGTCTCGCGGAACTTGCGCTCCACGTCGTATTCATTGGCAAAGCCGAAGCCGCCGTGGAACTGGATGCAGGCATTGGCCGCTTCCCAACTGGCCTTGGCCGCCAGGTACTTGGCCATGTTGGCCTGGGCGCCGCAGGGCTGGCGCGCATCGAACAGCTCGCAAGCCTGGTAGCGCATCAGGTTGGCGGCCTCGATCTCGATGTAGGCCTCGGCAATCGGGAACTGCACGCCCTGGTTCTGGCCGATGGGCCGGCCGAAGACCACGCGCTCGCTGACGTACTTGGTCACGCGGTCGATGAACCAGTAGCCGTCGCCGATGCACTCGGCGGCGATCAAGGTGCGCTCGGCGTTCAGCCCGTCCAGGATGTACTTGAAGCCCTGGCCTTCCTGGCCGATCAGGTTCTCCTCGGGGATTTCGAGGTTCTCGAAGAACAGCTCGTTGGTCTCGTGGTTGACCATGTTGGGAATCGGCCGCACCGTCATGCCGGACTTTTCGGCCTGGCGCAGATCGACCATGAAGATCGACATGCCTTCGCTCTTTTTCTTCACCTCGGCCAGCGGCGTGGTGCGCGCCAGCAGGATCATCCAGTCCGAATGCTGCACGCGCGAGATCCAGACCTTCTGGCCGTTGATGACGTAGCGGCCGTCCTTTTTCACGGCGGTGGTCTTGATCTTGGTGGTGTCGGTGCCGGTGCTGGGCTCGGTCACGCCCATCGACTGCAGGCGCCACTCGCCCGTGGCTATTTTTGGCAGGTACAGCTCTTTTTGCGCCTCGGAGCCATGGCGCAGCAGCGTTCCCATGTTGTACATCTGGCCGTGACAGGCGCCCGAATTGCCGCCGCTGCGGTTGATCTCCTCCATGACCACCGAGGCCTCGGTCAGGCCCAGGCCGGAGCCGCCGTACTCGTGCGGGATCATGGCGGCCAGCCAGCCGGCCTGGGTCAGCGCATCGACAAAGGCTTCCGGGTAGCCCCGGGCCTCGTCGATCTTGCGGTGGTATTCATCGGGAAACTCGGCGCACAGCGCGCGCACCGCATCGCGGATGTCCTGGTAGGGGTCGGTCTTGGTTTTGATCATGGGGATTTCCGTAGGGGATGTTTGAGTCAGGCCAGCTCGGCCGTGGCCTGCATGGTGAGCCAGCCTTCATGGTCCTCGGCCCAGAGCTTGACGGTTTTGCCGTCGGCCGAAGGCTGGCCGTTGAGCCGGAACGGATGCAAATCGAACGTCGGCCGCACCGCCTTGAAGTTGAAACTTTTGATGAAGGCGCCGGGCGACTGGCGGCGCACCAGATCGACCAGCAGCGTGGCAATCAGCGGGCCGTGAACGATCAGGCCCGGATAGCCCTCCACCTCGGTGACGTACTTGCGGTCGTAGTGGATGCGGTGGCCATTGAAGGTCAGCGCGGAGTAGCGAAACAGCAGTACGTCGTCAGGCGTGATGCTGCGCTGCCAGGCCGCGCCTTGTTCCGCGGCCACGGGCGGCGGCACCGGGTCGCCCGGCTGGGCGGCGGCGCGGTACACGATGTCGTGTTCCTCAGTCAGCGCCAGGCCGCTGGCATTGTGGACTTCGTGCTTGACCAGCACAAACAGCAGGTCGCCGGTGCGTCCGGCCTTGTGCGTGACGGACTCGATGCGTGAGATGCGCTGGACGGCATCGCCGACCACGAGGGGATTCGCCTGCAGCCATTGCAGCCGGCCGCCGGCCCACATGCGGCGCGGCAGCGGCACGGGCGGCAGGAAACCACCGCGCCGGGCATGGCCGTCGGGTCCGATCTCGCTTTGGCGATGCTGCGGCAAAAAATACAGCCAGTGCCACAGCGGCGGCAGCGCCGTGCCTAGCCTGGGGGCCGGATCATCGCGGTCCAGCGTGGCGGACAGACCGCGCACCGGCGCGGCGGTGATGTCGTCCACCAGGGTTTCCGACTTGCCCGACCAGCCCTGCAGATGGGCCAGGGTGGCGGCGTCGAGGGTCCGGGGCTCTATTTCGGTTTTGTTTGCAGTCATCATGGTCGGGGTTCAGCTTGGATGGGCGAATGATCACGCTTTGCAGCGCTCTAAACAATCACTCATTTCAAGACCAAGGCTTCTGAATTTCCGAAGGCTGGTGCAAACGCGCTACCATTGCCGCATGCATTTCGACCTGACCGACCTGCGCCTTTTCGTCGTCACCGCCGAAGAAGGCAACCTGACCCGCGCTGCCGCCCGGCAGCATTTGTCGCTGGCGGCGGCCAGCGCCCGCATCAAGGCACTGGAAACGCAAGCCGGGCTGTCCCTGCTCTACCGCGAAGCGCGCGGAATGCGCTTGAGCCCGCCCGGCGAAGCCTTTTTGCACCACGCGCGCGGCGTGCTGCGGCAGACCGAGCAGCTGCGCATGGACCTGCAGGAGTACGGCGGCGGCCTGCGCGGTCATGTCCGGGTGTTTGCCAACACCACGGCGGTGACGGACTTTCTGCCCGAAATCCTGCCGGGATTTCTGCTGGACAACCCGCGCGTGAACATCGACCTTCAGGAAAAACCGAATGCCGAGATTGCGCGCGGCGTGCTCGACGGGCGCGCCGACATCGGCATCGTGGCCGGCCAGGTGGACACGCTGGGCCTGCGGGCGATTCACTTCAGCACCGACCGGCTGGTGCTGGTGAGTTCACGCCAGCACCGTTTCGCCGAACGCCAGCGCATCTCCTTTGCCGAAACGCTGGACGAGGATGCCGTGGCCATGCAGCAAGGCAGCACCCTGCAGACTTTTCTGATGCAGGTGACCGAAAAGCTGGGCAAGCCGCTCAAGCTGCGCATCCAGCTCAGCAGCTTTGACGCCATGTGCCGCATGATCGGCGCCGGCGTGGGGGTCGGCATCGTTCCCGAGAGCGCGGCGCGGCGCAACCAGGACAGCATGCAACTCGCGCTCATCGAGTTGCTGGAGCCGTGGAGCGTGCGCGAGCGCTACATCCTGGTTCGGGAGCATGAAGCCCTTCCGGCCTATGCGCAGTCGCTGATTGATGCGATTTGCGCGCATTACAAAAACCCCCAGGCGCTTGAGTAGTCCACCGGACAGCCTCAAAAACCTCAACACCCTCAACACCCTCAACAGGAGCTAAACCTTGCGTCAATTTTTCTTTTTCTTCACGCTGCTGTGCAGTGTTGCATCGCTCCAGGCGGCGGGTCCGTCGGCAGGCGCACCTTCAGCCCCGGTCCAGCATCCTGTCGTGGGAAGCTGGACCTGGACGCTGCCGGGCAAGGCCTGCACTGAAAACCTGCACTACCAGGGCAACGGCACACGGCGAGGCAGCAGCGGCGAGGAAGTCACGCAAAGCCGTTACGAAGTCTCGCCCATGCCCAGCCTGCTCGGCTTTTACCGGCTGACGGAAACCGTCACCGAAGGCAATGGCAAAAAAGACTGCTCCGGCGACCTGCATGAGGCGCCTGGTGAGCCGGTCACGCGCTTCATCCAGTTCAGCCCGAAAAAGGACCAGTTGATTGTCTGCCGGGAAGAATCGCTGAAGGCCTGCTTTGGCCCGTTGAAACGCGCGCCCCAGTAGGGCTGCGCGGCGCGGCTCACTCGATCAGCGACTGCAGCACGCCCGGCTCGAAATGCTGGCCGATGTAGTCCGCCAGCCCGTCAAACACCGATTCCAGCGTCGGCGTGGCCGCGCCAAACAGGGCCTGCAGCACGCGCGGGTCTTCAAACATTCCGTGCAGGTACAGGCCCAGCACATTGCCGGCCGCGTTTTGCCAGGCCAGGCCGTCGGGCATGACCGGGCAAGCCACATCGCCCGCCGCCGCCATGGCCGAATGCTGCGCGGTCTGGCCGTGGTGGATTTCGTAGCCCTGCACATCAACACCTGACAAGCCGGCCCACGGCCCGCCCACGCTGGCAAACGCAGCCTGCCGGTGCTGCACGGTCTTGATTTCGTCAAACACGGTGACCACCGGCAGCAGTCCCAGGCCGGGGCCGTTGCCGTCGATGCCGTGCGGGTCAATCAGCGCTTCGCCCAGCATCTGCAGGCCGCCGCAAATGCCCAGCACCGCGCCGCCCCGGCCGGCGTGCGCGGCAATCGCCTGGTCCAGCCCCTGCGCGCGCAGCCAGGCCAGGTCGGCGCTGGTGGCCTTGGAGCCGGGCAGGATGATCCAGTCGGCCAGCCCCAGGCCAGCCAGCTCGGCCGGGCTGCGCACCCATTTCAGGCGCACGCCGGGAACATTCTTCAGCGGCTGGAATTCGTCGAGGTTGCTGATGCGCGGATAGGCGATGACGGCGACGGTCTTGGTCACCGCGCCGGCAGCCGTGCTGCGGTCGTCAAAAACGCCGTCTTCCTCGGGCAGGCCGTGCTGCCACCACATCGGCAGCGTGGCGACTGTCGGCACGCCGGTCAGCTCCTGCAGCATCTGCGGCCCGGGCGCCAGCAGGCTGGCGTCGCCCCGGAACTTGTTGAGCACGAAGCCCCGGATCAAGGTTTGCTCGGCCTTGTCCAGCATCGCCCAGGTGCCGTAGAGGTGGGCAAACGCGCCGCCCCGGTCGATGTCGGTGACCAGCAGGCAGGCCGCGTTCGCATGCAGCGCAACGCGCATGTTGACGATGTCGCAGGACTTGAGGTTGATCTCGGCGGGCGAGCCGGCGCCTTCGATCACCACCACGTCGTTCTCGGCCAGCAGCTCGTCAAGCGCCTGCGCCACCACCGGCCAGACCGACAGGCTGCGCCCGCGCCATTCCATGCGCGAGAGTTCGGCGTTGACCTGGCCCATCAGCACGACCTGGCTCTGGGTGTCTTTCTCGGGCTTGAGCAGCAGCGGGTTCATGCGAACATCAGGCACCGCACGGGCGGCGAGCGCCTGGAAATACTGCGCGCTGCCGATCTCGCCGCCGGCCACCACGCGGGCGTTGTTGCTCATGTTCTGCGACTTGTAGGGCGCGACTCTCAAGCCCTGGCGGGCGTAGTAACGGCACAGCGCGGTGGTCAGCCAGCTCTTGCCGGCGTTGCTGGTGGTGCCCAGCACCATGACGGCTTTGGCGGTCACAGGGTCAAGCTCATGGGGTTTCTTTCGATTTCATAAGGGGAGGCAAAGGAGTTTCAGCCGGAGGCTGAACCACGACCAGCTTGGTGCCGGTTTGCTCGGCGATGACACGCGCACGCTCAGCAGCACGCACCAGTGCGGCGGTGACTTGCTTTCGGCTGGCAAAAATTTGCGTGGGGTTTGAAGAGTTCGAGGTCATCACAAATTTCCTTCGCTAATCAAGACAGGAGTTGGGCCGCTGTTGTCGTACACATCCCAGACATCGACCAAAGCACAGTAGCGGGCCAAATTGGCCTGGCCCGAGGTGAAGCAGCGGCGTATCACCGTTTCAGGAATGTTATGCCCGCCCTGGCGAACGCGCTGCGCCACGCGCTCAATGGCCACTTCGGCGTTTGGCAAGGTCAAAAAATGCAGGGCAACGGCGTAGCCCGCTGCCCGCCACTGAGGAATCTGGCGCGCATAGCCCAGACCGGACAAGGTGGTTTCCAGCGCAAAACTGCGGCCATGCGCAACGTGATTCGCAATTTGCGTCAGCATCAGGCGCCCGGCTTGCAGCGCTGCTGTTTCGGGGGCAAAAGGCGAGAGGCCAGCAGCGATTAAATCGGCATTGACGAACTGCAAGCAAGCCTCGTCAGTCGGCAAGAACTCGCGGGCAAAGGTGGTTTTTCCTGCGCCGTTGGGGCCAGCGATGATGATGATTTTCTTGGCGTTTTCAAGGCTCATGCCAAAGCGCCTTCACGCGCCAGACAGGCCACTTGCGCTGGCTTGAATTGAGTGAGCTTGCAGGAAGTGTCTTTGAGAAATTCGGCAAGATTCATGATTACTTTATTTTGATACTGGCTTGTTTTTTTCTGACCTGGCTTCGCGGCGCAGGTAGTCTGGAGTTTGAAATGAAGTCATCTATCTTGATCGCTTAAAAAATGGATAGCTCAAGTTTGCCATGCAACCCGCAGCGCATCCTGCGCCAGCGGCGGCTGCACGCTGATCCGCACATGGCCGGGCAAGCCGAACGAGGCGGTATCGCGCAGCTTGATGCCGTGGCTGCGCAGTTGGTCCAGCGCTTGCTGCAGGCTCAAGCCTTCTGGCAAGGCGGGACGCGCACAGAAAAAATTCGCATCGCTGGCCAGGCAAAACCAGCCCATAGATTCACACAGGGCGATTTGCCGCGCTTTCCAGTCGCGCAGCGTGTTCAGGCTGTCGGCCAGCCAGGCTTGCACGCCGGGCTCGGTCCAGGCCTGCAACAGCGCCACGCCATGCGCACCGACCGGCCAGGACGCGCTGAGCTGGTCGAGTTGAAAGACTTGCGCCTGCGCACCCACGGGCGCAATGGCGTAGGCGGCGCGCACGCCGGTCAGGCCCAGCGCCTTGTTGGGGGTCCAGAGCTGCCAGACGGTTTGCAACTGCGCTTTGCCCAGTGACGGCGAACCGCTGAGCCGCAGGGGTTCGTAGGCGCGGTCGAGCACGAGCATGGCTTTGGCCGCGCATGCATCGGCCATTGCACCCAGCCCCGCATGGGCGGCGCCTAGCGGGCTGGACGGCTCGCAGGCCCAGAGCAGTTGCGCTTGTCCGGGTTCGCTAGCCAGCGTCAGCCGGTGCGCGCGGGCGGCTTGCGCATAGTCGCCGTAGCTGTGCGGTGGCAGCCCTACCGCGCTACCCTCGCCTGCTGTTTGCGCCGCCAGCGCGGTGATGCGAAAAATGAACTCGCTGGCGCTGCCGGCCAGCACCACGCGCGCCGCGTCCACGCCATGGAAATCGGCCAGCTGACCGCGCAGGGCGGTATAGCTGGCGTCGGGGTACTGGCTGGCATCGGCCTGCCGGACGGCTTGCAGCGCCGCTGGGCATGGCGCGCAGGCGTTGCTGTTGGTGGAAAAGTCATGCAGCGCCGCGCCGTGGCGGTCAGGTCCGCCGTGGATGCGCGTGCCTTGCGGCGGAAAAGCATTCTCCATCACATCACCAATGCTACTAAAACAATAGCTATCAGCGCATACGGGACAAGCGCAAACACCACTTTTGATGCATATTTTTGCGCCAGCGGCACGTCGCCGGCCCGTGGCGCGCGCCCGGTGGCGTTCAGCGTGTAAACACCGGGCTTGCCCAGGCTGACGCCGAGCGCCATCGCCATCGCCGCCATCGGCCAGCCGCTGTTGGGCGAGGGAGTCCGGGCCGCTTCACGCCGCAATGCGCCGAACTGGACTTGCCGCGTCACGCTCATCAGCAGCCCGGCCGTCAGCCGCGCGGGCAGCCACGACAGCGCATCGTCGGCGCGCGCCGCCCATTTGCCGGCCCATTCCCAATGCTGGCCCCGGTAGCTTCCCCGGTAGCCCCACATCGCATCGGCGGTGTTGGCGAAGCGGTACACCGCCGCGCCCGGCAGGCCCAGCAGCACGAACCAGAAGATCGGCGCGACCACCGAGTCGTTGAGGTTTTCAGCGAGGGTTTCGATGACGCTTTCGCGCACCTGGCTTTCGCTCAGGCTGGCTGTCTCGCGGCTGACCAGCCAGGACAGGCGCTCGCGCCCGGCGGGCAGCGACTGCCGCAGCGCCGCCTCGACCGCGCCCACTTCGTCAACCAGCATGCGCCAGGACAGCATGGACTTGAGCAGCCAGGCCATCAGCGCGATCAGCACGGTAGCGGCCAGCCCGTTTTCAATGCCGGGCCGTGCCATGAAACGGGCAAGCTGCCAGAAGCTCAAGGCCTGCAGCGCCCAGGCCAGCGCGCCAACCGCCGTAGCGCCCGCCATCCAGGCCAGCGCGCCCAGCACAAAGGCCGGCGCCGGCGGGCAGCGCACGGTGACACGGCCGCAGGCCTTGAGGTAATGCCCGATCCAGACCACGGGATGAATCGCCACGGGCGGCTCGCCCCAGCGGCGGTCAATCCACAGGGCCAGCAGCAACACCACGGGCATGGTGAATGCCAGAGCCAGCGACATCCCCACGTCAGAAATCCGAAGCCGGATCAGGCGCCACGGCGGGCTGGCCCCAATGGTCTTCAAACACCATGTCGGCCAGCGCGGCGCGGCGCGCCCATTTTTCGGCCTGCAGCATGGGCTGGTCGTAAAAGGCGTGGACCGGCCCCAGGCACAGGATGGCAATCGGCTTGCTTCCCTCGGGCATGTTCAGCAGCTCGCCCAGCTTGACCGGGCAAAAAATCGACACCCAGCCCATGCCCAGCCCCTCCGCACGGGCGGCCAGCCAGAGGTTTTGAATCGCGCAGGCGGCAGACGCCACATCCATCTCGGGCAGCGTGCGGCGGCCAAACACATGGGCTTCGCGCCCCGGCGGCAGGGCCACGACCAGCACCTCGGCGGCATCGAGCACGCCCTGCACTTTCAGTTTCATAAACTCGCTGTCACGCCCGGCTTCGCGCTCGCCCAGGGCCTGCGCGGTCAGCACCCGTTCCTGCTCGACCAGCGCATGCACGCCTTCACGCAAGGGCCGGCTGCGGATTCGGATGAAGCGCCACGGCTGCATGAAGCCGACGCTGGGCGCATGGTGGGCGGCCGACAGCAGGCGCTGCAGCAGGTCGTCGGCGACCGTGCCGCCGCTGAAGTGGCGCATGTCGCGGCGCTCATGGATGGCGCGGTACACCGCCTCGCGCTCGGGCAGGCTGAAGGCGTGGCTTGCGTCGGAAGGCGTGTTCACGCCCTCAGTCTTCGATGCCGCGCTGGGCCGGAATGCCCGCATTGAACGCATGCTTGACCTTGGTCATCTCGGTCACGGTGTCGGCCAACTCGATGATCTCGGGCGGGCAGCGGCGGCCGGTGATGACGACATGCACATCCTTCGGGCGGCTCTTGAGCGTCAGCAGCACGTCACCCAGCGGCAGCCAGCCGTAGATCAGCGGGTAGGTCAGCTCGTCGAGCACGACCATGAAGTTCTCGCCGCTCAAAATCTCGGCCTTGGCCTTTTCCCAGCCATTGCGGGCGAGTTGAGCGGAGTGTTCGAGATCCTGGCTTTTCCAGCTGAAGCCGTCGCCCAGCCCTTCAATCGCAATGCCCAGCTGCTCGAACATGCGGTGCTCGCCAAAGCGGGCGCTGGGCACCTTCATGAACTGGAAAATCTTCACGGCCTTGCCATGCACATGGTGGCGGCCGTGGGCGCGCAGGGCCAGGCCAAAGGCGGCGGTGCTTTTGCCCTTGCCGTCGCCGGTGTTGACGATCACGATGCCCCGGCGTTCGCCCTCGGGCTTGTCGTAGGGCTTGTCGGTGGGGGGAGTTTCAATGTTCATGGGAAATTAGAACTTATCGAGGAAGGGTTTGAAATCAGGGCTGAGCCGCACCGTCTCGCCGATGATCAGCAAGCCGGGCTGGGGGCCATAGCCCGGAGCGCATGCCACCAGAGCGCTCAGTCCGGTGGCGATGACGGTCTGTGTCGTGCGAGCGCCGTCGTACACGATGGCGGCCGGGGTGTCGGGCGCCAGTCCGTGGGCGATCAGCTGATGGGCAATCTGCGCCAGGCGCTGCACGCCCATGTAAAAAACCCGGGTCTGGCCGGGACGGGCCAAAGCCTGCCAGTCGTGCGTGGCCTCGTCGTCGGCCAGATGGCCGGGCAGGAACACGCAACTGCCCGCCAGGTCGCGGTGGGTCAGGGGAATGCCCGCTGCCGCCGAGCAGCCGCTGGCCGCCGTCACCCCCGGCACCACCTCGAAGGCAATGGCCGCCGCCTGCAGGGCCTGCACCTCCTCGCCCCCGCGCCCAAACACATACGGGTCGCCGCCCTTGAGCCGAACCACGCGCCGCCCCAGGCGCGCATGTTCAACCAGCAAGGCATGGATGCCGTCCTGCGGCACCGAATGATCGCCCAGCGCCTTGCCGACGTACACGCGCAGGGCGGCCTGCGGGATCAGCGCCAGCACCTCGGACGTGATGAGGCGGTCATGCACCACCACCTCGGCGCGCCCAAGCCGGTCCAGAGCGCGCAGCGTCATCAAATCGGCCGGACCCGGCCCGGCGCCGACGATGGAAACAAAGCCGCCACCACCGCCCGGCCCGGCTTCAAGCGTCATGGCCGCCATCCGGTCCCTGGTGAAACACCAGATCAGCCACGGGCTGGCCGCCGACCAGATGCTGCACGATGATGCGGTCCATGTTGGCGCTGGTCACGTTGTAGTACCAGGTGCCGTCGGGCTGCACGCACATCACCGGCCCGCCCTTGCAGGCGGCAAAGCAGCTGACGCGGCTGCGCTTGACGCGCATCTCGCCGTCGTGCAGGCCAGCCGCCTTGAACTTGTCGCCCAGGCTGTCGAACAAGTCCTGCGAGGTGCCGTCCTGCGTGCAGCGCGGTCCGATGCAGACCAGCAGGTGGCGCTTGTAGCTGCCAATTTTGGGCTTGACCACCTCGTTCATGCTTCGGACTCCTCGGCGCTGACGGCTTCCTGTTTGACGGCTTCGTCTTCAACCGGCGCGGCCAGCACCGCCTCGATGTAATCGGCCGGCAGCTGGTGGCGCTGCGCCAGCGCGGCCACCGTTTCGCCTTCGCCGTGGTCGATGCGCAGGTTTCCCATCCAGCCGATCAGGCCGGTGGACAGCGAACGGCCGGGCCGCTCGCCTTCGCGCGTGCTGTTGTCGCCGTCGAGTTCGTACTTGTTGGCGTAGCCGCGCGGCGTGACCATCAGGCCATGGCGCACAAAGGTGTGGCTGTTGCCGATCAGGACCGTCGTCAGCATGCCGATGTCGCACTCGCTCATCTTGTCCAGCGTGGTGAACTCGATGCGCTCGCGCCGCCGATAGGCCGACTTGACCACCGCCACCGGCGTGTCGGGCCGGCGATGGCGCAGGAACAGCTGCTGCGCCTGCACGATCTGCTGGGTGCGCCGGCCGCTCTTGGGGTTGTACAGCGCCACCACGAAGTCGGCGGCGGCCACGGCGTCCAGGCGGCGCGCAATCACCGGCCAGGGCGTGAGCAGGTCGGACAGCGAGATCGAGCAAAAATCGTGCGTCAGCGGCGCGCCGACCAGCGCCGCGCAGGCGTTGATGGCCGAGGCGCCAGGAACGACCTCGACCGCTACGTCGGACTCGGGCGTCCAGCCGGCCTGGAACAGCACCTCGTAGGTCGGCCCGGCCATGCCGTACACGCCGGCATCGCCGCTGGAGATCAGCGCAACCTTCTTGCCTTCGCGGGCACTGGCCAGCGCATGCACGGCGCGGTCGAGTTCTTCGGTCATGCCCTTGCGGATGACTTCCTTGCCTTCGAGCAAGTCGGCCACCAGCTTGATGTAGGTGACATAGCCGACCACCACATCAGCCTCGGCAATCGCCGCGCGCGCGCGGTGCGTCATGTGCTCGTGGCTGCCGGGGCCAATGCCGACCAGCATGATTTTGCCTTGCGGGCCGCTCATGGATTCACCGCCCTTGCGGCTGATGCGTGCGGCCTGGAGCCGTCAAAAGTTGCCACCAGCACCGGGCGCAGCCAGCGCTGGAACGCCGCACTGCACACGAAGCCCATGGACGCCCAGAACGACAGCGACACCCAGGTGGTCGCCCAGATGAACTGCGCGCCGAGTTCGCGCAACTGCGCCTGCGCCGGACCGCTGAAACCGGCCAGCGGGTCGGCGGTAATGTGCGGCGCGCCGACGACAAAAGGCAAGGCCAGCCACGCCGTGGCAGCGGCCCAGCGCAAGGGACTGCGCAAACCCGCCAGCGAGGCGCAGGCCAGGGCCGCGCTGCCTGCGGCCAGCACCCACCAGCCCTGGCGCGAGCCCAGCCGGGCGGCATCCATGCCCGGAATCTCGGGATGCAGGCCCAGCGAAGGCCAGAAATGAAAGCTGAGCCAGCCAGCGGCGGCCACCAGCAAGCCCAGCGGCAAGGAAGGGGCGGCCGCGCCGCGCCACAGGCAGACGCCCATGACGGCAAACACCAGCAGCGCCATGCTGAAGGCATGCAGGACATTGGCCGTCCAGGTCCAGAAAATCCGCTCGGTGCCATCAGCCGGCGCCCATTCCTCGGCCGCGCCGTGTTCATGTTCATGCTCTGGCGCCACACCTTCGGCGTGGGCATGCGGCATCACGGCTACTGGCGCTGCCGGTGCTTCGACCTTCTGCCCTTCGTACACCTCGGCGGCCAGAATAATCGGCACCGCCTGCCACTGCTGCACCCCGGACTGGACACTGCCCACCAGCAAGGCGGCGGCCAGCGCCGCCCAGATCAGTCGTTGAAAAATCATGCAGGGCTCCCGGTTCAATGGCAGGGTTTGACGGTGACGTGGCGCACGTCATGCGCGGCGTTGTGCGCCAGCGGGCTTTCGGCAAAGGCCACGCCGTACAGCACGACCAGGCCCAGGGCGGCGCCAGCGGCGAGTTGCAGCAGCAGGCTGCGGGTTGCGCTGACGGGGTAAACGGTGGAAGAAGAGACGGAAGATGCGTTCATGGGTTGCTCCATTTCGGGGTTAAGAAACTAAAAAAACTTACAGCGGGAAAGCGTGGCAGCGGGCTAATGAAACCGTGGCATTGCGCCCATCGGCGCCCCGGTACTTGTGCTTTTCGACCAGCAGCGCCGTGGCGCCAGACACCGGCCCCGCCGCCGAGGCCGCCAGCAGGGCGGCGGCCTCGCTGACCGACGGGCTGCCGGTGTACTTGCGCACCGTCTCTGACGGGTTGGGCACGGGCACGGCGGCCAGCTGCGCCGGGGTGTAGAAGGTCATGCGCCAGCCATGCAGCGCGGCCAGCGCCAGCAGGCCCGGCTCGTCGGCCTTGAGGTCGATGCTGGCAGCCGCCGCCACGTCGGCCAGCCCGGCGCCGGCCAGCGCCAGCGCTTCGCCAAGGGCCTGCTGCAGCGTGGCCAGCGGCGTGCCCCGGTCGCAGCCCAGGCCGACGGCGATTTTCATGGTCGCAGCGCTCATGCGGCTTGCGGCGGGCGGTACACCACCAGACGCTCGTTCAGCTGCTGCCAGCGCTCGGCCGTCACCTCGGCATGGGTGATCCACAGCACGGCCTTGAAGTGGTTCAGGTCCACATCGTCAAAGCGCTCGAACTTGTGGATGGTCGCCGGCAGCGGCGTCGGCCGGGTCCACCAGTCGGGGCTGCCGGCTTCCTGCACGACGGCCACCGGCTCGCCGTTGACGACATGGGCCGAGACGCGGGTGATGTTGAGCTTGGGCGCTTCGACCTTCCAGCCCAGTTCGCGGCCCAGGATATCGACCGGAATGGTCTTGCCGACGTCGGACGCGGTGGTCAGCACGGCGGTGGCGCCGAGCAGCGCGGCCACCTGCTCGGCCATGGCATTGGCGCCGCCGACATGGCCCGACAGCACCGGAATCACGAACTGCCCGGCGTCATCGACCACCAGCACGCCGGGGTCTTCGTCCTTGCTTTTCAGGTGCGGCGCGATCAGGCGCACCACCGCGCCCAGCGAAACGAAGAAAACGACCTGGTCAAACCCGGTGAACAGCGTGGCGATTTCGTCGCGGAAAGCGCCGCTGTAGGCACGCACCGGGTTGGGCAAGCCGGCCATGAGTGGCGCAAATTTTTCAGCCACGCAGACGCTGGCCTGCGGCAACTGGCGCGCCAGTCCGGCGGTTTGCTGCGCGCCGTGCCTGGTGATGGCGACCAGGACGACGCGCACGGCGGCGCTGGTATCTGGCAAGGTGTTCATGGTCATCCTAAGGTTTCCTCTTCGATTTCAGTGCTTGTTTTCTTGCGGCAGCCGCGCAGCATGTCGCCGCGCACGCGCCCCGGGTTCTTGACCAGCAGCAGCGACAGGTAGTTGACCTTGGTGCCCTTGAGTTCGGCCACGTTGTGAACAATTCGCTCGACCGGCGAGCCGGCTTTTTCAATGAAGCGGCTGTGCGGCAGCAAGCCCCGGCGCTCCAGCAGGTCGATCAAGTCGTCCAGCAGCGGCTTGACCTTCATGAGCACCAGCGTGTCGAAGTCGTCCAGCATTTTTTCGACCGCCGCGATGCCGTAGGCGGCGGGCACGATGGCGATGGTGTCGTCCTGCTCCGACAGCGGCATCTGCAGCCGGGCGCAGGCCGCGTTGAACGAGGTCACGCCGGGAACGATGTCGATGCGGGCATCCGCATCGAGTTCGCGCAGCACGCGGGCCAGGTAGCAAAAGCTGGCGTAGGTGGAGGCATCGCCTTCGACCAGGAACAGCACGTCCTGGCCGGTCGCCAGCAGCGCCTTCACGGTTTCGGCGGCCTTGAGCCAGTGGCGAGCGAGTTTTTCCACATCGTGGGTCATCGGGAACAGCAGCGGCTGGTGCCGGGCCGGCAGCGCCAGCCCGGCCGCAGCGCGATGTCGAGCCCGTAGCTTTCCTTGCGCAGGCTGCGCACCGGGTAGGTCCACACGGCATGGGGACGCTCCAGCAAGGCCCAGGCGCGGCGCGTGATCAGGCCCGGATCGCCTGGACCCAGGGAGACGCCGAACAGGCGGCCCGGCGCGGGCGCTGAAGAAACCACATGAAGTTCAGTCATCGCTTTTTTCCATCTTGTTCGCTTTGACGGGCGTGGGCACGGCGACTTTTTGCGCGCACACCAGCCACACCGGGTTCTCGGCCGCCATGCGGTTCATGTGCAAAATCGGCTTGCTGCGCGAGGCCTGCAGCTGCAGCACGTCCCAGGCAACGCCCAGCGACTTGAGCGTCTCGACGGCCGTTCCCAGGTTTTCGAGCGTCACGAAGTTCATCACCAGCCAGCCTTCGGGCTTCATGCGCTGCAATATCAGGCGGATCAACTCGGCCAGTTCGCCGCCCGAGCCGCCGATGAACACGGCATCCGGGTCGGGCCAGTGCTGCAGGCCTTCGGGCGCCTTGCCATGCACCAGCGTGTGGTTGCTGATGCCCATCGCCCGGCGGTTGGCCCGCACGATGGCGCTGTCATCGACATTTTTTTCAATCGCGTACACATGGCCCTGGCTGCACAGCCGCGCGGCTTCCAGGCCCACGGAACCCGAGCCGGCACCAATGTCCCAGACCACGCTGTTAGCGCGCAGTTGCATGCGGGCCAGCGACACCACGCGCACTTCGTTCTTGGTGATCAGGCCTTTTTCCGGGTAGCGCTGCTGGTAGCTGGCATCGGGCAGGCCCAGCAGCACCGGCTGCGTGCGCGCACGGATGCGCCACAGCAGCACCACGTTCGGGTCGGCAAACGGCATCTGCGCGGCGGCGGTGATGCTCATGCCGCTGACGATGCGTTCCTCGGGCTGGCACAGGCGTTCGGCGACAGCCATCTCGAAATCATCGGCCAGGCCCTCAGCCACCAGCATGCGGGCAATGCGGTCTGGCGTGTTGGCGGGGCTGGTGAGAATGGCCAGGCGGTCGTTCTGGCGAATATCGCGCAGCAGCGCGTACAGGCCGTGGCCGGGCTCGGCACCCTCCACCCAGTCACCAGCATCCTTGCTGTGAACCGATGAAAACTTCATGTCCTGCCACGGCAGACTGAGCCGGGCGCAGGCCAGTTGCAGCGTCGAGACATTGGGGATGACCTCAATCGCCTCGATGCACAGGCGCGAAGCCAGGTAAGCGGCGATGCCGTGGCACAAGGGATCGCCCGTGGCCAGCACCACCACGCACTGGTTTTCCGCCTGAGCCGCGCGAATCCACTCGGGGACTTGCGACAGCGCGCCGGTCAGGTCGCGCTGCCGGGCCGCCGGGTCGATGTGCACGCCAAACAGCTGCAGCGCGCGCGCGCCGCCAATCACCAGTTGCGCCTGCTGCAAATGCGCCAGCGCGGCGCGGCTCAAGCTGGCAACGCCGTCGTCCAGCACGCCGATGATCCGGCATTTTTCAATCAGGTTTATCGTTTCGGAATTCAAGGGGCCTCCGCTATCTTGCGACCGTCAAAGTCGCAGACCAGCACTTTCAAATCAAATTTATCGGGGTAACGCGCTTGCAGGGTCTGAATCACGCGCTGCGCCAATGCCTTGTGAAAGGCCGCGCCCAGGCCCAGCGCATCCATGCGCTCGCCGGCATAGCGCGCGGTTTCGTTGCCGCGAATCGCATCGCACACGTCTTGCGCGGCTCCCAGGCCGGCGGCAATGTCGGCCAGCAGGCCGGTATCGACCTCGGCACGGCCGGCGTGGGTGATGGTTTCGCCCTGCGCTATTTTTGTCAGCTTGCCGACCATGCCGCCAATCACCACCTGCTTCAAACCGGCCTTGACGGCGGCGCTCATGGCGTAGCGCAAGAAGTCGCCCATCTGCACAAAAGCCGGTTCAGGCAGATGCGGCATTTCGGCCATCACGAATTTCTCGGTGCGCCCGCCGGTGGTCAGCACCACCACGCCGTGGCCCAGCGTGCCCGCCACCTGCACGCCCTGCACCACGCTGGCCCGGTAGGCGGCCGTCGAGTACGGCTTGACGATGCCAGTGGTGCCCAGAATGGAAATGCCGCCCAGGATGCCAAGCCGCGCATTCAGCGTTTTCTTGGCCATCTCCACGCCTTGCGGCACCGAAATGCAGACCTCGAAGCCGGCTTCGTCCAGCAGTTCGCCGGCGGCGGCCTGCACATTGGCCGTGATGTTGCGGCGCGGCACCGGGTTGATGGCCGGCCCGCCCACCGCCAGCCCCAGGCCGGGCATGGTCACCGTGCCCACGCCGAAGCCGCCCGTCAGCAGCACCTGGCCGGGCAGGTCGCGGCGCAGCGTCACGTCGGCCGTCAGGTGCGCCTTGTCGGTGCAGTCGGGGTCGTCGCCCGCGTCCTTGATGACCATGGCATGCGCGGTGTCGCCGTTGACCGCGCCGTCCAGTACCGAAAACGTCACTAGGTCGCCATTGGGCAGCAGGCATTCGATGCGGTCCGGCACTTGGCCGGTGAGCAGCCCCAGCGTGGCCGCGCGCGCAGCCGCCGCCGAACACGCGCCGGTGGTGAAGCCGGTGCGCGTGCCGCGTGGCGCATTTTTGTCCATCATGCGGGGTTTTTCTGCGCCAGCTCTTGCGCCTCGGCTAGTCCCAGCAGGGCATGAATGGCGGCCACCACCAGCGTGGAGCCGCCCTTGCGGCCGCGAATCACCACCCAGGGCACGGCACTTTCCAGCGCCATCAGATCCTTGGACTCAGCCGCCGAGACAAAGCCGACCGGCATGCCGACGACCAGCGCGGGGCGCGCGCCCTCCTCATGGATCAGCCGCACCAACTCGATCAGCGCAGTGGGCGCATTGCCGATGCCGACGATGGCCCCGTCAATCAAGCCCAGGCGGTGCGCCTTGCGCATGGCCTGCACGGCGCGGGTCGTGCCTTCGGCCTTGGCAGCTTCAATCACATCGGCATCCGAGATGAACTGGTGCGTGGCCATGCCGAAGTGCCCCAGGCGAGGCGCCGACAGGCCGACGCAGATCATCTCCACGTCGGCGACCACGCGGGTGCCGCGCGACAGGATGGCGGCCACGCCAGCGTCCACCGCGCGCGGGTGAAAGTCGGTCAGGCCGTTGAAGTCGAAGTCGGCATTGGCGTGGATCATGCGGCGCACGATGGGCCACTGGCTGGCGGTGTAGGCGTGCGAGGCCACTTCGCGGTCAATCACGGCGAAGGAGTCGTGCTCGATGGCGCGGCCGGCGGCGGTGAGCTGCTCGGTGACGGTGTTGGCGGTATTCATGGGTGGGCGTGCTCGTGGCGATGGTCGTGCGGATGCGCGTGGTCATGCGCATGTCCATCCTCATGCGGATGAATCTGAACGATGGCCTGGGCATGCGGATGCGGATGTTCGTGATCGTGGTTGTGGTCGTGCGCAATGGCATCGTCATGGTGGTGTCCGCCCAGGCCATGTTCAACGCCGAACTCGCGGTACTTGCAGCCGTCACACGGCATGCGGAACTCCGGCGCGCCGCGCTTCAGGTCATTCACCCGCTCTTCCAGCAACTCAAAAATCTCGCGTTCAAAGCCAAAGTACGCCGTCGAAGTAAAGCGGATGGCCGGGTACTGGGTTTTCAGGTTTTCAACCTGCCGGGCGATGCGCTCGACCAGCGTGCCGTTGAACAGGTAGTAAGGCAGCACCACCACCTGCGTCATGCCCAGCAGGCTTTGCCGCTGCACGGCTTTTTCAAGGCGCGGCCAGGTGATGCCGGTGAACGCCAGATCGACCAGCTCGTGGTCGGTTTCCTCCATCAGCCAGCGCGCCATCTTGGCCATCTCGCCATTGGCCTGCCGGTCCGACGAGCCGCGCCCCAGCATCACCACGCCCGTGGTCGTCGGGTCAGGCATGTCCAGCGCCTGCATCGCGCCCTTCAGGCGGCGCTTGACGATGGACAGAATCGGGTCGCAGGCTGCAAGGTGCGGCGCGTACAAGAACTGCACCTGCGCAAACTTCAGCCGCGCGCCGTCAATGGCCTGCGGAATGTCCATCTTGACGTGGCCGGCGGCATTCAGGATCAGCGGCACCACCAGCACGCGCTGCGCGCCTGTCGCGGCGCGGCGCAGGCCTTCGCTCATGGTGATCTCGGAGAATTCGATGAAGCACACCTCGATGCGCCAGCCCGGCTGGCGCTGGCGCCACTGTTCGGCAAAGTCCAGTATTTCGTCGTTGCCCGATTTTTCGCGCGAGCCGTGGCCCACCAGAAGAATGGTGTCTGCAGTCATGTTGTCTCCGGGAGGTCTTTGGGTAGGTCGGTAATCAGGCTCGGCTTGGTGCTGGCGCGCCGGAATTTGTGGGTAAAACTGGCGTCGTACAGCTTGGACTTGGCCAGCGTTTCCCAGTGCCGCGCACCCAGCGTCGGGCTGGCGATGATCATGGACTGGCTGACGATTTTTGCCTCGCGGCACAGGCCCTGAATGGTGGCCACCGTGCCCCGGATGATTTTTTCCTCGCCCGGCCAGCTGGCCTTGTGGACCACCACCACCGGCGCATCCGGCGACCAGCCGGCCGCCGTCAGCGCCGCCGTGACCCGGCCCATCAGCGTGATGCTCAAAAAGATGCACAGGGTGCTGTGGTGCGCCGCCAGCACCTCCAGCGACTCGCCCTCGGGCATCGGGGTGCGCCCTTCCATGCGGGTAAAAATCACGGTTTGCGTGACTTCGGGCAGCGTCAGGCTTTCCACCGCCGCCGCCGCCGAGGCCATGGCGGACGAAACGCCCGGCACCACCGCAATCGGCACGCCCGCCGCGTCCAGCGGCTGCACCAGCTCGATCAGCGCGCCATACAGACCGGGGTCGCCGGTCTGCAGGCGCACCACGGTCTGGCAGCGCCCGGCCTGCGCGATCAGCCAGGCTGACATCTGCTCCAGCGTCATGTCCTTGCTGTCCGCGATCACGCAGCCCGCCGGCGCCCAGCGCGTGGCCGCCTCGCTGACCAGCGAGCCGGCGAACAAAATGGCGCCGGCGCGCTCGATCAGCGCCCTGCCCTTCACGGTGATGAGTTCCGGGTCGCCTGGCCCTGCGCCCACAAACCAGACAGTGCCGCCGCTCATGACCACGACGCTGAAAAGCGTTGCCTCAACATATCGTCTCCTCCACGCCCATCGCGCGATAGATTAAATGGGTGTGATGCAGCGAAGGGGAGAAAAGGAGAGAGAAGGCGAAGCCGCAAAGCAGCGAGTGCCGGGGCAAAAAATTCCCGAAAACGCTGTGGACTGTCGCCTGCTGACCCTTGCCCATCGCAAGATCACGCGCAAGAAATCAGGCCGGTCTCCGGGCTCACGAGTGAAGAAGCAAAAAGCTTGTTCTGCCAGACCCCCTTCCCATGCGTTGGCACAGTGGTGATGGATCTGGCTTTGACTCGTTTACCGTTGCGAGGGCAGCGTCGGAATAGCGTGGATTGGTGAATAAACCCGTGCGCACCGACTTCCCGTTTAAGCCTGCAAACCGAAGTCCGCAGGCCACCTGAATTACCGTTTCAGTTTAGCACCCTGAAAATCACTTTCACACAACCGCTGTTTGAATCCATCGGTTGCTCCTGATTAAATAGCTGCTGATGCAGGTGGGGTATGCGCAAAAGGCATTTATTGCCACTATTTTTGGCATTTGGCGTTTGGAGCGCTCTCAAAGCCGCCTCAGGCGCCCCAGCCCGGCAGTGACCGAAACGCCCACAGCAAGAGGCTGATCGACCCGAATGACGCCACGGTGGCGCCCAGCAGGGACGCAGCCGCCAGGCCATCGCGGCCATACTTTTGCGCCAGGATCGTGTAGATGCCCAGCATGGGGCAAGCCGCCGTCAGCAGCAGTCCCATGCGCATCTGCGGCTCCATGGGAATCAAGCCCCCTGCCTCTGAAAGCAGCAGCACGGCCAGCATGACCAGCGGGTGCAGCAGCAGCTTGCCCACGGCGATCTGCGCCACCTGGCGCCGCATGCCCTGGATCTTCAGCCCCACCAGCGCCCCGCCAATCACGAACAGCGACAGCGCGCCGCTGGCCTGGGAAAACAGCGTGACCGTGCGCCCGACCGGAGACGGCAGTTTCCAGCCCATCACCGACACCATGAGCCCGGCCAGCAGCCCCAGCACCATCGGGTTGCGCAGCAAATTCACCAGCGACTGGCGCAGCACCAGATGCCAGGCGCCACTGCGCCCCCGGCCACTTTCAGCCAGCCCCAGCAGCAGCGGGATCAAAATAAGATTCTCGACCATCATGTTCAGGCCCAGCACCACGCCGGCCACCGGGCCGAGGGTCAGCAAGGCAATCGGATAGCCGACGAAGCCGCTGTTGGAGCAGGACATGCCCATGGCGTAGTAGGCGCTGGTGGTGCCGTCCTGCCCGGCCACGCGGCGCGCCCACAGCCAGCCCAGGCCCAGCGTCACCAGCGAGCCGGCCGCATAGAGGAACAGGTAGCGGCCATTGAGAATCTCGCCAATCGGGCGCTGCGCCAGCGCGTTGAACAGCAGCGCAGGCAGCGCCAGGTTGATCACGAACTTGCCCATCACGCGCATGTCGGCCGGACTGAACAAACCCCGCCGCGTGGTGATAAAACCCAGGACGATGGTGAAATAGATGGGGCCGGTGATGGCCAGGATATCGAGCATCAGCCGCAGTCAGCCATCATCACGGTCACGGTCACGGCTTGCGCGCGGCCAGCAGGCGGTCGGCATAGTCCTGCCAGCGGGCGCCCTTGTCAATCCCGGCAAAGACGCCGGCCTTGGCCTGGTCGGCCACCCACTGGTGCTTGGTGGCGATGGCGGCGGCCATCAAGGGCTCGAACCCGGCTTCGCGCACCGTGTTGGCTGACTCGCGCATTTCCTCGGCCCGGCGCTGGCCGTGCTGCACCACCCGGCTGAAGAAGTAGGCGCCCTGCCCGCTCCAGTCGATGCTCGGAAAGGTTTCCTGCAGCGTCGGCAGCACCTGGTCTTCCACGCCGTAGGCGCGGGCCGTGGCGTAGCTCTCGATCACCAGCGCTTCCAGCCCCTTGATCATGATGCTGCGGCACATCTTGATGGCGCTGGCCACGCCGAGCCGCTCACTCACGGCCCTGGCATCCATGCCCCAGCCGGCCAGCAGCGGCGCCAGTTCGGCGGCCCGGGCGCCGCCCAGCAGCATCGGCACCCGGATGCCATAAGGCGGCACCGAGGTCATCACGCCAGCTTCGACATAATGCGCGCCGGCCGCGTCAATCAGGGCGGCGCATTGCTGCTTGGTGCCGGGAGAGGCGGAATTGAGGTCCAGGAAAATGGCGCCGGGACGGATGAATCGCGCGGCCTCCCGCGCCACGGCCAGGGTGTTGGAGGCGGTCACGGCAGAGATGACCAGGTCGCTCGCCTCGCACAGCGCCTGCAGGCAGGGCTGGGCCGTCACGCCTGCCGCAGCCGCATGGGCCAGCTCAGCCGCCTGCGTGGCTGGATCGGCCAGCTTCAGATCCCAGACGGACATGGCGGCCACGCCGGGCTGGTTCTTCATGCCGGCACTGAAGATTTTTCCGACTTCGCCATAGCCGACAAGGCCGATGTTGTTGATGTTCATGAAAATGACCCGGTAAAAAAGTGAAGGCTGCGAGGCTACTGGCGCGGGATCTTGGCACGCGCAATCACGTCGCCCCAGCGCTTGAATGACGGCCGGCGTGCCCTGCCATTGTGCGCATTTCGCCTGGCTTGCACAGGCCCTGCCAAATCTAGCTGCCAGACTGAAAACGAATAACTGCCCGTGGCCCAGCATCTACCACTCAAAGACAAAACGCCCCGTGCTTTGTGAGCACGGGGCGTTCTGGATGGAGGCTTTTACTTGTCTTTACCCGCCCGTCAACAACTTATCGGGGCAGTCAGGACAGAGCATTTCAGTTCAGCGCCGACTTCTTGCCGTCCTTGTACACATACAGGGTGATGGCAGGGTTTTTCAATTCGCCGTTGGGCTCGAATGCGATGGTGGTGGTCACGCCCTTGTAGTTCGCCTTGATCAGCTCAGGCGTGTAAACCTTTGGATCAGTGGATTTGGCGCGCTTCATGGCGTCAACGAGTACAAATGTTGCGTCATAGGTGTAGGGGCTGTAAATCTGGAACTGGCCAGGGTATTTGGCGTCGTAACGCTTTTTCCAGGCTTCGCCGCCTGGCATCTTGACCAGTGATGCCCCGCCTTCGGCGCAAACCACATTGTTCAGTGTCTTGGCGCCGCCCGCCAGCTTGGCCACTTCAGCGGTGCAGATGCCGTCACCGCCAAAAAACTTGACGTTGCTCATGCCGAGCTGCTCCATCTGACGCAGCATCGGGCCGCCTTGCGCATCCATGCCACCGAAGAAAACCGCATCGGGGCTTTTGGATTTGACGGCTGTCAGGATCGCCATGAAGTCAGTCGCCTTGTCGGTGGTGTACTGCTCATCCACAACCGTCATGCCCTTGGCAATGGCGGTTTTTTTGAACACTTCGGCCACGCCCTGGCCGTAAGCGGAACGGTCGTCGATGATCGCGACTTTTTTCAGTTTCAGTGCGTCAGCGGCATAAAAGGCCAGGCCGGCGCCCAGGGCGTTGTCATTGGCAATGATGCGGAAGGTTGTTTTGTAGCCGGGCTTGGTCAGGTTGGGGTTGGTGGCAGCGCCTGTCACCATGGGGATGCCGCAGTCGTTGTAAACCTTGGAAGCAGGAATGGTGGTGCCGGAGTTCAGATGGCCCACCACACCGGCCACTTTGGAGTCGCACAGTTTTTGTGCAACGGCCGTGCCCTGTTTTGGATCAGCGGCATCGTCTTCAGCCACCAGTTCAAACTTGATTTTTTTGCCGCCGATGACGATGTTTTGAGTGTTCAGCTCTTCAATGGCCATGCGCACGCCATTTTCATTGTCTTTGCCATAGTGGGCCTGCGCACCGGACATCGGTGCCACATGACCAATTTTCACGACAGCATCCTGCGCTGAAGCCAGGCCTGCCACCATCGCAAGGGTTGCCACTACTGTCAATTTCAATTTCATCTGCATAAAAAACACTCCGGTTAGGAAATTACCTGTGAAGGTTGAGAACATTTTTTAACTCAACAGGAAGGAACATAACGCAATTTTTGGGCCTGCACCATAGCAACGTCCCTAGGTGGGCTTTGATCAGAGGGTTTGCCTTGACAAGCATCATTCACCGTGAAAATAAGCCTCAACCGGCGTCAAGGCACATCCTGTTGCCGGCTTTCCGGCCGAGCCGCAAAGGCCGTCGATTCCTGCCCAAACGCCTGGCTCACGGATTCACGCACGACCAGTTCAATCTCCTCCCGAAGACGCGGCAAGAGGCCGTCGACATGCTCCAGGATCAACTGCTCGATGGCCTCGTGCAAATGTTTCTCCAGCACCAGGTCGATGCGCTGCAGCACGCGCCGGACCATCAGCTCCTGCATTTCAGCTGAAGCCGGGTCCACGACCATGACGCCGTCGGATGCAGCTCCGCCAGCAACAACCGGATGGACGATTTCGATCAGCGTGGGCACGTCAGCCGGCGGCCCTGTCAGGCGGCTCATGCCGCGCCTCTGGCCCGGCTGGCCAGGTCATGCTTTTTCAGGGCGTAGCCGCGCGCCACGTAATGTTTCCAGCGGCTTCGTCCGGTCTGGACATCATCGGGGTGCAACGAAACCAGCTCGATGAAACGCTCGAATCCTTCAAACCCCCCAGGCACGTCCTGGCCCAGGTTCACCAAAATTTCACGGCCCGGACAATCGGCCAGCGATGCCGCCAGCACGACGGGCGTGGCGGCCAGCGTGTCGGGCGATGCCGCGCCCGTGCAATGCGGAACGAACTCCGTCGCGGAAAAACTCCACAGCAGCGCATCGAGTTCCGCCAGCACTTCAGGCTCGGCGGTGACCGCCACCGTGGCGCCGCTGAGATAGGCCTTGCGCAGCAAACGGCAGCCGTAAGCCAGTTTGTCGGGCACATTGAAATGAAAGGCGATCTCGGTCATGCCCGGGTTTTGGCGGCAGGCGTGCTTTTTCGGGCGGGCCTGGTTTTTGGGCTTGCCTTGACGGGTTGCGCTGCCTGCACGGCCTGCACCTGGCCAAGCAAAAAGTCGAGCAGCAACGCTACCGGGCGGCCGGTCGCCCCCTTGGCGGCACCGCTTTTCCAGGCCGTTCCGGCGATATCCAGGTGCGCCCATGCAAAGTCGGCGGCAAAGCGCTGCAGGAACTTGGCGGCCGTCACCGCACCGCCCGCGCGTCCGGCCACATTCGCGACATCGGCAAAATTGCTTTTCAGGCCTTCGGCATAGTCGTCGTCCAGCGGCATCCTCCAGCACGGATCGAGCGAGGATTCACCCGCCCTGGCCAGCGATTCGGCCAGTGCTTCGTTATTGGAAAAGAGTCCGCTGCGCACCCCGCCCAGCGCCACCACGCAAGCCCCGGTCAGCGTGGCGATGTCAACCACGGCCCGGGGCTTGAGGCGGGCGGCATAGGTCAAGGCATCGCACAGCACCAGCCGCCCTTCGGCATCGGTGTTGAGGATTTCGATGGTCTGGCCGCTCATGCTGGTGACCACGTCGCCGGGCTTGATGGCGCGGTCGCCGGGCATGTTTTCGCAGGCCGGAATCAGCCCCACCACATTGAGCGCCGGCTGCAACTCGGCCAGCGCCCGGAAAGTGCCGAGCACGCTGGCGGCGCCGCACATGTCGAATTTCATCTCGTCCATTTCGGCCGCCGGCTTGATCGAGATGCCGCCGGTGTCAAAGGTGATTCCCTTGCCGATCAGCACCACCGGCGCTTCTGCCTTGGCAGCGCCCTCATAGCGCAGCACGATGAAACGCAAGGGCTCGGCCGTGCCCTGCGCAACCGCCAGGAAGGCACCCATGCCGAGTTTTTCAATCTCCTTGGGACCCAGCACTTCGGTCTTGATGCGGGGCAGTTTCCCGAGTTCCTTGGCCGCGCCTGCGAGCAGGGTCGGCGTGGCATGGTTGGCCGGCCGGTTGGCCCATTCCTTGGCCAGATCAATCCCCTTGGCCAGGCCGACGGCCTTGTCGAATCCTGCCTGCGCATTGGCAAGGCCGTCCACCGCAACCACCACCTGCTGCAGTTTTGCAGCAGCGGATTTGGACTTGGTCGTGGTGTAGGCGTAAGCCGTCTCGGAGCAGGCCACGATGGCGGCGCGCACGGCCTCGGGCTGCAGGGTAGGGAGCGCATTGAGGCACAGCACGGCGCGCTGGACATTATTGCTGGCCTTCAAGGCGCCCATGGCGGCATTGACGGCGGTACGGACACTTTTTGGGCTGGCGTCGCCTGCCCCGACCAGCAGCACCCGCGTGGCTGCAATGCCAGTCACCCTGTAGGCGTTCAGCAGCTTTCCCGGCTTGACCTCCAGATCGCCCGACTTGATCGCCAGTGCGGCAAGCACTGACAAGGCGTCGTCGCCGGCAGTCAGGCCTTCGGGGATGAGCACAATCAGCGCGTCGGCTTTTTCGCTGCAAATAAGGGTGCGGGTCAGAGTTTTAAGTTCAAAGTCCATAATTCAGGGTTCAGGGTCCGGTAGAGAAACCAACTTACACACATAAAAACAAAGCAACGCAAGGCAGCCATTCAGTCAATGTTATTCCAATCTTCAATTCGCAAGGAATTGGCGCGCGCTTTTGGTGCCACCCTCGTGGTGCTCATCACCATCGTCATGACCATCGTGCTGATCCGTACCCTGGGCCAGGCTTCGCGCGGGTCCATCAGCCCGCAGGACGTGATGCTTTACATGGCCTATTCCGGTCTCGGGCGCCTGCCGACCATCCTGACCATCTCGCTGTTCATTGCCATGGTCAGCACCCTGACGCGCATGTACCGCGACAGTGAAATGGTGGTCTGGTTCACCAGCGGCCAGGGGCTGGCCGGTTTTTTGCGCCCGCTGTTTCACTTTGCCTGGCCGGTGCTGCTGGTCATTACCCTGATGGCGCTGTTTGTCTGGCCCTGGACCAACCAGCAGACCAAGGACATGCAAAGCCGCTACCAGCAACGCGGCGACCTGGACCGCATCACGCCCGGCGTGTTCCAGGAATCCTCCAGCGGCAACCGGGTGTTTTTCATCGACCGCGATCTGGCGGGCGAAAAAGCCAGCAACAACGTGTTCATTGCCGCCACCGAAAAAGGAAAAAACTCGGTCACCACCGCGCAATCAGGCCGGATTGAAACCCGGAGCGACGCCCGGTTCCTGATGCTTTCCAACGGCCAGCGGCTTGAAAACGACATGGGGAAATCGACGCTCAAGATCAGCGACTTCAAGGAATATGGCGTCAAAACCGATGATTCCGGGCTGCTTGGCGACTCCGCGCCCGAAGCCAAGCTGCTGTCCACCCGCGCACTGATCAAAGACCCCACGCGCAGCAACCTGGGCGAGCTGGCGTGGCGGCTTGGCCTGGCCCTGTCGGCCATCAATTTCGTGTTTCTGGCGGTCGCGCTGGCCAAGGTCAATCCCCGGGGTGGGCGCAGCGGCAACATGATGTTTGTCGTGCTGGCCTTCGTGGTTTACAACAACCTGGTCAATCTGGGCCAGAGTTGGATTTTTGTCGGCCTGATCAGTTTCGGCAATCTGTTGCTGGCCCTGCATGGCGGCGTCCTGCTGCTCGGGCTGGCATGGCTGGCCAAGCGGCACGCCAACTGGCGCTTCAGGCTGAAACGCCAGCCACCGCTTGCGCTGCGCGCCGGGAGCCCGCCATGAAAACCATACGCCGCCTGATTTACGGTGAAGTGCTCGGCTCGATTGCGCTGGTCGCCCTGGGCTTTCTGGCCCTGTTCTTCTTTTTTGACCTGGTCGATGAACTCCAGTACCTGGGCAAGAACAACGGCGCCGGAGACAGCATTTACCAGGTCAAGCATGCGCTGCTGTATGTGGCGCTGCTGATTCCCAACCACTTGTATGAACTGCTACCGATATCGGTTTTGATTGGCAGTATTTTCGTCATGTCGCGCCTGGCGCAGAGTTCGGAATACACCATTTTGCGCACCAGCGGACTCGGCCCCTGGCGCGCACTGAAGCTGCTACTGTGGCTGGGTGCATTTTTTGTAGCGCTCAGCTTCCTGGTGGGCGACTACATCGCACCGGCCAGCGAACGCGCTGCCCAGCTCATGAAGGCCCGCTACCAGAACAAGATCACCGTGGGCCAGACCGGCGCCTGGCTGAAGGAAAAACAGGTCTCCAGCAACTTCATCGTCAACGTGAGCGAACTCTCGCCCAACAACGAAATGCATGGCGTGCGTATTTACGAGTTCAACCACCAGGGGCTGATCGTATCGACCACCGAAGCGCCGGTAGCGGCATTTTCCCTGAATACCGCCTGGCAGTTGCGCAATGCCACGCGAACCGAGTTCGACGTCACCACCAGCGCGGGCGGCGTCAATGCGCCTGCGCAGCAGGCCAAGGTCAAGCGCACCGACGTTGCCAGTTATCGCTGGCCCACGGAAATCAGCACCGAGATGGTGTCCGTGGCGCTGCTCAGGCCAGATCGCATGGCCACGCTTGACCTCTTCAATTACATACGCCATCTGGAGGCCAATGGCCAGACCTCCCAGCGCTATGAAATCGAGTTCTGGAAAAAGGTGTTTTATCCGCTCAGCTGCCTGGTCATGGTGATGCTGGCCCTGCCCTTTGCCTACCTGCATTTCCGCTCTGGCAGCATCAGCAGCTATGTGTTTGCCGGCGTCATGATCGGCATCAGCTTTTTCCTGCTCAACAACGTGTTCGGCTACATCGGCAACCTGCGCAACTGGCAGCCCTGGCTGGCAGCGGCCACTCCCGGACTGCTCTACATGGCCATTTCCATGGCTGCGTTCGGCTGGCTGGTGCTCAGGCGCTGACCTACCCCATCCACACAGCCTTCAAGCTCTCGACCGTATGACCCTCACACCTCCAGCGCAGCGCGGTATTGTTTTGTTCGCCCATGGTTCGCGTGACCCGCTGTGGCGCCTGCCGATTGAAGCAGTCGCCGCGCAAATCAGCGCCCGCCACCCCGGCACCCTGGTGCGCTGCGCCTATCTGGAAATCTGCTCGCCGTCCCTGCCGGAAGCCGCTACTGATTTAATAGCTGTCGGCGCACTCCAGTTAAGGGTATTTCCGCTTTTTCTGGGTGTCGGCAAACATGCGCGTGAAGACCTGCCGCTGCTGATCGAAGAAATCCGGCTTTCGCACCCCGGCGTAAGCATTGAACTCCTGCCGACCGCAGGCGAGTATGAACAAATGACGGCACTGATGGCCGATATTGCCGTGGCCTGAGCCTTGCGTCGCGGTGCCGCCCCGCCCTGGGAAACGGCTCAAGCGCCAAGTTTTCGTTAGTACATTGAAGGCATAATGAAATTTATATTTAGCATGAATTTCATATGAACCTACACCAGTTCCGCTTCGTCCAGGAAGCCGTCCGCCGCAACCTCAACTTGACCGAAACCGCCCGGGCGCTGCATACCTCGCAGCCCGGCGTCTCCAAAGCCATCATTGAGCTGGAAGAAGAACTGGGCGTTGAAATCTTCGCGCGCCACGGCAAGCGCCTCAAGCGCGTGACCGAGCCCGGCGAGCATGTACTGAAAAGCATCGAGCTGATCATGCGCGAAGTCGGCAATCTGCGACGCATCGGCGAGCAGTATTCCGCGCAGGACAGCGGCACGCTGTCGATTGCCACCACCCACAGCCAGGCCCGCTATGTGCTGCCGCAGTCGGTCGCCAGGCTGCGGGAAACCTTTCCGAAAGTCAACGTCAGCCTGCACCAGGGCTCGCCCGACCAGGTGGCGCGCATGGTGCTGGACGAGGTCGCCGAGATCGGCATTGCCACGGAGTCATTGAACCAATACGACGACCTGGTCACGCTGCCCTGCTATGAATGGCAGCACATGCTGGTGATGCCACTGAACCATCCCCTAGCCAGCAAGGAACACATCACCCTGGAAGACCTGGCGCTGGAACCCCTGATCACCTACCACCCGTCGTTCAGCGGGCGCACCAAGATTGACCAGGCATTTGCGGCAAAGCACCTGCATCCGCGCATTGCCCTTGAAGCGATTGACGCCGACGTCATCAAGACCTATGTGCGCCTGGGGCTGGGCGTGGGCATCGTGGCCGAAATGGCGGTCAAGGACGACGGCAGCAACAGCGACCTGCTGGCCATTCCGGCGGGCAGCCTGTTCGGCGTCAACGTGGCCCGGGTGGCTTTCAAGCGCAGTGCCTACCTGCGCAATTTTGTCTATAAGTTTGCCGAACTGCTCAGCGACAAGCTCAGCCGCGACCTGATCGTCAAGGCCATGACGGGCCGCCTGAGCGACTACGAAGTCTGAACATGCCAAACCAGCCCATGATTCCCGCCCGCACACCGTTGCTCACGAGCAAGCTGCCGAAGGTCGGCACCACGATTTTTACCGTCATGTCGGCGCTGGCCGCAGAAAAAGGCGCGGTCAACCTCGGCCAGGGCTTTCCTGATTTCGACTGCGACCCGCAACTGGTCAACGCCGTCACCGACGCCATGCAGCGCGGCCTGAACCAGTACCCGCCGATGGCCGGCGTGCCGGTCTTGCGCGAAGCGGTTGCGGCCAAGCTGGCCGCCCTCCATGGCCGCAGCTACGACGCCGGCAGCGAAATCACCATCACGGCCGGCGCCACGCAAGCCATCATCACCATCATTTTGGCCGTGGTGCATCCGGGCGATGAAGTCATCGTGCTGGAACCCTGCTACGACAGCTATGTGCCTAATATCGAACTGGCCGGCGGCACGGTGGTGCGCGTGCCTTTGACGCCGGGCACGTTTCGCCCCAACTTCGAGAAGATTTCAGCGGCCATCAGCCCCAGGACGCGCGCCATCATCGTCAATTCGCCGCACAACCCGAGCGCGACGGTCTGGAGCGAAGCCGACATGCGCAGGCTGCAGGACATCCTGGCGCCCACCAATGTCCTCCTGATCAGCGACGAGGTGTATGAGCACATGGTGTTCGATGCCGACAAGGGCCAAATTCACCAGAGCGCGGCGCGCTTTGCCGGGCTGGCGGCGCGCGCCTTCATCGTCAGCAGCTTTGGCAAGACCTACCACGTTACTGGCTGGAAGGTCGGCTATATCGCCGCGCCTGCCGCGCTGACGGCGGAGTTCCGCAAGGTGCATCAGTTCAATGTGTTCAGCGTCAACACGCCGGTGCAGCATGGGCTGGCCGCCTACATGGCCGATGACCGGCCTTACCTCGACCTGCCGGCCTTTTACCAGCGCAAGCGCGACCTGTTCCGGGCCGGGCTGCAAAACACCCGCTTCAGGCTGCTGCCCAGTGAAGGCAGCTATTTCCAGTGCGTGGACATTTCAGATGTCAGCGAGCTGGGCGAGGCCGATTTCTGCCAGTGGCTGACCACCGAGATCGGCGTGGCGGCGATTCCGCTGTCGGCGTTTTATGGCGACGGCTTCGACCAGCGGGTGGTGCGCTTTTGCTTTGCCAAGAAAGACGAAACCCTTCACCTGGCGCTGGAACGCCTAGCCAAACTGTAGGCAACTCCTGACGCCTGCACAAGCCCCATTCCTGCTTGATGAACTCAAGCCGCGGGCAAGAATACAGGCATATAAAACAAGGAGTTTTCAATGTCCATCTCGCTTATCCTGCTGATCATCCTGATCCTGATTCTGGTCGGTTCCCTGCCCACCTGGGGCCACAGCCGCAGCTGGGGTTATGGTCCCAGCGGCGGCATTGGCCTCGTGGTCGTCATCCTGATCGTCCTGCTGCTGATGGGCCGAATCTAGCCTTCGCTTCGAACCCCGTGAAAAAGTATCTTGTGTTTGCAAGATACTTTTTTTCGTTCCGCGTCAGCTATTGAGCTGCGCCCAGAGCTTGTCCAGCCGCTTGATGCTGACCGGCTGCGGCGTTCGCAGCTCCTGCGCGAAGAAGCTCACCCGCAGCTCTTCGAGCAGCCAGCGGTATTCCTGCATGCGCGCATCCAGTACGCCCTTGCGCTCGGCCACCAGGCGCCAGTAGCGCTGCTCCTGCGGCCGCAACTCGGCCATGCGGGCCGCGTCCCGGGCCGGGTCAGCGCGCCACTTTTCGAGGCGCAGGGTGATTGCCTTGAGGTAGCGGGTGAAATGCTGCAGCTGCCCGTAAGGCGTGGCGGTCAGGAACTTCTTGGGCACGAGGCGCTGCAACTGCTGACCGGCATCCTGCACCGCTTCCGTCGCGTTTTTCGTGTCCTTGATCTTTCGCTGCGCCACGGCGAACTCGACCAGGATGCCGCCGGCCAAGCGCGCTACCTCGCTGGCAATCAGCGTCAGGCGGCCGCGTCCGTCGTCCACCCGTTTCTTGAAGTCGGCCTCGCAGGTCGGCAGCGGATCGAGCAGAAACGCTCGGTCCAGCGCGACCTCGATGATCTGCTGGCGCAGCTCGTCCACCGTGCCGCCGCCCGAGTTGTCGGCCGCGCGGCCCACCAGCATGTAGGAAGTTGCCGTTTTCTGCAGGTCGGGCAGGTTTTTCTCCAGATACTTCAAGGCATCCCTGATCTGCAGCGAAAACAGGCGGCGCAAGCCCGCGCGGTGCTTGACTGCGGCTGAATCAGGCTCGTCGAACACCTCGATGGTCACTGCATCGCCCAGGTCGATCAGCGCCGGAAAACCGATCAGCGTCTGCGCGCCCTTGCCGATTTCCATCAGCTCGGGCAACTCGCCAAAGCTCCAGCTGGTGTAGCGCTCCGGAACTTTTGGTGCTATCTTTTCAGGAGCTGCCCGTGCATACCCCGCTTGCGCTAGAGGCCTGTTTGATGCTGAATTTGTATTCAAAACCCCATTTTTCACGGCGCCGGCATCCGCAGGCGCCGCCTTGCCCAGGTTTTTAAGCCCCGCCAGCGCCTGAAAAGCCCCGCGCGCCTGCGAGCCCAGCTCGCCCTTGAGCGCGCCGAGGTTGCGGCCCGCGCCCAGTTGGCGCCCGTGCTCATCGACCACGCGGAAGTTCATGAACAGATGGGCCGGCAGCATGTCCAGCTTCAGGTCGCCGCGCTTGATGTCGAGCGAAGTGGCATCGCGCACCCACTTCAAGACCGCATCCGTCAGCGAGCCGGTGCCGAACTTCTCCGCCTGCATCAGCTCCTCGGCCATGCGCGCGGCCGTGTCGGGCAGCGGCACCAGCCGCGAGCGCGGGCGCTGGTGCAGGGTCTTGATCAGCGCCTGGATCTTGTCCTTGAGCATGCCGGGCACCAGCCATTCGCAGCGCTCTTCGTTGACTTGGTTCAGCGCAAACAGCGGCACATCGACGGTCACGCCGTCGCGCGCATCGCCCGGTTCATGCAGGTAGGTCGTCAGGCAATCGACGCCGCCCAACCGCAGCGTCTTGGGAAAAGCCTGGGTGGTGATGCCGGCCGCTTCGTGGCGCATCAGCTCGTCTTGTGTCAGCAGCAACAAGTTCGGCTGCTTTCTGGCTTCGGTTTTGAACCAGCTTTCACAGCCCGCGCCGGTACAGATGTCGGCCGGCAGTTGCTGGTCGTAAAAAGCGTAGATCAGCTCCTCATCGACCAGCACGTCCTGCCGGCGCGCCTTGTGCTCCAGGTCCTGGACATGGGCAATCATCTTTTCGTTGGCCGCCAGGAACGGCAGCTTGGTGTCCCAGTTGCCGGCCACCAGCGCTTCGCGGATGAAGATTTCGCGCGAGGTCACCGGATCGACCCGGCCAAAGTTGACGCGCCGGCCGTTGTAAACCACCAGCCCGTACAGCGTGGCCCGCTCCAGCGCGGTCACCTGCGCGGCTTTTTTCTCCCAGTGCGGGTCGAGCAACTGCTTCTTCAACAGATGGCCGCCGACCTGCTCGATCCACTGCGGGTCGATGTTGGCAATGCCCCGGCCAAACAGGCGCGTGGTTTCGACCAGTTCGGCCGCGACGATCCAGCGACCCGGCTTCTTGCTGAGCCGCGCGCCGGGGTGGCGGTAAAAGCGGATGCCGCGCGCGCCCAGGTACCAGTCGTCCTCTTCGCTTTTCAGGCCGATATTGCCCAGCAGGCCGCACAGCAGCGACAAATGCAGCTGCTCGTAGCTGGCCGGCTTGTCGTTCAGGTGCCAGCCCTGCTCGCCGACCACCGCCTGCAGCTGCGAATGGATGTCGCGCCATTCGCGCACGCGGCGGATGTTGACGAAGTTCTCGCGCAGCAGGGTTTCATACTGGCGATTCGTCAGTTTATGCGTCGCGTCATGGCCGCCGCGCGAATCCCCCAGCCATTTCCACAGCTTCAGGAAGCCGACGAATTCGCTTTTCTCGTCGTCGAACTTGGCATGCGCCTGGTCGGCCTGCGCCTGCTTGTCCATCGGCCGGTCGCGCACGTCCTGCACGCTCAGCGCGCTGGCAATCACCAGCACCTCGTCGAGCGCCTGCCGGTCCTTGGCCTCCAGGATCATGCGGCCGACGCGTGGGTCCAGCGGCAGCTTGGCCAGCGTCCAGCCGACCGGCGTGAGTTCGTTGTCGTCATTGACCGCGCCGAGTTCGGCCAGCAACTGGTAGCCGTCGGCAATCGCGCGGCCCTGCGGCGGCTCGATGAAGGCAAAGCTTTCAATCGTTCCGAGGTGCAGCGACTTCATGCGCAGGATCACCGAGGCCAGCGAGCTGCGCAGGATTTCGGGGTCGGTGAAGCGCGGCCGGCCCAGAAAGTCGGGCTCGTCGTACAGGCGGATGCAGATGCCGTCGGCCACGCGCCCGCAGCGGCCGGCGCGCTGGTTGGCGGCCGACTGCGAGATCGGCTCGACCATCAACTGCTCGACCTTGTTCCTGAAACTGTAGCGCTTGACGCGCGCCGTGCCGGCGTCAATGACGTAGCGGATGCCTGGAACGGTGAGCGAGGTTTCGGCCACGTTGGTCGCCAGCACGATGCGCCGGCCGCTGTGGCCGTCAAAAATCCGGTCCTGCTCGGCCTGGCTCAGGCGGGCGAACAGCGGCAGCACCTCGGCATTGCGCGTCAGCGGCTGGTGCGCCAGGTGCTTGCGCAGGTGGTCGGCGGCTTCACGGATTTCGCGCTCGCCGGGCAGAAAAATCAAAATGTCGCCGGCGCTGTGCGGGCTCAGCCAGAGTTCATCGACCGCATCGGCGATGGCGTCGTTCAGGCCGTAGTCGCGCGATTCCTCGAACGGGCGGTAGCGCTGCTCGACCGGAAACATCCGGCCCGAGACCATGATGACCGGCGCCGGCCCCTTGGCGGAGGCGAAATAATCCGCAAAGCGCTGCGCGTCGATGGTCGCCGAGGTGATGACGACCTTCAGGTCGGGCCGGCGCGGCAGCAGCTGGCGCAGGTAGCCGAGCAAAAAGTCGATGTTCAGGCTGCGCTCGTGCGCCTCGTCGATGATGATGGTGTCGTAGGCGCGCAGCAGCGGATCGGTCTGGGTTTCGGCCAGCAAAATGCCGTCGGTCATCAGCTTGACCGAGGCATCGCGGCTCAGTCGGTCCTGGAAGCGCACCTTGTAGCCGACGACATCGCCCAGCGGCGTTTTCAGCTCTTCGGCAATCCGCTTGGCGACGCTGGACGCGGCAATGCGGCGCGGCTGGGTGTGGCCGATCATCCTGCCCTGTCCGGGCGGGTAGTTGAGCTTGCCGCGCCCCAGGGCCAGGGCAATTTTCGGCAGTTGCGTGGTTTTGCCCGAGCCGGTTTCACCGCAGACGATGATGACCTGGTGCGCCGTGAGCGCCGCGGCGATGTCGTCGCGCTTGGCGGAAACCGGCAGCGATTCGGGAAAAGTGATGGCCAGAGGGGACAAGGAAGGAAGCAAGGAGAACCCGGGAGTCAAAGCCGCTGATTATCGGCGTTCTGCCCCAAGCCCCCCGGCCCATCAGGGTAGTCCCTTACACTCACTGCTATTTTTTGTCTGCCGGGGAAAGCGGTCTGGGCCGGATACGGGTCAATGCTCCGGACGTTTCCCAGATCCTCCAGCCCCGAACCCCGAAAGCGCGCCATGTCCACGGTCTTTAACTTCACCTTTGTTCCCTGGTTTCGCTCGGTGGCGCCCTACATCCACAAGTTCCGCAACCAGACCTTCGTGGTCGCGGTTTGCGGCGAGGCGATTGCCGCCGGCAAGCTGCCGCACCTGGCGCAGGACCTGGCCATGATCCAGAGCATGGGCGTCAAGGTAGTGCTGGTGCACGGCTTCAGGCCGCAGGTCAACGAACAGCTCAGGGCCAAGGGCCACCAGGCCAAATATTCGCACGGCATGCGCATCACCGACGAAGTGGCGCTGGACTGCGCGCAGGAAGCCGCCGGCCAGCTGCGCTATGAAATCGAGGCGGCCTTCAGCCAGGGCCTGCCCAACACGCCGATGGCCGGCTCGACCATCCGGGTGATCTCGGGCAACTTCATCACCGCCCGGCCGGTCGGCATTGTCGATGGCGTGGATTTCCAGCATTCGGGCCTGGTGCGCAAGGTCGATGTGGCCGGCATCACCCGCACACTGGACATGGGCGCGATGGTGCTGCTGTCGCCCTTCGGCTTTTCGCCGACCGGCGAGGCCTTCAACTTGACCATGGAAGAGGTGGCGACCAGCGTGTCGATTGCGCTGCAGGCCGACAAGCTGATTTTCGTGACTGAAATTCCCGGCATCCGCCTCAAGCCCGGCGAGCCCGCCAGCGAAGACAATCCCATCGACACCGAGCTGCCGCTGGCCGCCGCCGAGGAGCTGCTGAGCAAAGCCCCTCCCAGCCAGCGCCCGACCGACACGGCTTTTTACCTGCAGCACTGCGTCAAGGCCTGCAAGGCCGGCGTCGAGCGCAGCCACATCATCCCGTTCGCGGTCGATGGCGCCTTGCTGCTGGAGATTTACGTCCACGACGGCATCGGCACCATGGTGGTCGATGAAAAGCTTGAAGAACTGCGCGAAGCCACGGCTGATGACGTGGGCGGCATCCTGCAGCTGATCGAGCCGTTTGAAAAGGACGGCACGCTGGTCAAGCGCAGCCGCACCGAAATCGAGCGCGACGCCGACCACTACACCATCGTCGAGCATGACGGCGTGATCTTTGCCTGCGCCGCGCTGTATCCCTACCCCGAAGCCAGGACCGCCGAAATGGCCGCCCTGACGGTGTCGCCGCAAAGCCAGGGCCAGGGCGACGGCGAAAAAATCCTCAAGCGCATCGAGCAGCGCGCCAGAGCCGCCGGCCTGCAAAGCATTTTTGTGCTGACCACGCGCACCATGCACTGGTTCATCAAGCGCGGCTTCGTGCAGGTGGACCCGGACTGGCTGCCCGACGCCCGCAAGCGCAAGTACAACTGGGACCGCAAGAGCCAGGTGCTGGTCAAAAAACTCCAATCCTGAGCTTCGGCCGGCCTGGCGTCAGGCCGACCTTAAAACCAGATCTTGGCAAGGACGCTGATGGATTTGTTGGCGTTGCGAAAGGCACCTGTCACCGGGTCTTCGTTGCGAAAGGCATCTCCCGGAAAAAACAGGCCCGCCCGCACATCCAGCCCCAGCCGCCGCACCCCGAACACGTTGCGAAACCCGAGCACGATGTCGAGCGCGCGCCCCGCATTTTTGCCAAGCCGCGTGTCATCCTGGTTCATTTGGGCTGTCAGCGCCGAGTTGCGAATTTCATCGGCGATTTTGTTCAGCCGGTAATGGTGGTAAACAAAGTCAAGCGTGACGTTCTGCGCCGGCCTGAAGCCCAGGCCTAGCGTGAGAATCTGCAGGTTGCTCAGTTCCGGGTCGAGTGCCTCGCCGTAATACTTGAATTTGGGAATGCCCCCGAACCTGCCTTCATTCGACTGCAAGCCGGTCTGCCGGAACTCGTGGTTCTGGTTGTCGTTCGGATTGTCGTCACCGCTCCCGTAGGCGTAGCCCAGGGTGACATTCGGGGCGTAGGTCAGACCTGGGAAACGATAGGTGGCGCCGACATCGATGGCATGGCCCTTGAAATTCTTCTGCACCGCGTCCTTGCCGCGCAACAGGGCCAGCTCGGTCCAGAAATTGAAACGGTCGGAGGGCATGCCATAGGCGCGCACGCCCATGTGCAGGGGCTTTCCTTCGGTCCCCGTTTGATCGTTGCGCGCAATCGTGTAGCCGGCGACCTTGATGTCTTCAATGCCACGGTAGTCCAGGTAGAACATGTAGTTGTCGGTTCGCGTCTTCTGCACCGGCGCGAGCAGGTCCAGGTCCAGCCTGTCCTTTCGTGAAACGCTCAGCTCGGCTTGATAGGCGCCTTGCTTGAATTTGACGAAAGCCGTATCGAGCGAGGTGTCGTACAGCCAATGGCGGCCGTCCTCGAAATTGCGCCGCCCCAGCGTCATCTCGAACGGACCCAGCTCCTTGAATGTCACCCAGGCCTGGTCAATCGGCATCGAGGCGCGCCTTCGAGGCGCAACTTGCGTTTGCCCGCCCGGCAGAGTGACCACGCCCTGCTCGCTCGCGGCGATCTCCCGCTCCAGTATCACCTCCAGCATCATTTCCAACTGGGCATTCGGCCGGTAGATGAGACTGCCGTTGACCTGGGGTGCCAGGATCAGGGAGTTGTCCCGCAAGCGCTTGTCGAGATCCGGGTTGCGGCGGTAAGTGATGTCTGACTCGCTGCCATATGAAAACTGGTACTTCAAGTACTGGATCAATGGCCTTTCCGGATACCGTGGCGCATCCGGGCTTCCAGGCGAAACCGGCTCCCCGGACGAAGCCTTCGGCAGCTGGAATTGCGCCAGTTGCGTGCCCGCGACGCCCTCAGCGGCGCTTTCCATGGTCAACTCACCGGCCCTGCCAGACGCCTGATCAGGAAAGGGGTCTGCGACCCGGCTGGCCTGAACCGCCAGCGCGCCAGCCGGGGCCATCTCCCCGCGATCGTTTGCCAGCTCGGCGGCAACAACCGGCATAACCGCACCCGCCGTGGCGGCGAGCGCGGCTGACCACAGGGCGCAGAGTGATGCGGTTTGAAGCAGTGGCTTCAAGTGCGCGGACACGATGGGATGGGCCTATTTGCCATTGATGAAACCGTACCTGGTCAGGCGCAGGTCCTCGTCCCTGACGAGCCCGATCGACGGCGCGTAATACTTGTACTCGCGCGCGGTGATATCGATGGCCGAGCCTTCCTTGACCTTCATGCAGTTGGAGAACGTCCCTGCCGGGGTTTTGCAGGTTTCATTCAGACTCACGATCTCGGCCCGGTCCATGGCCACGCCGGGCGCGATTTCCTGGTAGTACTTCATCTTCAGTTGTGGCGCCCCGGCCATCTGCAGACCGGCCCGGTTGCCATTCACGCCCGCATGCCAGGTGCCGTCGTGCTTGGTCACCTTGCCATTCTTGTAGAAATCGACGTCTTCGCCGAAATAGAACATGTCCTTGGTTTGCTCGCACATGGCAAAGTAATTTCGGGCGACTTCGTAGAGTTCGCCGTTCTTCCATTCTTTTTCCTCGACCACGCGGGTCGTGACCCCATCGACCGTCTTGGTTTCATCGAGGACCGTGATCTGGAGCCGGGTATCACCGCCTTCGAGGACCAGCTGAAAGCCGGGTTCCAGCACGGCGTATTGATTTCTGCCCTGCGTCACGATGGTGCAGTTCGAGATGCCGAACTGGTCCTGCCACGCCGAACTTGCGGCCTTAACCTTATCCTCCTGCGCGCCCGCCGGGCAAGCCCCGAGAATCGCCGCAGCGGCAAGCAGGGAGTGGATTGTCTTCTTCATCATCAACGCTCTCCTTGGTAGTTGACCCATTTCCTGCCCTTGCTCCGTTTTTCACGCGCCAGCCAGACCGAGATCAGACTGGCGTTGCGCTGTTGACGCGATGAGCAGATACAGCGCTGGCATGACGAACAAGGTAAACAGCGTGGAGGCGAGCAGTCCGCCCACGATGACGATGGCCATCGGCTGCACGATCTCGAACCCAGCACTCAGCCTGAAAGCAATGATCGGCAACAGCGCGGCGATGATCGCGATGGAGCCACCCAGAATGGACGAGAGCCGTTCCCGCGCGCCGCGAAGAACAAGGTCGAGTCCAAACGGCATCTGTTCCCGGGCCTCGAGATGCTGGTAATGATCCATCAGCGAGACGGTGTTGCGGGCGGCAATCCCCAGCACCGCGAAGAAGCCCACGACCGATCCCAGTGACACCACGCCGCCGCTGACCAGCACCGCCAGCACCCCGCCTGCGACCGACGCCGGCAGCCCGAGGAAGGCGATCAGCCCCAGCCGCCAGCTTGCGAAGCAAGCCTGCAGCAGCAGGAAAATACCGATCAAGGCCGCCACACTCACACCGAGCATGTGTTGCTGGGCGCTTTCGCGCTCGGCCGATTCACCCAAAAGCTCCGGGTGGTATTCGAGCGGGAACTGGATCTTGTCGAGCCGGTCGTCAACCTCGTCAGCCACCGAGCCCGCATCGCGTCCCGCCACGTTGGCCACGACATCGACGTAAGGCGCGATGCGCTCGTGCCGCAAAACCGTTGGCGTCGAGACCAGGCGCACGTCGGCGATGTCGCCCAGGCGCGAGTAGGTGCGATCCGATTTTTCGATCCACAGATCGCGCAGATTCGTCAGGCTCTGACGCGCCTCGGGCACGCCGTGAACCACCACCTCATAAATCTTCTGCTCCTTGAACAGATAGCCCACCACCAGGCCGGAAAACACGGTCGCCGTGGAGCGGCGCACATCACCCGGCTTGACGTTGGCGTGGCCGGCGGCGTCCAGATCGACCTTCACCTGCACCTGAAGCTCCTCCACCTGGCCTTCGGTTTGCAGATCGACGATGCCCTTGATGCCGGAAAGCGCCTGCCGGACTTCCTCGGCCTTCTGGTTCAGAACCTCGATCTTCTGACCGTAAATACGCACGACGATGGCATTGCTCGCGCCGGTGAGCACTTCGCGGACCTTGTCGCGCAAATACGAATGCACCGTGTGCGTGATGCCCGGATAGGCGTCGGCCGTCTCCCGTATCGCGGCGACGGTCTTGTCGTAGTCGGCATCGGGCTCAAGGCTGATCCAGATCTGGCTCGAATTGATGCCGACGACCTGGTCGCCCGTCACCGCGCGCCCCACATGCGCGCCCACCGAGCGCACGCCGGGCAGCGAGCGCAACTCCTGGCTGACCCTGGAGGTGATCCGGTAGGTTTCGGCATGGGACGTGCCGGGCGGGGTTGACCAGTTCACCAGCAAGTCCCGCTCCTTGAAGGCAGGAAGCAGCGACTGGCCCAGCAGCGGCCAGACCCCGATGGCGGCCACCAGCGCGATGCCGGCGCCCAGAAACACCTTGCGCGGCACACCGATGACCCGCCGCAGCGCCGCATCGTATCTAGCGCCGAGCCAGAGCGCGACGGGCGATTCGCGGTCGTCGGAAGTCGTTTTTCCCAGCAGCATCAGGCTCAGCGCAGGCGTTACCGTGAGTGCCACCAGCATGGAAGCCAGCACGGCAAGCAGGTAGGCCATGACCAGCGGCTCGAAGAACGCGCCGGCTATTCCGCCCATGAAGAAGATGGGCAGGACGGCAAGTATCACGATCAGCGTCGCGTAAAGGGCGTCGCGCCGCGATTTCATCGTGGTCTCGAAGATGACGGCAAAAATCGACACCCCGCTGCCCGGCTGGCGCGCACGCAGCCGTTCCAGGAGCGTGTTCACGTTGACGACCACATCGTCGATCACCACGCTGAGGGCGACGACCAGTCCGGCAAGGATCATGGTGTTGATCGTGGCTTTGGCCAGGTGAAGGGCGATCACCGCGGCCAGCAGCGAGAGCACGATTGACACCCCGCTGATCAGGGCACTGCGCCAATTGAACAGGAACGCGCCAATCACCAGCATCGCCAGCACACCGCCGATGGCGATGGCCCGGGTCAGATTGGAGACGGACTCGTTGACATACGACGCCAGCCGGAACACATGGCTATCGACCTTCACGGCGGGCAGGCCCCGGCCCAGTTCGGCCAGCGCCTGGTCAACCGCGCGCGTGACTTCCAGCGTGTTGGCGGACGGAAATTTCTCGATCACCAGCATCAGGCCGCCGCCGCCGTTGCTCACCACGGCGTCGCCAATCAGCGGCGGATGCGAGAAGGTCACCTCGGCAACATCGCCCAGCGCCAGGTTCTTGCCGGAGAGCAGCAGGTAGGGCGTGGTGACGGCCACCTTCGCCATGTCTTCCGGCGCCTCGATGGGCATCTGGTGCTGAACGCCGAGCCGCTGATTTTTATTGTCTATCCAGCCGCCGGTCCCAGGCGCCGATCCCTTGAGAAACGTCAGCGGCGACACCCACAGCGCGTCTCCGGCGGCGGCGATGATGTCCTCCTGCATCACCTTGGCGTCGCGCAGCCGATTGGGGTCTATTTGCACATGCATCTGCCGCAGGCGCTGGCCCCAGATCGCCACGTTGGCGACGCCGGGCACGCCCAGCAGGCGCGGCTTGATGGTCCAGCGCGCGAGCAGCGACAACTCCGTCGGCTCGACCTTGTCCGACGAAATGGCGACCATCATGAAGCGCGAAGTCGCCGACAGGGGCTGCAGGATCACCGGCGGCTGCGCCACGTTGGGCAGCGTGTAGGCCAGTGTCAGGCGCTCCTGGATCATCTGCCGGGCCTTCATGATGTCGGTGCCGCGCTTGAAGGTGAGCATGATCGATGACAGGCCCGTCACCGACTGCGAGCGAATCGATTCCAGCCATGGCACGCCGGAGAGCAGTTCTTCCAGGTTGAGGGTGATCAGGCTTTGCACCTCCTCGGCCGACAAGCCGATGGCTTCGGTCTGCACCTCCACCACCGGGGGGGCGAACTCGGGAAACACATCAACGGGAATTTTATTCAGCTGGCTGCTCCCGAATACCACCAGCGCCGCGGCGATCCCCAGCACCAGGTAGCGGAACTTCAAGCTAGAGCCAATGATCCAGCGGAACATATCGAACCCCCTTCCCTTGCTTTGTTGACCCAACCATTACGTCGCCACGTCGCTACTTACCGAAAATCTCGGCGCCGAAGAGCATTGGCGCGCCCACGGTGACGATCGGCGTTCCGATGGGCGGGCCGCCGGAAAGCACCGCCAGGTCGCCGGCAACACGTTCGACCTCGATGCGCTGGCGTTCGTAGGTCAACGGTTTGGTGTTGACATAGACCCAGGCCGCGCCTTTGCCGTCGTAGTACACGGCGCTGTAGGGCACGACCTTGTGCTTTTCGTCGGTGCCTGAATACTGCAGCTCAACCCGCACCCGGCTGTTCAGCGTGAGGCCATGGTCCCTGCCGGGCACCACGTAGTAGAGCGTCAGCATCGAACGCTTCGTGTCTTCAACCGGCGCCATTCCTGATGGCTGCGCAAGCAGTTCGCTGGCGAACTTGTCGCGGGTGGACAGTGCCAGCAGGCGCGCCGGCTGCTCCTTCGTCAGCCTTTCCAGCTCCCCCGGCGACAGGCTCACCTGCACCCAGGCGTCGCCCGCGATGGGCACGTTCGCCGTGGGCGGGGATGCCGCTGCCGGTACGAGCGTGGAGACAGTCCGTTGCGCCGGCAGGCCCGCTGTGAGCTTCTGAAACCCGGCAGGCGAGGACGGCATTGCGCCAGCCCCCGCCTGCGGGAAGCCGCCAAAAGTGCCGCCGCCCGGCGTTGGTCCAGATGGCCTGCTGACCGGAGCGGTGATCAGCCCGCTGACCATCTGCCTGCGGACAAGCGACTGTTCGCTCACCTTGCCGGTTTCGATGCCCAGGCGTTCAGCCGCCTTCGCGCTCAAGGTGACCCGCTTGACGCTGCTCCCGGAAATCTTCTCCAGGGTGACGGCGGCGGTCTTCCCGACCGCCGGCGATCCCCCTGGAGCCGCTGCGTTCGCTGCTGCCGGTGCCAGCCAAAGTAGCGCTACCGCTACCGCGGCCAGGAGCCTGCATTGGGCAGGGAATGCAGCATTGCGGCCAGCCCTTGCGGCGGCCATGAGTTTGGCTTTCATTGCGTACCTCTTTGTTTCTGACCATCACTTGCTACAGCAGCGGGACGATGCCGTCCTTGCCAACGAAAACGAATGCGGCCACGTACTTCCCGTCCGAACCCTTGTGCGCGCCGACGAAGACCCGCGCGCCCAGCGTGATCAAACCCTTGTCGCCCAGCGACATCTTGTAGACCGGCACGTCGCGCGGTACTTCCACGTCCGTTTCGTCGTAGTCGGTGGAGCCCCACTTGATCGACAGCACCCGGATCTCAAGGTCGTCCACCCAGCCGTGGGCGATGATGCTGTCGGGTGTCAGATCCCACTTCTTGTGGCCCAGCGCAATGCCGCGCAATTTCTCATCAATGACCCGCAATTCGAAGCCCTTGTGCAGCCAGACCGCCGAATCGCGGACGATTGGGCTGTATTCCTCCAGCTTCACCGCAACGGCGCCTACATACACGCCAAAATCCACGTCCGCGAAGCTTCCCTTGGTCAGCCCGATGAATGTGGTGTCATTGTTGAGCCCGATGCCCAGCGTCTTGCCGTCGCCGGTCTTCACGGTGATCGAAGACGCATCGACCCTGGTGACCTGGCCACGAATGTGCTCCGGCTCGGCTGCATCCTGCGCGGCTTTGGGTGTGTGGCTCTCCGCTGCGGCATCGCTGGTTTGCGAACGCGGTATGACCTTGTGGTCTGGTGGGGCGTTCTGCGCGCGTGCCGGTGCGCCCAGCATCAGCACGATGGCCGAAGCCATGACGACAAGATAGCCGGGTAAGCGACGCATGGGTTTCTCCGTGATGGCCTGCATTTGCGGCTCGGGTCATGTGCTGCCAGCTGCCAGCCAGGCCGATGCCGCCCGGACGGGCAGAGCATCGATCGGTTCGCCGGAACTGTCGCCATGGCGCAGGTACAGAATCGGCACGACGAACAGGCTCAGCAGGGACGAGGTGATGATGCCGCCCAGAATGGCGACCGCCATCGGGTGCTCGATCTCGTGGCCGGGAATACTGCCGGGAACAATCAGCGGCAGCAGCGCCAAGGCGGTGCACAGGGTAGTCATCAGGATCGGCGACAGGCGCTCGCTGGCCCCGCGCAAAACCAGCCCGATCCCGAAGGGCTCGCCTTCCACTTGCTGGAGGTAGCGGCAGTGCTCGATCAGCATGATGCCGTTGCGTGCCGACAGGCCCAGTATGGTGATGATGCCCACCAGCGAGCCGAGCGAGATGACGCGGTCGGCGGCGAAGGTCGCCAGCACCGCGCCGACCAGCGCCGCCGGGAGGGCGAGGAAGATCATGCTGGCGAGCCGGAAGCTTCGGAAGGTCGCATGCAGAATCAGGAAGATCGCCACGACAGCAAACACCGAGGCAACCAGCAGATTCCTTTGCGCCGCCTGGCGCTCCTTGTACTCGCCCAGCAGTTGCGGGTAGTAGCCGATCGGGAAACTGATTTTTGAAAGCCGGGCCTCGACCTCGTTCGCCACCTCGCCCAGGTCGCGCCCCTTGACGTTGGCGTGAACATCAATCCGCCGCGAGTTGTTTTCACGCTTGATCTTGTTCGGTGTCGCCGCGATCTTGACGTCCGCCACCTCCGCGATCCGCACGCGCCCGCCATAAGGCGTGTCAATCAGGAACTCGCGAATGTCATCCACGTTGTTGCGCACCGACGGCGCCGTCCACACGAAGACGTCATAGACCTTGCCGCCCCGGTGGATGTCCGTGACTTCGATGCCCGACATCAGCACGTTCACCACCCGGCGCACGTCGCCGGGCTTGATTCCGTAGCGGGCGGCTTTTTCAAGATTCACCTTGACCTGCACCTGCGGCATATCGACCTGCTGCTCCAGGTGCAGATCGATGAGGCCGGGGATATCCTTCAGCGCGGTTTCCACGTCGTGCGCCCTGTCCCGCAGCACCGACAGCTCGGGTCCAAAGATGCGCACGACAATGGATTCGCCGGCCCCGGTCAGCACCTCCTTGATGCGCTCTTTCAGATAGGTCTGCACGTCGCGGTACAGCCCGGGGTAGCCGGCGACGACGGCCTCGACGCTCGCGCGCGTCTTGTCGTAGTCCGCCTTCGGATCGATGCTGATCCAGTTCTCGGTGAAATTCACGCCGTAGGGTTCGTCCCCGCCGACGGCGCGTCCGATGTGGGCGCCGAAGTTGCGCACGCCCGGAATGGCGCGCAACTCGCGGCTGGCCGCCTGGGTGATCCTGAACGTCTCCGGGTGCGAGGTTCCCTCGGGCGGCACCCAATGCATCAGGAAATCCCGTTCCTTGAACGCCGGCAGCAGCGACGCGCCCAGGAAAGGCCACACACCAATGGCCGCGACGACAAGGATGAGGGCAGCTGCGAATGTTGCCCGTGGCGCCTGGATGGCCCGTGACAGCATCGCGCCGTAATGACGCTTGAGCCACGGCACCAGCGGAGACTGCCGGTGCTCGATGCCGGCGCGATTGAGCAGCAGCAAGGACAGGGCCGGCGTCACCGTCAGCGCCACCACCATCGACGCCAGCATCGCCACCAGATAGGCCAGCACCAGCGGTTCGAAGAACACCCCCGACAGCCCGCCCATGAAGAACACCGGCGTCACGGCCAGCACGACGATCACCGTGGCATGGACAATGGCCGAACGCACCTCAAGGGACGCTTCCAGGATGATGCGCGCGGTCGATTTGCCGCTGCCCGCCAGCCGGTGCTGGCGCAGCCGCCGCACGATGTTCTCGACATCGATGATCGCGTCGTCCACGACATCACCGAGGGCGACAATGAAGCCGGCCAGCACCATCGTGTTGATCGTGGCGCCCATCTGGTAGAGAACCAGCCCGGCCGTCACCAGGGACAGCGGAATCGCAATCACGCTGATCAGCGCCACCCGCCATTCATACAGGAAGGCGCCCAGGACGATGACCACCAGGATGCAGCCGATGATGAGCGCCCGCGTCAGATTCTGCATCGACAGGTCGATGAAGGTCGCCGGCCGGAAGATCGTGGAGTCGATCTCGACGCCGGGCAGACCCGGTTTCAATGCCGCCAGTGCTTCCTCGACGCCGCGCGTGACTTCCAGCGTGTTGGCCCACGGCAGCTTCTCGACGATCATCATCAGGCCATGCCCGTCGTTGATGACGGCGTCCCCGATCAGGGGCCAGGTGTCCCACACCACCTTGCCCACATCGCCCAGCCGCGGCGGATCAGGGCGACGGCCCTTGAGGGAAAGCGGCACCTGCGCCAGATGCTCGACCGAAAACACCGGCGACTCGTTATGGATGGCGAGCCGCTGGTTGGGCGTGTCGATCATCCCGTCGATGCGCGCCTTGCCCCCGGAGCTGTAGCTCAGCATGCCGATGTCCAGCGCGTCCGAGGTGGTCTCCATGACCTCGTCGAGCGTGACATTGTGGGCGCGCATCAGGCTGGGGTCCACCTGCACCTGCAGGGACTTGATCTGGTCGCCCCACATCGGAATGCTGGCCACGCCGGGAACGGACATGAGCCGGAACTTGATCGTCCAGTAGGCGATCATCGACAGGTCCATCTGGTCGTGGACCTTCGATGAAAGCCCGATCTTCATGACCCGGCTGGTCGAGGACAGGGGTTGCAGTATCACCGGCATGCCGGATGACTTTGGCAGCTCGGCAATCGCCAGCTTCAGGCGCTCCTGCACGCGTTGCCGCGCGTCCATGAGGTCGCTGCCCATCTTGAACAGCAGCACCACCTGCGACAGCCCCGTCACCGACGAGGAGCGGACGTACTGCACGCCCGGCACGCCGCGCATCTGGTCCTCCATGGGAATAGTGATGAGTTCCTCGACCTCGGTGGCGGTCATGCCCGGGCCTTCGGTCTGGATTTCGACCTTGGGCGGCGCGAATTCAGGGAACACATCCACCGGCATCTTGCGCAGCTGCTGGGTTCCGAAGAAGAGCAGCATGGCGGCGATGGCCAGCACCAGGAAACGAAATTTAAGGCTTGAGCCGATGATCCAGGTAAACATAGATCGCTCCATTGCCTGGACAACGGGCACGGCGTCCAGTTATTTGTTATTCGTTATTCGTCTGTGCCGAAAAAACCATCAAAAAACGCGCAAGCCGCCAACAGTGCGCCTGCAATCTTTGCCAACAATACGTTGATTGCAGCACGCATGCCCAGTTGACTTGAACTAGTTTGCGATTGGGTTTGACCCCCCGGCAATCCCTAGAAATGTGTTAACTTTTCGAGCCGGCCGGCTTGCCCCGGGGAGCGTTGCATCCGTGCTGCTCCACTTCATTTTTCGAAGCAAAATCGTGCGTGTTCCGGCATCCGGCGCGCCTCCAATGCGGGGGAGCCGATGGAAAAATGGAGCTGTCTTGTTTTTGTGACAAACGAAACCAGCATGGATGCCTGGGTTTTCATCCGCTCGGCTACGTGCTGCTTTGACCGCATTCAAGGCCCAGCACATCAAGCCGCACAATACTATGCTTTTCATAGCAAGAAGTGCATGCTCCACCTGCACAAACGGCTAATTTCATCTAAAAAATGCTTCCTGCAAACGCAGGACTACACGAAAATCCGAAAAATCCCGATAGCTTCATGCGCCCATTTCTTCTAGGCTGTGAATTCCTCTACGCTGGAAACCGCCATGAACACCCCTGGGCAAGCCCCCGTTTCGCGTGAAGTCCGCATTCCCTGCGGCGACGCCTGGCTTTACGGCGACCTGACACGGCCGGCCGACGCTGCTGGCCTGGTGCTGTTTGTTCACGGCAGCGGCAGCGGCCGGCACAGTGCGCGCAACCGGCTGGTGGCGCACAAGCTGCAGCAAGCTGGCATGGCCACGCTGCTGTTCGACCTGCTGACGGCGCAGGAAGAGCAGATCGACCTTCACACCCGCGAACACCGCTTCGACATCGCCCTGCTCACCGGCCGCCTTCAGGACGCAACCACCTGGGCCATGGCGCAGCCCGAACTGCAGCACTTGCCCATCGGCTATTTCGGCGCCAGCACCGGCAGCGCGGCGGCCATCATTGCCGCAGCCCGGCTGGGCAAGCAAATTGCCGCCGTGGTCTCGCGCGGCGGCCGGCCCGACCTGGCCGGCCCGGTGGCGCTGGCCGCCGTCAGCGCGCCCACGCTGCTGATCGTCGGCGGCGCGGATCATGGCGTCGTGGAGCTGAACGAGCAGTCGTTTGCGCATCTGAGCTGCGACAAGCGGCTGGTCATCGTCCAGGGCGCGACCCATCTGTTTGAAGAAAAAGGCGCGCTGGAGGAAGTGGCCGAACTGGCGGCATCCTGGCTCAAGGCCCATCTGGCAGGCCAAAAGCCGTCATCGCCAACACCGGAGAAAACCGATTAGGGAGAGTCAATCGTAAACGATCCCCGCCTTAAAGGACGGGGCTTTCCACTGCACTTGGGACATACAAATGCGCGAACATAGGCTTGTTTACAGTAGCCCTGCTGGCTATGTTGCCAGCGGCGTTATGGTCTGCGTGATTACCGTGTCCGCAGGCCACACACAAAAACTTCGACTGGCTTTTCCGGTTCTGTCTGGCGATGTGCCCGCACGCGAAGCATTGTTGGCTCGTGTATTTGGGATCGACAGGCACACACAGGACTCCGGCCTGCTTGGCTTTGTACTCAACAAAGCTGCGCAATTGCCCGAAGGACCAGTGATGCAATCGTTTTCTCTGCTCTTTGTGGGCCTTGGCCCGTGCCCGGATGTGCGTCAGGTCTTCCAGCGCAATACCGAGCCCGGAGCGTTCAGCAGTAGCAACGATGCTTTTAGAGATGCAGTGATTTTCGTGTTTGTGGAATCTCCGTTGTTTTCCGCTCATTTTGCGCAGACGGCGCTTTGCCGCTTTCGTGCCAACGCTTTGCAGGGTGGCCCTGCGTTTGGCGTAACGCGCCCGGTACGCCTCGACGGCCGCCCCCGAGTGCTGGTTGCCCAGGCTGTCGGTGGCGATGTTGACGATGCCGAAGTCCACACCGAGCATGCCGCCCGGCGTGAGCAATGCAGGATCGTCGAAGTCGCAGACAGCGGCCAGATACCACTTGCCGCGCACCAGCATCAGGTCAACCTCGCCCTTGCGATGCTCCAGCAGCTTGCGCTGATGGTCGCCGCAGACGTAGCCTACTTTGGCGCGACCAGACAGCACCCACAGCGACACGATGTTGTCCGGCTTGAACGACAAGATGCGGTCATCGTAGGGTTGGGCTGCATGTTTGCGAAAAACACGCAGCGTTTTCTGGTCAATCTTGTAGGCGTCGGCGACCTTTGCGATGCACCGGACAGTTGCCTGAGCCGACAGTCCAAAGCGTTCACGCACCTGAGCGTAGAACGACTTGTGCATGTCGTACTGGCGAGTTGTTTTCGTGGCGAGCACCTGCTCGGACAGCCAGTTGCAAGCCTCATTGCATCGCTCAAGCGTGGCGCGCAACTCCTCCGCCTGCTCCGGCGTCGGGGTGAGTTTAATGTTCGCCACGAGTTTCATTTTTCAAGTATGGAGGTGTTATCTATGTTTGGTCAAGTGTTGAAAAAGCAGTCCTTCAAACTGCACGCTATCCCTTCCCGGCCTGAAGGCCGAGGTTTCTCGCTAGGTATCCGATGAAAGAAACAGCCCTGCCCTTTCACGACCGCCACCAGGCCGGCGTGGTGCTGGCCGAAAAGCTGGCGCCTTATGCTGGCCGCTCCAGCCTGCTGGTGCTGGCCCTGCCGCGCGGCGGCGTGGCCGTCGGCTTCGAGGTGGCGCGCGCGCTGCAGGCCCCGCTGGACATTTTCGTGGTGCGCAAGCTGGGTTTTCCCGGCCATGAGGAATACGCCATGGGCGCCATTGCCAGCGGCGGCGTGCGCGTCATGACGCCCTTGCACGGCTTGAGCGTCACGCCCGAGGAAGTGGCTGCGGTCGTTGCGCGGGAGCAGGACGAACTCGTGCGGCGCGAGCAGCTCTATCGCGGCCACCGCCCGCCGGTCAGCATTGAAGGCCGCACCGTGATCCTGGTCGATGACGGGCTGGCCACCGGCGCCACCATGCGCGCGGCCGTGCTGGCCGTTCGCCAGCGGCATCCGGCCCATCTGGTGGTGGCCGTGCCGGTGGGCGCCGAAGACTCCTGCCAGGCGCTGCGCAGCGAGGCCGACGAAGTGGTCTGCGTCGCCACGCCGTCGCCGTTTCGCGCTGTCGGCCTGTGGTACAAACATTTTCCGCAGGCCAGTGACGAGGAGGTGATCACGCTGCTCGAAGAAGCCCACAGCGAGCATGAACTGGCGGTTAAAAAGCAAAAAAACCCATTCCCACCGCAGCAGGCCCATCCACCCCATCCCCGGAATGCGCTGGTGGACGGCCTCCAGCAGCATCTGCACGCCTTGACCGGCGCGGCGCACGATTACGACCCGTTGATGCAGTTGATAGGGCCTGCGCGCTTTGCCCTGCTAGGCGAGGCTTCGCACGGCACGCAAGAGTTCTACCGCGAGCGCGCCGCCATCACGCGACGGCTGATCACCGAAAAAGGCTTCACCACCATTGCCGTGGAAGCCGACTGGCCTGATGCCTGGCGGGTGAACCGCTATGTGCGCGGCCTGGGCGACGACGCGGATGCCGCGTCCGCGCTGTCGGGCTTCAAGCGTTTTCCGGCCTGGATGTGGCGCAACACCGAGGTGCGCGATTTCGTCGAATGGCTGCGCGACTACAACACCGGCCGCAGCCTTGACACCCAGGTCGGCTTTTACGGCATGGACCTGTACAGCCTGTTTGCCTCCATGCAGGAGGTGCTGGCCTACCTGGAGCGGGCGGACCTGGAAGCGGCCGAGCGCGCCCGTTACCGCTACAGCTGCTTTGACCATGCGGGCGAAGACAGCCAGGCCTACGGTTATGCCGCCAGCTTCGGCATGGCGCCCAGTTGCGAGGATGCGGTGGTGCAGCAGCTGCGCGAAATGACGCGCCGCGCGGCCGAAGTTCCCGCCACGCCCGGACTGGAGCGCGACGCGGCCTTCCATGCCCAGCAAAACGCCCGCCTGGTGCGCAATGCCGAAGAGTATTACCGCACCATGTTTCGCACGCGGGTGTCGTCCTGGAACCTGCGCGACAACCACATGGTGGAAACACTGCAGGCGCTGGACCGCCATCTGGGCGCCAGCGGCAAGCCGCCCAAAATGGCCGTGTGGGCGCACAACTCCCACCTGGGCGATGCCGGGTCCACCGAGATGAGCGACCGGGGCGAATGGAATGTCGGCCAGCTCATGCGCGACCGGTATGCCGGCGATGCGGTGCGGGTGGGTTTCAGCACCCACCACGGCTGGGTCACGGCGGCATCGGACTGGGACCAGCCGCCGCAACGCAAACGCGTGCGCGACGGTCTGAAAGGCAGCTGGGAAGACCTGTTCCACCAAACCGGCACCCAGCGCTTTTTACTGGCCTTGCGGGACAATTCCGCGCTGCGCAAGCTGGTCGAGCCGCTGCGGCTGCAACGCGCCATCGGCGTCATTTACCGCCCCGAAACCGAGCGCCAGAGCCACTACTTCCACACCCACCTGGCGGGGCAGTTCGACGCGATGATCCACATTGACGAAACCCACGCGCTGGAGCCGCTGGACAAGGGTGAAGTGTGGAGTGCCGGCGAAGCGCCCGAGACCTTCCCGTCGGGCATGTAGCGCTTACAGCCCCAGCTGCGTCAAAACGCCCTGCCCGGCGGCGCGTCCGCTGGCAAAGCAGGCGGTCAGCAAATAGCCGCCGGTGGGCGCTTCCCAGTCGAGCATTTCACCGGCACAGAACACGGGTGGATGGATAGCTGCCGGCGTGGTGATGCGCAGGCTGGCATCGAGCGCTTCAAACTTCACGCCGCCCGCGCTGCTGATGGCTTCGTCAATCGGCCGGGCAACCAGCACCCGAACCGGCAGCGCCTTGATGCCGGCGGCGAGCTTCACCGGATCGGCGATGGCTTCCTTGCCCAGCACTTCGTACAGCATCGCGGCCTTGATGCCGTCCAGATTCAAACGGCTTTTGAGGTGGCTTGACAGCGAGCGCGAGCCGCGCGGATGGCGCACCTCGACCAGCACTTGCTCGGGCGTCTTGTCGGGCAGCAGATCGAGCAGGAAAGTGGCGCTGCCGTTCGCGGCAATCTCGTCGCGCAGCAGCGAAGAAGCTGCATAAATCAGGCTGCCTTCCACGCCGGTCGCCGTGGCGACGAACTCGCCCTTGCGGCTGAAGCTGCGGCCCTGCGAATCGGTGAAGTGAATGGCCACCGACTTGAAGGGCTGGCCGGCGAACCGGCTGGAAAAATGCTCGGTCCAGCCCGGCTGGGGCGCCGGACTCTGGCCGATCAGCTCTTTTAAAAATTCGCGCCGGGTTTCACCATGCCCGGCAGCCTCGGCGGCAGGCCCGGCCACCACGTCAAAGCCGCAGTTCGAAGGCTGCAGCGGCGCCACGGGCACGCCGCGTTCAGCCAGCAAAGGCACCCAGGCGCCGTCCGAGCCCAGGCGCGCCCAGCTGCCGCCGCCCAGCGCCAGCACCACGGCGTCAGCCTCTGCCAGCACTTCGCCGGCCGGTGTTGAGAACTTCAGCGCACCGCCCTCGGCCCAGCCCAGCCAGCGATGGCGCATGGAAAACTGCACCCCCGACTGGCGCAGCCGGTGCAGCCAGGCGCGCAGCAGCGGCGCGGCCTTCATGTCCTTGGGAAACACCAGCCCCGAACTGCCGACAAAGGTTTCGATGCCCAGCGCTTCGGCCCAGGCGCGCAGCTCGGCCGGTCCAAAGGCGGCGATCAGCGGCTGCAGCGGCTCGCCATGCGCGCCGTAGCGCCGCATCAGCACCTCGGGCGGCTCGGAGTGCGTCAGGTTCAGCCCGCCCCGACCGGCCAGCAAGAACTTGCGGCCGACCGAGGGCATGGCGTCGTACAGTTGCACGGAAACGGCCGGGCCGGCGCCGGCCAGCACTTCAGCCGCCATCAGGCCGGCAGGGCCGCCGCCGATGATGGCCACGCGCAGCGGTTGAGGAAGAGAGCTTGAGTTGTTCACAGGAAAATCCGTCTGCACAGGGTGCAACTTGAGGCCAAAAAGGGTTGACGCCAGCGCTGGAGAGTTCTGACGCGCCCGATACGCTCTGTTTTTGATAGCTTATTGCGCCCGTCCAGCATGGGCTACGGCGCAAAAATGCTTGAAATCTGCCTCATGGGCAAGCCAGCGAAGGCTTGAGGGGCAAGCAGTGATTATTGCAGTTCGCCCCGTGCGCCAGCCCCGTGCAAGGCGACACGGCGGCAAGCGTTCAGACGCAGCGCCCAAAACAGTGCCAGCGGCGCCCGTCGCAAGCCTGCCGCCACACGCCGAAGGGCAACACGTCAGGGCGTCCCGGCGGCGGGCCGGGCGGCAAACACTTCCTTGGCCGCAAACAGTCCGTTGAGCGCCGCCGGAAAGCCCGCATAAACCGCCATTTGCATGATGACTTCAACGACTTCGTCCCTGGAAACGCCCACATTGAGAGCGCCTTCGATATGCACTTTCAGCTGGGGCGCGGCATTGCCCAGCGCGGTCAGCGCGGCCACCACGGCGATCTCGCGCGAACGCAGATCAAGGCCGGGGCGGGAGTAAATATCGCCAAACGGGAATTCGATCAGGTAGCGGGCAAAGTCGGGGGCAATATCGCGCAGGCTGTTGATGACGTTTTCTCCGGCCTGGCCGTCGATCTGCTGCAGTTTGGCGAGTCCTTGTTCATAGCGGCTGGGTGACATGGGTTTTTCCTTTACGACGTGGAGGTGTCTTGCAAAAAGGAATGCTCGACCTGCCGGTAATGCCCTATCTTGGCCTGCAATACCTGCGCTGACTGCTGCAGCGCCTGCACCTGGGCCAGCACTTGGGCGAGGTGGTTTTCGAGCATTTCCCGGCGCGCGCCGGCCGTGGCATTCCCTTCGCTTCGAAGCCTGGCGAATTCCTGCATCCTGTGAATCGGCATGCCGGTGGCGCGCAGGCGCAACAGGAATTCCAGCCAGTCCATGTCCGACGCCGCATAGCGCCGCTGGCCACCGCCCGCGCGGGCCACCGGCGCAATCAGGCCGATGCGTTCGTAGTAGCGAAGCGTGTAGGCCGTCAAGCCGGTTCGCTTTGCAACCTCGGTAATGGTCAGGCAGGATTCCATGGACAAGGACTTTAAAAGTTAGAGCGCGCTCCAGGTCAAGCGAAATATTGCTTTTTTCATGCCTCGCCGCACGCCCCGGCCTGCGGCGAGCCACAGACGCCCCGGCTCAGTTCCTGGCGTTAAGCTCGATCAGCACTTCGCCGGCCTGCGGGTGGTCGTAGCTGGGCAGCATGACATGCACGTTGCCGGTGACGGCGTCGGTGTCCTTGACCCAGTGGCGCTTGTCGGCGCTGACCCAGTTCTTGTACAGATACATATCCTGCTTGAGCCTGACCTGCAGTTCCTTGCTGTCGGTCTTTTCAAACAAGGTGCCCTGCACTTTGGCGATGGCCGTGACCGGCTCGCTGGCCGGCAGATAGACGATGTAGTCGCCCTGCGCCGGCTTGGGCTGGCCGAGCTTGATGACCGGCAAGGCGTCCAGGACGCTGGCTTGCGGCAGGCTGCCGGTGCTGCGCTGCAGGCCCGAGCAGGCGCTCAGGCCGGCGGCGAACAGCAGCGTCAGGGCGATGGAGGCAAAGGTACGCGATGCGAAATTGAATAGCATGGAAAAACTCCGTGATGACGAGGGGATGAAATCCTCACGCAAGGCGAGGACTGGAAAGCAGTCCGGCGCGGTGATCAGGCGCGGCGCACTGGGTCAGGTTGAACAGTTTTTGCAAATGCGCCAGGTAGGCGGCAAAGGCGGCGCGGCCGGTGGCGGTCAGCGCGTAGGTGGTCTGCAGCCGCGCGCCGCCACCCCGGCGCTCTTGCGCCAGGTAGTCGGCGGCGAGCAGCTTTTTCAGGTGCGCGTCGAGGTTGCCGTCGGTGCATTGCAGCACGCGCTTGAGTTCGCTGAAGGTGGCCTCGCCCCGGCCCACCAGGTAGGCGGCGATCTGCGTGCGCAGGGGCTGGTGCAGCAGCGGGTCCAGCGCCTCGACGAATTCGGACGCGGGCGCGGCGTCAGCGGCATCCGGGGCGGCTTCGGGGTTGACGGGGTCGTTCATCGCGGCATGCCTCCGAGTTCGATGCGGGCGCGGCTGTGCAGCGCCAGGCCGCCGGGCTGGCTGAGGTCGGGCGTGAAGTCCAGCTCGGTGATGCGCAGCCAGCCGGCCGAGTCCTGCCAGTCCTGGCCGCCCAGGCGGATATGGTGGCTGGGCTTGCCGTCGATCAGCAGCACGTCCATGTCCTGCGTGAAGGTGTAGCTCAGGCGCGCGCTGGTGGAGACGGACCGCAGCACGCCGCCGTCGATGTCCAGCTTCAGCTCGACGGGCGTGCCGGCCGCGACATGCAGCGCCACGTAGCGCGGCCAGCGCGCCGGGTCGTCGCCCAGCTGCAAGAGGGCTTTTTGCGAATACAGCGGGATGTCGGGCGGCAGGGCCAGCGACTGGCTCCACTGCACGGCGGCCATGGCCGGCAGCACGCTGGCGGCCAGCAGGCCCGCCACGCATGCCATGGAGCGGCGCAGGTTTGGCAGGGGCGCAACGCCCCGGTGCAGCAGCCAGCCCAGCAGCGGCATGGCAATGCCCGACGTGCTGACAACCAGCGGACGGTGCCACGCCAGCGGCAGGCCGCTCATCAGCACCAGCAGCGCCATCAGGAAGACCGCAGCGCCGGCCCACTCCACGAGTTCCTGCGAAAACAGCCCGTGCAGGAACAGCCCCAGCCCGACCAGCGCCAGCCACACCATATAGACCTGGTAGGCACCGCCGAAAAAGAAGGTGCTGCCGGTGTAGAGCACGCCTGCGGTGAGCAGCAGCATCCAGACCTTGCTGATCTGCACCTGGACAAACGGCAGGGTTTCGTCGGCCTGCGTGGCGGCGGCCTGCACGGCGCGCCAGTCGAGCCAGGCGGTCAGGCCGATGCCCGCGCCCAGCCACAGCATGGCCACGGCCGCCTGCAGGGCCGGCTGTCCCTGCAAGGCGGTCAGGCGCAGCAGCGGGTCGGTGGAGCCGGCCAGCAAGGCAAACGCCAGGCCCCAGCGCACCAGCGAGCCGGGGCGCATCTGGATCGGCCGGTGCCCGGCCACAAGCAGGCTCTGCAATGCCGCCAGATGCGGCTGCGCGCCCGAAGGAAACATGGTCATGGACAGGACTCCCGATTTTTACCGTCAACTCTGCAATTCAGAGTACGGAAAAAATTATAACTCTGCAATGCAGAGTTTGTGGGTGTTTTTTACCGATTCATGGCTTGAAAATCTTGAATGCCCAGCTTGCAGGCGCGACAGGCAGGCCACCGGAACCGGGCCGGCGCCTGCCTGGAAACCGGCGCTCAGGCCAGTTCCACCACCGTGCCCTGCCCGGTCAGGAAGGCGGCCTTCACGGTCGCTCGCGGATAGATGCGCTGCACGGCGGCGCGGTAGATGCGCATCTTGGTGATCAGCGCGGGCTGCAGTTCGGGCTCGGGGGCCGACTTGTAGTCGAGCACCCACCACTGGCCCTCAAAGCCGGCGTCCTTGCGCCGCACCAGGCGGTCCAGTCGCAGGGGCAGGCCCTGGTACACCAGATCGATTTCGTCGCCGTGCCAGGCGACGGCCTCGTCGCTCCAGGCCCAGGCGCCCTCGCCTTTCAAAATGCATTGCGCCAGCGCACAGGCCTGGGCCGCCTGCGCCGGGTTGAGGCGGAACTCGCGCGCCACCGCGCCCACATGTTCGGCCGACGAGCGCCCGCCCCACTCCAGCAGGCGGTGCATGGCCTTGCCGACGCGGGCATTGGCCGGGTCTTCCTGCACCGACCCTTCGGCGGCCGGCTCAAGAGCGGGCTGCTCGAAGGCGGGAAGTTCAGGCAGGTAAAAAACCTCGGCGGCCGGGGCGGGGAAGCCAGCTGCGCCTTCCTGGCCAGCACCGTCGGCCCTCTCCCGGAGGGAGAGGGAGTCAGGCGGGGCCGGGGCATCCAGGGGCGGCAGCAGCCCCTGCAGGCGCTGCCACCAGCTGTCGATGGTCGTGCGGTGCGGCTCGATGGAGGAAATCGCCAGCGTGTGCCTTGCCCGCGTCATGGCGACATACAGGGCGTTGAGTTCCTCGCGCTTGCGGGCAGCCTGCTCGGCGGCCAGCGCCTCCTGCGCGCAGGCCGGCGGTTTGGCTTCGCTGACCAGAAAGACAAACTTGCGCGGCTCGGTGGCTTCGCCGGGCCAGTCCACCAGCACGCCCATGCTGTCGGCGTTGCGCTCGACCGTGTCGGTGTCCAGCAGCAGCACGGCCTCGGCCTCCAGGCCCTTGGCACCGTGGATCGTCAGCAGGCGCACGGCCGCATCGTTGACCGCCACCGGCGCCAGCAGGCCACCGGCCTTGAGCGCCCGGATCAGCCCGTAAGGCGTGGCATAGCGCCCGCCATCGCGCCCCAGCGCCACGCCCAGCAACGCGCGCAGGTTGCCCAGCACCGCCGGGCGCTGGGCGGCAGGCGCGGCGGCGGCAAAGCGCGCCAGCACATCGCCATCGTCATAGATCTTTTGCAGGGCGTCATGCGGCGGCAGGCTGTCCAGCCAGCCCTTCCATCGAGCAAAAACGGGCACCAGCGCATGCAGCTCGGGCGCCAGCAGCTCTGTTTTTTGTAGCAGCTCAGACCAGGGCAGCTTCAACTCCTTTTGCAGCAGCGCCAGTTGCACCAGGCTGGCGTCAGGCAGGCCGAACAGCGGTGAGCGCAGCGCCCGGGCCAGCGACAAATCGTGCTGCGGCGACACCAGCACGTCGAGCAGCGCCACCACATCCAAGACCTCGCAGCAGTCGATCAGGTCGGTTTTCTCGCCGATCTGGGCCGCAATGTGCAGCGCGCGCAACGCTTCCTGCAGCGGCAGCAAGCCAGCCCGCTTGCGCGACAGGACCATCACGTCCGACGGCTTGAGGCCGGCGGCCAGCTGCCGCGAGATCCAGCCGGCGGCCTGGCGCGCCTCCAGGGTGCGCAGGGTTTCCTCGGGCAACTCGCGCGGCGTGCTCAGGCTGTCGCGCCAGCCCGCCTCCGGCGACGTGTCCGCGTCGGCTCCGCCCCGCTGCCGGGAAATCGCCGGCAGGCAGCCGGTTGCGCCGGCTTTCGCCGAATCGGTGGTGTGCTCCCGAAAACCGTCGTAGCCGTCCACCGTGCGCGCATGGCCCATGACGGCGTTCACCGTGTCGATGACGGCCAGCGCGTTGCGGCGCGTGTGGTCGCAGCTGAGCAAATCGCCGCCCAGCCCCTCGACCACAAAGGCCTGCGCGGCGCGAAACACCTGCGGCTCTGCGCGGCGGAAGCGGTAAATGCTCTGCTTGGGGTCGCCGACCAAAAACACGCTGGGCGCCGCGCCCGCGCCGCCGTAGCCGCTCAGCCAGGCCGACAGCGCCTGCCACTGCAGCGGGTTGGTGTCCTGGAACTCGTCGATCATCAGGTGCTTGATGCGCGCGTCCAGCCGCTCCTGCACCCAGCCGGCCAGCACCGGGTCGCCGAGCATGACCAGCGCGGCCCGCTCGACATCGTTCATATCGACCCAGCCGTGTTCGCGCTTGAGCTGGTTGTACTGCGCCAGCAGCAGGCGGCTCAGGCGGGCCATGCGCTGCTGGTGGGCCCAGGCTTCGTGCTGCAAACGCGCCGTGCACAGCGCCTGCAATTCGGGCTCGGCCTCTTGCGCGGCGCTGAATTTGACGAGGTTTTGCGTCAGCCGGTCTTCGCCCGCCACGAAAAACGCCTTGCGCAGCAGGTCGCAGCGCAACGAAAGATCAGTGGCTTGAAAGGCGTCGATCACGGCGGCAGCCGCCTTTTGCGGCGTCTTGTTTTTCTCGGCGCCCAGTTGGCGCGCGCGCTCCAGCCAGGTTTGCCGGGCCATCGGCGTGGCCAGCGCCTGCTCCGGGAAGTCCAGCGCGGCGAATTCAGGGAAAAGCGCCTCGAACGGCTGCACCGACGCATCGACCACGCCTTTTTCGTCAGCCAGCACAAACTCGGTGCGTTTGTCCAGCGCGGACTGCAGGGCCTTGTCGGTCTGGAAGCGGCCGTGGCCCAGCACCAGCGCCTCGAAGTCGGCCTTCAGTGGCTCGTCCTTGGCAAGCGCCGCATAAAAGCGGCGCCACACCAGCGCCCGCGCCGGGGCGTCGTCTTCGAGCAACTGGTAATTCACCGGCATGCCGAGCCGGTGCAGCACGGCCACGGGCGCGCTGCGCAGCAAGGCGGCGAACCAGCTGTGAAACGTGCGTATCTGCACAGCCCGCCCGCTGGCCAGCATGGAGCGGTATAGATTTGACAGCTGCCGGCGCATGTCCGCATTGGACTGCAGGCCTTTTTGGCTTGAAACGCCGCGCATGGCGAGTTCCTGGCGCAGGGTCTCGTCGTCGGCATGGGTGAATTTTTGCAGCCACTCGTCAAGCCGCTCGCGCATTTCGCCGGCGGCCTTCTTGGTGAAGGTGATGGCCAGGATTTCATGCGGCCGCACCGGCTCGCGCGGCGTGCCGTCGGCGTGGTCCGGGGCGTTGGCGCCATCGAGCAGCGCCCGCACGATGCGCGACACCAGCATCCAGGTCTTGCCCGCGCCGGCGCAGGCCTCGATGGCCACGCTGCGGCGCGGATCGCAGGCGATGGCGTAGAAAGCGTCGGCGCAAACGGGCTGGCCGTTGCATTCGTAGGCGGCGGTCATGGTTCACTCCAGAAGTCTTTTCGGCACAGGCCACGGGCCGCGCAGTAGTCGCAGGCCTTGCCTTCACCGAGTGCCGGTAGCGGCGCGCCCTCGGCAATGCGGGCCATGTCGCTCAGGATGCCGTCGATCAGGGCATCGCGCAGGGCGACGATGTCGGGCTGTTCGTAGCTGCGGGTCGGCTCTTTTTCACCCAGGTTCACATAGGCGGCGCCCAGCGTGTCGTCGGCCACCAGGGCGGCGTAAAACGCCAGCTGCGAGTCTTCCAGGCCATTTTTGATGCGCTCGGCGGTGGTGGTGCGCGGCTCGGTCTTGTAGTCGATCAGCAGCAGCTCGCCGCCCGGCAGCCGGTCCATGCGGTCGATCTTGCCGATCAGCGTCAGCTCGCTGCCCAGCGGCATGTCCAGCCACTGCTCGGCCATGTCGAAGCGCGCACCCGTGGCCTCGTGTCCGGCCAGCCAGGCCAGGTAGCCGTCGCGCACCGGAGTCCAGGCGGCGGCAAACGGCAGGAACTCGCTGTGGCTCAGGCCAAGCTCCTTGGCGGCTTGTTCCGCCGCTATATTAATCATAGCTACTCGTGCAGGCAGGTCGTGCGCAGGAGCCTCTTTTAAGGCTTCATGGAAGCGGCAGAGCAGGTTGTGCAGCCAGTTGCCGAAATCACGCTTGCCCAGTTCGCTTTCCAGCTCGTCGGATTCGTGCAGGCCGAGCTGGCGCAGCGCAAAAAAACGGTAGGGGCAAGCGCGCAAATCGCCGTAGCTGCTGGCCGACAGCCGCCTGACCGGCAAGGCTTCGCCCGTGGGCAGCGGGCGCGGCGTCGGGCAGGCAGGCACGGCGCGCAAGCTGCGCGGGTCGCCGGCCCGGTCCGCCGCCAGGCTGCGGCTGAGCAGCAGTTCCTGCACAAACCCACTGGGCATCAGGTGCTCGCCGGCTTCGCTGGTGCGCCACAGCAGGTCCACATGGGGCAGTTGCAGGGTGTAGTCCCACGCCTGCCGGGCCACGCGGGCCAGCGCTTCGCGTGACGGCAAGCCGAGCAGTTCGCGCTGGCTGGGCGTCCACTGGCCGGGCGGCTCGGGCGACACCGGCAGTCGGATTTCGTCGCAGCCGGGCAGCACCACGGCCTGCATAGACCGGCCCAGCAACTGCGCCAGCGGCAGGATCACCACCTGCTCGGCCGCCGGGTGCTCGGGCGAAAAAGTTTGCGCTTCCAGCGCCTGGTTGACCCAGCTGGTGAACTCCCTGAGCTTCATGACCGGCGCGTCTTCGAACTCGATGTCGGCGCCCTCATGCAAACGCAGCACATCGAGCACCCGCTGGCCGGCCTCGTCGCTGGCCAGCAGTTCCCACTGCCCGGCCGACTGCAGCGCGGCGCGCAGGTCGCGCAGCCAGATGGACAGCGGGCGCGGGCGGCTCAAGCCATCGCGCAGCTGGTTGACCTGCCGCGCCAAAGGCTGGGCGACGGCCAGCGTGTCCAGCGGCGCAGCCGGCAGGTCGCGCCAGGCGCGCACGCCGAACTTGCGCACCTCGGTTTCGGCCGCCGTGACGGTGCCGGCGACAAAGGCCGGGGCATTTTTCAGCCAGTCGAGCACGGCGTCGGTGGACACGTCCCAAGGCAAGGCGCGCAGCAGGCCCATCAGGCTGGCCGCCGCGCGCGAGGTGGACAGCTTCCAGCCGGTTTCATCGCGCATGGCGATGCCGCGCCGGGCCAGCATGGCGGCCACCCGGCGGGTCAGCTGGCGGTCCTGCGCGATCAGCGCGACCGGGCTGCGCCCCTGCGCCAGGTGGGCCAGCACGCAGGCGGCGGCGCGCGCGGCCTCGTCCTCGTCGTCCAGCGCGGCATGCAGCGAGGGCTGTGGCGCGCCGCTCCGGTCCGGCTCGTCCTCGGGAAGGCACAGTGCAATCGACAGCGCACGCTCGCCAAAATGAAGCTTCAGCGCCTCGTTCACCGGCTCGACCTGAAAGCCCTCGACCACCACGAACAGCGCCGGCTCGGCCTGGAACAGACGGTCCGACGCATAGCCAGAAGCCGCGACCCAGGCCAGCGCGATGCGCCCGACGGCCGCCTCCAGCGCCAGCACCGGCGAATCCAGGCCCACGCCCAGCGCCTCGGCGACCGACTCGCTCCAGGCCTGGCGTTCAGCGGGCAGCACGCTGGCGGCCACGCGGGCGAGGCTCCAGGCGGCCTCGACCAGCCGGCCGGCCAGCGCATCCTGCTGCGCGGCCAGCCCGGCCTGACCCAGCAGCGACGCGGCCGTCAGCATGTCCACCGACACATCCATGCGCAGATCGACCCCCGACGGCGTGAACATGCCCAGCGTACCGCCCAAGCCGGTGGCCCAGTTCATGGTGGTTTCAAAGCGCGGAACAAAAAAGGTGCCGCCGGCGTTGTCGGCCCAGGTCTGGCGCGCCTGCTGGATCAGCTGGGCATACGGCAGCAGCACGACCACCTCGGCAGGATGGATGCCGCGCGAAGCAATGATTTCGGCCAGCCGCTGCATGGCCTGGTGCCAGCAGCGGGCAGCCACGGAGACTGCCGTATCGGCAGGCTGGGGGGAAGAAGAAAGGGGCATGGAAGAAAAAAGAGTTTTTTGCGATGGACAAAACGGCTGGCATGCAGGCCCAAGAGATTGGCTATCGGCAGGATAGCTGCGGCGCAGGCGTCTGGAGCCCTTGGTTTCTGCCACAATGACCGCAACTTTTGCACTCACCTCTATCGTAACCAGACCCCAAGGAGCCGTCATGGCCAATGAACTGATCAAACATACCACCGATGCCACCTTTGACGCCGACGTGCTGAAATCATCCACCCCCGTGCTGGTCGATTACTGGGCCGAGTGGTGCGGCCCGTGCAAGATGATTGCCCCGATTCTTGACGAAGTGGCCACGGGCTATGAAGGCAAGCTGCAAATCGCCAAGATGAATGTCGATGAAAACCGCGAAATCCCCGCCAAGTTCGGCATTCGCGGCATTCCCACGCTGATGCTGTTCAAGGACGGCAGCTGGCAGCCACCAAGGTCGGTGCACTGAGCAAGTCGCAGTTGACCGCATTCATCGACCAGCAACTGGCCTGACCGATTTTTTCAGCCGGAAAATCCCTGAAGGGTTTTCCGGCTTTTTTTGTTTTCCTTTTCGGCCCTCCACCTTGGCGCCCCCCTCGTAAGCCCTAGCCTTACCACCTGAATTTCCTGTCATAATGCTTCGTATTCACCCGTCGGCTGCTGCCGGCTGGTTCGAGTTCCCGGTTTGTCAGCCCTTCTTTTCAGAAGCAGCTTCTTTTCAAGCCTCCCCCCGTTTTCCTAAATCAACTCCGCGAGGAGTCATCCCATGCACTTAAACGAACTCAAGGCGCTGCACGTGTCTGAAGTCCTCAAGCAGGCCGAAGCCCTTGAGATCGAAAACGTCGGCCGTATGCGCAAGCAGGAGCTGATGTTCGCCATCATTAAAAAACGCTCCAAAACGGGCGAAACCATCGTCGCCGATGGCGTGCTGGAAGTGCTGCCCGACGGTTTTGGTTTTCTGCGCGCACCCGATTCGAGCTATACCGCCAGCACCGACGATATCTACATCAGCCCCAGCCAGATCCGCCGCTTTAACCTGCATACCGGCGACATGATCGAAGGCGAAGTGCGCACGCCGAAAGATGGCGAGCGCTACTTTGCGCTGAACAAGCTCGACAAGATCAATGACGGCGCGCCCGAGGACAACAAGCACAAGGTCATGTTCGAGAACCTGACGCCGCTGTTCCCGCGCGAGCAGTTCAAGCTGGAACGCGACATCAAGGCCGAGGAAAACCTGACCAGCCGGATCATCGACATCATCGCGCCCATCGGCAAGGGCCAGCGCGCCCTCTTGGTGGCGCCGCCCAAGTCCGGCAAGACGGTGATGATGCAGAACATCGCGCACGCCATCGTCGCCAACTATCCCGAAGTGGTCATGATGGTGCTGCTGGTCGATGAACGCCCGGAAGAAGTGACCGAAATGCAGCGCAGCGTGCGCGCCGAGGTGATTTCATCGACCTTCGACGAGCCTGCCGCGCGCCATGTGCATGTGGCCGAAATGGTCATCGAGCGCGCCAAGCGCCTGGTCGAACTCGGCAAGGACGTGGTGATTTTGCTCGACTCCATCACCCGGCTGGCACGCGCTTATAACAATGTATTGCCCTCGTCGGGCAAGGTGCTGAGCGGCGGCGTCGATGCCAACGCACTGCAGCGCCCCAAGCGCTTTTTCGGCGCGGCCCGCAAGATCGAGGAAGGCGGCAGCCTGACCATCATCGGCACCGCGCTGATCGATACCGGCAGCCGCATGGACGAAGTGATCTTCGAGGAATTCAAGGGCACCGGCAACTGCGAAATCCATCTGGACCGCCGCCTGTACGAAAAGCGCGTGTTCCCGGCCATCAACCTCAACCGCAGCGGCACCCGCAAGGAAGAGCTGCTGCTGGCGCCCGAAATCCTGCAGAAATCGCGGATTTTGCGTCAGTTCATGTACAACATGGACGAGATCGAATCGATGGAACTCATGCTGAAAAACATGAAGGCGACCAAGAACAACCACGAGTTCTTCGACATGATGCGCCGCGGCGGCTAAGAAACGGCCGCCGCGCAGGGCCGCCCCAAGCAAGGCCAGCCCCCTCGGGGGGCAGCGCAGTACGCGAAACGACAAGCGTGGGGGCTTGTTTCTCATGCGATAATCGCGGGCTTCATGGAAAGTGCCTGGAACGGTTCCGGGTGGCTACCAAAACAATGAAAAAGGAAAGAGAATCATGAAAGAAGGCATTCACCCCAACTACCGCGAAGTTTGTTTTATGGACTTGTCCAACAACTTCAAGTTCGTGACCCGCTCGTGCGTGAACACCAAAGAAATGGTGAAGATGGAAGATGGCCGCGAACTGCCGCTGTACAAGCTCGACACGTCCAGCGAATCGCATCCGTTCTACACCGGCACGCAAAAATCCGTGGACAACATGGGTGGCCGCGTTGAGCGCTTCCGCAACCGCTTCGGCAAAACCGCCGCCAAAGAAGCAGCGCCTGAAGCTGCACCGGTCGCCGCTGAATAAGCTGCAAAGCTTTTCGCCCGTCGGCAAAAAAGCAGCCTGAGTTTCAGGCTGCTTTTTTTTCGGCAAGATTTGCGACGCCTTGGGCGTTGCGCGTCATTTTTTTCCATCGTCAAGCCGTTTTGAACAAACCATCTCCCGCCATCATTGCCCAGTCCGCCGTCCGACGCCTGCCGCGCTGGGCGCTGCTGCTGTTTTGCATGGCCTATATCGTGCCCGGTTTCCTGGGTCGCGGTCCCTGGAAAAACGAGGACATCGCGGCCTTTGGCGTGATGCGCGAACTCACCTCCGATGCAGCCAACTGGCTGCAACCGCAATTGCTTGGCCAGGTGACCGGGTTTGACGCGCTGGCTCCGTACTGGCTGGGCGCCATCGCCATCAAGGTTCTGCCTTTTCTTGATCCGGCCCTGGCCGTGCGCATTCCTTTCATGCTGCTGCTGACGCTGACGCTGCTGGCCACCTGGTATGGCGTGTATTACCTGGCCCGAAGCCCGCAAGCCCAGCCCGTCGCCTTTGCCTTTGGCGGCGAAGCGAACTCGGTGGACTATGCACGGGCCATCGCCGATGCGGGCGTGCTGGCGCTGATTGCCAGTTTGGGGCTGGCGCAGTTTTCGCACGAAACCACGCCCGCCCTGGCGCAACTGGGCTTTACCGCGTTGGCGTTTTATGCCATGGCCTCCAGCCCCTACCGCCGCGCGACCCAGATTATTGGCCCGGCGCTGGGCTTGCTGATCGGCCTGGCAGGCCTGGCGCTGAGTGGCGCGCCAACGCTGGCCTTGCTGCTTGGCGTGGGCGGCACGCTGGTGGAGTGGATGCACAGGCGCTGGGGGAATTCGGCAAAAAGCGCCAATGCAGCCAGCAAGCGGCACTCCTGGCACTGGGTGCTGCTGATCGCCGGCATCACGCTGGCCGTTTCGCTGCTGAGTTCCGGATTGGACCTGTGGCGCTGGCGAATTCAATTGCCCGGCACGGACGGCGAGCCCGCCTGGAATGACTTGAAAAGCCTGGGACGCTTGCTGCTGTGGTTTACCTGGCCTGCCTGGCCACTGGCCTTATGGACCCTGTGGGGCTGGCGCAGGCAACTGGCCAGCCGCCATGTGGCGCTGCCGCTGTGGTTTGCCGGCATGGCGGTGGTCTCGACGCTCACCACGACGGCTTCCGACCGGAGCCTGCTGCTGAGCCTGCCGCCGCTGGCCGCCCTGGCTGCCTTTGCGCTGCCCACGCTCAAGCGCAGCGTGGCGTCGCTGATTGACTGGTTCACGCTGCTGTTTTTCACCGGCTGCGCGATCATCATCTGGGTCATCTGGATTGCCATGCAGACCGGCGTCCCACGGCAACCCGCCGCCAATGTCGCCAAGCTGGCGCCGGGGTTCGAGCCCAGTTTTTCACTGATTGCCTTTGCGACAGCGGTGGTCGCCACGCTGGCCTGGGCCTGGCTGGTGCGGTGGCGCACGGGTGCGCACCGCGCAGCCATCTGGAAATCGCTGGTGCTGCCTGCGGGTGGCGCCACGCTTTGCTGGCTGCTGCTGATGACGCTCTGGATGCCCTTGCTGGACTACGCGCGCAGCCTGGGGCCGCTGTCGCGCCAGGTGGCCAGCCTGGTGGATAAAAAAAGCTGTGTCGAAATCTACGGCGTCGGCAGCGCCCAGGCGGCGGCCCTGCAGTACCACGGCCAGCTCGAACTGCGCCAGGCAAGCCCGCAGGCCAGCTGTCCCTACCTGGTGGTCGATGTCGCGGCCCAGCCAAGCCTGAGCGCAGCGGTGAACCTGCCCGACTGGGCGTTCCAGGCCACGGTGCGAAAACCCACCGACAAAACTGAAAACATGCTGGTGTACAAGCGCGTCAGCCTCAACCGCCCGGCCAGTCCGGCGACTGCCCCGCCGCGTCCATGAGCGAGATCAGGCTGGTCAGCCGCCATGCAGCCACCATCCTGGTCGGCCAGCTGGCCGTGATGGCCTTCGGCGTTGCCGACACCGTGATTGCCGGACGCTACAGCGATGCGGCACTGGCGGCGCTGTCGGTGGGCTCGGCGCTGTACATCAGCGTGTATGTCGGGCTGATCGGCATCGTGCAGGCGCTGCTCCCGATCTGGGCCGAAATGCTGGGCGCACGCCAGCATGAAGCGGTCGGGCGCTCGCTGCGGCAAAGCCTGTATTTGTGCGGCTTCATCAGCATCGCGGGCATGGCCGCCCTGCTGTTTCCGGGCGTGCTCCTTCGCTGGGCGCAGGTGCCCGCCCTGATGCAGGACGAAGTGCAGCGCTACCTCGCCGTGCTGGCCTTTGCCTTTGCCCCTTCCCTGCTGTTCCGGCTTTACGCTACCTTCAACCAGTCCCTGGGCAAGCCGCGCCTGGTGACCTGGCTGCAGATTGCCGCGCTGGGGCTCAAGATCCCCTTGTCGATCTGGCTGGTGGCCGGCGGCGGCGGCATCGATGCCATGGGCGCCGTGGGCTGCGCCTGGGCCACGCTGGCGGTCAACTACCTCCTGCTGCTGCTGGCCGTGGTCATGCTGCGAACCCAGGGTATTTACCAGCCATACGCCATCTGGCGGCAGATGGAGCGGCCCGACTGGCCGCAACTGCGCAGCTTCGCCCGGCTCGGCATTCCCGGCGGGCTGGCCTACCTGGTTGAAGTTACATCCTTCACGCTGATGGCGCTGTTCATCGCCCGGCTGGGAACCATCGCTTCGGCCAGCCACCAGATTGCCGCCAGCGTGGCGGCCGTGCTGTACATGATGCCGCTGTCGATGGCGGTGGCCTGCAGCGCCCGGGTGTCGTTCTGGCTGGGCGCGGGCCGGCCGGACCATGCCAAACGCGTGGTTTTTATGGGTTTGAAGCTCACTATGCTTATTGCGCTTGCTCTGGCAGCTATTGTTTCCATAGCATGTCAGTTGCTGGCGGGCTGGTATTCGGCAAGTCCCGAAGTGGTTGCGCTGGCCTCGACCCTGCTGGTGTGGGTGGCCTTCTACCACGTGGCCGATGCGATGCAGGCGCTGTGCGCGTTCTTGCTGCGCTGCTACCGCATCACGATGGCGCCGCTGGCGCTGTACGGCATGCTGCTCTGGGGGCTGGGCCTGTTTGGCGGCTACCAGCTGGCTTATGTCGGCCTTGCCGGGCACGCCGCCACGCAAGCGGCCAGCAGCTTCTGGGCCGCCAGCACGCTGGCCATCGCTCTGGTGGCCGCTTGCCTGCTGGGCTTGCTGCTGTACGCCGTGCGGCGCAGTAGCCCGCCTGCCCCGGCAGACAGCACTCAGGCTGCCTGAACCGGCTGGCGTACCCGGGCAGCGGGAAAGATGATGGAAAAGCACGAGCCCTGCCCCACCTGGCTTTCAATCCGCAGTTCTGCCCCGTGGCGCTGGGCCACATGCTTGACGATCGCCAGCCCCAGACCGGTGCCGCCGGTCTCGCGCGAACGGCTGCGGTCCACCCGGTAAAAGCGCTCGGTCAGCCGGGGCAGGTGCTCGGGCGCAATGCCCGGTCCTGAATCCCTGACGCGGAACTCGCCGCGCCCATCGGCCAGCAGCGCCCAGCTGACGCGAATCAGCCCGGCCTCGGGCGTGTAGCGCACTGCATTGGTGACCAGATTGGACAGAGCGCTGCAGATCTCCCGCTGGATGCCGGCTATTTCACAGGCCGGGCCGGGCTCGAACACCAGTTGATGGCCCTGCGGCGCAATCACGCCGGAAAGCGCCCGGGCTTCCTGTTCGCACTGCGCAAACAGAATTTTGGTCGCGCTCCACTCCTGGGCGCCGGGCAGCGGACTGCCTTCCAGGCGCGACAGCGTCAGCAAATCATCCACCAGCGTCTGCATGCGCTGCGACTGCTGGGCCATCAGGCAGAGGTAACGGTCGCGCTCGGGCTTCTTCAAGGGAAAGGTTTGCAGGGTTTCGATGAAGCCCGACACCACGGTCAGGGGCGTGCGGATTTCGTGCGACACATTGGCCACGAAATCGCGCCGCATGGCTTCGGCCTGCTCCAGCGCGGTGATGTCGCGCGAGAGCAGGAGTTTTTTGCCCTTGCCATAACAATGCACATGCACCGACAGCTTGACGGGGCGCGCCTGGGTGCTGAAATTGCCCGGAATCACCACCTCCTGCGAAAAATTGGCCGTCGCCATGTAGGCATTGAAGGCCGGGTCACGCACCAGGTTGGCAATGTGCTGCTGGATGTCGCGCCTGGCATCAAAACCGAAATGCTGCGCCGCCATCTGGTTGCACCACTCGATGCGGCCCGCGTCGTCCAGCAGCACCACGCCGTTGGGCGAAGCCTGCAGGGCGGACAGGAATTCATCCAGGCGCGCCTGGCTTTCGCTGTACTGCTGGTGGCGGTTTTTCAGCAGCCGGCGCACGCGGTCGGCGGCCTCGCCCCAGACACCGGGCAGGCGGGGTTGCGCGCCCGCCATCAGGATCGGCGTTTCGTTGCTCTGCTCCGACCGCAGCCAGTTGAGAAGCCGCCTGGCGTAAAAACTGTCCATGAGCTGCCAGCCGGCAGCGCCCAGCAGCAGCCCCCAGGCCAGGCCTTCCCGTGAACCGGCCCACCAGCCCACGGCGCCGCCGACCACCGCACAGCAGGAAAAAGCGATCCAGCGCCGGATCATGACCCCGCAGATGCCGCGGCGGCAGGAGGTTTTGCAACCACGCCGGTCAGCCGGTAGCCGGCCCCACGAACGGTTTCCACCATGGCGCCGGCCGCGCCCAGCGCCTCGCGCAGGCGCTTGACATGCACATCAACCGTGCGCTCTTCAATGAACACATGGTCGCCCCAGACCTTGTCGAGCAGGCTGCTGCGGCTGTGCACCCTTTCCGGATGCTTCATCAGGTAGTGCAGCAGCTTGAACTCGGTCGGCCCCAGCTTGAGGTCCTGGCCCTGCCAGGCAATGCGGTGGGTGGCGGCATCGAGCACCAGCGCGCCCACGGTCACGCTGTCGCCCTGCGACTCGGGCGCGCGGCGGCGCAGCACGGCGCGGATGCGCGCCAGCAGCTCCTGCGTGGAAAAAGGCTTGGTGATGTAGTCGTCGGCGCCGGCGTCCAGCCCGGCCACCTTGTCGGGCTCGTCGCCGCGCGCGGTCAGCATCAGGATCGGAATGCTTCGGGTCCGCTCCTGCTTGCGCCAGTGGCGTGCCAGGCTCAGGCCGCTCTGGCCCGGTAGCATCCAGTCGAGCAAAATCACGTCGGGCAGCATCGCGTCCAGTTCGCGCTGGGCCGCCACGCTGTCGTAGGCCAGCACCGGAATGAAGCCGCCGTGCTTCAGGTTGACCTGAATCAGTTCGGCAATGGCCGGTTCATCCTCAACAATCAATACACGCGGCAGATGTTTCATTGCTTGACGGCAGACTCGATCTGGTCCATCGGGCTGTGCCGGACATCGGCACCCTTGACGATGTAGATGATGAACTCGGCAATGTTCTTGGCATGGTCGCCCACGCGCTCGATGGCCTTGGCGATGAACAGCAGGTCCAGGCTGGCCGAGATGGTGCGCGGGTCTTCCATCATGTAGGTGATCAGCTTGCGCACGAAGCCATCGAATTCAGCGTCGATCTGGTCGTCTTCCTTGAGGATGGACACCGCCGCCGCCGTGTCCAGCCGGGCAAAGGCGTCGAGCGCCTTGCGCAGCAGGCCCGAGGCCAGGTCGGCAGCCACCCGCAGATCGGTCGATGGCAGCGTGCGCGATGCACCGCTGTCGATGATGGACTTGACCATGCGGGCGATTTTCGCCGCCTCATCGCCCGCCCGCTCCAGGTTGGCGGTGGTTTTTGAAATCGCGATCAGCAGGCGCAGGTCGCGCGCCGTGGGCTGGCGCCGCGCGATGATGGACGACAGTTCGCGGTCAATCTCCAACTCCATGCCGTTGACGCGAAGCTCGGTTTCGATGACCTGGTTGGCGCTTTCGGCGCTGAACTGCGACAGCGCATAAATCGCCAGCCGCAGCTGGGATTCGACCAGTCCGCCGAGTTCCATCACGCGGGACGATACCCCGTTGAGTTCACTGTCGAACTGGGTGGACAGGTGTTTGTCAGCCATGGTGTTGCTCCTTGCTTGCTTATTTACTTCTTGATTATTTGCTTCTTGCTCAGCCGAAACGGCCGGTGATGTAGTCTTCGGTTTCCTTGCGCTTGGGCTTGAAGAATATTTCTTCAGTAGCGCCGAACTCCACCAGATCGCCCAAATACATGTAGGCCGTGTAGTCGCTGCAGCGCGCGGCCTGCTGCATGTTGTGCGTCACGATGACCACGGTGTAGTCGTCTTTCAGCTCGGCAATCAGCTCCTCGACCTTGGCGGTCGAAATCGGGTCCAGCGCCGAGCAGGGCTCGTCGAGCAGCAGCACTTCGGGCTTGATGGCGATGCCCCGGGCAATGCACAGCCGCTGCTGCTGGCCGCCCGACAGGCTGGAGCCGCTCTGGTTGAGCTTGTCCTTGACCTCGGTCCACAAAGCGGCCTTGCGCAAGGCCCATTCGACCCGCTCGTCCATGTCGGAAGCATTGAGGTTTTCAAACAGCTTCACGCCGAATGCAATGTTGTCGTAAATCGACATCGGGAACGGTGTCGGTTTCTGGAACACCATGCCGACCTTGGCCCGAAGCAGCGCCACATCCTCTTTGGAGGTGAGCAGGTTGGTGCCGTCCAGCATCACTTCGCCTTGCGCCCGCTGCTCGGGGTACAACTCGTACATGCGGTTGAAAATCCGCAGCAGGGTCGATTTTCCGCAGCCCGAAGGGCCGATGAAAGCCGTCACCTTGTTCTCGGGAATTTCAAGGTTGATGTTCTTGAGGGCATGGAATTTGCCGTAGTAAAAATTCAGGTTGTTGACTGAAATTTTAGATTTTTCACGGGTTGCGGTCTGGGTATCCATCATTCACCTTGTCTTTTAGGTAGCCGGGCTGTGAGTTGCCGGAAGTTCAGTCTTTTTTGCGCGTCAGCACGCGCGCCAGGATATTCAGGCCCAGCACCGCCATCGTGATGATGAAGACGCCCGCCCAGGCCAGTTTCTGCCAGTTTTCATACGGGCTCATGGCGAACTTGAAGATCGTTACCGGCAGGCTGGCCATCGGCTGGTTCAGGTTCGAGGTCCAGAACTGGTTGTTCAGGGCGGTGAACAGCAGCGGCGCGGTTTCACCGGCGATGCGCGCCACGGCCAGCAAAATCCCGGTGACCACGCCGGAGCGGGCAGCGCGCAGCGTGATGCTGGTGATGACCTTCCACTTGGGCGCGCCCAGCGCATAGGCCGCTTCGCGCAGGCCCGGCGGAATCAGTTGCAGCATGTTCTCGGTCGTGCGGATCACCACCGGAATCACGATCAGCGCCAGCGCCAGGACACCGGCCCAGCCTGAAAACGAATGAAAGCGCGACACCACGATGGCATAGACAAACAGGCCAATCACGATGGAAGGCGCCGACAGCAGGATGTCGTTGACAAAGCGCGTGATGGAAGCGAGAAGCCCCTTGGTGTTGTACTCGGCCAGGTAGATGCCGGCCATGATGCCGACGGGCGTGCCGACAAAGGTGGACAGCAGCACCATCAGCAGCGAGCCGTAGATTGCATTGGCAATGCCGCCCTCTTCATTGGGGGCCGGCGTCATTTCGGTGAAGGTCGCCAGCGAGATGCCGCCTATGCCCAGCCTGACGGTTTCCCACAAGATCCAGAACAGCCAGAACAAACCAAAGGCCATGGCCGCCAGCGACAGCACCAGCGCGAGCTGATTGACCCGCTTGCGCCGGGAAAACTTGGCCAGGCGTGCCGCCTGCGCGGCGTTTTGCATGACGGCGCTCATGACTTGGCTCCTTCATTTTTCTGCAACTGCGACAGCAGCAGCTTGGACAGCGACAGCACCACGAAGGTGATGAAGAACAGGACCAGGCCCAGGTAGATCAGCGACGCCTGGTGCAGGCCTTCACCGGCTTCGGCAAACTCGTTGGCCAGTGCCGACGTGATGCTGTTGGCCGCCTGGAACAGGCTCAGGGAATCGAGCTGGTTGAAGTTGCCGATGACAAACGTCACCGCCATGGTTTCACCCAGCGCACGCCCCAGCCCCAGCATGATGCCGCCCATGACGCCGGCCTTGGTGTAAGGCAGCACCACCTTGGACACCACTTCCCAGGTCGTGGCCCCGAGTCCGTAGGCCGATTCCTTGAGCAGCACCGGCGTGACCTCGAACACGTCGCGCATCACCGAGGCGATGAACGGGATGATCATGATGGCCAGAATAATTCCGGCCGACAGGATGCCGATACCGACCGGCGGGCCTGAAAACAGCGCGCCCAGGTAAGGCACGTCGCTGAACATGTTTTGCAGCGGCTGCTGCACATAGGTGGCCAGGATGGGGCCGAACACCAGCAAGCCCCACATGCCATAGACGATGGACGGCACGGCGGCCAGCAACTCGATGGCCGTGCCGAGCGGGCGCTTGAGCCAGGCCGGCGACAGCTCGGTCAGAAACAGCGCAATGCCAAAACTCACCGGCACGGCAATCAAGAGCGCGATGAAGGAGGTGGCCAGCGTGCCGTAAATCATCACCAGCCCGCCGTACTCGTTCTGCACCGGATCCCAGACGCTGTTGGTCAAAAATCCGAGGCCATATTTGCTGATCGCCGGCCAGGCGCCAATCACCAGCGACACCAGGATGGCAATCAAGAGGCCCAGCGTCAGCAGCGCGGCCGCCAGCGCGGCCCAGCCGAAAATCCGGTCCGGCAGCGGGCTTCGTTTCACAGGTTTGACAGGGGGAGGATTGGTCATGGCGCGTCCGGTCGCTTTTGCCGGAAACTCAAAAGCGGCCCGGCTTGCCGGAAGTGTAGAGGACACGAAATAAAACCCCTATGGTTGTAAGCTGGAGTGCAAAGCCTGCTGCCTGACTATTAATCTGGCGATTTACTTGTAGGCGACGGTTTTACCCGAAGCGTCCTTGATCTCGCCCCAGGCTTTTTCGACGATGAGCTTCACGTTGGCCGGCATGGGCACATAGTCCAGCGCGTCAGCGGTCTGGTCGCCATTCTTGTAAGCCCACTCGAAGAACTTGAGCGACGTGGTGGCCTGGGCCGGTTTGTCCTGGACTTTCTGCATCAGGATGAAGGTCGCGCCGGTGATGGGCCAGGCATCCTTGCCGGGCTGCTCGGTCAGGATCTGGTAGAAGCTTTTGGACCATTCGGCACCGGCGGCTGCGGCCTTGAAAGCCGTGTCCTCGGGCGACACGAAATTGCCAGCAGCATTCTTGAGCTGGGCAAACGTCATCTTGTTTTGCTTGACATAGGCGTACTCGACATAGCCAATCGAGTTGGGCAGACGGCCGACAAATGCCGCCACGCCTTCATTGCCCTTGCCGCCCGCGCCCACCGGCCAGTTCACGGCCGTGCCCTCGCCCACCTTGGTTTTCCACTCGGCGTTGGCCTTGCTCAGGTAATTCGTGAAGATAAAGCTGGTGCCCGAACCATCGGCGCGGCGCACCGGAGCGATGGCGGCATCAGGCAAAGGCAGCGTGGGGTTCAGGGCCTTGATGGCCGGATCGCTCCACTTGGTGATCTTGCCCAGATAGATATCGCCCAGCACCTGGCCGCTGAGCTTGAGCTGGCCGGAGGCAATGCCCTTGATGTTGACCACCGGCACCACGCCGCCGATCACGGTGGGGAACTGCATCAAGCCTTTCTTGGCGAGTTCTTCATCTTTCAAAGGTGCATCCGAAGCGCCGAAATCAACCGTCTTGGCTTCGATCTGGCGCAAGCCGGCGCCCGAACCCACCGACTGGTAATTGATCTTGATGCCGGTGGCCTTGTTGTAGTCAGCCGCCCACTTGGAGTAAAGCGGTGCCGGAAAGCTCGCGCCAGCGCCCGTGACATCCTGCGCAGCCGACAGCGTGGCAAACGACATCAGGGCAGCGCCCAGGGTCACGGTCATCGAAGCTTTGAGAGTTGATTGCATCAGAACACCTTTACGGTTGATAAGAAAGATGGCGCCACTGTAGAAGTCTTGTGTGACAGGGATATGACAGGCCTGCGGCATTTTGCCAAGGTGAAACCGACACCTTGCTGTCACAAAACATTCAAATTTCTGTCACAAAGCGGTCATGGAGCCCCCTTACGCTTTCGGCTGTCTTACCCAGTTACCCAGGAGATTCACATGCTCAAGCGCCATTTCATATTTGTCCTTACCGCCGTTGCGATCCTTTCTGGCTGTGCTTCGACCTCGCTTCCCGTTTCAGTCGCTGACACCGTGGCCGCACGGCCGCAACTCTCGACCCTGAACGGCCTCGTTGTCAAAGCCGGCCTGACGGACACGCTCAAGGGCAGCGGCCCCTTCACGGTTTTTGCGCCCACCAATGAAGCCTTTGCCAAGGTACCGGCCAAGACCATGGAGGCGCTGGCCAGCGACCCGGCCAAGCTCAAGGCGCTGCTCACCTACCACGTCATTCCCGGCAAGGTCATGCTGGCCGATGTCAAGAACGGCAACAGCAAGACCGTCAACGGCGCCAGCCTGGCGCTTTCGCGGGCCGGCGACTTCGTGACCGTGGAAGACGCCCTGGTGCAAACGCCGGACATTGCCGCCAGCAACGGCGTGATCCATGTCGTGGACAGTGTTCTTTTGCCGCCGGCCAGCCGCTAAACCCGGACAAGGCATCCCGACAGCCTTGTTTATTGCCAATTTATGCCTTTTGCGCATGCTGCAAGGGCGCTGGTAGCTATTTATTTCATAGCACTCTGGTTCATGGTCCAAGTTCACTGAAAAACAAATATGCTGCCTGCCCCCTCCCCTTTGAATCGCCGCCATTGGCTGCGGCGCGCCGGCCTGCTGACGGCGGGCGCCGCCGCGACCACCGCCGGCTGGGCGCAGCCTGGCAAGCCGGCAGCGTCCTCGCGCAGCCTGACGGTGGCCCAGCTGGTGGACTTCTCGGAGGCACAGCAGGATGTGTCCAAGGATTTCCTGATTGGCTCGCGCGCCGCCTGGCAGGACATCAATTCACGCGGCGGCATTCGCGGCCGGCCGGTCGCGCACCTGGCGCTGGAAACCGACGGCACGGCCGCCAGCGTGCGCTCCGCCCTCAATGAAGCCCTGGCCAACCCGTCCTGCCTGGTGCTGTCCGGCAGTGTCGGCGACCTGCTGGCCAGCCAGGTAGCCGCCCTGTCGCGCCAGGACGGCCTGAACATCGCCCATGCCGCGCCCTGGCTGCAAAACTCCAGTCTTGAAGTGGACGGCAAGACCTTCCCGATCTTCGCGGCGCGCCAGGAACAGATCGCCCATGCGCTGAAGAACCTGTCGGTCATGGGCGTGAAAGTGCTGGGCGCCGTGTATGCAAGCGCCCGGGAGCATGCGGCCTATCACCTCGAAGTCGAACGCATCGCGGCCAGCATGCAGTTGCAGCTGCAGTCTTTCCAGGGCACCGGGGATGTGCGCCTGCTGGGCCAGAAGCTCACCACCGGCACGCCCTCCGTGCTGCTGTTCGTGGGCGGCACGCCGGAGCTGGCCCAGTTCACGCAGGGGCTGGAAAAGCAGGCCCGCCAGCGCTACATCGTGGCCCTGGCCGACGTCAACCTGCAAACCCTGCTGCAGATGGGTGCGGCGCGCAACACGCCGATCATTGCCACCCAGCCGGTGCCGATGGTCAACGCCGCCTTGCCGGTCGTGCGGCAGTACCGTGAAACGCTGGCCCGGCTGTTCGACGAACCCCCCACACCCTTGAGCCTGGCCGGCTTCATTGCCGCTCGCTACACCTTTGAGGTGCTGGGCGGAATCGACGCGCCGCTGAGCCGCCAGAGCGTCCTGGCCGGCTTTCAGCAGCGCACCAGCCTGAACCTCGGCGGGTTTCACATCGCATTCGACGCCCGGCACCGAAGCGGCACCTATGTGACGCAAAGCATGATGACGCTGGACGGCCGGCTGATCGGCTGATCCATGCCCATGATGAAATGTGCTCGGGGCCAATGCTATGCTGGCTTCCGAACTAAAAGCTCAAACATGCAAAACGGAACACTGCTTGCCGCTGTGGACTTGGGGTCCAACAGCTTTCGCCTTGAAATTGGCCGCCTTGACCATGGCCGCATCCACCGGATCGAGTACCTCAAGGAAACCGTGCGTCAGGGCAATGGCCTGGACGCCGACCGCAACCTGTCGCCAGATGCCATGCAGCGCGGCTGGGACTGCCTGGCGCGCTTCGGCGAACGGCTGGCGGGATTCAGGAAAGAACAGGTCCGGGCGGTGGCCACGCAGACCCTGCGCGAAGCCCTCAACCGCGAGGAATTCATCAGTCGCGGCCAGAAAATTCTCGGTTTTCCGATTGACGTGATTGCCGGCCGCGAGGAAGCCCGGCTGATCTACCAGGGCGTGGCCCATTTGCTGCCGCAGTCCAGCGAGCGGCGCCTGGTGGTCGATATCGGCGGGCGCTCGACCGAAATGATCCTCGGCCAGGGCCTGGATGCGCATACGCTGGAGTCTTACCGCGTGGGCAGCGTGGCCTGGTCGATGCGCTATTTTCCCCAGGGGCTGTTCAGCGCCCGGGCTTTCGAGCTGGCCGAAATTGCCGCCAAGGCGGTGCTTGACGAAGCCATGACGGCCTATCGCCCGCAGGCCTGGGATGCCGCTTACGGCTCGTCAGGAACCATAGGCGCGGTCAGCGAAGTGCTGGCCGCAGCGGGCTGGCAGCCCGATGTGGTCACCCGCGAAGGCCTGGACTGGCTGCTGGACCGCCTGATCAAGGCGCAAAGCGCCGACCGGATCAAGATCGAAGGCATGAAGGAAGAGCGCCGGGCCGTCATTGGCGGCGGCATCAGCGTGCTCAGGGCGGTGTTTGACCTGCTGGGCATTGAGAAAATGCAGGCGGCGCAGGGCGCGCTGCGCCACGGCGTGCTGTATGACCTGGTGGAGCGGGACGAAGACCTGACCGATTTGCGCACCACCAGCGTGCAGCGCCTGGCCCACAACTTCAATACCGACCGCGTGCAGGCCGAGCGGCTCAGCCAGGTGGCGCAGCACCTGTTCGTGATGGCCGGCAGCAGCCTGCCCAAGGCGGAATCGGCCAGCCTGCAGCACCAACTGGGATGGGCCGCGCAGCTGCATGAAGTCGGCAGCCAGATTTCACACACCTATTACCACAAGCACGGCGCCTATATTCTGGACAATGCCGACGCCCCCGGCTTTGCCGTGCACGAGATGCATCGCCTGAGCCTGCTGGTGCTTGGCCACCGGGGCAAGCTGCGCAAGCTGGAGGCTGATTTTGAAGACCGGCTGTTTGTCCAGCAGTTGCTGTGCCTGCGCCTGGCCGTCATCTTGTGCCACGCCCGGCGCGACCCGGACCTCAAGGGCCTGCAGCTCGAATGGGACGCCGATCCCGGACGGCGCTTCATGCTGACCTGCCGGCCAGACTGGGCGCAAGCTTTTCCCCAGTCGGCTCATTTGCTGCGGGAAGAAATGCTGTCCTGGCAAAAGACACCCTGGACCTTGCACGCTGCCGGCCTGTAAGACTGCGGATCTTGGTGCTTTCATGAAAGTTCGATTAAACTGTATAAACCGTTTAATCAAGGAATACCCTCATGAGCACCACACAACAGCCCCCCGAATCCGCACCTGTCGCAACAAGCTCACCACCGGCCCCCGCTCCCGTAGCCCCGGCGGCCCCGGCAAAACAGGAGGCCGCCCCGGTCGCGGTCAAGCGGGCAAGGTCGCCCGCCAAAAAAGTCGCCGCCGAAGCAACGCCTGTCACACCAGCACCGCTCACAAAACCAGCCGTTAAAAAAGCGGCCGTCAGAAAGACGCCCGTCAAAAAAGTAGCGGCGAAGGCGATCCCTCCTCAAAAGACCGCAGCCAAGGCGCCTGCAGTCAAAGCGGTGGCCGCTGCGAAGCCTGAAAAAACGGCTGCGCCGCACAAAGCCAAAAAAGACAAGCTGGTCCGGGACAGTTTCACCATTCCCAAAACGGAATATGCGGTGATTGATGAGCTGAAGCAGCGGGCTGCCAAGCTGAACAGCGCTGTCAAGAAGAGTGAGTTGCTGCGCGCGGGCATCAAGATACTGGCCTCCCTGTCGGATGCCGCATTGCTGACGGCCCTGGCGCAGGTTCCCACCATCAAGACCGGCCGGCCAGCGCTTAAAAAATAAGCCGCCGCCAGCGCTCCAGCGGGACGTCTAAAGCAGTTCGGGCGACTGAACCGTCACCACGACAGCCTGCACCTGGCCATCGCGTTCGCGGGTGCGCAGCCACCACAACGCGCCTTTCTTGATGGCGCAGTCGGAGTCAACCAGCCCCAGCAGCCGGGCAATGACCTGCCCCAGCGTGGGCTGGTGGCCAATCACCAGCACCGGCGTCTTGCTCAGCGGCCACTGCACCAGTTCCAGCACATCTTCGGGCGCGGCGCCCGGTGCCAGTTCGACTCGGGTCTTGAATTTTCGCCCCAGCGCCAGCGCGGTCTGCTCGCAGCGCCGCGCCGGACTCACCAGGGTGCGGGCACTGCCGGGCAACTGCCGGTCCAGCCATTCGGCCATGCGCGCGGCCTGCTTTTCTCCGCGCGAGGTCAGCTTGCGTTCAAGGTCTCTTTGCGCATCCACAACGCCTTCAGGCAGGTCTTCCGCTTCAGCGTGACGCCACAAAATCAGGTCCATGATTGACTACCTTTCGCGTGGTTTCAAAGCCGAATAGCGCGCCATCAGCGCGGACTGCGCGCCATGGCGCTGTGCCGGATCCGCCGGCTTCACCAGCACATAGGTGCCATCGGGCTGCAAATCCCAGGCGTCGCGCCCGTCGTGCAGGTAGGCGACCAGGCATTCGTCGATGAGGCGCTGGCGAATCACCGGGTCAGTCACCGGCCAGGCCAGTTCGACCCGGCGCAGCATGTTGCGGTTCATCCAGTCGGCGCTCGACAGGTACAGCGTTTCGTCACCGCCGCTGCGAAAGTAAAACACGCGCGAATGCTCCAGGAAACGGCCAATCACCGAACGCACCCGGATGTTGTCGGTCACGCCGGGCACCTGGGCCGGCAGCATGCAGGCGCCGCGCACGATCAGGTCAATGCTGACGCCGCACTGCCCGGCCTTGACCAGCGCCCGCATCAGGTCTTCATCGGTCAGGGCATTGGTCTTGATCACGATGCGCGTGTCCTTGCCCTGCAGCGCGGCCTGGGCCAGAGCGTCGATCTTTTCGATCAGCTTGCGCTGCAGCTGAAACGGCGCCAGCAGCAGGTGGTGCAGCTTGGGCAGGCGGCTGTGGCTGGCCAGGTGCACGAACACATGGTCGATGTCCGAGGTCAGCAGCGGGTCGGCCGTGAGGTAGCTCACGTCGGTGTACAGGCGGGCCGTGCCCGGGTTGTAGTTGCCGGTGGACAGGTGGGCATAGCGCACCAGTCGCCGGCCTTCGCGCCGGGTGACCAGCAGCATCTTGGCATGCGTCTTCAGGCCCATCACGCCATAGACCACCTGCGCGCCTATGGATTCGAGCATCTCGGCCCAATTGATGTTGGCCTCTTCATCAAAGCGCGCCTTCAGCTCGACCACCACCATGACTTCCTTGCCGCGCCGCACCGCCTCGCGCAGCAGCAGCATCAGCTCGGAGTCCGGTCCGGTGCGGTAAATGGTCTGCTTGATCGCCAGCACCGAGGGGTCGTTGACCGCCTCGCGCAGAAAATCCAGCACGCCGTCGAAGCTTTCGAAAGGCTGGTGAATCGACACGTCGCCCTGCCGCAGGCGCTCGAAAAATGACTGGCCGGGCTGAAGCTGCTTCGGATAGCAGGCCTTGTAGCGCGGGAACAGCAGCTTGGGGTCGTTGACCAGATCGACCAGCTGCGTCAGCCGCACCAGGTTGACCGGGCCAGGCACCCGGTACAGCGCCTGCGCCGGCAGGTTGAACTGCTTGAGCAAAAAGCCCGACAGATACTCGGAGCAGCCGGCCGACACTTCCAGCCGGACCGCCTGGCCGTAGTGGCGCTGCTCCAGCCCCAGGCGCAGGGCGGTGCGCAGGTTCTTCACGTCGTCCTCATCGACTTCCAGGTCGGAATGCCGGGTCACGCGGAACTGCGAAAACTCGCCGACCTTGCGGCCCGCGAACAGGTCCACCAGATGCGCCCGGATCACGCTGGACAGCGAGAGGAACAGCTTGTTGCCCTTTTCAGCCCCCCGGCTGGGCATGTGGATCAGGCGCGGCAGCACGCGCGGCACCTTGACGATGGCGATTTCGTTCTCGCGCCCGAAGGCGTCGCGCCCGCCCAGGCGGACGATGAAGTTCAGCGACTTGTTGGCGACCTGCGGAAACGGGTGCGACGGGTCGAGCCCGACCGGAATCAAGAGCGGGCGCACCGCACGTTCAAAGTAGGCCTTGACCCAGCGCCGCTGCGCCGTGCTGCGCTCGCCGTGCGAGACGATGCGGATGCCGTGCTTGGCAAACGCCGGCAGCAGCTCGTCGTTGTACAGCGCGTACTGGCGCGCCACCATGTCATGGGCAATGCCCGAGAGCGTCTTGAACGAGGCGACCGAGTAAGTGCCCTTTTGCTCGTTGTTCTGCGCCGCCGTCAGGTGGGAAACCGCCCGCACTTCAAAAAACTCGTCCAGGTTGGACGACACGATGCACAAAAAGCGCAGCCGCTCCAGCAGCGGCACGTCCACGCGCCGCGCCCAGTCAAGCACGCGCTCGTTGAAGGCGAGGATGCTGTGGTCGCGGTCAAGAAACTTGATGGGCACAGTGTCGGGAATCAGTGCAACGGTCGGTTCAGGAATCAACAACACAGGTCTTTGGTATTAAAAAAAATAAGCCCTAGTGTTGCTGGCTTTGATGACAGGCGTGTGACAGTCAGCGGCCCCGATGGTGCGCCTGTCATCGGGGGTTTGCAAGTTGAAGCGGCGCCTTCCCAGTTGGTTTTTAAGTAAAAAATGCCGTTTGCGCAACATGGGCGTGCACAAGCAGCTATTATTTTTATAGCTTTTGTTTCAGCGCGCCCTGCGTGATGGATGACAGCGTGGCGCGCGTGGTGATGACTTCCGGGTCCAGTGTCACCTCGATCAGCGTGCCTTCGGGCCGGGCCAGCGCGGCCAGCAGTTCGGCCTCGAATTCTTCCGTGCGGGTGATGCGCACGCCGGCATAGCCGTAGGCGCGCGCCAGCGCGGCAAAGTCCGGGTTGTTCAGGCGCGAGCCGCTTTCATGCTGCGGATACTGCTTTTCCTGGTGCATGCGGATGGTGCCGTACATGCCGTTGTTGAGCAGCACGATGATGCTTTTGGCGCCGTGCTGAACGGCCGTGGCCAGTTCCTGGCCGTTCATCAGGAAGTCGCCGTCGCCGGCAATCGTGAAGGCCACGCGCCCGGTCGTGATGGCGGCGGCGATGCCGGCCGGCACGCCGTAGCCCATCGCGCCGACGGTGGGCGCCAGCTGCGTCTTGTGGCCTTTTGCCAGCCCGTGGTGCTTGAAAAAACGGTGAATCCAGCTGGCGAAATTGCCCGCGCCATTGGTCAGCACGGCATCCGCCGGAAGATAGCGCTGCAGCAGGCCGACGATGGCCGGCATGTCGATGTCGCCCGGCAAGGCTTGCGGCACCAGGTTGGCCAGGTAGTCGGCGTTGGCCGACGCCGTCCAGGCTTCCCACGGCACCGACACCGGCGCGCTCAAGACTTCGAGCGAACGCGCGGCGGCATTCATGGTGGCGTTGATCGCCAGGTCGGCCTGGAACACGCGGTTGAGTTCCTCGGCGCTGGCGTGGATATGCACCAGTTTCTGCTTAGGCCGGGGCGCCTCGATCAGCGTGTAGTTGCCGGTCGTCATTTCGCCCAGGCGCGGGCCGATGGCGATGATCAGGTCGCTGGCCTTGACGCGCGCGGCGAGTTTCGGACTCAAGCCAATGCCGACATCGCCGGCATACAGCGGGTGGTGGTTGTCAAAGGTGTCCTGGAAGCGAAAGGCGTTGCCGACCGGCAGCTTCCAGTTTTCGGCAAAGCGCTGCAAGGCCTGCGCCGACTGCGGCGTCCAGCCGCCGCCGCCGGCAATGACCAGCGGCTGCTTTGACGCCAGCAGCATCTCGCGCAGCGTGCGCAGGGCGCCGGGGTCGCTCCAGGCCTGCACCGCTTCCACCCTCGGCAGCGGCTGGGCAGCGGTCATGCGCGTCAGCATGTCCTCGGGCAGCACCAGCACCACCGGGCCGGGCCGGCCGTTCATCGCCGTGGCAAAGGCGCGCGCCACGTATTCAGGGATGCGGTCGGCGTCGTCGATGCGCTCGACGCGCTTGGCAAAGCCCTTGGTACTGGGGCCGAAAAAGCTCGAATAGTCCACTTCCTGGAAGGCTTCGCGGTCGCGGCAGTCGCTGGCCACGTCGCCGACCAGCAGCACCATCGGCGTTGAGTCCTGGAACGCCGTGTGCACGCCGATGGAGGCGTTGGTCGCGCCCGGCCCGCGCGTGACCATGCACACGCCGGGGCGGCCGGTCAGCTTGCCGTGGGCTTCGGCCATGAAGGCGGCGCCGCCCTCCTGGCGGCAGGTGATGAAGCGGATCTGGTCCCGGCGCGCATGCAGGCCATCAAGCACCGCCAGGTAGCTTTCGCCCGGAACGCCGAATGCATGGGTGACGCCCTGGGCCAGGAGGCAGTCAACAAGAAGATGGCCGGCAAGTTGTTGGGTCATGCGCTTTATTGTGCCCTGCCCTCTGCCGTGCCGAACGGTGGCCGCCGTCTCGAAATGAGGTGGCGCCCCGCTTATTCGGGCGTGGCCGGGTCGGCGTCGCCGCCGCCCGATTCCAGCGCCTGCCGGGCCAGTTCCTCATCGCTCAGCGGCGGCGCGTCTTCCAGCGCGGCGAGTTCTTCGAGCAGCGCGTCATCGGGCGCCTCGTGCCCGAGCAGGACTTCCTCGATGCGTTGGGTAAAGGTCTCGGCATGAATCGCCTCGGGTCCGCTGGTCGCGGGCGGGAACTTGTCCGCCAGATCAGCCATGACGGCGTCTGATTTTTCCTCGACCCAGCGGACAAAGTCGTTGGCGGGGGGTGTTCTGGATGCGGTCATTGAAGTCTCCTGAAGTTAAAAAATCGTTTGCGCCGCGCCTTCTCTACAGGTCAATGTACGCCTGCGCAAGCGCCAGTGCAATAACCTGGACAGCGAAGCCGGCCTGCCCGCTCACTGCGCGGGCGGCTCCGGCGCGCGTTCACTCGCCTCCCTGAGCACCAGGCCGGCCGGCTTGACCAGCGAAATGCCGGCCTCGCGCAGCCGCCTGAGCACATTGAACATCAAGGCGCTGCGCACGCCATAAGCCATGCGCGGCGAGTTGACGAATGCTGTGGCGTTAAACACCATGCCGGCGCCGCTGTCGATGCTGTCGAGCTGCACGCCGGGTTCGGGCGTTTTCAGCACATCTGCATGCGCCTCGAAGATTTCCAAAATCAGGCTGCGCACCTGGTCGGCATCGGCGGCCAGCGGCACCGGCAGCAAAATTTTGACCAGCCCCAGCGGATTGGCGTGGGTGACATTGCGCACGGTCTTGGTGATGAACTCCGAATTCGGAACGATCACGGTGGAGCGGTCGCCCATCTGGATTTCGGTCGCGCGCACATTGATGCGCCGGATGTCGCCCTCGATGCCGCCCAGCGACACCCAGTCGCCGACCTTGACCGGCTTTTCGGCCAGCATGATGAGGCCCGAGACAAAATTCTGCACCACCGCCTGCAGGCCAAAACCGATGCCCACCGACAGCGCGCTGGCCACCCAGGCAATGCGCTCCAGCCCGATGCCGACGGCGGCCAGGCCCAGCGACAAGGCCAGCAGGTTGCCGGCATAGGCAAACAGCGTGGCCGTCCAGGCCTGCATGCCGGCGTCGAGCGAGGTGGTGGGCAGATAGTCTTCCTTCAGCCAGCGCCTGACGATGCGCACCACCAGCAGGCACAGGCCGATCACCGTCAGGGCCTGCAGCACCGACATCGGGCGAATCTGGAACTCGCCAATCGAAACCCCCTGATGCAGCTTGTCGGCGCGCTGGAACAACTCTGAAGGGCCTTCGCCAAACGGCGCCAGCAACAGCATCAGCGTGAGCGCCACCACCAGCAGGCGGCCCACGCCCGACAGCAGCACGGCGGCCTGCCGGCGGACCTTGAAAAATGGGCTTGCCGGCTGTTCGGCCGCCGCGCCCGCCGCCTCAGGCGCACCAGCGGCAGTGGCAGGCGGGCTCAGCAGCGTGATGAAAGCATCGTCGATCAACACCGCCAACAAGTAGGCCGAGCCCAGCACGACCGCGATCCAGGCCATCTGGTGGACCAGAAAACTGCCCAGCGCCACATAGCCGAGCAGCAGCGCCAGCAGGCTGACGGCCACGCCCGCCCAGGCCAGACTGACGACGCTGGTCAGCCACAGCGGGCTTGGCGGCCAACTGGCGGCCGACTCGGGCGCAGCCAGGGCCTGCCGGCGCGCAAAATCGCTTTGCGCAAGACCCAGCGCAATGAGCATCACCATGACCAGCGCGACGATGCAGTCGGCCGCCACCGTGGTGACCAGGCTGGCATTGATCTGGGCGCTCAGCTGCACGACCGCCCAGGTCAGCACCATCAGCAGCGCCAGCAGGGGCGGCAGCCAGCGCAGTTTCAGCGCCAGCACGTCCGGCAGCGGCAGCAGCCGCCAGGACGGACGCGCCGGCAGCAGCAAGGCATGGCCCAGGCCCACGACGTAGCCGCCAAAACAGATGACGCCGGCCAGCCGGCTCATGAGTGGCGCCACCGCATCCGGCAAGGGCGCGACCCAGACCAGCCCGAGGTAAACCGCCTCGGCCATCAGTCCGGCGGTGGCTGTGGGCAGCAGTACCCGTGTCCAGGCATGCAGCGAGCGGCGCAGGCGGCCCGGCGGCACGCGGGTGGTCGTCAGCCGCAGGAGCGCATGGCCGGCCCACGCATGCAGGCCCAGCAGCACCAGCAAGACCAGGCCCACGCTGGACCAGACCCAGGCGCCGCTGGCCCGGGCCGCCATGGCCAGCCCATCGAACAGCCGGCCGGCACGCTGCGCATCGCCGGGCAGATCCGTCCTTAATTCAGACCAGAACAGGCTGCTCAGGATCGAGGAAGTGCGCTCGCCCAGCCGCGCCTGGAATTCGGAGCGCCGCAGTGCCGAGATTTCCCCGGCCGTCTGCTCGCTCTCGACGGCCAGCAGCCTGGCCCGCTTGAGCTGGGCATCGAGTTGGGCGCGGGTCTTGTTCAGCTGCTTGCGCAGGCCGGCCACGTCGCGCGCCTCGACCTGTCCGGGCAAGAGCGGCCCGAGTTCATCGAGCCGTGCCTGGACGCTGGCCAATTGCGGCGCCAGCAGCGCGGCCGCCGCCTCGGCCTGGGTGCCGGCGTCCAGCACCTGGGCGCGCAGGGGCAGCAGTTCGGCCACGTCCTTGGGCGGGTCATCGAGGGTTTTTCGCGCGTTCTCAATCTGCAGGCGCACCGTGTCCAGCGAGGTGTCCACGTCTCCGGGCTGGGCCTGGGCGCACAGTGCGGCCAGCATCAGCAGCAGACCGATGATCACGCAGCGCGGCGCGCGGGCGAGGCCCGGCAGCCCCAGAAAAAAATCAGGCCGGCAAAAAGGTAAATCGCGAAATCGTGGCAGGCCAATGCGCATGAAAAAACTGCACCGCAGCTAGGCGGCAAGCCGGAGTCAAGGGGACCGCCATCATAGAGGCCCGCCAGCGGCGGCTTTTTTCAGGCGCTGGTTTCAGGCCGTTGCCAGGGCGGTGCGGCGCACGCGCCGCACGTTGAAGGCGCTGGCAATCAGCACGCCCTGCATCAAGGCCAGTCCCAGCAGCACGCCACGGTATTGGCCATGGTCCATCAGCGCGCCGAAAATCAGCGGCGACACCGCCTGGCCGATATCCAGCCCGGCATAGACCACGCCATACACCCGGCCCGAGGCGTTTTCAGGCGTCGAGCGCTTGACCAGCAAATCGCGCGACGGCCCGGCGATGCCGGCGGCAAACCCCATCACGCCAAACAGGACCGGCACCATCCAGGGCGACAGGCTGCCCAGCGCCAGAATCAAGGCCACCAGCGCAGCCAGCCCCATGCCCGCGCCGACGATGCGCTCGCAGCGCGACGGGTCAGATGCCAGGAAGCCGCCCAGCACCATGCCGCCGGCGCTGCAGACCATGTAGATCGTCAGGCACATCGCCACCAGCGACTGCGGCACGCCATGCAGCTGCCGCGCGGCCTCGGGCGCAAAGGCCTGCACCACGCTGAGCACAATCGCAAACCAGAAGAAAAAGGTAAAGCACATCCACACGGCTGGAATCTTCAGGAAGTCCAGCCCGCCCTGAACCTTGGCCGCGCCGCTGGCCGGCGCCGCCACCTTCAGCGCCAGCGTGTCCCGGTTCAGCAGCAGGACCGCCAGCACGGCGAACGTCAGCACGCCCGCGGCCGCCAGCGCCACGCGCCAGGAAAAGACAAACGTCAGGCCGACCACCAGCGCCGGCGCCAGCGCCCAGCCCAGGCTGCCGGTGATGCCGTGCACGCTGTAGGCGTGACCCAGCCGCGACGCGCTGACCTTGCGGTTCAGCAGCGTGTAGTCCACCGGGTGAAACACGCCGTTGCCCATGCCGCCGACCACCGCGAAGCCGGCCAGCATCCAGTAGCTGGTGCTGATTGAATAGCCGAAAGCCGCCACGCCCAGCAAGGCCAGGCCGCCAAACAGGATCGGGCGCGGGCCGAAACGGTCCACCACAAAGCCCGACAGCGCCTGCACCGCGCACGAGACGACAAAGAAAATCGTCATCAAAAAACCCAACTCGGCATAGCTGACGCTGAAGGCCTCCTTGAGCCACGGAAACAGCGGCGCCAGCAGCAACTGGCTGAAATGGCTGATCAGATGCGCCAGCCCGACCAGGCCGATCACGCCGGCATCGTTGCGCAGGGGAACGGCGCCAGCGGGCCGGCTCAAGGTGCTTGAAGTAGTCATGGCGCTATCGTAGTAGTGGCTGCAGATTCTGAAATGCGACAAAAAGCCATGTTTCATCGAATACCGGACAATCACGTTTTTTAGCCCTCATCCTTCTTCCATGACCCGCAACAGCCGCCTTCTTTTGATTTCCCTGGGCGACACCGACCCGTTCACGCCCAGCCCGCAGCGTCCGGTGCGGGTTCGGTCGCGTTCAATGGCGGCCGATACGCATGTGGAGCCGCATACGCACGCCTGGGCGCAGCTGGCCTACTGCACCACCGGCGTCGTGCAGGTCACGGCCGAGCAGACCCGGCCCGACCAGGCCCAGGCCGACGAAATCACCTACATCATTCCACCATCGCGGGCGGTCTGGATCGCGCCGGGCGCGCGGCACCACATCACGGTGCGCGAAGCCGCCGAACTGCGCACCCTCTACATTGATGCCAGCGCAACGCCGCCAGGCTGGCAGGGTTGCCGCGTGCTGGTGGTGTCGCCGCTGCTGCGCGAGCTGGTCCATTCGCTCGATGACGGCAGCGGCCAGCCCCTGAGCGAAGCACGCCTGCAATGGCTCAGCGCGCTGGTGCTCGACGAAATCACCCATGCCGACATCCAGGCGCTGGGCGTGCCCATGCCCCATCCGGACAGCGGCGACAAGCGCCTGCGCGCCTTGTGCGAAGCGGTGCTGCGGGCGCCGTCCGAGCGGGCCACGCTGGCCGGCTGGGCGGCCGACATCGGCGCCAGCGAACGCACGGTGGCGCGGCTGTTTCGCGACCAGCTCGGCCTGAGCTACCAGCAGTGGCGCCAGCAGGCCATCCTGGCGCATGCCCTGCCGATGCTGGCACGCGGCCAGCCGGTCGGCGCCGTGGCGGCGGCCAGCGGCTACGCCAGCGAAAGCGCGTTTTCGGCCATGTTCAAGGCCGCGATGGGCCAGCCGCCAAGCCAGTTCCATGCCAAAGGCTAAGGTAGCCCTAAGGTAACGCTAACCGGATTTGCTATTTAATTTATAGCTACTTACGCACACGGGTATTGCGCAAAATCCTATTTTAATCAAGTTTTTTTGGCCACACGCCCCAAACCCACCGCCTGAGCAGCCGCATGACGCGCTCAAACCGGTTGCCCTAAAACGGGCAAGGCGGGGCTTTGTACATTAGAGGCCCGGCTCCAGCATTCCTACCTGCCTGGCCGCCTTTTCAAGGACTCCCCATGAACGCATTCACCACCCCCTCGCTCATCCCATTCCGGCACTATGCGCTTGCTGCCGCCCTCCTCCTGAGCGGCTGCGGCCTGTCCAGCGCCGAGGAAGTGGGCGCCGTCGATACCGTCTTCAAGTTCATCGGCCCCGACCACAAGATCGTCGTCGATGCCTATGACGACCCGAAAGTGACCGGCGTGACCTGCTACGTCTCGCGCGCCAAGACCGGCGGCATCAAGGGCGCGCTGGGCCTGGCCGAGGACAAGTCCGATGCCTCGATTGCCTGCCGCCAGACCGGCGTCATCAGCTTCGCCAAGCCGCTGGACAAGCAGGAAGAGATGTTCAGCGAGCGCATCTCGCTGGTTTTCAAGAAGCTGCGCGTGGTGCGCATGGTGGACGCCAAGCGCAACACGCTGATCTACCTGACCTATTCAGACCGCCTGATCGAGGGGTCGCCGCAAAACAGCGTCACCGCCGTCCCTGTGCCGGCCGCAACGGTCATCCCGGTGAAGTAGCGTGGCAAGCCAAAGGCCTACAAGCCCAGTTGATCCAGAGCAGTGAAAACGGCAACGATTTACGCTATCGTTCCGCTTAGCATGCATTTGCTTTTGGAAGGCCTTCATGGAATTCAAGGATTACTACACCGTCATGGGCCTGGCCCGCGACGCAACACCTGACGACATCAAGCGCGCCTACCGCAAGCTGTCGCGCAAATACCATCCCGATGTCAGCAAGGAAAAAAATGCCGAGGCGCGTTTCAAGGAACTGGGCGAAGCCTACGAAGTCCTGAAAGACCCGGAAAAGCGCACCGCCTACGACCAGCTCGGCCCCAACTGGAAAGAAGGCCAGGATTTCCGCCCGCCGCCGGAATGGAACGCCGGCGCCGAGCATGCCGGCCGGGGGGCGCAGTGGGACTTCAAGAGCGATGACTCGGGCGACTACAGCGACTTCTTTGAAACGCTGTTCCGCAAGGGATTTTCCACCACCGGCGCACGCGGCGGCGGCCAGCGCACCAGCTTCAGCGCCCCCGGTGAAGACCGCCACGCCAAGATACAGATCGACCTGGAAGACGCCTACAGTGGCGCCACCCGCACGCTCAGCCTGCGCGTGCCCGAGATGGACAGCCAGGGCCATGTGACCTACCGCGAGCACCAGATCAGCTTTGGCGTTCCCAAGGGCATCCGGGCCGGCCAACACATCCGCCTGGCTGGCCAGGGCGGGCCGGGCACGGGCCAGGGCGGCGCGGGCGACCTGTACCTCGACGTGGAATTCAGGCCGCACCGGCTCTACCGGGTGGACAAGCACGATGTTTACTGCGACCTGCCCATCGCCCCCTGGGAGGCCGCGCTGGGCGCCGCAGTCGAGGCGCCAACGCCGACCGGACGCGTTGAAGTCACCGTCCCCGCAGGCTCGGCCGCTGGCCGCAAGCTGCGGCTCAAGAGTCGCGGCCTGCCGGGCAGCACGCCGGGCGACTTTTATTTCGTGCTGCAAATCGTCGTGCCTGGCGCCGGCACCGACAGCGCCAAATCGTTTTATGAAGGCATGGCCAAGCAGTTCAATGCCTTCAAACCACGCGAAAAACTGGAAGGCCAGCCATGACAACGGACTTTCAACTTGTAAGCATCACCGGACTGATCCTTGAAGAGCAAACCGGACTTAGCCTGGACGACCTGTGCCGCGCCTGTGCCGCGCAGGCCGACCGGATCATTGAGATGGTCAACGAAGGCGTGCTCGCGCCCGTCGGCCATGCGCCTGATGACTGGCGCTTTACCGGCTTGCAACTCCAGCGCGCCCGCGTGGCGCTACGCCTGGAAAGCGACCTCGGCGTGAACCTGGCCGGCGCCGCGCTGGCGCTGGAGCTGCTCGATGAGCTGGACAGCATCCGCACGCGCCTGCGCCTGTTTGAGGGCAAGTAAAAACCGCCGCCTTGGCGCAGCCGCGAGCGGGCTCCGACCGGCCAAGCGAGTATTTGACGCCTCCTTGCATGCCGTTTAGTATTACGTCTGTAATAACAAGGGACGATCATGCATATCCTCAAACTGACCCAAATCGGCAACTCCGTGGGGGTGGTATTGCCCAAGGAAGCACTTGCCCGACTGAAACTTGGCAAGGGTGAAACCGTGTTTCTGACCGAGACGCCGGACGGCTACACACTCACACCTTATGACCCGGCACTGGAAGAGGAAATCACTGCGGGCCGCGCCTTCATGCGCGATTTCCGCGACACCTTCCATCAGCTCGCCAAATGACCTGGCGCTGGGTCAGCAAGTCATCGCTGCTGCTGCTGCACGGCGAAAGCCTGGCTGAGCATGGCGGTGCGACAGGGTTGCGAGACGAAGGATTGCTGGACTCGGCGCTGGGCCGGCCGCTCAACTTGCTGGCCTACGCCAGCCAGGACGAAGCACCGGATTTCGCTGCACTCGCAGCCAGCTACACCGTGGGGCTGGCCAAAAACCATCCTTTTGTTGATGACAACAAACGCGCTGCCTTCTTGGCCACCGGCTTGTTTCTCTACCTCAATGGCTACCGTTTAAACGCATCGCAAGCCGACGCGACGATCACCATGTTCGCCGTGGCCTCCGGCGAAATCACCGAAAGCGAGTTTGCCGCCTGGCTGCGCAGGCATGCGGCGGCACGCTGATCACGCAAAAAACCCGCATCCGTCTTTGGCCGGAGCGGGTTTTGGTAGCTTTCAAGCATCAAATATACCTTTTGCGCAATCAGCGCGGGCGCTTGCAGCTATCAATCAGATAGCTGCAAGCTGCGCGGATCAGGCCGGCTGCGCCTCGCCAAAGTTGAACACGCCCGGATTGAGGATCGGGTCCACATCGACGTGAATGGTGCTCTTGGGCGGAAAGCGGCCTTCCAGCAGCAGTCTGGACAGCGGGTTTTCAATGCGCTGCTGAATCGCGCGCTTCAGGGGCCGCGCGCCGAACACCGGGTCAAACCCGACCTTGGCCAGCTCGCCAATCGCCGCTTCCGACACGTCCAGCACCAGGTCCATCTTGGCCAGGCGGGCCAGGAGCACCTTGAGCTGGATGCGGGCAATCGACTCGATGTTCTTCGCGTCGAGCGCGTGGAACACGACCGTCTCGTCGATGCGGTTCAAGAACTCGGGGCGGAAGTAGTTTTTCAGCTCGTCCGTCACCGCGTCCTTGATCTCCTCATACGGCTGGCCGACCATCGACTGGATGATGGGCGAGCCGATGTTGCTGGTCATGACGATCACGGTGTTCTTGAAATCGACCGTGCGCCCCTGGCCATCGGTCAGCCGGCCATCATCGAGCACCTGCAGCAGCACGTTGAACACGTCTGGATGGGCTTTTTCGACCTCGTCGAGCAGCAGCACGCTGTAAGGCTTGCGGCGCACCGCTTCGGTCAGGTAGCCGCCCTCCTCGTAGCCGACATAGCCGGGAGGCGCGCCGATCAGGCGGGCGACCGAATGCTTTTCCATGAACTCGCTCATGTCGATGCGGACCAAGTGGTCTTCGCTGTCGAACAGAAAGCCGGCCAGCGCCTTGCACAGCTCGGTCTTGCCGACGCCCGTGGGGCCGAGGAACAGGAATGAACCCGTTGGCCGGTTCGGGTCCGAGAGGCCCGAGCGCGAGCGGCGAATCGCGTTGGCCACTGCGCCTATGGCTTCTGCCTGCCCCACCACGCGCTCGTGCAGCTTGCCTTCCATCTGCAGCAGCTTGTCGCGCTCGCCCTGCATCAGTTTGCTGACCGGAATGCCGGTGGAACGGGCCACGACTTCGGCGATTTCTTCAGCGCCGACTTGCGTGCGCAGCAGCTTGGGGGCACTGTCCGGCCCCTTGTTCGCCTCGGTCGCCTGGGCCTGCTTCAGGCGTTTTTCCAGCTCGGGCAGCTTGCCGTATTGCAGCTCGGCCACCTTGTTGAAGTCGCCCTTGCGGGTGAATTCCTCAATCTGGAAGCGGATGCGGTCAATCTCTTCCATCACGTCCTTGGAGCCCAGCGCCTGGGCTTTCTCGGCCTGCCAGATTTCATCCAGGTCGGAAATTTCCTTTTGCAGCTTGCCAATTTCTTCCTCGATCAGGCCAAAGCGCTTTTGCGAGGCTTCGTCCTTTTCGCGGCGCACGGCTTCGCGCTCGATCTGCAGCTGGATCAGGCGGCGGTCGAGCTTGTCCATCACTTCGGGCTTGGAGTCACGCTCGATGCTAATCTTGCTGGCCGCTTCATCAATCAGGTCAATCGCCTTGTCGGGCAAAAAGCGGTCAGTGATGTAGCGGTGGCTCAGTTCGGCGGCGGCAACGATGGCCGGGTCGGTGATCTGCACGCCGTGGTGCAGCTCGTACTTTTCCTTCAGCCCGCGCAGGATGGCAATGGTCGCTTCCACCGACGGCTCGCCGACCAGGATTTTCTGGAAGCGGCGCTCCAGCGCGGCGTCTTTTTCAATGTACTTGCGGTATTCGTCGAGCGTGGTGGCGCCGACGCAGTGCAGCTCGCCGCGCGCCAAGGCAGGCTTGAGCATGTTGCCCGCGTCCATCGCGCCTTCGGCCTTGCCGGCACCGACCATGGTGTGCAGCTCGTCGATGAAGACGATGGTCTGGCCTTCTTCCTTGGCCAGTTCATTGAGCACGGTTTTCAGGCGCTCCTCGAATTCGCCGCGAAACTTGGCGCCGGCCACCAAAGCGGCCATGTCGAGCGCCAGCACGCGCTTGCCCTTGAGCGAATCGGGCACCTCGCCGGCGACGATGCGCTGCGCCAGGCCCTCGACGATGGCGGTCTTGCCGACGCCGGGCTCGCCGATCAGCACCGGGTTGTTCTTGGTGCGGCGCTGCAAGACCTGGATGGCGCGGCGGATTTCATCGTCGCGGCCGATCACCGGGTCAAGCTTGCCCAGGCGGGCGCGCTCGGTCAGGTCCATGCAGTATTTCTTCAGGGCTTCGCGCTGGCCTTCGGCATCAGCGCTGTTGACATTCTGGCCACCGCGCACGGCGTCAATCGCCGCTTCCAGCGCCTTGCGGGTCAGGCCGTTTTCGCGGGCAATCTTGCCCACGTCGGCCTTGCTGTCGGTCAGGGCGAGCAAAAACAGCTCGCCGGCGATGAACTGGTCATTGCGCTTGATGGATTCCTTTTCGGTCGCCTGCAGCAGCTTGGCCAGTTCGGGACCGACCTGGATCTGGTCCTGGCCCTGCACCTGCGGCAGTTTCTTGACCGCTGCATCGGCCGCCTGCATCAAGCCATTGACGTTGACGCCGGCCCGCTCCAGCAGCGCGCGCGGACCGTCTTCCTGGCGCAGCATCGCCGCCAGCAGGTGCGCCGGCTCGATATAGCCGTTGTCGTTGCCCAGCGCCAGCGACTGGGCGTCGCTCAGGGCTTCCTGGAACTTGGTGGTGAGTTTGTCTTGTCGCATGAAATCTCCGGTGGAACTTGTTGAAGTTTGACCGTGAGAATCTTGGGGCTTTTGCGCAGCTTTACAAGCAGCGCTGGCGCCGCAAACCCGTAGGGACCGGCGCGAGGCTTGATCAAGGTCAAACCTGGGCGCTTGCTGCTCAAGCGTTTGAAGCGCGAATGCCCCATTTGGCCAGCGCAACATCGTCGCTGACGCGCGCATCGACCCAGCGCGCGCCCTCTGGCGTTTCTTCCTTTTTCCAGAACGGCGCCTGGGTCTTGAGGTAGTCCATCAGAAATTCGCAGGCCCTGAAGCTTTCGCCCCGGTGCGCCGACGTGACGGCGACCATCACCACCTGGTCGAGCGGCTGGAGCAGCCCGACCCGGTGAATCACCCGGGCGGCGAAAATATCAAAGCGCCGGGTGGCCTCGTCAATCATCGCCTCAATGGCTTTTTCGGTCATGCCGGGGTAATGCTCCAGCTCCATGCTGCTGACAGTCAAGCCGTCATTGCGGTCGCGCACGGTGCCGGTGAAGGTGCAGACCGCGCCGACGCGCTTGTCGCCCTGGCGCAGTGCGTCAACCTCGTCGGCCAGGTTGAAGTCGCCGGTCTGGATCGTGACGCGTGTCGTCATGGGGTTCAGCCTCCGGTCACGGGGGGGAAAAAGGCGACTTCACAGCCGTCTGCCAGCAGCGCCGTTTCATCGCGCATGACCTGGTTGACCGCCATGCGAACCGCCCTGCCGCGCGCCAGGCTGGCCGCATGCTGCGGGCTGGCGGCGAGCAGTTCATCGCGCAAGCCGGCCAGCGTCAGGGCCGAGGTTTCGCGCGATTCGCTGCCCTGCCCGATGGCTTCGCGAATCGAGGCAAAGTATTTGATGGTGACGTTCATAGGGAAAAAGTCTTCACGACAGCAGCGCCGAAAACGGCATGAAACGCACGGTATCGCCATGGGCAATGGTCTGGCCCGCCGGGTTGTCCACCAGCCCGTCGCCCCAGACCGCAGAGGTCAACACGCCCGAACTCTGGTTGCCGAACAGTTCGAGCCCGCCCGCCGCATTCAGCCTGACACGCAGGAATTCACGGCGTTTATCGGCTTTTGCGCAATCAAAATGGGCGGGTAGTGCTATTGATTCAGGAGCAATAGCAGTCGCCCCCTGCAGCTTGAGAATGAAGGGTCGCACCAGCAGCAGGAAAGTCACGAAGCTGGACACCGGGTTGCCCGGCAGGCCCAGAAAATGGGCGGCGGCTATCTTTCCGTAGGCAAACGGCTTGCCCGGCTTCATGGCGAGGTGCCACAAATTGAGCTGGCCCAGCGCCTGCACGGCCGGCTTGATGTGGTCTTCCTCACCGACCGACACGCCGCCGCTGGTCAGGATCAGGTCATGCTGTTCGCTGGCGCCTTTCAGGGCCGCAATCGTCGCGTCCAGCCGGTCGGGCACGATGCCCAGGTCGGTCACGGTGCAGCCCAGGCGCTGCAGCAAGGCCCGCAGGAAGAACCGGTTGGAGTTGTAAATCGCACCTGGCTTCATGTCGGCAGGCGCCACCTCGCCGGGCATGACCAGTTCGTCGCCGGTGGAAAACAACGCCACCCGAACGCGTGGCGCGACCTGCAGCCTGCCAAAGCCGATGCTGGCGGCCAGCCCCAGCGACGCCGGGCTCAAGCGCTCGCCAGAGTGCAGCACCACTTCGCCAGCCGCGACATCTTCACCGCGCCGGCGAATCCACTGGCCGGGCCGAGGTTGCGCTCGTATCCGAACGCCGCCATCGACCGCGTCGCAGTCTTCCTGCATCACCACCGCATCGGCGCCAGGCGGAATCGGTGCGCCGGTGAAAATCCGCGCCGCCGAAGCCGGCGCCAGCAAGTGGCCGCTGCTGCCAGCCGGAATGCGCTGGTTGACCTGCAAGAGCGTATCGGCACCCGCCCAGTCGGCGCAGCGCACGGCATAGCCATCCATCGAGCTGTTGTCGTGCGCCGGCACGTCCAGCCCGGACAGCAGGTCTTGCGCCAGCACCCGGCCATCGGCATCAAAGGTCGAGACGTTCTCGGCGGGCGCCAGCGGCATGGCAAAGGCCAGCAACTCGGCCAGCGCCAGGTCGAGTGGCTTCAGGGGCGCGCGTTCAGGCCGTGCAGTTGCTGAAGAAGAAGGTAAAACTGAACTCATGGCGAGGTATCCGAAACAGGAGAAACGGCTTGAAACGGCTCAGCCGGGACGGTCTTCGAACGAATAATGAAAGCGATCCTGATTGTTGACCAGGAAATCGGCCACGGCATCGGCATCGTTCAAATCCAGCACCGGACGCAAGGTCGCTTCGGGCAACTGGCCGGGTGAATCGGTGGCAATGGCAATGACGAAATCGTCTTCCCTGTAGCGCGTCGGCTTGCCCGACGACGCACGCCAGACCTCGATCTTCAGCAAATCGCTGTCCTTGAAGCCTTCGACCAGCACCCAGTCAACGCCCTCGTACAACTCGGCAATCAGGTGGTGCACCGTGAGTTGGGCAGGCTGCTCGAACTCGCGCATCAGCGCCAGCCGGTGGGTTGAGGCCACGACAACCTCGAAAGCGCCGGCTTCACGGTGGCGAAACGTGTCCTTGCCGGGATGGTCGATGTCAAATTTGTGATGCGCATGCTTGACGACCGACACCCGCAGGCCGCGCAGCCTGAGGGCCGGAATCAGCTTTTCAACCAGCGTGGTTTTGCCCGAGCCCGAGTAGCCGGCAAATCCGACCACGTTCATGCGTCGGTTTTCCGACAGGGCAAACTGCTATTGAAACAATAGCTGCTTGCGCCCGTGGAATAAGCGAAAAAGCCTGATTTAATGCACATTTTCGGCAATGTAGCGCTTGATGACCGCCGCATCGGCCGGCAGCAGCTTCACGCGCTTGGGCAAGGCTTCGATGCCTTCGAACCGTGCAGGACGCGCCGGCGGCTGGCCCAGCGCCTCTTCAATCGTGGCGGCAAACTTGATCGGCAAGGCGGTTTCGAGCACGATCATCGGCACGCCCGGCTGGACATGCTCGCGCGCCACCTTCACGCCGTCGGCGGTATGGGTGTCGATCATGGTGCCGAAGCGCTGGTACGTGTCGCGAATCGTCGCCAGCCGGTCGGCGTGGGTGCTCTTGCCGCTGACAAAGCCGTAGCGCTCCGCCGCCATGGCAAAGGCCGGGTCTGCACCCAACTCGAAGCTGCCCTGGCTGGCAATCTGGTCATGGAACAGCGAACGTGTCTTGCCGCCGTCACGTCCCAGCAGGTCAAACACGAAGCGCTCGAAGTTCGACGCCTTGGAAATGTCCATCGACGGGCTGGAGGTCTCGTGCGTGTCGGCGCTGGTCCGAACCCGGTAGATGCCGGTGCGGAAGAACTCGTCGAGCACGTCGTTTTCGTTGGTGGCGACCACCAGTTTGTCAATCGGCAGGCCCATGCTGCGCGCCACGTGGCCGGCGCAGACATTGCCGAAATTGCCCGAAGGCACGGTGAAACTGACCTTTTCGGCATTCGACTTCGTCGCCTGGAAATAACCGGCGAAGTAATACACCACCTGCGCCATCAGCCGCGCCCAGTTGATCGAATTAACCGTACCGATCTTGTACTGGCGCTTGAACGCCAGGTCGTTGGACACCGCCTTGACGATGTCCTGGCAGTCGTCGAACACGCCTTCAATGGCGATGTTGTGGATGTTTTCATCCTTCAGGCTGAACATCTGCGCCTGCTGGAACGGGCTCATGCGACCGGCCGGCGAGGTCATGAAAACGCGCACACCTTTTTTGCCGCGCATGGCGTATTCGGCCGCGCTGCCGGTGTCACCGCTGGTCGCGCCCAGGATGTTGAGTTCCTCGCCGCGCCGCGCCAGTTCGTACTCGAACAGGTTGCCCAGCAGCTGCATGGCCATGTCCTTGAAGGCCAGCGTCGGGCCGTTGGACAGGGCTTCGAGGTACAGACCGCTTTCCAGCGGGCGCAGCGGGACGATTTCCTGCGTGCCAAAGACTTCTTCGGTGTAGGTCTTGTCGCAGATCGCCTTCAGGTCAGCGGCGGGAATGTCGTCGATGTAGAGCGACAGCACTTCAAACGCCAGCTCGGCATAGGACAAGCCACGCCATTGGGTGAGCGTGGCGTCGCTGACCTGCGGATAGTATTCGGGCAGGTACAGGCCGCCGTCGGGCGCCAGGCCTTCGAGCAGGATTTCGCAAAAGCGCTTGCGCTCGGGCGCGTTGCCGGACGATGCGCGGGTGGAGATGTAATGCATCAGGCCAGTTCCTCCTTGCGGATGCGGGTAATCGGCGCCAGCACGGTCGGCAGCGCCTGCATCTGCGCGATAGCTTCGTTCATTTTGGCCTCGACGCAGTCGTGCGTCAGGATGATCAGGTCGGTCTGGGTCGAGCCTTCGCCGCCCACTTCGTCGGCTTCGCGCTGCAGCACGGCGTCAATGCTGATTCCGGCCTCGGCCAGAATGCCGGTGACGCTGGCGAGCACGCCGGCCTCGTCGGCCACGTTCAGGCGCAGGTAGTAGCTGGTGACGATTTCGCTCATCGGCACGATGGCCAGGTCGCTCATCTCGTCGGGCTGGAAGGCCAGGTGCGGCACGCGGTGTTCGGGGTCGGCGGTGTGCAGGCGGGAAATATCAACCAGGTCGGCAATCACCGCACTGGCGGTCGGCTCGCTGCCGGCGCCCTTGCCGTAGTACAGCGTGGTGCCGACGGCGTCGCCATGCACGACGACGGCGTTCATCGCGCCCTCGACATTGGCCAGCAGGCGCTTGGCCGGAATCAGGCTGGGGTGTACGCGCAACTCGATGCCGCCCGCCACGCGCTTGGTGATGCCCAGCAGCTTGATGCGGTAGCCGAGTTGCTCGGCGTAGCGGATGTCCTGCGCGGCCAGGCTCGTGATGCCCTCGACGTAAGCTTTGTCGAACTGCACCGGAATGCCGAACGCAATCGCGCTCATCAGGGTCGCCTTGTGCGCCGCGTCCACGCCTTCGATGTCGAAGGTCGGGTCGGCCTCGGCATAGCCCAGCTTCTGCGCTTCCTTGAGCACCACGTCGAAGTCCAGCCCCTTGTCGCGCATTTCGGACAGGATGAAGTTGGTCGTGCCGTTGATGATGCCGGCAATCCACTGGATGCTGTTGGCACTCAAGCCTTCGCGCAGCGCCTTGATGATCGGAATGCCGCCGGCCACGGCCGCTTCAAAGGCAACCATCACGCCCTTGCGCTGGGCGGCGGCGAAAATCTCGGTGCCATGCACGGCGAGCAGCGCCTTGTTGGCGGTCACCACATGCTTGCCGGACTCGATGGCCTCCAGCACCAGGGCCTTGGCAATGCCGTAGCCGCCGATGAGTTCGATCACGATGTCGATGTCCGGGCTGGCAACCACCTTGCGCGCATCGTCCACCACCAGCACGCCGTCGCCCACCAGGGCCTGGGCGCGCGCCACATCGAGGTCGGCGACCATGGTGATCTCGATGCCGCGACCGGCGCGGCGGCGAATCTCTTCCTGGTTGCGCTTGAGCACATTGAACGTGCCGCTGCCCACGGTCCCGATGCCCAGAAGGCCTACCCGGATCGGGCTCAAATTCGTCGTCGTTTTTAGGTTCACCTGGAGTCCTGCGTGTCGTGGTTGGTGCTGGCTGTTCGTTAAAACGGGCAGCGGGAAATTCAAGCTCAGATCAGCTTGTTGCGGTATTTCTGAAGAAACAGGGCAATGCGGTTGATTGCTTCGCGAAGGTCTTCCTCATGCGGCAAGAAGACGATCCGGAAATGGTCGGGCGCGGCCCAATTGAAGCCGGTGCCCTGCACCAGCATGACCTTGGTTTCCTTGAGCAGTTCAAGGAAAAACTGCCGGTCGTCGGTGATCGGGTAAATCACGGGATCAAGCCGGGGAAACATATAGAGCGCCGCGCTCGGCTTGACACAGGTGACGCCCGGAATGGCGGTGATCAGTGCGTAAGCCAGGTCGCGCTGGCGCCGCAGCCGGCCGCCCTCGCCCACCAGGTCATTGATGCTCTGGTAGCCGCCCAAAGCCGTCTGGATGGCCCACTGGCCGGGCACGTTGGAGCACAGCTTCATGTTGGCCAGCATGTTCAAGCCTTCGATGTAGTCTTGCGCCCTCTTCTTCGGTCCTGACACCACCAGCCAGCCGGCGCGGTAGCCGCAGGAACGGTAGCTCTTGGAGAGCGAATTGAAGGTCAGCGTCAGCACGTCGGTGGACAGGCTGGCCAGCGCCGTGTGCTTCACGCCGTCGTACAGCACCTTGTCATAGACCTCGTCGGCCAGAATCACCAGATTGTGTTCACGCGCAATCTCCACGATGCTTTTGAGCAGTTCGTCGGAATACAGCGCGCCGGTCGGGTTGTTGGGATTGATGACGACGATGCCCTTGGTACGCGGCGTGATCCTGGCGCGAATATCGTCCAGATCGGGCATCCAGCCGTTGCTCTCGTCGCACATGTAGTGGACCGGCGTGCCACCGGCCAGGCTGACGGAAGCGGTCCATAGCGGGTAATCGGGCGAAGGCAGCAGCAATTCGTCGCCGTTGTCGAGCAGGGCATTGGTGGCCATGGAGATCAGTTCGCTGGCGCCGTTGCCCAGGTAGATATCGTCCAGCATCACACCTTTGATGCCCTGTTTTTGCGTCTCGTGCATCACCGCCTTGCGCGCTGCAAAAATGCCCTTGCTGTCCGAATAGCCGGCTGACGCTGGCAGGTTGCGGATCATGTCCTGCTGGACTTCTTCAGGCGCATCAAAACCGAACACCGCAAGGTTGCCTATATTGAGCTTGATGAGCTTTTGGCCCTCTTCCTCCATCTGCTTGGCCGCGTCCATGATCGGACCACGGATGTCGTAAAGCACATTGGCCAGTTTGGCAGACTTGGTGATCGGTTTCATGTCGCTTTTTCTGAAGAGTTAGGCAAAGCCGCTTCGCCAACTGCACCGGCCAAAGGGGAAAGAGGCAGCGCAGCTACAGGAGATTTTGGCGGAATCTATAATTTGACCACATAAAACACGAATTTTTCATCCCTGGCAACAGGCCGGAATCACTGGCTGACGGCTGTTTGAATGAACCCAAAACTGTGACTACCGCATGAAACTTCAACCAGACCGCCTTGATGTTCAATCCATTCTGGCCTACGGCGCCGGATGGGTTGGCCTCGGCAACAACGGCGTTGCTGAAAAAATTGACTACAGCGTTGTCATTGGCTCGCGCGGCGAGAAATTTGCCTGGAATTGCACCCGCTTTGAGCAACTTGACGCCGGGCACTTTACCGTTCTGGCGAACCTGAAGCCGGAGTTGGTGATTTTTGGCAGCGGCAAGCGCCTGCGGTTTGCACCGCCGGCCTTCTTGCGCGGCCTGATGGAGCAGCGAATTGGTATTGAAACCATGGACACGCTGGCCGCGTGCCGTACTTACAACATTTTAGCGGGCGAGGGTCGCCATGTGATCGCAGCCCTGCTGATTGAGCCAGATGCCGCCTGAGCACTAAAGGATATCCCTTTCAGAGTAAAATATAGGGTTGCACTTGGCACCGCACCCAGCGATTCTCATCCGGCTTCACTGGCAAAGGCCGCGGCTAATTACAACTACTTTCGTCAGGGTCCCCTCAGTATGGCAGTCGTCGTCAATAAACCTCTTCCCGAATTTGAAGCGCTCGCAACCGGCGGCCTCAAAGTTTCAAACCAAACGCATCTGGGCAAAGTTGTCGTGCTGTTTTTTTACCCGAAAGATAACACGCCCGGCTGCACCACCGAAGCCATGCAGTTTCGTGACCACTACAAGGATTTCCTCAAGGCGGGCGCCACCGTATTCGGCGTATCGCGCGACAACATGAAATCGCACGACGAATTCAAGTCGAAACTCGAACTTCCGTTCGAGTTGATTGCCGACACCGAAGAAAAAATGTGCCATATGTTCGGCGTGGTCAAAAACAAGATCATGTACGGCAAAAAGGTCAAGGGCATTGAGCGCAGCACCTTTTTGGTCGGCGCAGACGGCCTGCTCAAGGAAGAGTGGCGCGGCCTGAAGGTTCCCGGCCATGTGGAAGAGGTCTTGAAAGCGGTCAAAGGCCTTAAAAAAGAGATTTGAAATCTGCTTTGCAACTGTCTGCCAGTCGGCCATGTGAGTTGTGCATAATGAGTCCATGCAATTGACCCTCGCGACTGCATCCAAAAAAAGCCGCCCCGGCCTTGAGGCGGCTTTTTTTATTTCTGAAACTTCATTTAAAGAGTTTTAAGCACTATGCCCCTGCCTCCCGCCCCGACCAAACGTGCAGCCCTGCTTTCTCCAGACGTGCTTGATACCCCGGCACGCGCCTCTTCAAAAGCACCACGAAAAACGGCAAAGCGCTCGGCATCAGCCAGCCTGCGCCCTTTTGTAGAGCCACTGGAGAGCCTGCCCGCCAGTGATGAGGTCCAAGTCGTTATTTATGCAGAGAAAAAGCCTCTTCCCGCAATAGACACGAGCGTAGTTAGCTCTCAAAAAGAGAGCGTTTCACGGCCCCAGCCCGCCTTCAGGCCCAAAAAAATCAAGTCTACCGGCCAAGCCAAGCTGTTCGTGCTGGACACCAATGTCCTGATGCACGACCCGATGTGTCTTTTCCGCTTCGAAGAGCACGACATTTTCTTGCCGATGATCGTGCTGGAGGAGCTTGACGGCCATAAAAAGGGCATGACGGAAGTGGCCCGCAATGCGCGTCAGACCAGCCGCACGCTCGATGCACTGGCCGGCGCCAATGGTGCCGATATCGGCAAGGGCCTGAAGCTGAACACCACCGGCCATCCTGAAGCCGGTGGCTGCCTGTTTTTCCAGACCAAGGTTCTTGATTACACCTTGCCGATGAGCCTGCCGCAGGGCAAGGCAGACAACCAGATTCTTGGCGTGGTCGAGGCGCTTCGCAAGGAATACGCACCGCGCGAAGTGGTGCTGGTGTCCAAGGACATCAACATGCGCGTCAAGGCGCGTGCGCTGGGGCTGGCGACCGACGACTACCAGAACGACAAGGTACTGGAAGACGGCGACCTGCTGTATGACGGCTCACTCGCCCTGCCGCTTGACTTCTGGACCCGGCAGAGCAAAACCATCGAAAGCTGGCAGCAAGGCCTGCATACCTTCTACCGCATCACCGGCCCCATCGTGCCAAGCCTGCTGATCAACCAGTTCGTGTTTTTTGAAGCCCCGGGCGAGCCGCCGCTGTACGCCCGCGTCACCGAGATTCAGGCAAAAACAGCCGTCCTGAAAACCTTGAAGGACTACACCCATCTCAAAAACTCGGTCTGGGGCGTGACCATGCGCAATCGCGAGCAGAACTTTGCCATGAACCTGCTGATGGACCCCGAGGTGGACTTTGTCACCCTGGCCGGCACGGCAGGCACCGGCAAAACGCTGATGGCCCTGGCCAGCGGACTGACGCAGGTGCTCGATGATCGTCGTTATACCGAAATCATCATGACTCGCGCTACGGTATCGGTCGGTGAAGACATCGGCTTTTTACCTGGCACCGAAGAAGAAAAAATGGGTCCCTGGATGGGCGCGCTCGACGACAACCTGGAAGTTCTGGGAAAAACCGATGGAGGCTCGGGTGAATGGGGCCGCGCCGCGACGAATGAACTCATCCGTTCACGGATCAAGGTCAAAAGCATGAACTTCATGCGGGGCCGAACCTTCCTGAACAAGTACGTGATCATTGACGAAGCGCAAAATCTGACACCCAAACAGATGAAAACCCTGATCACCCGCGCCGGACCAGGCACCAAGATCATCTGCATGGGCAATCTGGCGCAAATCGACACACCGTACCTGACGGAAGGATCTTCGGGTATGACATTTGCGGTTGATCGCTTCAAGGGCTGGCCGCATGGTGGACATATCACGCTGGCGCGTGGTGAGCGTTCACGCCTGGCAGATTTCGCCAGCGAAGTGCTTTAAAAACATTTTTCGGAAATTTTCCCCTGCGGCTGAAATGCCGCAGAAAAATGCTTCCAGAAAACAAAAAAGCCAAGTTGAATAACTTGGCTTTTTTTATGTCTTCAAATTCTGGTGGGCGGTGCAAGTTTCGAACTTGCGACCCCTGCAGTGTGAATGCCATTGCAGGGCATATTTATAGAGGCGTACAGAGGAGAAGGCAACGACAGGGGCGCCACAGAATGCCGGTAAATGGCACCGGATTACACCGGAAATTACACAGGCCAAAAGCCCGGAACTCAGAAGGTTGCGGGCTTTTTTATGTCCTATTTTCCCAAATACGCTGGCGTTACGCGCCCCATGAGGATGGGTGGCAGGCCCTACCACCTACTGGAATATCGGCTCCAAGTTCAAAAAATGACAAAATTCAAGGGTCACCTACCCCTTGGGCACATCAAAATAATCGCTTGTAGGCCGTTCTGCAGGGTCGAGATTCTTTGCAGACAGGCGTCTAAAGCTATTTCAGCGTCCACCTGCTGCCGTTTTATTCATGCCGACTCGCTATCAGCACTCGGAATGGCTGATGCGTCCTCCCCTTTTGTGACGCTTAGCCAAGCTCTTCAGGCGGCTTACCAAGTGGTCGAGCACAAGCTGTGCAGACGTCTGCACTGAGTTCAGATTGCATCTTGCGAGCAGGCCGGACAATAACCCTACGGCACTCTATCTCGGCATGGTATTGGCACTGAACTGTCAAGATCCTGATGTAAGCTGAAGGTTACTATCAGGAACATTAATGTTACAAGTTCCACCTACTGCCACTCCTGGCAAATTGGTTTGCCCTCACTGCGGCGAATCGGCAGACCGAGTTAAACGGACAATGCGCGACCGCATGATGAGTCTGTTCACACCTTTGAAGCGGTACCGCTGCTACTTCTGTGACTGGAGCGGCACCCGCTCAGCCCGGGCTACTTTGGCCCAGCCGTCAAAGGCTTCGTGCAAGCCACAAGTGCAGCCAGCAGCTTGACTTCATAGCCTTCGCGCCAGTCAATCTCAATGTGAAATTCAATGCCTCAGTAATTCGCGTACAGGGACAATTAGCCTGTTTTGCGTTCCGACAACGTCCAAAACATAGCAGTACTCGCCTGTGACACGGTCCACGGTCAGGTCAACCACCAATCCATCCCCCTTGAATGCACCCCACAATGGAATTGTGTCGTTTGGCTTGTACAAAAAATCCATATTCTTCATAAAAGCTTTCTTTTTTTCCTATGAATTTTGACATGAAATTATCTTCATCCACAGGATAACCCTAACATAAGCGTCAAGACATCCCCTGTTCTGGGTAGGTTGTAATTGCGCACTCCACCCAGAAAAAGTCATGCTTGAGTCAGGTACTGCTTAAAAAGGCCCTGCCGGCTCGGCCGCCACATCCCAGCTGCTGATGATCAGCTCGATCCGGTCCACGCCCTGCCCACCGCCCACGGTGTACTTGATCGGCACCTCGACGATGTGAAAGCCCTCGAAGCACTTGCGGATGTCCGGGTGGTCATTGATGCTCAGCATCGCCTTGCCTTTCAGCTCGCGCATCATCACCGCCATGGTTTCGTATTCAGCCCAGGCAAACGGCACGCCATAGCCTTCGGTCTCCCAGTACGGCGGGTCCAGGTAAAAAAAGCTGTGCGGCCGGTCGTAGCGTTTCATGCACTCCTTCCAGTCCAGGCGCTCGATGTAGGCACTCGACAGGCGCAGGTGCGCGGCGCTGAGCTGCTCCTCGATGCGCAGCAGGTTGACCGCCGGCGCCGTGGTGGCGGTCCCCCAGCTTTGCCCCTGCACCCGGCCGCCGAACGCTTGGTGCTGCAGGTAGTAAAACCGGGCGGCGCGCTGGATGTCGGTCAGCGTTTCGCTGGCCGTGGCCTGCGTCCACTTGAACACCTCGCGGCTGCTCAGCGCCCACTTGAACTGGCGCACGAACTCCTCCAGGTGGTTTTTCACGACGCGGTACAGGTTGATCACGTCGCCGTTGACATCGTTGATGACCTCGACGTCGGCGGGCTGGCGCAGGAAATACAGCGCCGCGCCGCCGGCGAACACCTCGACGTAGCAGCTGTGCGGCGGAAAGCGCGGAATGATGATGTCGGCCAGGCGGCGCTTGCCGCCGAGCCAGGGAATGATGGGAGAAGCCATGTTTGTGAGGGTCAGTAAGAAGTTGTTACACTGCCCGTGCCTCCCGGGAGGTGGCAGGGTCTTGGCTGGCCCACAGCGCAATCTGTGGATTGGCGGCTGGGCCGGGTGTTGACGCACCCGGTCCAGTCGCCCTGTTCTTTTTAGGTTAGTTCTGCGGTTTAGGCCCCCTTCCCGCTTTGCGCTCGCGCCGGATCAGGTCCAGCGCGCTTTGAACGCCCAGGGCGTGGCTGATGCGCCCTGCCGCCCGGTGACGTTTAGCCAAGCTGGCCAGCCGTGTGATGAGGTGATGCACATCGACCAGTGCAGACGTCTGCACTGGCATCAATTGTCCATTGCAGCAAAGTCAAGATTCCCCGCAACCCTTACGGTCCAGCCTTTGCCATAGACCGGCCAATTGCTGAGGGATGCGTAGTAGCGCAGGCGCTGGGCATTGAAGCGCAGCAGCACGTCATTGACATCAAGCGCTGCCAGCGCCTTTGCGCTGACCGGCCCCCAGTGCCCGTCATCGGCAACGCCGACGGCCGCCTGCAGCTTGCGCAGTCCAGTTGGCAGGCCGCCATTCACGGCAAAATCAAACACCTGATATTTCACGGCAGCGTGCGCATTGCCCAGCGGCTTCCAGAAGTCGCGCAAGTAGATTACCTGTGCAGCCTCTTTGGTTAGCGCCTTGATGTTCACAGCGGGGTAGCTGCGCTTGCTGATACCCCAGTTTGTCTCGCCGCCTGGGTCACGCGGATCATTGACGTAGCCGCCTTCATGGCCCAGCAACCGGACAAATGCAGTATCGAAATCCATGGATTACCCCTCTTTTATGCGTGTGCGAACTATCAAAACCGAAAATCCCAGCATCACGCTGGTTTCGGCCAGCGTGGGCCGCTCCAGGCGCATCAGCGGGATGTCACCGCCCTGCACGCCAAGGGCCAACAGCACCGGCGAGGCCACCGCACCACCCGCTCCCAGGGCCAGCAGTGTCCAGGCCAACGCCTTGAGCCACTCGGTAGCCCGACGACGTGGGGCAAGGCCTGCGCGGCACGGCGCCGTACGCTCTAGCTTGTTGAGGGCTTCGAGCAGCACGACGATGCCGGCAGCCAGATGCATGATTTGCAGCCCGGTCATGCTGCAACTCCTGCCGCCCCAAAGCGCTCGATGAGCTTGGCCAGCGCCTGCTGCGCACCAGCGCCTACGACAAATCCCGACCCAAGAAGAGCCGGGTCCGAAGTCAGCAGCGCGGCAATCATGGGCGTGACGTAACCAGCGGTCAGGCTCGACGCGCAAGCCACCGCCACGCGGCGCAGGCTGGTGCGGATCAGCTCACGCCAGGTATCGCCACTGGGCGGCACGGTGTTGAGCAAGGTAATCGCGACAATGGACCCGGCAAAACCAGCAATCAACAGATCGGGGCGCAAACCCAGCGGCACACCCAGAGCAGTGAGCGTAGGGACAGCTACCGTTGCGGCAGCCAAAGTCATGGCAGCAGTGGACGTAGGTTCTGGCATCTTTAGACCTCGATAATTACAACAGTAAGATTCGGGGCAGCGCCCTCGATCAGCCCATCCCGGACAAACACACGCTGCCCGCTTGTCGCCTGGCCACGCACCTGAAGGATTCCGCCGCCCGGCAGCTCGACGCGGGCGATGCCGTCCGCGACGGACAGCACGGTGCCCACCTGCAGCGGCCGCGCCGGGAACAGGTCGATAAAAGCTTTAAAAATATTGCTCATGGGTGGCTCCTCAGACGTGGGTCTCGACGGCGATGGTCTGGCGCAGCTTCGGGCGGCTCCAGGCCAGCGACGTGCTGCGCACCAGGCCCAGCCGCGTCTGGCTGCCATCGAGGTAGCGCACGAACTGGCCGGGCTTGATGAGGCCAGTCTCAGCCAGCACGGGCAGCGTCAAGGTGACGCGCGCCTGGCTGCCGGTATCCGACAGGATGGCCAGGCCGCGCTGGCGGGCGGCAATCGCATGCGTGATCAAGGCGTGGGTAAGCATGGGCGCGACGCTGTTGCCCGCCGTGCCGGCGCGCGTGACCTGGCCCAGCACGCCATCCTTGGTGCCGCTCACGTACACCCGGTTGTAGTCGGCCTTGCGCTGCCAGTCGATGCCCTCGACGCTGACGACGCTTGACGGCAGCTCGAAGTCCGGCGCGACGCTGGCCCAGTCCCATGGCGCTGCCGGGTAGCGCGGCAGCACGCGCAGCGTCTGGTCCGTGTCGTGCGGCTGCACGTAGCCGCCGGCGGCCTGGGCGATGTCCAGGATGGCGCCGATGTAGGCGCCCTGGTTCGCCCAGGTGCCGCCGGGCACCAGCCAATCGGTGAGGCCCCAGTCCACCGACCAGCCAAAGCCAACGCCGTTGACGGTCAAGACGTCCGTCATGAGCTGCCGGGCGCTGCGGGCCGCTGCATTGCCGTGGTTGTTGACGGCCGCATACGGCGCGTCCAGGATGGCCGCCAGGCCGCGCCCCTTGACCGCAATGCGCGCCTGGCCGAACTGGCGCTGGCTGGCGACGCCCTCGGCCAGCAAGCGGTACGGCACGCCGTTGACCAGCGCCTCGACCTCAACCGGCGCGCCATCGCTGCCGGGCTGCACCAGCGCCAAGGCCTGCAATGGAATGGACGCGCTCCAGGACCAGGTCCATGAATCGACATCGAGCGACATGGAAAAGGCAAAGGTCGGGATAGGCAGGTTGCCGTCCACGCGGCGCAGGGTGATGGAGTTGATGGTCACATAAGTCCTCAGGATGGGCACGACGACGCCGGCAATGGGTGCGGGAGCGCCGTGGCGCTCGCAGATAAAAACCAGTTCCATGGCGCTGGCCCACGGCTCCTCGAACAGCAAGGCACCGCTTGGCGTGTAGCAGGGATCGGACGGCACCGGTGCAGCCGGGCGCACCCAGAGGCCTGGCGGCGGGCGCATGGCCGCCTGGTACCGCGATCCGAATCCCACGGGCAGCTGGGCGGCGTACTGGGCCGGCGCTCTCCAGCCATGGGCCAGGCGCTGGCCGTCCTGAAACCGCGAGACGTAGGCCGCGCGCCGGTCCCGGTGCATGTCCTGCCACGCCGAGCGCTGGCCGCTTTGCAGCTGCAATCCTTCGCTGTACCGGCTGGCCGCGCCTTGCCGGGTGCGGATCGAATCCTGAAACGACGACGACGCAGCGCTTCTGAGGCGGCCGGCCTCCTGGTAGCGGCTCCTGGTCAACGGGCGCTGCAGGCGCTCGGAGTCCTGCCAGCGGCTCACCCGCTGCGCCACAAGCGGCGCGGCGTCCTGCCACCGCGCCTTGAGCGGCGCATGCGCGCGCAGGGCCTGCCGGTACGTCTCAATCACCCCGGTGCGGATGGCGACGGCGTCCTGCCAGCGCGAGGCGATGCTGCTCATGTCGGGCCGGCTGGTGTTGCTGCTGTAAACGATGGCGCTTGAGCCGCCCAGCTCGCCCACCAGGCCGGCCAGGCGCAGCACCTTGGACGCTACCCATACGCTCAGGCTCACCAGCCCGGCCAGCTCGCCGATGTAGCCAGCGATCCCCAGCACGGCGGGCGGGTGCTTGCAAACCAGGGCGACACTGCCGCCCAGCTCGCCGACCAGGCCATGGATGGCCAGCCCTCGCGGCGCATGGGTCGCGGTGACGCCGACCGTGCCGCCCAGCTCGGCCACGAAGCCGAAAGCGGCCAGCGCCACGCTGCGCTTGCCCCCGCCGACAGCGACCTGCCCGCCGATCTCCCCGACCAGGCCGAAGACCTTGAGCGTGGCACCAGGGATGCCGACCGCGTCCTCGTCGCCGAATACCAGCGCGCCGCTGCTTGCCGCCGGCGCGCTGAAGAGCAGTTCAGCCAAGGTAGGTGGTGCCCAGGATGGCCAGGCCGCCGGCGTAAATCTGCGTGCCCGAGGTGCCGGCCAGCTTGAAGAAGCCCGTGCCGCTCTCGTCGCTCAGGTCGCCGTCGCCCATGAGCGAGCCGTCGCGGGCCAGCCAGCGGCCCCACACGGCCGTGCCGTCATGGGCGATCAGGTCGCCCGTGAGCGTGGCCTGCACCAGCGTGATGATCCCGCCGGCGCTGACCGAGCCCACGCCCGTGGACAGGATCAGTTCGGCCAGCGGCGGCTGGCCTTCGGTGTCGCCCATCGTGGGCGTGCCGAAGATCTGGATCTTGGAGGAGCCCGAGCCGGTGGTGGCCCGCGCCAGCGTGGCGGTGCTGCGCACGACGCGGTGGTCGTCGGGAATATCAAAAGTCATGGCATCAGTCCTGGGGTAAGCCGGTCGGCGATCACGGCGCGTTTCGCGCCCGTGGGGTGGGTGGCCTTCACGGAGTAAGTGAAGTGCTCGTCAAAGTAGTCAAAGGTGTACACGCCCGTCACCGGGTCAGTCCACTCCTCCCGGATCACCTTGTCGTCGATGTCGCGCAGCAGGCGCACCTTGCAGTGCGTCGGGATGTTGGCGGGCGTGGCCTTGGTCTTGACCGTGTCGGTGATGAGGCCGCGTCCGCCCTCGGTGCTGTAGTCGGCTTGAGTGACGATGGGGCGCGGTGTGAGGGCTGGGTTGGACAAGGGGATGATCGGTGTCATGGCCGCTGACACGAATTTGAGCCCACCAAATCCCCTTACGGTAGGCCAGTTGACTCCGGTAGCCGCATCTCCACCTTGGATCAAGCCGAAGGTTGGAAAGCGGGCAATCGTGGTGCGCGCCCCTAGCAGCACACCGTCCACCTCGACAGCCGTAGGGAAAGCCCATGTCAAGATCACATAGCCGGATACCGTCAGGTCGGCCCAATACGCTCCGGCAGTGGTCACGGCATCCTTGAGGGAAGCAATGGTGCCGCTGGTCGGCGCGACGTTCGAGGTCAGCGTTGCGGCGGCATCGAGCCGAGTCGCCCCGTTGTAGAGTTGGAACTCGCCTAGTTCCAAGGGGGCCGGGGATGCCGTAGGGCTCACCATGCACAGCGCCCGCCAGTATTTATGTGCTGCCATGGCTTAGCGCGGCCAAGGGCCGGTCACGTCGAGGGCAATAAGGCGGTGATTTACCAAGCTGGCGGTCACGTCTGCTGCGTACTCCACAAGATAGGACCGCTCAGGGCTTCCAGCTTTGAACACGGTCTTGCTGGCAAACACCTGCTCCATGTAGGTGGACTCGCCTAAGCAGATGCCGGGAAGCTCCGCCCTCCAAGAAGCGTCGCTGTCGGTCTTCACTACACAGGGGGAGAACATGATCTGACCCGTGATGCGGTCAAACAGAGGGTCTTGCGCCACGATGCTGCCCATAGCGTGAATGTTCGCTGGTACTGCGGTTCCCGTGCCGCTGATGGCACGAGCCATGTACCGGGAGACGTTATTGCCAGCGGAAAGCCCTACCCCAGCGGCGTAGTTATAGGCGTTGGTGTCCCAGTTCCCAATAATCAGGGTGTTGAAAGGGTCAGCAGCCCTGCTGCGTTTCAGGGGGTCACCAAAACCCGAAAGATTGGGGGCAACATAGTCGGTGTAGCTCGGGTCCGCCCCCATGTACGTGCTGGTGAAAATGGCAAAAAATCGCCCGTCGCCAACGATGGTCCAGTCAACCGGCGTGGTGCTTGCAGCGGCAGACTTATGCCAGTACATGCCCCCGCTCAGCTGAATGGCCGTGGGGAACAGGCCCGTGCCCGTGCTGATGGCGGTCATGTTCTCGTAGCCGTTGACCCGTGCGTACAGGGCATTGGTGTCGTTCACGCGGCAGAAGTGCCCATTCGCGGCTACGTCAGCCGACTTGTACACGGCGAGATTTGTCCCTGAGAATGGCTTGTTGAATCCTGCAGGCGCCATCTTGGCCGTGATGGTTCCAGTGGACGTGCCGTTCGATGCCGCCGTGGCGAACTTCACGACATTCGGGGCCACTGCCGTGACTTTTTGCTCGCCGTTCAGGTCGGCAATCGAGGAGCCCGCGACGAGCACCACGGCATCCACCGGGGCAGCATGGTCCAGAGGAAACGTCATGGTGCAGACGCCGCTGGCAACGACGCAGGACGTGGCGGTCTGGATGCCCCAGCCGTTGACCAGGCAGGCGTCCAGGAGGGCGATCAGGCTCCCCACCTGTCCGCGCAGGACGGGCGCGCCCAGCATCTTGCTGGTGAACCATTTAACGGATGTGTCTACTACTGATGTCATGTTTTTCTTTCTTTACGGGCGGTCCACATCGCCACGGGTCATCATCGAAAAGCTGTAATCGCCCCCGGCCTCGGCGCCCTGCTGGGTGGTGCGCACCAGCAGGACCGGAAACATGGCCGCGACGGTGTCGATTCGCTGCACGTTGCCCGGACCCCAGCCCGCGCCCCAGCCGGCCTCCAAAATCGTGAAGTACGGCGCGCCCACCTGCTGGTTCATGGGCGCGCAGTCGGCGTTGATGGTGCCGGTGCCCACCAGCCCGACGTGCTCGCCAAAAATCCGGAAGGTGGTGCCCGAGTCGAACCACAGCGCCCAGCGCTCGGTCAGCGCGCCCAGGTTGGTCACGACGATGGGCGCCAGCGTATCGTTGTAGGTCGCCGGCGCTACGTTGCCCACCGCGTCCGGGGTCCAGCTGATGCCGTCCCAGCTGTCCTGGTCAAACACGTTGGAGACGCGCGCGAACACGTTGCCCATCAGCAAGGCGCTGGAGACGTAGCTCTCATGGGCCGGGAAGGCGTGGCTCAGCGGCTTGGTCAGGCGCAGCGTGCCGTTGATCTGCGCGTCGGCCACCATGGCCATGTCCTCGATGCGGTGCTCGACGTGAACGGGCTGGACATATCCCGTCACGTCCGTAAAGGTGACCGTGCCGGCTTCGAGGTCGGCGCTGTAGCCGGTGTGGATGACCGCCCCGCCCGCGCCGATGACGCGCGCGCGGCTCAGGCGGGTGCGCGCGCAGTTGATGGTCTGGCCGGCGGCCACGATGGCAGGGATGGTCGTTTTGGTGTTGCCGACCACCACCACAGTGCCGGCACGGATGATCGGCACGCGCCCGTCGGTGGGCAGGCGCACCGGGTCCAGGCCGATGATGCCCGCGTCCAGCGGCAAGTAGGTGTATGACACCGCGTTGTACTTGAGCGTGTCGGGCCGCACGGGAACGGTGAACTCGATGTGCACCAGGCCCGACTCGTAGTCCACCGTGCCGGAGGCGACGTACAGCCCGGTGATGAGCCCGTCCGCGTTCGAGGACACATTGAAATTGGTGCCATTCTCCAGGGCGCCCAGGATCGTCATGCTGCTCGGGCGCAGCGGGGCCGCCGCCGTGCGAAACGTCACCGACTTGGTCAAAAACGGCGAATTCAGGCCGGCCGTGGGCGGGGCCGAGACCGCGCGCCAGTCGCCGATGGCCGGGCCGATGCCGCGCGTCCAGCTGGTCAAGGTGATCAGGCCCGTGGTCTCGCTGATCTGCCCGGCCTGCACGCCCACGCCGGTGAGCGCGCTGACGTTGCGCAGCAGCGCGTCCGTCTGCGGGGTGAACGTGTAGGCGTCCGGGCCGTGGGTGAAGCGCACGCCGCTCAGGGCGGCGCCGTTGTTCATCTTGGCTTGCAGGTAAAGCGCCGTCGGGGTGACCAGTTCATTGACCACCGGCACCGTGGTGCCCACCACCTTGCTGCCCGTCGCGGGAATGTCCTGGCGCACGGGCGCGTCCACGTCGGTGGCGATCGCGCCCAGGTACACCAGCGCCGACACACCCGGGAACGGCTCGCGGGTCTCGTAGGTCATGACTTCGCATTGCAGCCCGAGCACCTTGAGCAGCGCCACTTCGGACGTGGCGTAGTTGACGCTCGCCACGCTCAGGGTGTAGTTGCGCACCCAGGCGGCAGACCCTGCACGGGGTGAGAGCGTGCCGTTGCCGTTGTCATGGAAGGTGATGCTGGTGTTGCGCCACTCGACAGCGCCATCGACCGAGCGAAACGGCAGGACCACGCCCACGGTGAAGGTCAGCGCGCCGGCCGCGCCCGCGCCGGCCGTGAACTTGACGAAGCTGCCGTCTTCCACCAAGGCGGCGGAAAAAGGCGTGGCGATGCTCTCGTAGCGGTCGTAGTTGAGCCTGAAAGTGGTGCCCGCCGGCGGCAGGATCAGCGGGCTGAGCGCAAGATCGGCCCACGCCAGGTGCCCGGTGGCCGCGCCGGAGACGGTTCCGGCGGCGTCCACGGTGGCGGTCTGGGTGGACAGGTCCGCCGCCGTCCAGGCAATGGAGACGCTGCCGGGAATGGGCGAATGGGCCAGCGCGATGGCATGGTGCAGCAGCCCGCCCTCCAGCAGGTCGGCCGCCGGATACTTGCCCACGGCCACATCGTCGTCGTACTGGATGATGACCGCGCTGGGCGCGTCGGGCAGCGCGCCCAGCGTGAGCGTGACCGTGCCCGAGAAGAAATTGATGTTGCCCACGCCCGCGCCGCCGTCGAGCGGGCGCATGGCGCCCGAGCCGTCGTCCTTGAGTTCGTACCACTGCCCGGCCACCAGGTAGCTGGCACTGCAGCTGCCGCGCGCCGGGGGCGGGTCGAGCGTGAGCACATAGTTCAGGCGCCGGCTCTCGCTGGTCACGGGAATGCTGATGCTCTGGGACACGAAGTTGGGCCGGCCGGCCGGCGTGTAGGTCGCCACGAAGGCGTTGGCGCCCGCGCCGAACACATCGGTGGACAGCGTGGCCACGCCGTCGGCGTAGCTGATCTGGCCGACCTGGGCCTCGCCGTTGTAGAGCACCCCGCCCGCGTCGGTCAGGACAATGCCTGAAGCGGCAATCGACACGCTGCCCGGCAGGATCGAGCCGCCCAGGAACAGGCGCTGGGCCGCGCTGAACACGGCGAACAGGTTCTGCGCGATGGCCGCGCCCGAGGCGGCGTAGCCGGCCGTCGTCTGGTTCGTGCGGGCGTCGGCAATGGGCGTTTCGACCTGGGTGGAGGGCACCAGCTGGGTGTAGATGCCCTGGGCCTGGATGACGAAGTCGCCGATGCCCGCGTCCTCGATCAGCGGCACCACGCCGTAGTACCTGGCCGCGTCGGCGACGGCGGAGCGGTACAGGCTCGTCTTGCCGGCCAGCGCGTCAAAGGGCGTGCTGTAGCGCGTGGGGTCAAAGCCCGGAAAGCTGGTGCGCAGGCGGTCGCCCAGCGTGTAGGAGATGATGCGCCGGGCGTATTCGCCCTGCTCATCGTAGAACTTGCGCACTTCGCTGGTGATGCCGGTGATGCGAACGAACTGGGTGACTTCCTCGGGCGTATCGACCAGCTTCTTGAGCACCAGCGTGGCGCCGATGGGCGGCACCCGCGCTTCCGCCTGCTGAAACACGGTCAGCGTCATCTGGTCCTTCAGGTGGTTGCCGAACAGGATGCCGTCATAGCGCTCGCCGGGCGCCAGGTAGGATTCGAGCCGGGCCTGGGACGCATCGCGCTCTTCAAAAAACGCGTCGGCCGCAAAGGCCGTGATGCTCACGTTCGGGTCGTCGGGCGGCTGGGCAATGATGAAGTTCGCGCCCATGTAGGGCTCGCGGTCGTTGGTCTGGACATGCACATACACCTGGCGGATGCTCACCTCCCCGATGGCACGGCCCAGCTCGGTGAGGTCCAGGAAGATGTTGTTGCTCGCGTCATCGGCGATCAGGACGGCCGTGGGGCCGCCCCCGCCCTCGGGCACGTCCTGCATGACTTTGGATGCGACCAGTGTGACGTTGCCGGCAAGAATACTCATGGGTTAAATCTCCAAAAATCGAAAAAAGGACACGCGTCAGACTTCTATCAGCCGCACGGTGGCGACATAGGGGTGCGAGCCGGTGGGCAGTTCTGGCCGGGCCACAGGCGCGGCCTCAATCGGATTGCTGCCTGAAAACTGCACGGTGAAGGTCTGCCCGTCTGCGAGCGTCAGGGCAAAGGACTGGCCGGGAATGGCGGCCTGGGCGCGCAGGGCCAGCAGCGTGGCGCGGGTGATCCAGCCGGCCTCCTCCTGCCCCTGCAAGGTGATGGTGCGGCCCGCCAGGCGCTCGCCCATGTCGATCAGCAAGGCGCCGGTGGTGCTGTATTCGAGCGACTTTTCGACGGCATGCCAGTCGAACTCATCGACCCAGATCATTCCGCGCGGAATGACGGTGGCGCCCAGGGTGTGGTGTGTGGTGCTCATGGTTTACTTTCGTGGTCTAGCTGGCCGTGAGCTGGGCGCTTTGCAGGGCGGCGAGCAGCTTCTTGGCATCGGCGTCGCTGGCCACTTCGACATCTGTTCGCTGGCCATTAATCTCCAAGACAATGTGGTAGGTCTTCGTTTCGCTGGTGCTGCCCGATGCGGCACTGGCCTGTGCATTGGCCAGCACCAGCTTGTCGATGGCCTTTTGCAACTCCGAACTCCACGTCTGCCCCTGCATCGCGCCATTGCGCCCGCCGCTGTTCCAGCCGATCTGCTCGCCGCTGTCGGTCATGAACTGCTTGGCAATTTGCAGCGCCTGTGCATCGGTCAAGCCCTGCCCCTTGGCATTGCTGTACACGGTGGCTTGGGTTTCGACGGCTGCAGTCACGCGCTGCCCGGTCGTGGGATCAATCGAGAAACCCTGGCTGTCGCGGTTCAGGCGCTTATTTTCGGCGGCAGTGGCGCGCTCGGATGCGGCCGTCAGGCGGTCGAGCGCCGCAATCTGCGACTCGGTGTAGTCGGCCGACAGCTTGTATTTCGTGGCGACCAGGTCCATCGCGTCTTGCTGCGCCTTGAGCTGCTCGGTGGTCAGCTTGACCTGATCGCCCAGCCTGGCAGTGGCGTCCTGGCCGTCGCCCATCGCCTTGACGATGGATTTTCCGGCGCTGTCGGTCTGAATCTCCAGGCCGCGCATGCTTGCCTCGGTCTTGATCGCCTCGGTGGCCACGCCATTGTTGGCGGCAATGGCTTTTTCGGCATAGGCCTTGAAGGCGTTCGCAACGTCAACGGCCGTCGAAGTGCCGTCGGCCTTGATGCGCTCGTAATAGATGCTCGCCGAGCTGGCGACTTGCTTCAGGCTGGCCTGGCTGGAAATGCCCAGCGCTTCAAAAGCTTCTGCCGTGGCCTTGGCGGCGTCCTGCGCGGCCTTGACCGCGTCCTTGGCCGCAGCCGGGGTGTCCTGCAAGGCCTTGTTGATGTCCTTGATCTTCTCGGCGGCGGCTTGCAGGTTGCCGCTGGCGACCAGCGCGGCATATTCGTCCTTGAGCTGGCGCACGGCGACCGTGGCGGCGACGTCAGCAACGCGCTTGTCGTCGGTGGCCTTTTGCGCCGCCTGGCTTTTCTGGCGGGTCGCTTCGAGCTTGGCGCCCAGGTCGTCAATCGCCCCTGCCGCCGCACCGACGGCCGGCTTGATGCTGCTCGCTGCGCCGGCCAAGCCCATAAAGCCATCGCGGGCCAGCACCGCGCCATCGACCACGCTCAAAAACGCAAGGCGGGATTGCTCGCCGAGCGCCTGCGCCGATGCGGCCGTCGCATCGGACGAGGCCCTGATTTCGGCTGCGATGGCCTTGTACTGCTGCGACACCGCGCCGAAGGTGACCTTGCTCGACGCCTCATACAGCGCAGCCAGGCCGGCCTGAATGTTGGCGGCCACCGTGGCAAACCCGCTGCCCAGCGCATAGATGCTGCCCAGCACAGTGCTGGTGCCGGCCGACATCACGCCATACGCCAGCTTGACCGTGTCGCCCGCCGTCGTGGCGTAGGCGCCGATCTGGGTGAAGACCTCGCCGGTCCTGTCGGCAAAGGCGCGCATGTCGCTGGCGACCTGCGTGAAATTGACCTGCGACGCAAACTCGCGCACCCACTTGATGCCGTTCTGGAAAGCCGTGGCAATGGCCTCACCGAAGCGGCCGATGGTGCCATCGGCCACAGCGCTTTTGAGCGCGCCGGCCAGCTGGTCAACCCCGTCCTTGAGCACCGGCAGCACGGGCGTGCCCAGGGCGTTCTTGACGGTATCCCAGGCGCTGGACAGGCCATTGATCGAGCCATTGAGGTTGTCCTGCATGACCTTGGCGGTCGCAGCAGCCGAGCCCTCTGCACTCTTGAGCCTGGAGGTCAGGCCGTCGAGCGCGCCCATGCCCTGGTTGAGCAGCGCGCGCAGGGCCGGGCCGGCTTCGGTGCCCACGGCGTTGATCGCCTTCGCGCCCGTCGGACCGGCCTTGGCCAGCTGGTGCAGCGCCTCCTCAAAGTTGTTCGTCGTGATGCCAGCGGCGCCAAGCTCCTGGCGGAACTTGCTGGCCGGATCGCCGAACTGGCTCAGGATGCTGTTCAGGGCCGTGCCGGCGCGCGAGGCATCGATGCCCGCGTCGGCGAACTTGCCGATGATGGCGACGGTGCTTTCCAGCGACAGGCCCAGGCTGTTGGCCACCGGCGCGGCATACGACAGGGCTTCGGCCAGGCCGGTGACGCTGGTGTTGGTGGCGTTCGCGCCCAGCGCCAGCACGTCGGCCACGCGGCCCGCGTCGGTGAACGCCAGTCCCAGGCCCATCACGGCCTTGGTGACGAACTCGCTGGCCTGCCCCAGCTCAATGTTGCCGGCCTGCGCCAGGTTGAGCACGGCGGGCAGCGCGGCAATGGCGTCGTTGGCGGACAGGCCCGCCTTGGCCAGATTCTCCAGCGCCAGCGCGGCCTCGGCGCTGGTGTATTTGGTGTTCGCGCCGGCATCCTCTGCGGCCTTGCGTAAGACCTGCATTTCCGCCGCGCTGGCGCCGGTGGCCGACTGCACCCGGCTCATGGCCTCTTCCAGGTCGGCAGCACCCTTGATGACGCCGGCAAAGGCCTGCACGCCGAAATAGCTCAGGATCGCCAAGCCCACGGCCATCACCCTGGCCCGCAGGCTGTCGAACACCGCAGACGCATTGTCTTTGGCGTTGATCAGGATTTCAATGGGCTTCATGGCCATGGGTGGGTGTGTCGGGTAAGGTGGTCGGGCAATGCAGCGGCTTCAACTGCGTCCAACGTGGCCGCACTTGGGAAGCCGCACGGCGCTTTCCGGCGCAGTGGCGGGATGGCGCGCAGCGGGCGCGCCGGGAGTTCAGTTAGATGGGGCGGCCGTCCACGTACAGGGCTTCCTGGTTGGCAGGCTTGAGGATCTCGACGCCGAACTTCATCTGCACAAAGTCAGTTCCTTCGGCAATGACCGGAATGTCGCCCGATGAGGTCAGGGTCACTTTCGGAAAATACCAGTCGCGGTTTGCGCCGCTGGCGTTGTCGGCAATGATGCGCATGGCGCCCGACACTTCGGATACGCTGCCCGACTTGACGCGCTCCCAGCTCGCCACCGCCGTGGTGTAGCCGAGCTTGACGGTGACGTCATCGACAATACCGCCGCCTTCGATGATCTGCAGCCGGCCCAGGGCCGGGTCCAGATTGAAGTCGGTCCCGAGCACGAACGGGGTGGTGCCGGTCGAGTCCTTCACCGTCACGGCGGTGATATTGCGCGCGCCGGCCGGATTGGTCTGGGTGGCGCCGATCTGGTAGAACAGGCCCTGCTTGACCGCCATTGCCTCATCGACGACGGTGGCCGCTGCCTGCGTCTGCATCTCGGCCACGCCCGAGACAAACAACGCGAAGTTGCGTGTCGAGAAGTTATCGCAGGTCAGCTCGCCCGAGCGGTTGACCTCAATGGTCAGCGCTGCGTCCTTTTCGCGCAGACCGCCCTCCGAGCTGTAATGCTCGGCCTTGGTGGTCTCGGTGGTGAAGGTAAAGCCCGGGCAGTTGCCAAAGGCCTGCTCGCCCGTCCTGGCGCCGGCGCTGTCGAAGCGGTCGAAGAAGATGCGGCCGCGCGGGATGGCGTATTCGTTGGCGGTGTATTGCAGTGACATGGAAGGATTCCTGGTAAATCGGTGGATTGGTTTAGTTGTTGGCGCTGATGTAGCGGGCGGCGGTGTTGAAGACGAGTTCGCTGCCGGCCAGTCCCTCGTCGAGGAATTGCGGCTCGACAATGCGCACCAGGCGCACCGCTTCCCAGCCACGCCCGCCCTGCTGGCCGGGCGCCCAGTTGTGCAGGCTGGTCAGCACGGCAGCAAAAGCGGCATCGAGCTGCCCGGCTGCCTCGTCGCTGCGACGCACCACCAGGGTGACGGTCCATTCGGGTGCCACCATGACGGCGCCGGCCTTGTTGTCGGGCACCTGCGCGCCGGTGCAGCGCACGTCCGCTGCTGGCACGATGCGCCGGTCGCTCAGTTCAGTGCCGCAGCGCACGGCCCAGCCGATCAGGGCGGAAAGCGCCTGCAGGCGGGTTTTAAGGAGGGGTTCGAGGGCGAGCATTCAGGCCTCCGGGAACACTTGCAGCCGCAGCCAGCCGGTTTCATCGGGCACCGTGCCGCCGGCCACCCGGTAGGCACTGCCGCCAATGACAAGAACATGACCCTCGGCGATTCCGGGTGCATGGGCGCTGTCGAATCCGCAGGTGCGGCTGGCCGCATCCACCACGCCGTTGAAAGGATCAGCGGACGCGCTGTCCAGAATGACGCCGAACAGCGCTCCGCCCTGGTAGCTGGCCACGGCGTTGGCCAGCGTGGCAGCGCAGCCCTGGTTGATCAGGGCGTCGATGTCGGCAAAGGGGGCAAGTGCGGGCATGGCGATCAGGTCCGCTTGGCGCGCTGGAGCATGCCGGGGCGCGTGCAGATGAACAGCGGGTAGCTGTAGATCTCGGGCCGCGCCCAGGCCTGGCGGTCTTTGTCGGTTACCACCATGGCGTACACATCCTGGCCGGGCTGGCCGACAAAAGGCAGGAACTCGGCGGGCGCAAACGCCGAGACAAAGGCGCCCGGTGCACCGGCCGGGAAAAACTTGCAGCTGTTGGTGTTGACGGCCACCGTGCTGTTGTCGTCGGTACCACGGTAGTTGATAAACAAGATGTCGCCGTACATGAACGAACTGAAGGCACGGCCCACGTTGTTGCGCAGTTCACTGGCACCTTCCTGGTTGAGGTAGGTAGAGCGGACTTCCGGGTGGGCGGTGAGGTTGTCCCAGAACGCATCACCGCAAAGGCCTACGGGGTAGGTGCTGCCATCGATCCAGGCGCCAGCGGCGGCGCGCTTCATGGCACGGGTCACAGCGTTGCATTGCGTGCGGACAGCGCCCGCTACTGGACTGGCGTTGTCCAGGTCAAAGTCCAGTTCATCAGGCTGGGCAATGCCGAATTCCGTAAACCAGTTCTTGATGACTGCACCATTGGCGTCAGCCACAATGCCCTGAACCGCACCCAGACGCATGTTTTCATGGGTAAGTTCCACGGCAGCGCGCAGACCAATGGAGCCATCCATGACTTCAGCAACCTCGTTTTGCACGCTTTGCAGCTCGCTTTCGGTGCCGAAGGCACGAATGCCTTCTAACTCAGTCGCGTAAATCGTTTTTCCGCGTGCAATGCGGACTGTTCGAAAGTCGCGGATGTCGCGACCTTCACGGTCTGCCTCTTCCAGCGGCGCGCCGCGCTCGCTGGTCTGGATCAGCGAGAGGACACCGCCCTTGCCCTCGATAGAAACCGTTGGTGTGCGAACGCGCTTGGGGGTAAACAGATTGAGATTACCGAGGAAGCGCGGCGTGTAGGGCGCGCGCTGAATTGCGGCCGACAACTCGACCATGTGAAATGGGCGCTGATTGAAAACATCCATGTGAGCCATGTTCTTGTCCTTGTGTGGTGGTGTTGAGGTGCGCTGACGATCAGCGGATGACGATGCCCAGCAGCTTGAGCTGGGCAGTAGCTGCGGTTTTTTCGCCGCCGGTAATACCGGCGGGCCAGGTCAGGCAAGCGCCGGCGACTTCGGTGTCGCGGGCGCTGACGACAGCGGCCTTGTCGGCGACGCTGGCGTTGACTTCGGCAAACAGCACGGCAGCAGCCGCTTCGCTGCCATCGGCAGCGCCGGGCGCGAGCTGGGTGTATTTGCCGCTGGCGGTAATCTTGCCCAGCACGGCGCCGGGCGCCAGGTTCTGGCCGCTGACGAGCGTGACGACATCGCGCGAGCGCGTGCCGTTGGCTTCGCTGATGAGGTGCTCGCCGGTGTGGCGGCCTTCGGTGAGGGTGGTCATGGTAGTGATCCTGTTGCGTTGAAGAGTGCGTTAGGGGTGAAAGCGGCGCGTCAGGCCTTGATGCCAAAAGCGCGGTTCCACGAACCGGCCAGGGCCGCCGGATCGTCCTGCGCATCCGGCTTGCCCTCGACGCCGGAAACCTTCGGATTGCCGACATGGGCCATGGCGGCGGCAAACGGGTTGCCCGGCGCAGCGGCTGCCACGGGCGCGACGCCCAGAATGCCGTTGGCCTGCTCGGCGCTCAAGCCGGTGTTGACGCACTGAATCGCCAGGGCCATGTTGGTCGCCGCGCCCTGGTGCGTCAGGATGGCGCCGACACGGGCGCGCTCGGCGGCCGCGCCTTGAGCGCGGGCGCCGTCCACATCGGCCTGGGTGTAGCTGGCCGATGCGGGGGTGGAAATGGCGGGTGGTGGACCGCCGGGGGTGGTGTTGCCTGACATGGTGCTTCCTTTGTGGTTGTCGTTGGCGGTGGATCGGGCCGATGGCCCGGCGGGATACGAACGCACGCGCTGCGCGGCCAGTTCGGTAATCAATTGGTCGGTGGTCGAGATGCGGTCGGCCAGCCCGCAAGCGATGGCAGCGACGCCCCGGTACATCGCGGCCTGCGTCTTGCGCACCGCGTCGGGCGCCATCTTTCGCTGCAGAGCCACGGCGTTGATGAACTCGTCGTACAGATCGTTCATCTCGCCCTGCAGCTGGGCGCGCACGGCTTCGGGCAGCGGCTCGAAGGCATTGCCATCGACCTTGCGCGCGCCGGCAAAGATGTGCGTGACGGCCACGCCCTCCAAAGCCAGCGCCTGCGACAAATCCACATGGCGCATGACCACGCCGATGGAGCCGGCGTAGCCCGTGGTGGTCAGCACCAGCTCGTCGGCGGCGCTCGCGCCCAGGTAGGCGGCTGATGCGGCCATGCTGTCGGCAATCGCCAGCATGGGCTTCTTGCCGCGCAGGGCCATTGCACGCTGCGCATACTCAAAGGCGCCGGCCACCTCCCCGCCCGGGCTGTCGTACACCTGCAGCACGGCATGGATGTCCGGGTGGTTCATGGCCTCTTCGAGGTCGGCCGCCACATCGTTGTAGCCCAGCAGCACGGTCGAGTCCGCTTCCATGCGGGTGCGGTGCACCAGCGCGCCGCCGATGCCCAGCACGGCCACGCCATCGACCACGCGGTAGCCACGGTCCGAGCGCTCGCCCTTGCGGGTGGTGAACATCGTGGGCATGGCAGGCTGGCCGATGGCGCCTGGTTGCAGCGGCGCACCAGCCAGGCGCTCGCCCAGGCCGGCGATGATGGCGTCCAGCTTTTGCGGATGGACGAGCAGCGGCGTGTTGAAGATGCGCGCGGCCAGGTGGGGGTATTTCATTCGGTGCCTTGTGGTTGCGCGGTGCCGGGAATGGCGTCGTCTGCCTGTTCTTCAGGCGGCTCGACGGGCTGTGCAGACGTCTGCACGGGCGCGGCCGTATCGAGCGGCAGGCCGCGCGCCAGCTTCATGGCGCGCTCCACGGCGAGCTGGTCCATCACTTCCTCGTAGTCATCGCCCTGCTCCGCGCATTCCTTCTCCAAAGTGGATAAGCCCGCTTCCATGCGCATGACGGCCGCTTGCGCCTCCTTGACCGGGTCCACCCAGCCGCGACCGCCGAAGATGAACTTCGCCCGCGTGTAGGCGTACTTGTTGGCGTAAAAGCCCGGCGCCTCGATCTCGCCCGCATTGACGGCTTCCTCGAACCACAGCGCATAGATGGGCTGCAGCCAGTAGTCCATCAGCCAGCGGCGCCGGCCGTGAAAGTAGCGCCAGGCCTCCAGCAGCGTCGCCCGTGCGCTGGACCAGCTCGTCTTGCTGAAGTCCTTCATCAAGAGTTCATACGGCAGGTTGACGCCCACGCCGATCTGCCGGTGCAGCACGTCCATGAAGGCTGAGAACGCCGCGTTGGGCCGGCCCGGCGTGAAGCTGCTCATGCGCGCGCCGGCGGGCAGCGGAATCACCGCCGCGCCCTGCAGCTTGCCGATGCTCTGGGCCTGGCCCACGGACTTGTTCCAGGCGGTGCGCGGGTCTTCGCCGAACAGCGCGGCGGCCGACTCCTGGTCAAGGTCCGACTCCAGAAACGCCGCGACCAGCGAATTCGCCAAACTGGCCTGCAATTCATTGCTGGCGTATTTGCCGGTCATGTGAAATTCGCGCATCACCGCCGACACGATGGGCCGGCCCCGCGACTGGCCGGTGCGCTCCTTGTCATGCAGGTGGATGACGCGCGGGCGGCCCCAGTCGGTGAAGGCCGGAATGCGGTCCCACTGCTTGAGCTGCGAAACCGTCGCGCCATAGACGCCGTAGGCGTCGCCCGGATGGCGGCGCAGCAGGTGGTAGGCGGTCGGCGCGCCGTAGGTGTCCAGCTCGATGCCGGCGCGAATGTCGTCGCGAAACTGCAGGCCGTCGGGCGTGCACAAGCGGTCGGCTTCCATGACCATCAGGCGGGTGCTCCAGCGGCTGCCCGGGCGCGGCAGCCATAGCGGCAGCGCCAGGGCGTCGCCGTTGAGCATCGCCCCGCCCAGCGCCTGCACCGTCATGCCCAGCAGGTTCAGAGAGCGGGCCGCATCGCATTCGGTGGTTTCGGCCCAGCTGCGGAATTTGGCCTCGACATCGTTGCCCCACGCATGGGCCTGCTCGCGGCTCCAGCCCAGCAGGCGGTAGTCGGGCATGGCGCTCAGGCGCAGGACCGGGCCGACGATGTTGTCGCGCAGGGTCTGCATGGCCCCGCCCATGACGCCGTTGTTGCGGCTCAGGTCGCGCGAGCGCGCGGTGAGCGCATCCAGGTCGGGCAGCAGGTCGGCGTCGGCGCTGGCGGCTGGCGGGCTCCAGCCGCTCAGGGCCAGGTCGGTGAATGAGGCGCCCTGGTAGGCGGACATGCTGGCGCCAGCACCGCCGCCCTTGAGGGCGTGCGCGGCGTGGCGGCTGGCGGGAGGACGTTTGTTGCGTGCCATGCCTCAAGCCAGGTAGATCGGACGACGGTCGAACTGGCCGTTGCGGCGGGCCAGCTCGGTGGCGACCTCGCCCGCTTCCTTGCGGATGTGGTCGGTCTGCTGCTGGAACTGGACGCTGCGCCCGTTGCTGGTGGCCGAGGTTGGGCCGGTCAGCCGCGCATGGAGCGAGTCCATGAGGCGCTGGCGCAGCGCTTCAAGATCAGGTGTGGAGTAGTGGCTGTAAAGACCCATGCCCCGAGAATGCCGGGGCGGCGCGGACATTTCTAGCCAAACGTGTCACTAAATTCAGGGTTGGGGCGCGGTGGCAGCGGTTCAGACTCAGCGCCAGCTTGACATGGCGGCGGTCGGCGCAGTGCGAAACGCTACTAAATTCATAGCTGTATGCGCACGTGCAGCCTGCGCTAGAAGCATAAAAGACTTAAAAAATCAATCGCCAAAATGCGTATGAAATTGGTAGATGGCAAAAGCCGATTTATTCGCCAATTTCGCAGCTTGAACCAAATTCGTGAAAAGTAAAAAAACTGCTGTTTATGCGCTTTTTCACTGTATCAAAGAGTAACATGAACTAGTTACCCTGCGAATTGGATGAGTCCAAATTTCTCAAAATTATAGATAGCATTTATTCAATTTAGATTGACAAATATTTTTTATGCTCTATGCCATTGATTCCGATCAAAAAATTATAAAAATTCCCCATCGTCGCGAATTTGACCGCTGGCGAAAGCGTCTATCCGATCTTGAATATAAAAATATTGTTGATGAATTGAATAATCGCATAGAAGGGACTGAAATTCAGACTTCAAGCTGGATGCCTGGCTCAAACTGGTCCGGCACAATTTTTGAACCTATTTATGAAAAAGCTTGTGAATTTAGCGAAATAGAATCAGCCTTATTTTTTGGCCTAATTGTCTGGGTTGTCTTCATGGATCGTCCAGAATGGTGGTCTTTTGGCAGATATGAAAAAAATGGCATTCCAATTAATGGAATTACGTATTTTCAAATAACTCCGAAAAGATAACCTTAAAAAACTATGCTTCGTTACATACAAACCACTCAACGCTCAACTCAAATATAGCCCCTACTATGGAAGTTTTTCAAATAATAGCACCACTGATTGGCGTAATATTAGGCAGCACAATTTCAGGTATTGGCGTCTACTTCCGTTCCCGTACAGAAAGAAAGCGTTTAATAGCCTGTGCTCTTTCCGACCTCTTAGAAATTCGCCACTACTTTGTAAACATTGATGTTATTCTGCGCGAAATAAAAAGTCGAACACCCATCTCACAAGAGACAGTTCATTCTTTTCGCACACAAATAAAATCCATTATTCCAATGGACTCAAATATTCACGAACGATACGAAGAGGCCATCTCCTTATTAGCAGGCATTGATCCCGTACTTGCATTCAAAATGCGCTCTAAAAATAAAATATTAGATATTTTTGACACCATAAGACAATATTCAACATCAAATGGTGCAAGTCCTTTTCAAATTGAAGAATTTGAAACAATACTTCGGACTGCAATAACCCCTGCCATGGACAAAGCAGTATTAGAACTTGCAGCGCTTCACTCATCAACCACCAGCCAGCAGGTCAAAGAAATTGTAGCTTCAGCGAATGGACCACAACCAAAAATTGCCAGCCTTCTAGACAACATTACCAATATGGTACAGCAAAATTAATCAATTCAGAACATCTGCTTTTGACTCCATCATGCATTAATATTTTTTCAATATTTACGAACACACGTCACTTGGCAAGAGACGGTTTTTAGATTTTTTGACTCTATAAGATAACGGCAATGACTTTTGAAGATTGGATGATTTATCGCGGGCTCAGTGCCTCATCAGTAGATAAGTATGCTGGAGCGATTCAAGGGCCTCTATCGAAGTGGGCCATCGATCATGGATTGCTAGACGGATCACTTACATCGATGTTCAATCCAACCAAATTTAATGAAGTTGCGTCAGCGATTAGCTCTCTGGCAATCTTTCAAGAACGCAATGAGCGCGGCCACCACATGTATAGCAGCGCCCTGTCCAAGTTTTCAGAGTACCTTTCGGAGGGGTATGGAAACGATATTGAAGCCGACATTGATTCGATACTTGATAACGACGATTTGAGCAAGACAGAGAAGCGCAACTTGGTCAAGTCGCGGATTGGCCAAGGAGTTTTTCGCCAGAAGGTGCTAACTTACTGGAAAGCCTGCGCAGTCACCAACTTTAAAGACACCAGTCTACTGGTGGCCTCACACATCAAGCCATGGCGGGCATCGAACAATAGCGAGCGCCTAGACCCGTTCAACGGTCTTCTCCTGGCACCAAATCTTGACCGCACTTTCGATACAGGGCTCATTACGTTTCAAACCGATGGACGCATCCAGCTATCGCCGCTCTTAACTGAACCTGAAAAATTAGGAATCACGTCTGATATGCGAATTTCTCTTTCTCCGCAGCACGAGTTATTCATGCAGTTCCATCAAACTGTCGTATATAAAGTTACTTGGAAAGTAAAAACATGATTGATCTATGTGTACGTGCAGTGTTGTAGAAGCCAGTTTTAAATTTCGTTAATTCTAATAATTCAATAACATAAATTAATCAAAAAATTAATAATCAATATTCTTGAAGCACCAAAAATCATAATCAAAAAAAAATATGAAATTTCAAATAAATAATATTATTGTTGATGCCAAATCAACAACCCTAAGTCATCCAACTTTTAACAATGAGAATGTATTTACCATACTTGTCGGCAAAAATGCATCTGGAAAAACAAAAATACTAAGCAAGATAGCAAACAGCTATATTTTCAACAAAGAAACATTTATATTTCAAAGAGAAATTTTTGAGACGAATAACTCACAACAACAACCAAGTCAAGTTATCGCAGTTTCAAATAGTAGATTTGATAGATTTCCAGACCCATATAGGTCAATCTTCTCTCGAGATCGATATGAAACTCATTCAAACCAAAAAGAATTTGAGGTTGATTATCATTACCTTGGCTTAGGAAACTATAGATCTTCGCCTCATAATATCATTTCGAATGCAGTAGCCCCTATTATTCATGGATTTGAAAATAATAAGAATAATCCAGAAGTTATCGCAAAAATACTTGACTACATCGGATTTCTTCCCGCATTTCACATTGAAATCAAACGATTCCGCCCTCGAAAAGAATTTTATCTGGAATTACACCCAGAAGAGTTAAAACATTCACTTTACGAGGAATTTCAGCATGCATGCACATCTCATAAAAATAAATCGATCAGAGCATTTAATTTTGAAGAAGAAATCCTACCAGGATTGTTGTATTTTTCCAATCAAAATCCTAGAAATAAAAGCTTTTCATATACTATAGATTTGATAAATGAAAGAAGAGAAAATAGAGAATTTTTCGAAATTTCAAAATATCTACCAAACCTAATTGAGTGTGGATTATTTATAGTAACAAAATTTAGCCTCTTTAATAAAACCACAAAAGACAAGTTACCCATGCACCTTGCCAGTTCAGGACAGCAATGCATGCTTTTAATGTTTTTTGGGATGGCTGGATTGATGAAAGACGGCTCTTTGATCTGCATAGATGAGCCAGAAATTAGCCTTCACCCAAGATGGCAAGCTGAATTTATTGATACTCTCCAAAATGCTTTCTCAACATATCGCGGATGTCACTTTGTCATAGCAACTCATTCGCCTCAAATCGTCTCTGGACTCACCTCTGAAAATGGATTTGTTGCCGATTTGGAAAGTGGAGAAATTTTACTCCCAAGTGATTATTCAAAAAAATCTTCAGATTTTCAGTTAACACAAATATTTCATGAACCAGGATTCAAAAATGAATATATTATAAGAACACTTTTAGTAATTTTATCAAAACTGGTAAAGCTGGAACTTCTATCTGACGAAGACTTTACAAAACTAGAAGTAATTAATAAAATTAAGCATCGCCTTGAAGACTCCGATCCCGTTCTTCACATTTTTCACCAAGTTAAAATGTTGATCGGGAAAAAATGATTAAAATTGATTATATTGACTCAATAAAAACTTATATTGATGAGTACGATAAGACAGATCATCAAATATGGAATAAAACCGAAGGAAAAATTGTCGAGGTTCGAAATACGATCCGAAAACACTATCTTAAAGAACAGTCTTATTGCTGCGCATACTGCAAAATAGAAAAAAAGGAAACGCACGGCTTAACATGGGACATTGAGCACATCCTACCAAAATCATTATTTCCAGAATATTTGTTTGAACCAGAAAACTTGGCCATCGCATGCAAAGAGTGCAATAACCCAAAGGATGCCACAAATGTTCTCACGAATCAATCAAAAAAACCAATCAAATATCCTTCAAGATCAAATGATTACTCTATTGTTCACCCGCACTTTGATAAACATCATGAGCATTTTGAAATTATCGTAATTGGAAAAAAAAGAATATATAGAATCCTCAATGAACACAAAGCAAGTCAAACTTATATTGCCTGTAATCTAAGTCGTTTTGATTATAAATTTGCCGAATGGGAATGTTTTGATAGCGCCATAGCTAATGAGTTTTCTGCATTTTTAGACAAATGCCCTCCAGATGCAAATCCAGCCGAAATAAAAAGAATGTTAGGCCATATGAAGTTTGTAAATAAATAATCTGCTTATTTATTAATATAACGTCTGGTAACATTCTAAATAATGCATAGCTTTTGTGTAAGCCCCCCAGTTAGTTCGATACAGTATTGAGTTAATGAGGCCCGCCCTACTTGACCCGCCGCAATTTCAGCGGCTATACTTCACTCAAGTCCACATCAAAAAAAGGTGTGGCCGGGTTTGGTAGCCCGTGTAACCACTGCGACGAAAGCCGCAGCCTCTCCGCAGAACCTGCGGCTTCATCATTTCTGCCTCCAGTTTTTGGCGGCTCGGATGGGGGAGCCTCGGCTCCGCCGGTTCACGCAAGTGGTTCCCGGTCTACCAACCCGTTCGAGCTGCCGCCCCCATTTGGTAGTGGGTGCGTCAGTTTTTGCAAACTGAACCGCTTGGAGCCCACTCATGGCTGATTTCGTCACGGGCACTTCTGCCCTCATTCCCGTCTTCACGGGCACCCTTTCCAATTCCACTGCCCGGCTGTGCGATGCGCGCACCCTGCATGCCTTCATGCAGGTCAAGCGCGACTTCGCGACTTGGGTCAAAGGCCGAATTCGCAAATTCGGCTTTGAAGAAGGCACGGACTACCTGCTCACCAAATCGGGGGAGCAGCTCCCAAGCGGCACAAAGTACAGCATCGACTACCACCTGACCCTCGACATGGCCAAAGAGCTGTCGATGGTCGAGAACAACGACATGGGCAGGCAGGCCCGGCGCTACTTCATCGCGTGCGAGAAATCAGCCATCACGCCAGCCATTGACCGCACCGCCCATGCCGTGCCCGCCATCAACCCGGCGGCCCTGCTGCTCAGCGGCCAGAGCGACCCAAGCGCCACGCTGCCGCCCGAGCTGCAAAAGGCCATCGACCTGCGCGCCTGGACGCTGGCCCACGAAGCCTATGGGCTGGTGCGCGAACACCTGGCGCGCCGTGTGGCGTTTCAGGCCGTCTCGGGCGTGCCCCGGCGCGTGGACATGGCGCGCGCCACCCAAGTCATCAGCGAAGGCGACCTGGGCACGGCGCTGGCGCGCACCTGGCACGACGAGATGCGCATGCTCACCCGCACGGCAGAAATGTCGCTGCAGATCAGCCTGCAAGCCCTTGAACGCATTCGCGCCGCCAGCGCGCAAGGCGGTGCCGCATGAGCGCCAGCCTGAGCCTTGATCTGGCCGCGCATCTCTGGCGCTGCGCCCTGCCCCGTGGCATTTCCAAGCTGGTGCTGCAGTGCTTTTGCCACCACGTCAACAATGAATCCGGCCTGAGCTGGCCGTCCATCGTCCGCGTGGCGCTGATGTGCGGCATGAGCGAGCGCACGGTGCAGGGGCATGTGCGCGCGCTGGTCAAGGCCGGCATCCTGCGGCCCCGACTGCGCATCGGCCACGCCACGCGCTACACGGTTCACCTGGACGGCCTGGCGCCGCTGGTGTTTCCGTCCACGCTGGGCGGGGGCGTTGCCGTGCCGGGTGACCTGTGGCAAGACGCTGGCGCGGTGGACAACCCGGCCCCGACCCCCGCAGTTTTTGCAGCACCCCCCGCAGAAAACGGCACGCCACCCCCGCAGATTTCGACCTTGACCCCCGCAGAATCTGCACCCATAACTGTATTGAACAATAAAGAGAACACAGAAGGAACAGGCGCACCGGCCTTGCCGGCGACGCTGATGATGATTGATGGCGTAAACCCGAAAGTCCTGGCCGACTTCGCGGCCATCCGCAAAGCCAAGCGAAAGGAGCCGGTCACGGCGGCGGTGATCGAAGAGATTTGTCAGCAAGCCCGCCTTGCCGGCCTGACGCTGGAGCAGGCGCTGCAGACCTGCTGCGACCCGCGCCGCAAGTGGGCACGGTTTGAGGCCAGTTGGCTTCAGGCTGCGCCCGGTGGCTGGGCCAGCACAGCCACCACGGCGGCAACGCCAGCGCCCGCGCTGTGGAAGCCGCCAGTCGCCAAACCCGCAGCGCCCGAAGTCGTGGCCGCTGGCCGCGCGCGCATCGCCGCCCTGCGCCAAGCCGCTGTGGGCGCAGGCCTGGGCAGCACCAAGGGCTGCGGCTGGGCGCACGCAGCCATCGAAAAGCACCAGTCCGGCCAGCCCGTGCGCCGCGCCGTGCTACTCGACGCTTGCGCCGCGCTCAGGCTGAACCCGGCGAGTTTGGGCGCGGGGCGGATGCATTGACTGTCAGAGTCGTCAGCGGAGCGCAGACAATAGCCGACTGACAGGTTACGCAAGTAGATTCAGCCGCTGAATTCGTTAGACACAACAAAGGAAGAAATGCTCGACTACGTCGTTTATCACAAAGCCGAAAAAATGGGCTATCCAGCCCTGAACATCAACAATCTGGCTATTTACACAAAAAAATCTACTGACGGAAAAAAGGGATGTCGTATTTGGCTTATCGCTGGCGAAGGTAGTCCTCGCAAGTACTACCTTCGAGCATCTTTCTTGATCAGCAATGTAAAGCCTTCGAACAAACCCGAATTCATCAGCATGATCACAGGAACCGACGGGCAGCTTTTTGATCCGATGCCGCTATTAAACGATGAAAAATGGATGCCGAACTTCGTTAAGGAGCAAGGTAACTTTGCATTTGGGTTCAACCAGATCAAGAATGATAAGGCTATAAAGGGTTTACGCCAAATACTCTTGGCAAATACGCTGCGATAAATGAGAATATAACTTATATCAATCTCTCCCGAGTAACAAGAAGAATTTGTGTCGTGTGTGAAGAAGTCGGCTGCGCCCTTATATCCGGCCTTGATTGCGAGGTTCGTGTGCAGTAGTGCTTGTAAAGACCTTACCCCGACAATGCCGGGATGACGCGGACATTTAAAGCGAACACCCATCGAACGGCAATACTTATTAATCTCGTCAGTGGATATTAAAAGGAGCTATGTATGGGCGGAGTGACAAAGGACGATAGCGACGAAAATTATGTCTGCTATAGATGCGTTGACGACGATTTTCTTCAACGCGAGATGAAAGCTTCAGGAAAAAAGCAGGCATGCAGCTATTGCAGGCGCAAAGGGATTCGCTCTTGGACGCTACAGACACTCGCAGATCGAGTGCAAGAGGTGTTCGATGAACACTTTCAACTTAGCTCGGACCAGCCTGACTTGTGGCAAGAAATGTTATTGCGCGACAAGGAAAGCGACTACGTGTGGTTTCGAGAAGGCGAAGAGCCTCAAGAAATCATCGCAAGCTATGCTGAGGTCTCACGAGAAATCGCCATCGACATCGTAGAGATTTGGTCTTCTAGCAGCGAACACGATCCGTTTGAATTCGACGAAGACCCATTCGGCGATGAAGCACGGTATATTGAAATAACAACGAGCCATGGTCAGATCGAGTCTAGTTGGTCTGAAATGCAGGATGAGTTACTACACCGAACGCGGTTCTTCAGCAAAAGCACAGTCGATTTTCTTGAAGAACTTTTTAACGGTATCCAAGAAATGTCTAGCTATCAAGGAACGGCGGTTCAAATCTTGGATCCAACTGATTTTGATGGCATATACCGAGCCCGTATTGCAGAGACTGATAACAAGTTAAAAGAGATCCTTGAGGGTGTTCCGAACCAGTTAGGGGCTCAATGGGGTAGAAGTGCGAAGGCGGGTCGCATGAACGCTGCAGGCGTTACCGCACTTTATGGTGCTTTTGATGCCGAAACATGTATCGCTGAGGTTCGTGCACCAGTTGGATCACAAGTTGTTATTGGTAAATTTAAATTATTGAGGCCGCTCAAAATTCTTAACTTGAAACATTTGGAGAATATTTATAAGAAGATGAGCTTGTTTGACCCAAACTTCCACAAAATTTCGGACAAAATGCACTTCCTGCGAAGCCTCTCATCTAGACTATCCGTACCCGTCTTTAGTGATGGCGAGCAGTTCGATTATTTAATTACTCAGGTAATCGCTGAGTTCTTAGCGTCCATCGAACCTCGCATTGATGGGGTGGCTTTCGCATCGGCCCAATCTGGTGGAGAGTCGATGAACGTTGTGCTGTTCGCGCACGCTTGTGAAATCAAGCAGCCTGACTTTCCGCAGGGTACTAAGACAGAATTTTCAGTGACTGCTGACGAAGACGATGACCTGGAGTTCAACTTGGTCCACAAACATCCCTACCCAAACGGTCCGGCGCATACGGAAAGTGATCTAATTTTTGAAAATGAAACTCAATTAATAGAGAAGTCTACTCTAGAACTCGACTTTAAGTCGATTCAGATTCGCATGATCAAAGCAGTTAAGTTCACTAGCAGCAGAAGTACAGTCCATCATTCAGAGTTAACTGGCGATATTCAAGAACTATATTCACACCAATTCAAGGGAATTGATGGACCTGAGTTCGATTTTTGACTCTATTCAAATTTTATTGAAATACTCAATAACCATCTAATTGGCAAGGGTATTAGAAGGCAATTGACTGTAATTCTAAGATATTTATGAAAAAGCGTAGCTCTTGACAATCCCGATCTTTAGAGCATGCCACGTTGTTGCATGCGAATTTCAATAGCGCCAGGGTGAACCCGATACCGTCCTTCAGAAATTCGGAGTGTGAAGTGCGTGTAGTTAGGGCTATGTGGTGCACCAGTTATTATTTCTGAGTTTGATAGAAAACAGCCTGTGGTTAAAGAATTTTCATTTGAAAAAAATTGCATGAATTCTTGGCGAGTAACAGTAATTCCATTACCAAATTTACCATCAATGATGGCATCAATAAATTGGTTTCTAAGAGTCATCTTTATTCCTTAAACGTGTATTAGATTTCACTTGTTTTTAGTCGCCAAATACTCAGCGACTTCTCTCCACGCTCTATGAACAGTTGCCTTTACCTGCCACAAGGCTCGTGAGTTCCACAGAATATGGGGTGCCTGGAGATGGAGATATTTCCTGCACTGACAATTGTGTCTTATTTTTAAGCATCGGAAACAATGCGCCGCACATGCCGCGCACTCATCCCGTACTCCTTTGCCAACTCCTGCACATTGGCGCCCGTGAACTTGCGGCGAATTGCGGCATGCTCCTGCTGCCGCTGGCGGGCGCTGATGGTCGGCACATAAAAGCGGGCGCCTGCCATGCGCGTGATGACGCGTTTCACCAGGGCGCTGGCCATCGCCTCGCCGTCAGCCGCGCCAAAGCACAGTGCCATGGCGCGGGCCTCTTCTTCAATGATGTCGAGCGGGTCTTCAAAGGCTGTGGTCATGGTGGTGGGTCGTGCGGGCTCAGTAAAAACGGATGGGGGCAAACAGTGCGTCGTCGCTGCTACTGTCTGAATTTGGAGTTGGCTGAACTTTTTTCGCTGGTGGTACGGGTGCAGACGCTGGCGCTTGCACCACCGCATCAGAAGCCTGCAGTGCAGACGTCTGCATAGGAACGGCTGGCGCTGACGGCGCAAACACGGCGTCGTCACCCTCCAGCAGCAGCGGCGCCTGGCGCACGGCATGTTCGGCCAGGTCCCACTGGGCGGGCCGGCGCAGGTGTAATCGCATGGCGCGGTACAGATAGACGGCGTACACGGTGCAGTCCAGCGCCTCGTTGCGCCGGTCGGTGCGCGGCTTCCACTCGCGCCGGGCCGGGTTGTTGCGGCTCGGAATCTTGATCTCGCTCAGTAGCTGCTCGTAGAAGTCGTCGCGCACGCCTTCGTACCAGTGCATGCGACCGGGACCGTTGCCTTCGAGCCGCACGCGGCCGGCGTTTTCCGACCAGCCCAGAATCAGGTCCTTGGCCTTGGCGGTGCCCACGATGCCTACGGAAACGCCATGGCGCGCGGCCTTGGTGGAGCGGTTGTTGGGGTCCACTTTCTTGGGCGGCGTCCAGATTTCCACCTTGCCGACGGCGTCAGACGCGCCCTTGAGGGCCAGCACCGGCCGGTCTGCCTTGTGGTGCTTGCGCACGAAGGCATAGGTGGCGTCGCTGGTCTGGCCGTCCGAGCAGTCAATGCCCACGGCCTTGATGCGCAGCGCGGCGCCGGTGGCGTGGCGGATGCGCTTGTCGAGGAGTTGCTCCAGCTCGATCCAGGCGCCGGCATGCGCGACCACGGTCGGGGCGTACAGCTCGCCCCAATAGACCAGCCACATTTCTTCGCCGCGCCCGAAGGCCCACACGGTCACGGCCAGCCGGTCGTGCTGCACGTCCACCGTGGCATGCACTTCCAGAGCGCCCATCGGGCAGGTCCACTCGTCGTATTTTTCGGCCCGGGCGCGCAGCACGTCTTCCTCGGGCAGCTCGCCCCGGTATTCCCAGGTGATGCCCAGCGTGGAGTTCCAGAACGCGATCATGTCGTTCGGGTCGCCCCGGTCGAGCTTGTCCTTGGCCTCCAGGTACTTGCGCGCCAGCACGGGGATGCGCGACTCGTCAAAGGTGCTCAGCAGCTCGTTGAGGTAGAAGCCCGGAATGGCGCTGTCGGCCGTGGCGACCCAGCCGCCGCCGCAGGCCTCGGCGCGCCGCAGGTTGGCAATGCGCTCGTCGTCGGTCCACACCGTGCCGCAATGCGGGCAGGTGTAGAAGGCCTGTTCGTGCTGGTGGCGGCCGTAGATTTCACGCACCGCGCCGTCTTCAGGTTCGGGGATGGTGACGTTTTCCCAGGCCAGCACGTGGGTCTCGCCGCATGAATGGCAGGGAACGTGAAAGTAGCGCTTGTCGGTCTTGCGCATTTCGGCCTCGACGGCGCTGGCGTCCTTGGCCGTGGGCGTGCCGCCGATCAGGATCAGGTGGTCAGCATAGGTCTTCACGCGCTCTTCGAGCAGCTTGATGGAGTTGCCCTGGCCGCGCACATCGGTGGCGGCATCGTCGGGCTCCTCGACGATCACCACGCGCGCGCTGGTGGACTTGACATCGCTCGGGCTGTTGGTGCCGACCAGCTTGGCCAGCCCGCCCGGAAAGCGCTTGCGCAACATGCTGTTGCCGTCGGCCCGGCTCTTGAGGTTGATGCGGCTGCGCAGCACGGCGCAGGCGCGGATCATCGGATCGAGCTTTTCGCTGGCAAAGTCCTTGGCCGCCTGGGCGCGGGGAAAGGCCGCCACGATCACGCTGGGCTTGTAGTGGATGTGGTAGCCGATGACGTTGCAGACGATGCCGGCGGTGTAGCCGACCTGGGCGCTTTTCTGCACGACGACCTTGCGCGTGGCGTGGTGGTTGGCGACCTCGGCGATGCCGCGCAGGGCGGGCGAGACATTCCAGCTGAAGCGGCCGCGAAGCGAGGATTCCTCGTTGCTCAGCACGCGGTATTTCACCGTCCAGGCGGCAATCGACAGCCGGGGCGGCGGCTTCATCTTTTTCCAGGCGCGGCGGAACATGGCGCGCAAGGCACGCTGCGCCCTGCCCTTGTGGTCGGAATCGGAGTCGGCGTAGTTCACTCGGGCGCCTCGTCGTCGGCATCGCCTTCATCCTCGGCTTCGTCCAGGTCGTCGTCGGCGGCCTGCCAGTTGGACAGACGCCCGAGGAATTGCTCGAAGGTCTCGCGCAGCAGGGCTTCCAGCGCCGGCTTGCCCAGACCCATCGCCAGCGAAGCCAGCCGGGGCGGCTCGCCCGCCAGGAATTCGCGGGCGCCCAGGACGGCGCTGCTCCACAGCGGCTCGACCTCGCTGGCCAGGATCAGCAGACGGGCCTCCTTGAGTTCTTCGCGCTCCAGCTTGTCGCCCTGCAGGCGAAACACCCGGTCCTTGGGGGATTCAACCCGCACCTTGCGGATCTCGCGGTCCACCAGCCACTGCACACAGGCGGGCGTGTAGTACTCGCTGGCCACGCCCGGGCCGCCCTGGACCGCGACAGGAAAACCCATTACCTGCCACTCGGTGATCGTCTTGGGAGCGACCCCGAAGACCGAAGCGATCTGTTCCTGACCCTTGATGCGCATGCTTACTTACCCCTTAGCAAACCAGAGAACTAGAAAAAAAGTGGGGTTCGAATTACCCGTACAGGCATCCTTCCACCAAGGACCCGCGATGTTTTGGCGGCGCGTCCGGCCGATGCTCGGGCGGTTGAAGGTCGAGGTCATATGCCAGCGGCCTCCCGAATCCGAAAGCGAAGGCGGCGGTCGAGGTAGTCCTGCACGTCCACCGACTTGGCTACGCGCTCCATGCTCAGACGCGGCTGATAGCTGGGCGCACGCACGAATATCAGCACCGGCCTGACGTCAACACCGTAGGGGCCGGACGCGGCCCAGATGCCCGGTGCCAGGTGCTGCGTCTTGCCGCTGCGCAGCCGGCCATAGGCCACGAAGTAGCGTCGCCCTGTCGTCTTGACCGTGCCCTTGTGGATGGCGCGCTTGCGCTTGTCGGTCATGTTGGCCTTGTAGCCCTGCTCGCCCGATGCCTGGAAGTACGTGATCAACTGCACCAGGAACGGCCCGCGAATGTTGCCGCGTCCGTCGTCGCTGCCTGGGTAAGGCGTGGCCGGAATGGCGGTGTAGTAGCCAGCGGGCAGGATGCCGGCGCGGCGCAATGCCGCCTCGCTGCGCTTGTCACGCCGTGGCCCGCCGAATTCCTGCGCCTGGAGAATCTTTTGCGGGTCAATCCCCTTGCCGCCCATGTAAGCCGGCGCGATGCGGGCAGTCAGCTTGTCGGACGTCGCCATGAGCACGCGCGGACTGCTGACGATGTAGGGCGTGGGCCGGTCGAATACAGCCTTGATCTCAGCCTGCATGGCCCGGCGCACCTGGAAGGCAGCGTCGTTGATGGCCTTGGCGTAAGCGGCCCGCGCCTGCTCGCCGCTCAGCTTTTTGAGCAGCTCAGCCGCAGCGCCGAGGTTTTCGATCTTGAGGGAGATTTCCATCGTGTTCAGCTCATGCGCCTGCACCGACACTCGCCGCACCGCGACGCTTTGCCATGCGCTCACGCAACTCGGGTGGCGCCCCGCTGCGAGGGATTTGCGCGTCAGCAGCGAGGCGGCGCAGCTCTACGTCGGCATCCGGGCTGGCGGGCACGGTCATCCGGCTGACATCCACCTTTGCAGGCCGCGCAGCAGGTGCAGCCATCGGCGTATCAGCCATCGACGCGGCAGCAGCCATCTTGTTTTTGACGATGCCCAGCGCGTAAGCGAACCCCTTTTTCTGCTCGACCGCAACCTGCGCCGCAGCAGCGAACATGCCCACACCGGCCCCCTTGCCCACCAGCACAATCAGCCCGGCATCCGAGGGATTCGCGTCCCCGATCCCGGCTTCCTGCATTTTTTGACAAACCGAAACACACACCGAGCCGTCAGGCTCGTCCGGTGGTTGATCGACCACTGCTGTGTGTTTTATTGAAGATGAAGATGAAGATGAAGAAGAAGGGGGGGGTTCCGAGGGGGGATAAATAACCCCCCTTCTATACAAATCTTGAGGCTCTGATGGGGGGTAAATAACCCCCCTTGCCTTCGGTGGCCTACCCCCCTTATTTCCATGTTCAGCACCCAAAGCGCCGTATTCTTTACCCCCCTCGCCGCCATTTCCGCGCTTGTTTCTCAAGCATTCATCCCTGACCATGCGGCGCGAAAATAACGCCCCTTCGTCAGTGCGCGACGCGACACCAGCCTCTTCAAGCTCGGCAATCAGCTTGTCGCATTCCTTGGCCGACAACCCCACCAAACGGCCTATCTGTGCGCCATTCATGGGCTTTTTATTGATGGTCAAGTGCCCATACGGCTCGCACTGATGGGCAATGCACAGGATGTTGATCCAAAGGCCCTGCGCGGCAATGGAGCACGACTGCAAAGCCGAATCCTTGCGCCAGTCGGCTGGATAGAACTGAAATGCAGGTCTTTTTATAGCCTGCACTGCCGCACTACCTTGGACCGCGTGTTGCTCAGGCGCTTGCCCCATTGCCAACCTCAACTTTCTTTACCGGCCAGAAGCCATCGTTACCATCGAGCCGCATGATTTCAGCCGCAACAAGCCGGGCCTGTTCACGACTCAAATAGATGCTCACATCGTCATCCCCGGTGCCAGGGTTCTGCGTAATCGACAACCCTCCGTCGATATTTACAAATACTTCTGTTGCGTAAGTAGCTGCCAATTTCATAGTCTTCTCCGGTACTCCCCGACTCAAAAGACACGCCGGCAGGGCTGGTCGGAGGACAGCCTCTTCAGTCAGGGGAGCTACCCCATCCCTATCCGTGTGCAAAACCATCATCAGATATCCGAATCCAAGCCATCGGGCTTAGTCGTTTGGCGCACAACCTTTTGCAGGTCGGCGAAGGTGTCAGCGGACAGTCGGGCCAGCATGCGGGCGGTGCTTTCGAGCTGGCGAATCTGGCCATGCCACTCGTGCGCCAGCGCGTTGCCGAGCGTGGTGGACGCGACGATATCGGCCACCGTGGGACTGGCCGGGTCATTGCGCTGCGCTGTGGTGCTGCGATAGGCCACGCGGCGCGCCATGTGCTGGCGGCTCAGCTCATACGCTTCGCGGGCCAGCGTCCAGGCGCGGGCATCAATCAGGGCTTGCTGGGTGGACGTGAGATGTACCGGATCGCTTTGGCCGGAAAGCAACAGGCCGCGCACGTCAATGCTGTCTGGTGCTGGCCGTGCGTGAATGTTCACGGGAGGAGGAGCAGCAGCGATATCTTGATGTGGTGCGGCGGCGCCGAAGTGGCGGGCCAGCGCGTCGAAGCATTCGGCTTGGTAGCGCGTCAGGCGTTCGCGCAGCTCGGGCTTGACGCGGCGCACGCTGACGCCGAACAGCCAGCCGTTGAGCTTGTCCAGCGGCAGCATGACGGCATCACGCGCCTGGTCGTCGCCCGACATCTGCATGGTCGTTATAACCACGCAGGTCGAGAGCACCGGGTGGCGCTTGATGCGCTGCAACTGCGATGCCCAGTCAAGGCCGATGGCCTCGCAGATCGGCTTGATGGCGACGTGGGGCACGCCGTTGATGAGGATGACGGAAAGAGTAGCACCGTGAAATTTCACGAGCGTGAGTGCGACATGGGCCATGGTGGCCTCCAAATGGTTTCGGTTTGCAGAAACCACCACACCCATCGCCAAATGGGGGCGGCAGCTCGAACGGGTTGGCGAACCGGGAAACCACTTGCGTGAAACCGGCAGGCCCTTGCAGGCCTCCCATTCGAGCCGCCAAAACTTGGAAGCGCGAGCGAAAAAGCCGCATGATCTGCTGGGAGACTGCGGCTTTCGTCGCAGTGATTTACTCAGGTCGCCAAACCCGGCCAGTTCAACGTCTGAACCGACTGCCCCGCACGATGGCGAGAACTTGGGCGAAGTGTACCGCAGGTTTTCAGAGTTGACTATGTGTACTCGAACGAATACAGTAAGCCCATGTTCATCGTGAAAACCCTGCCCGAATTCACCGATTGGCTCGATGGTATCAAAGATCGAATGACGCAGCGCCGCTTGGCTCGCCGCCTTGAAAAAACCCTCAAGGGCAATCTGGGCGATGTCAAGCCGGTTGGTGAGGGAGTCTTTGAGATGCGCGAGTTCTTTGGCCCAGGCTGGCGCATGTATTACGTGCAGCAGGGCAACGTGTTGATCGTGATGCTGGGCGGGGGCGACAAGTCCACCCAGCAGGCCGATATTGCGGCGGCCATCGCCCTGTCCAAAACCCTTTGAAGGAAATTGACCATGACCACCAAAAAAATCAACGTCGCTGACCTGCCCGACTTCGACATGGCAAAGTACCTGCCTGACAATGAGGCCATTGCCGAGTACCTGACCATCGTGCTGGAAGAAAACGACCCTGCTGCGCTGGCCGATGCGCTGGGAACCATTGCTAGAGCGCGCGGCATGACCGAGATTGCCAAGGCCAGCGGCATTGGACGCGAGGCGCTGTACAAGGCCCTTCGCCCGAACGCGCACCCGCGCTTTGACACCATCGCCCGCGTGTGCGCGGCGCTGGGCGTCAAACTGGTGGCGCAGGTAGCGCGTGCGTAGGCTGACCAAGCGCGAGCGCATTGCGGCGCGCAACAAGCCTGTGACCATCTTTCTTTCCCGCGACGTTCTGGCCTCATTCAAGGCCACAGGCAAGGGCTGGCCGGCGCGCATCAATGCAGCCCTGAAGGACTGGCTACGCACGCATTCGCCGGTTTTAAGGTCAAATGAGGCACTAGCGTAGGAAGGACGTGCGCAAGCAGCTACTGAATTCATAGCATCCTTTCGATCAGTGGAGAATTCGTTTCTAGCCATGTGGAAAACCATTTAGATATCAAGAAGGCAATGCGGCTTGCACTGGCGCCACGCGCACCGGCATCACATACCTGCCGCTCCAGCTGCAAGGTCGCGCCACAGATGCGCGCACCAGACGCTCAGCCTTCACCAGCGCATTGACCCGTGCCGCAACCGTGGACACATCGATATCACGCGAGAACGTGTCCTGGTAGGCCTGCTTGATCTCGCGCAGGCTCAGGTCTTTGCGTCCGGCCGCGCACGCCTTTGATATCACTTGAAAAACGTCATCGCCCTGCGTGTTCTTCCCAGACTTCGACAGGCTGGCCAGCGCCTCGCGCGATGTGGTGGCAATGTTGGATATCACTTGGTGTACCCCTCATGGCGCGGCATCCTGGCCCGCAGCACCGAAACGAGCGCGTTGGCATTGCCGAGCAGCTCACCCAGGTGGAACTCTGCCCGGCGGATCAGGGTTTTCGTGACCGGCATCCCCGATTCACCCGCATCACGCACGGCCCGGCTCAGCTCTGCAACAGAGTCGAGCAGCCGGGCCTGACCATCGAGCAAGCTCGTGGGCGTGACGGGGTTGATCCGGATGCAGACATGCCCCTGCATCGCCGCCAGGGCTTGAGTCGGTCCGATATCACCCGACGCGCGCAGCAAGCGCTGCAGCTCATCCACCTTGAGGTGGTGCGTGTCGTTATTGAGGTTGACCTTGTGCTGCAAGGAATTTGCCGACACGCCAGAACGCTTTGCCAGGGCAGCGACCCCGCCAGGGAACGAATGAACCATGTTGGCTATCGCTATACGCACATCGGGCGAACCTGGACTGTCTGGCAGCGCCTCATTTTCGCCATAGGCAAGCCCGGCCGGAATTGAGATAGTTGCTCTCATGGAAAACACCTCAGTCAAGAAAAAAGAAATCCGTGCCACCGCAACCAGCAACAAGGACACCCATGGGAAACGACAAGACCAGCAAAACCCCGAGCTTCGAGAAGCGGGCGACAGGAATCATGAAAGACCTCATAGCAGCAAGCAGGAGCAGCCTGAACCGCCAGCTGGCCATCGAGGCGATGATGGATGCCATGCTGGCTCGGGTTCCTCGGGAGGCTCTGCCCGGCTTGCTGGAGGAGTACGAAGCGGGATGCGACCGGCTTGCAGCGCGACTGCCGCCAGCAATGCAGGAGCCGGCACTTTGGGAGCATTGGTCAGACGCGATATCAGCGCGGCAGCAACAGCTTCAGCTGCAGCAAATGGGACATCGATCCCGAACAGATTGACCCGGCCGCAAGCACGGCCCAGCGCATTGATATCAGGAAATATTTCAGGCATGAACCACCCCCTGCCCTGCGCCACCGATATCAGCAAGCTCAACAATGGTGGCCGGGGTTGCTCTACATTGGATGTTCCCCAACAACCCAAGAAAGGCCCCGGCCATGGAAACCAGCAAGCTAGACGAAATAGAGGGAGAACTGTTTGCCACGCAAGCAGCCATACGCGCCCTGCTCATTTCTCACCCCGAACGCAGCGAAGCCGTTGCAGCAGTTCACCTGCAACTCGAAAAACTGACTGCATTAGCCACCGCCAGGCCGATACCAGACGCGTTTCTGGACGGCATAGCCCGCGCCAAGAAAAAGATTTTTCCGAACACAAACGACGCTCAGCAAACATCCGGTCGATAACGGCCTCATACGAATCCCCGTACTCAGGCGAAGGGGTGGATAGCTTGGCAGCACGTCGGGCTTTAGGCCGATTTATTTTTCTTACGCCGGCCATCTCAAACCCCCTGCCCTGCGCTACCGATATCAACCGGCGCATCGCCAGCCTGGCGCGCAACTGCTTGCTCCTGGGCATCGGCCCGCACCTGAAAAAGCCGCTCTGCTGCCATGTACGAAGCAGCCTCCGGGCAATGAAACAGCGAGTCGGAATCCGCCAGCAGACGGCCATCCTTGGACCAGTACTGGCTGACGCTGCGATGCGGGTTTTCGGGCGTGTCGTCACCGCGATCCGTTGACACAAAAATGACCTCAACCACCTCAACCCTTGAAGGCGTACCCATGGCGAACTCCGAATGGAAAAATGTTTTGAATTTGTGCGATGAAATGCAGCAAACCATGAACCGCTACGGCCCAGGCGTAAACCCTGCTGGTCTGCAGGCAGTGCGAAGCCTGTGCGCACGCATGCGCGGAACGTCGAACTACATCAACGACAGGCTGAACAAGATTGAGTGGGAAGCGGAGCGTTACTTCAGCGCACGGAAGTGGGCAACCCATGCACGTGGCGCTGAAGGCGTGAAGTACGACATAGTCCAGGCGGGACTGTCGCGCATCCGCTCTGAGGCAACGAACCGCATGGGCCTGATGGAGTAATGCCGTGCCAACCACCTCAAACCCCCTGCCCTGCGCTGCCGATATCCAGACCCAGGCGCACACGGTCTTCAATGCGGCGGACGAAGCCAGTACGACGGTTATTTATCAAAACCTTGTTTCCGGGCAGAGCGGAATTCGTAAGTTCAGATGTGGCCGCGCCCTGCACCAGAAGTTCTGTAGCCACATGCTTGATTTCAGCCGTGGCCTGGCTGGCTTCATCACGGATAGCCGCGACCGCGACCGCTTCGACGTGTTTGATGGAAGTTTGTATGACTGCTACTGCATTGATAGCAGGTTGAGCAATCTCAGTATGCGCATATGCCAGTTCTGGCCAATGAATCAGGTAGTCATCGGGCTTCAAGTCGCGCCGTGTAACGGCACCCTCGGTGGCGCGCTCAATCGGCATGCATTGCTCAAAAGGTACTGGTTTAGTGCCATTCGCAATTTTTGAAACGAACGAGGGATACACCTTGAGCGCTGCTGCTAACTTTACCGCCCGACCAGATTCGCCTTCAAGCCATGATTTGAGTTCCATGAAAACAATTATATTCCCCACGGGGGAAACATTGTCAAGGCCCAATGGGGAATTTTGTTTTTCCCCATTGGGTGGCCAAATTTATCAAATGGAACCCGTAGAAGAAACACGTCGCGCCCGTTTAAGAATGCTGGTAACGCGGCATAACAACACAATGGCCGATCTCTGCCAAGAACTTGGATACGCCCGAACTGAAACTGCAACCCTTACTCGAATTTTGAATGCCAATGTGCGCCATGACAGAGACGGCAAGCCCTACAACATGGGAAGCCCGATGGCACGCGAAATTGAGAAAAAGCTGAAATTACCAAACGGTTGGATGGATACCCCGCCAAGCTATGCCGAGTTGCATGGCGAGCAAGACCAGCGCGCGATGATGATGGATTTGATGAACTCGCTACCACCCGAGGATCTGGCAACTGCCTTGAGAATGCTTTCTGCGCTTAAAGAACCCACCGGCCCTCTCAAAAACGGCACCGAACATTGAGTTCGTGCATAGCGCTGCAATCCTCCCCTTCAGGCGACGGGGAACGTGAGAAAGGAACTGGAAATGAAAATAATCATTCCTGTATCGCACTTTTTGACAGGATGGAGCACAAACTCTTCAGCAGTTGAAAACGCAATTCGACCGCCTCAACCTGATGAAGATTGGCGCGAGCCCGCTCCATTAAATCCCTACAGGCCACCAGTTCCACCTGCTCGTCCCAAGGATGTGAACGACCACCGCTGTCGTCTGGGTTAATCATGCTGCCAGAGCGCCCGCCAACATAGCCACTAGAGGCTTGGCCGGCTCGACCATGATCCAACCCGCAAGAATGGCTACCAGAGGCGTGGCCGTTGCGAGAATACGCAGCTGGTTAAGCCGTTTGGCAATGCGTTTGTTCCGCTTTACCGCAGCGTTAATTCGGTCCTGGATATTCAAAAGCTCGCTATAGCGCCACTTGACCCAGCTATCTGTCTGCGGATCACGCATCAATAAATTGTTCGGCTGGTTGTAGACCGCCGGAATGCTGATCGTCATTAAGCATCCCAGCACCATTAGCGCTGCCAGCAAAGCCAACCACAGCGCAACAGCCGCAGACACCCAGGCCGAAGGGGCCGAGACACCGTCTATCAAAGGCTTTGCATAGGCCAATGCCCCGGCCATGCCGGCAAGCAGGAGCAGCAGCGTGGAGGCAGCATCTTTAGCCAGCACATCAGCTGTTAGCACGCGCGACTTAAGGTTTTCAATCGCACAACGCTCAATCCACTCCAGCTCTGGCAACGTGATGTGAGAAGGCATATCTTCCGGAACAGGAAATGTTGACATCAGGCTTCCCTTTCTAACATCGCGATTCGCTGAATTTTGCACATTTGTGAGTGACAGGCTACTGGCTGACTTGCAATTTAAACGTATTTTGAAGCGTGGCTTGAGCCACTTCTTCTTTGATCATCTCTACTGCTAAGCCCGCTCAAGCCGGCTTCTTATGGTCTTTCGTCTTTTCACTTTATCCCGCAGCATGCGGGCTTTTGCATTGCTTCAATTATTTCCCCAATGGGTATTGACAAACATTCCCCACAGGGGAAATAATTCAGCCTAACCCGCTGATCCTTAGCGGCAAAGGAGTGAAAAGTGCATACCCCGTCAGACATTTCCGCCAGTGCAGACGTCTGCACAGCAGCAGACATCGACCGCCTCATGGAAAAGGCGTTTTTTGTCGGCCGCACCCCACGCAGCGAGCAGTACCGCCAAGGCGTGCGCTCCATCCTTGACCGTCGCCTGTGCGGCGCTTCCGTGCCCCCGATGCCTTACAACGCAGGCACCTGCGAAGCGGACGCCTATTTTTCCGGCCAGACCGAAGGCCACTTCATCGCCCGTCGCGTTCTGGGACTGGAAGCATGAACGCCGCCGCCAATACCTATGCAGACGTCTGCACAGCAGCCATTCAAGCCATGCTCAACAGAGCAAATGCAGTGCTGGCCATGGACCATCCCGGTATCCTGGCCGAATCCATCAGTTTCTGGAAGGGCTACGCCAAGGCGCTCAATGATTTGACCAGTGGCGTGAGCGACAAGATAACCGCCAAGGATGCCGCGTCAGGCGGCTATGTCCGACGCGTCGGCAAGGCTGATTGGGCCAGTCAGACCGTAGGCAATGAATTGCGCACCGTCGCTCAGTCTGTCGAGAAATTGAAAACCCAAGGCCTCCAGATCACCACACAGGCGGTCGCCCAGTTCAAGCCTGAAGATACTCAGGAATTCCCACACAGTGCAATCGCCGCTGTCCAACTGGACGATGAACATTCGACCGCGCCGATTGATGTGAATGATGGTTCCGGTCGGCATGATGAGCGCTTGGTTGTTATCGGTGTGGACATTGTGGCCGAAGGCGGTGTGGCATGAGCGCCCGCCCCCAAGCCTGTGCAGACGTCTGCACAGCCACCGCCAAGCCGGGCAGCAAGGCTCGACGCCTGCCTTTCGCAAAACTGCCTGAAACGGGCGATGGCGCTGATTTCTGGCTTGCAGCCTGGACACGAGAAACAGCCAAGCTCGAAGCCCTCGTGGCATTCAACCTCTTGCAGTCCACAAAAAAGGTCTGCGACAGAAACGAGCGCCTCTATCTCGCACTGATCGGAAGCGAAATCCACCTCAAGAATTCGGCAGAAATGTCGCTCAACCAACTGCAATACACGGGCGGCCTGATGTACGCCTTCGCCGAAAGCACCAAGTTCGCAAGAGCAGCCGCATGAACCCCGTCACCAAATTTGCAGCCGTCTCGCTGGCCGCCATCGTCCTGGCGATTGCATGCGCGCTGATGGATGGCCCGAGCGAGACACAGGCCGCACAAGACGTTGCTGACGAGGCCGAATACGCCGCCGCGCTGGCCGATGGCGGCGCAGCCAAATGCGCAGCGCTGGCCCGCACGCCGATCTGGACGCCTGACGGCAATCTGATCTGCCGTGCCGCCGCCAAGCCCGTGACCGTGGCGCAAGGAGGTCAGCCGTGATCCGCACCGACCGCAACAGCGAGCCGCTGGACGGCAGCGCCGACGACCTGGCCGACGACACGGGCCTGCTGATCTGCCAGGGCTTCGGACTGATCGCGTTCGTGGTGGCGCTGGCCTTTTACGCCTGCCTCTGAGCCATGTCCGATCCGGTCACCCTCCCCATCCGGGCCTACCTGCGCATGCGTGCTGGCACCTGCATGGCAGCAGACACCACGCGCGGCATAGCGCTGGTGCTGCGCGACACCGGCGGGCTGTTTCCCGACGGCATCACGGTGCAGTGGCTGGGCAAGGAGGCCGCAGAGTTCTACGACCGTCACCAGGCCGACCTCACGGCGGGCCGGTGCCTGGACCTTGAACTTTTCCACTTTCGCAGCGTGCAGAACCAATTGCGCGCCAGCGTCAAGACCTGTCAGCTGGCCCCCTTGGCGCCCAGCTGGATCAAGCACGCCGACAAACCCAACTCCAACCCATCAACCCAGGGACTGCGCCTCGTATGACCACCATCACCATCGTTTTAACCGACCTGCCCAAGGGCAAGGGCGTCACCGTGCAAACCGATGCCGGCGCGCCTTGCATCGGCCAGCCGCGTACCCCGGCCGAGGCCCTGACCATGGACCTGCTGCGCACCTGCAAGGCGCAGGGCGTCTCCGTGCAGTACGGCACCCTGTCGGCAACCCTGGCCGGCGAGTTGCTGAAGGACCTGCTCCACCCCGAGGAACTGGGCCACGCGGTCACCCCGGAGGTGCGCGACCGCGCCCGGATCTGCCTGGGCATGGCTGCCGTGGAATCACATCTGGCTTATTCGGCCTCCCCACTGCGCAGCGGCCGCCAGTCATGAGCCGCACCGCCAAGCCGTCACCCATTAACTCCCCGGAGATCACCATGGCAAAAGCCAAAGCATTACCGCCACAGTGGATTGACCAGATGGTCAACGTCAACGGCAACCTGCTCGATGCCAATGGCGACGGGCATCCCTACGCCGGCCAGCAGGTCCGCATCATCCAGCGCACGGCCAAAAACACCTATCAGGTCGCGCCCACCGAGGGCCTGCCGTTCCTGCTCCACCCCAGCGACTGGAACACGTACGACCCGAACAAGGTGTATCCCTTCGACCTCATCAAGCAGCGGGACACCATCAACCTGTACACGGACGCCAAGGTCAACCGGGTCGAGCAGCTGCTGCTGGGGACCGTTCACGAATCGCCCTTCAATCCACGCACGAACTATCCAGCCGACGAAATGCAGGAGCTGGCCGAGTCGGCCAAGGCAGTGGGTATCCTGCAGCCGGTACTGGTGCGGCCACGGGGCGATGGCAGCTACGAGCTGGTGTTCGGCCATCGCCGGCACCGCGCCGCGCTCATGGCGAAGCTGGAATTCATCCCGGCCATCGTGCGCGACCTGACCGATGCGCAAAGCGCCCAGCTGCAGGCGGTGGAAAACGTCCAGCGCCGCGACCTCGATCCGATTGACGAGGCGCTGGGTTACGCCGCATTCATTGCAGCGCATGGCATTACCAAGGACGAGCTGGCCCGGCAGATCGGCAAGAGCCGAACCCATGTTTACAACCGCCTGAAGCTGGCCACGCTGCACGCGCCCGGCCAGGCCGCGCTGCGCGCCGGCAAGATCCGCACCGAGGTCGCCACAGCGGTGGCCCGGGTAGTCGGCGAAAAGAACCAGGCCAAGGCGCTGGCCCTGGCGCTCGAACCCGGCTACGGCGGCGAACTCAAGAGCTACCGCGCAGCTAGAGCCGAGCTGGTCGAAAAGTTCACGCTGGACTTGAAGGGCGCGCTATGGGCGCTTGATGACGCCACGCTGGTGCCCAGTGCAGGCGCCTGCACGGTCTGCCCCAAGCGCTCGGGCGTCGATCCGCTGGTGTATGCCGACCTGGTCGATAACAAAGCCTACGTCCATCACTACGACAGCACGCCCAAGGGCGAGAACGTCTGCACCGACAGCGACTGCTTTGCCACGAAGAAAACCGCCCAGCTCAAGCGCCAGCAGGAAGCGCTCGAAGCCAAGGGCAAGGTCATGCTCGTCGGCAACGCGGCGCGCAAGGCGGTCGATGCCCAGGGCAACGTCAAGGGCGACTACATCCCGGTCTCGGAAATGCGCGAAGCGCTCAAGAGCGCCAATAAGGGCACGGCCGGGCCGGCCGTCACCACCCTGACGATCCAGAACCCGCGCGACGGCAAGACGATTGAAGTCGTGAAGCGCAAGGAGGCAGAAGCCGCTGGCGTGAAGACGCCGCCGGCCAAGCCCGTCAATTCCCGCACGGACTGGAACGCCTACGAGCTGGACCGCAAGGAAGACGAAAAAGCCCGCGAAGCCAAGGCAGCAGAACAGACCCGCATCAATGTCGCAGCCCTACATAAGGTGCGCGAAACGCGCCTCCAGGATGCTGCCCGGCATTTTCGAGTTGCGGATGATTGCGCAGGTAACCATCGCCGGCGTTGCGTACGTCGACAAGGGCGTTCTCCTGGCGCTCTACGACGCTCAGGACATGGACGACCTGAAAGACAAGGCCGGCCGGATGTCGAAAGAGGAGTTGACCACCCTGCTGTTGGACTGCGCCCTGGTCGATAACGTGCGGATGCTCGGCTACGGCAAACCCGAGGCTCCAGAGCCGATGCTGGCAGCCGCCACGCAGTACGGCATTGACGTCGAGGCCGTGCGCCAGGCCTACACCCCCGAGATGCCCGGCGCAGCGCATGCCGACGCAGACGCAGAGGTGACGGCATGAAAAGACCCAGCCCTGCCGGCGTGCTGCTGCGCCAGCGCATTGCCGAAGATTCCGCCACGCCATCGGGTTTTGTCATCGAGCGCAACGATTCCGAGCACCAGAAAAACGCCTACAAGATCTGCAGCGCCTGGGTCAAACAGGGCCTGCTGGTCAAGGTCAAGGCGCCGTGCAAGATGCTGCGGTTTTTCAACAACCAAGCGGCAGCGGACGCCTGGCTGGCCCGGCAGCAGGCCGCCCTGCCGGCACCGGCTCCAAAACCGGCCAAGGCGCCCAGGCTGCCCAAGGCACCGGCCTGCCGCGCCGCAGACCTGCCCTTTGCCTTTGTCGGCCAGCGCGGCCGCGTGAGCGCCTGAGCCATGAAGCACACCCCCCAACGCCGGCAAGCCGGCTACATCTTTCAGGCGCTGGCGCTGGTCGCCGGCTGCATGGCCATCGTTGAAATTGTTCTGAGGATTGTGAAATGAACCCTTACCCGCGACGGTGGAGTAATCCATGAGCATCGACCTCACGCCATGTAAAAGGCTGGTTGACAGCCATCAAAAATTCCTCGACGCCCTTCCAGGGACGACGATGGAAATCATGCAGAAGGCTGGAATCAGCTACTCCACGGTTTACAAGTGCCAGCGGCACTACAGAGCCTTCGGGGAAGTTCACATCGCCGGATACAAAGCCAACGGAGGGACACCAAGTCCTATTTATGTTCGCGGGCCGGGTCAGGATGCACTGCCGAAGAACCAGTCCGCAAAGCCTGCCACACCCATAAAGCCAAGGCCAAGCAAGCGAGAAAAACGGGCGGCACGCTTGGCGATGGAGCAAATCAACGCACGCATTGCCGCCCGAGCAGCGCCAAGGACTCCGCGCACGACCGATGTCGCCCTCTCAAGGTCGCGGCTGGTGTTCCCACTCAGCGGAGCATGGTCATGAACACCGACGCCGACTACCTGCGCTTTGACCCTTTCGAGGGCGAAGAGGCCGACATCGCCTGCAAGACCGTCGCCATCAAGCGGGCGCGCAAGAAGCATCCGTGCTTTTTGGGCGCCGGCCCACAGGGCGACCACCACACGATCAAGCCAGGCGAGCGCTACCGCAGCGAGAAAGCGCTGATCGATGGCAGTTTCTGGGGACGTAGCGCCATCTGCCTGCCCTGCATTGACAAGTTTTTAGCCGATGTTCTAGGCAGTACAGGAGAGCCTTTATGAGCGATTTAAACCGCCAGCAAATTTGCGCGGCGCTGGGCGTGAGCGAGTCCACGATCCGGCGCCTGGAGCATACCGGCCTGCCCTACACGCCAGTGGGCAGCCGCTCGAAACGCTACGATCTGGCCGAATGCAAAAAATGGCTCAAGGAGAACCAAGTATGTCAATCTGGGAAGACGCAAAAGGTCGTAAACACATCGGCCTTATGGTCGGCGGCGAACGCATTCACCGAATCCTTCCGCAAGGTGCAACTGCGGGTGACGCCAAGCGCCTAGAAGCCGAATTGCGCGGCGCGCTGATCAAGGCGCCGCGCAGCGTCAACATTCCGGGCGACCCGTCAATGTCATCCATGCTGGGGATTTACCTGGAGCATGCCAAAGGCCTGCGCAGCGCCACCACCTCGGCACATCACGCGTTGCGGCTCGGCCCATGGGCCGAGAAGTACAAGGCCAGCCAGGCGCGTGAATTTGCGGCGCACGTCATCAAGGACATGGGCGCGCTGCAAAAAGGACCGGATGGAAAGCTCAAGCCGGCCTATGCGCCAGCCACGATCAACCGAAGCCTGGCCACGGCCAAGAAGGGCCTGGCGCTTGCCTGGGAAAACAACCTGATCCCGGAAAACTATGGCCTGCGCATCAAGAGCCTAAGCGTGAACAACAAGCGCGAGGTGTTTTTGAGTGTTGACCAGGTGCGCCAGATTACACAGCATTGCACAGAGCAGGCGCAAGCGGCCATCTGGGCGGCGCTGCTGACGGGCGCCAGGCGCGGCGAGATTTTCCAGATCCGGGCCGAGCACATCAAGGAAAACGAGATCATCGTTCCGGCCAGTCACACAAAGACGTTGCGCAGCCGGGTGATCCCCATCATCCCTGCGCTGCGGCCCTGGCTGGTGCACTTCCCCTTGACGATGACGATTGATGGCGTGAAGTCGTCATGGCGCCGGGCGCGGGTCAAGGCGGACATGGAGCACGTCAATTTCCATGACCTACGCCACTCTTGCGCCAGCATCTTGATTGCGCTGGGGGTTGATCTGTACACCGTGTCCAAAATCCTCGGGCACAGCAACACGCAGACGACGCAGCGCTATGCCCACCTGCAAGTCGAGCAGCAGCGCGAGGCGCTGAACAAGCTCGGGGCGCTGGTGACTGCTGGGTGATTTTGGAGAATTTACACCGGGAATTACACCGGAAATAAAAAAAGGACTTGGCGCATTCGCTAAGTCCTTGATTTTATTGGTGGGCGGTGCAAGTTTCGAACTTGCGACCCCTGCAGTGTGAATGCAGTGCTCTACCCCTGAGCTAACCGCCCTATCGGTCAGCTTTTTATTATATGCTGCTTTTCAGGTAGTCTTTTCAATTTCTCTCGTTTCAAGTCGCCAGACCGTTTTGCCACGGCTGGCCTTGTCAAGGGTAAGCAGCACTTTTTCATGCGCATCCATCTCCTGCTCGCTGGCGGACAAAACCGGAAGCTCAAACAGACGCAGGTCAACGAGCGGTTCGCTCTCACCCGTCTGCACCGGGCTGCCAATATCCATCATCAGGCTGTTTTGCCCGCGTGTGAGATTGATATACACATCAGCCAGTAACTCGGCATCCAGCAAGGCGCCATGCAGGGTTCGCCCTGAATTGTCAACTTCAAGGCGGTCACACAGTGCATTCAGCGAATTTCGCTTGCCCGGAAACATCTCCTTGGCCATCATCAAACTGTCGGTTACCTTGGCCACGCAGTGCATGAGGGGTTCCCTGCCGATGATCTCCAGTTCCTTGTTCAGGAAACTCACATCAAAAGGCGCGTTGTGAATGATGATCTCGGCGCCCTGCAGGTAGTCGAGCAGTTCGTCCACCACAGCCGAAAATTTGGGCTTGTCTTTCAGGAACTCATTGCTGATGCCATGAACCTTGAGCGCATCCTCGTGGCTGTTGCGCCCGGGATTGAGGTAGAAATGCTTGTTGTTGCCCGTGAGCTTGCGGCGCACCAGTTCCACGCAGCCAATTTCAATGATGCGGTCTCCATTTTCGGCAGAAAGACCCGTGGTTTCAGTATCTAGAACAATTTGACGCATGGTCCGGATTATCCCCTTGAGGCCGATTAATGGTTTTCCTTGGCGTGATTGATCGAATACTTTGGAATTTCGACCGTCACATCGGTCTGTGCCAGAAAAGCCTGGCAGCTCAGGCGTGAATTGGGCTCCAGCCCCCAGGCGCGGTCCAGCAGGTCTTCCTCGCTTTCGTCAAGCTCGTTGAGCGAGTTGAAACCTTCACGCACGATGACATGGCAAGTCGTGCAGGCGCAACTCAGATCGCAGGCATGCTCGATATTGATTTTGTTGTCGAGCAACGCTTCACAGATGGAAGTGCCGGCAGGCGCTGAGATTTCAGCGCCTTGAGGGCAGTATTCGGGATGGGGAAGGATTCTGATGATGGGCATGGTATCGATCTGTTGAAGTTGAAGGTGCGGTGAAATGTTTCAGACCGACTCGATGTTTTTCCCGGCCAGGGCTTTCTGAATGCCCCGGTTCATGCGCTGCGCCGCAAAAGCCTCAGTACCTTTGGCAAGTGCCTGGGTTGCCGCTTCAATGGCGGCAGCATCACCATTTGCACGCGTATCGGCCAAGCCAGTCATCAGGCGGTCAATCTGAGCACGCTCGTCTGAACTAAGCAGGTCCGCATCAGCCGTCAGTGCGCTTTGAGTCGCCAGTATCATGCGGTCCGCATCCACCTGCGCCTCAACGAGTGCGCGCGACCGCATATCTTGCTGGGCGGTTGAAAAACTGTCCTGCAGCATGCGGGCGATCTCATCGTCCGACAGGCCGTAGGATGGTTTCACGTCAATGTGCGCTTCGACGCCGCTGATCTGCTCTTTGGCATTGACGCTGAGCAGGCCGTCGGCGTCCACCGTGAAAGTCACGCGAATGCGCGCGGCACCTGCCACCATGGGGGGAATTCCGCGCAATTCAAAACGTGCCAGGCTGCGGCAGTCGGCCACCAGATCGCGCTCGCCCTGAACCACATGCAGCGCCAGCGCGGTCTGGCCGTCCTGGTAGGTGGTGAAGTCCTGCGCCATCGCCGTGGGAATGGTCTGGTTGCGCGGCACGATGCGCTCAACCAGGCCACCCATGGTTTCAATGCCGAGCGACAGTGGAATAACGTCAAGCAGCAACAAATCGGCGCCGGTATTGTTGCCTGCCAGTTGATTGGCCGAAATGGCGGCACCCAGCGCCACCACCTCGTCGGGGTTGAGGTTGGTCAGCGGCTCGCGACCAAAAAAACTGGCCACGGCTTTGCGCACCTGCGGCATCCGGGTCGAGCCGCCCACCATCACGACGCCCTGAATCTCATCTTTCGAAAGACCAGCGTCACGCAAGGCCTTGCGCACGGCCATCATGGTGCGCTGCGTCAGATGGGCGCAGGCGGTCTCGAAATCTTCGGCTTTCATTGCAAAGTTGATGGAAGCCTTGGCCAGCTGGACTGAAAATGGCACGGAGGATGCAGCGGACAACGCCTCCTTGCAAGCCCGAGCCGTCTTTTGCAAGGCCGCCTTGTCGGACGCAGTCAGCGTATCTGCAGCAATGCCTGCTTTGGCCAGAGTCCACTCAACAAGCGCGCGGTCATAGTCGTCGCCACCCAGGGCAGAATCCCCGCCCGTGGAAACCACTTCAAACACGCCTTGCGACAAACGCAGGATGGAAATGTCAAAAGTTCCACCGCCAAGGTCATAAACCGCATAAACACCTTCACTGGCGTTGTCCAGTCCGTAGGCAATGGCCGCCGCCGTGGGTTCGTTGATCAGGCGCAGCACATTCAATCGGGCCAGTTGCGCTGCATCCTTGGTCGCCTGGCGCTGTGCATCGTCGAAATAGGCGGGCACCGTGATCACGGCGCCATAAATATCATCGTCAAAGGTATCTTCTGCGCGCTGGCGCAGCAAGGCCAGAATTTCGGCACTGACCTCGACAGGGCTTTTTTCACCGGCAACGGTTTGCAGCGTCACCATGCCGGGCTTGTCGATGAACTGGTAAGGCATGTGCTCGCGGTTACCGATGTCGTTGATGCCCCGCCCCATCAGGCGCTTGGCCGAGGAAATCGTGTTGCATGGGTCTTTGACTTGTGCGGTCAAGGCATCGAATCCGATTTGCGTACGGCTACCCTCCAGATAACGCACAACACTGGGCAATAGCACACGCCCCTGCGCGTCAGGCAGGCATTCAGATGCCCCGTTGCGCACGCTGGCCACCAGCGAATGGGTGGTGCCCAGGTCAATGCCGATGGCAATGCGTCGCTGGTGCGGGTCGGGCGTCTGGCCGGGTTCGGATAATTGCAGGAGTGCCATGGCGCTTTTCTTTGCTGTACTTTTTAATGCTTTATTGTCCCAGCTGGTCGATGCGTGCATCGACCTCGCTGGCAAACCGTTCGATGAACATCAGGCTTCTGACCTGTTGAGCCGCCATCGGAAAGTTCTTATTCTCATCCAGAGCCTGCTCTATTTTTAATAGCTGCTTACGGCCGCTGAGATTAGTCTCCAAGGCTATTTTCTCTAAATCGTCAATGCTTTTAGCATCTTCCAGGGCTTCCCGCCATTCCATCTGCTGCATCAGGAAGTCTGACGGCATGGCGGTGTTGTTTTCGGCATTGATGGGGGCGCCATGCAGTTCGCATAAATAGCTGGCGCGTTTAAGCGGGTCTTTCAGCCGCTGGTAAGCCTCGTTGATACGGACCGACCACTGCATGGCCACGCGCTGGGCCGCCGCACCTTGCGCCGCAAACTTGTCAGGATGGGCTTCGCGCTGCAACTCCTTCCAGCGTGCGTCGAGTTGCGCACGGTCCTGGGCAAATTGCATGGAAATACCAAAAAGCTCAAAATCGTTGGATTGAAGGTTCATGGGAATGAAAAAAAAGCCGCCAGCACAATGAGTGAAGGCGGCAATGAAAAAAGTGCGCACCGTGTTGCGCCATGCAAAGCGTCGCCTGATTTAACCAGTCAAACGCGAAAACTCTCACCGCACCCACAGCGGTCACGCTCATTGGGATTGATGAACTTGAAGCCTTCGTTCAAGCCTTCGCGCACAAAGTCGAGTTGGGTGCCATCGATATAGGCCATGCTTTTGGGGTCCACCAGCACCTTCACGCCGTTGTCTTCAAACACGACATCTTCAGGTGCGATTTCATCGGCATACTCCAGCTTGTAAGCCAGGCCCGAGCATCCGGTGGTCTTGACGCCCAAGCGTACACCCACGCCTTTTCCGCGCTTGGTCATGTAGCGGGTCACGTGGCGGGCGGCTGCGTCAGTAAGGGTAACGGACATGTAAATCGCTCGAAATTAAACAGGTTGATCAGTGTGTCAGTGCGCGGCTTCGGCAATGCTGTGCTTTTGCTTGTAGTCATTCACGGCCGCCTTGATGGCGTCTTCGGCCAGGATGGAGCAATGAATCTTGACGGGCGGCAGTGCCAGTTCTTCGGCAATCGCGCTGTTCTTGATGCTGGCAGCCTGATCCAGCGTTTTGCCTTTCACCCATTCGGTGACGAGCGAACTGGAGGCAATCGCCGAGCCGCAACCGTAGGTTTTAAAACGTGCATCTTCAATCACGCCCGTGATCGGGTTGACCTTGATCTGCAGCTTCATCACGTCGCCGCAGGCCGGAGCACCGACCATGCCGGTACCTACCGTTTCATCGCCCTTTTCAAAAGAACCGACGTTGCGGGGATTTTCATAGTGGTCCACCACTTTTTCGCTGTATGCCATGATTAATTCCTCAGTTAGGATTTGTGGGTAAATGACTCGTTTCAAGTCATAAAACTACCTGTTTTGTTTAATGCGCCGCCCACTGGATGGTGGACAGGTCAACACCATCCTTGAACATTTCCCACAATGGGGAAAGATCGCGCAGCTTGGCCACATTTTCCTTGATGGTGGCAACGGCGTAGTCGATTTCTTCTTCGGTCGTCCAGCGGCCTATCGTCATGCGCAGGCTGCTATGGGCCAGTTCGTCGCTGCGACCCAGGGCGCGCAATACATAGCTGGGCTCCAGGCTGGCCGACGTACAGGCCGAACCGCTCGACACGGCAAGGCCCTTGATGCCCATGATCAGAGACTCGCCTTCAACGAAATTGAAGCTCATGTTCAGGTTGTGCGGCACGCGTTTTTCGGCATCGCCATTGAGGAAGACTTCCTCGACATCCTTCAGGCCGTTCAGCATGCGCTCATGCAAGGCCCGGATGCGCTTGTTTTCTTCATGCATCTCGGCTTTGGCAATGCGGTAAGCCTCGCCCATGCCGACGATCTGGTGCGTCGGCAGCGTGCCTGAACGCATGCCGCGCTCATGGCCACCGCCGTGCATTTGCGCTTCGAGCCGAACGCGCGGTTTGCGGCGCACATACAAAGCCCCAATGCCTTTGGGTCCGTAGGTTTTGTGCGAGGTCAGGCTCATCAAATCGACCGGCAGCGTCTGCAGGTCGATATCGACCCGTCCGGTTGCCTGCGCTGCATCGGTATGAAAAATGATGCCCTTTTCGCGGCACAGGGCGCCAATGGCAGGAATGTCCTGAATCACGCCGATTTCATTGTTGACGAACATGACGCTGACCAGAATCGTGTCAGGCCGAATCGCCGCCTTGAGCACCTCCAGATCAAGCAAACCATCGGTTTGCACATCCAGGTAAGTGACTTCGAAACCCTGACGCTCCAGCTCCCGGCAGGTATCGAGCACCGCTTTGTGCTCGGTCTTGACGGTGATGAGGTGCTTGCCTTTGGACTTGTAGAAATGGGCTGCACCCTTGAGTGCGAGGTTGTTCGACTCGGTGGCGCCGCTGGTCCAGACGATCTCGCGCGGGTCGGCGCCAATCAACGCGGCCACCTGCTCACGCGCTTTTTCAACAGCAGCTTCGGCTTCCCAGCCCCAGGCATGGCTACGGGATGCGGGATTGCCGAAATGCTCGCGCAACCACGGAATCATCGCGTCCACCACCCGCGGGTCGCAAGGATTGGTAGCGCTGTAGTCCATGTAAATCGGGAAGTGTGGGGTTTCCATGTGGCTAGCTCTTTAACTTTTGGCTGGCTGGCAGCTTAAACAATGACGTCTCGGCAATGCAATCCAGATCCTTCAGGATTTGGAAAATGCGTTGCCGAGGGCGAAGACGGAATTGGGGGCATTAACACGCACTTGTTTGACGACGGGCGAAGCAAAAACGGCCTTCTTTATTTGCGGCGTACTTTCAACCATCACGCCTTTGGCCAGTTGGTCATCAACCAGTTTTTGCAGGCTCACGGAATCCAGAAACTCGACCATGCGGCTGTTCAGCGAGGACCAAAGGTCATGCGTCATGCAGCGGCTGCCATCGCCCAGGCAGTTTTCCTTGCCGCCGCACTGCGTGGCATCAATCGGCTCGTCCACCGAAACAATAATGTCGGCAACGGTGATCTCGGAGGCCTTGCGGCCCAGGGTGTAACCACCACCGGGTCCACGGGTGGACTCGACCAGTTCATGGCGGCGCAGCTTGCCAAACAACTGCTCCAGGTAGGACAGCGAAATTTGCTGGCGCTGGCTGATAGCGGCCAGCGTGACCGGGCCATTGTTCTGGCGCAGTCCTAGATCAATCATCGCGGTGACCGCAAAACGGCCTTTGGTCGTGAGACGCATAACAAGCTCCTTAAAGTGCGCTTGACTGTCGTTTTTACCCCGAAAGCTTGTGACCATCAGGGAGCTTCCCCTCTGCACCCAAGCCAGCCAACAAGCTGGTGCCGGGAATGTTTTTATTGTCGTCAGGTTCCTGACTAATTTCGTCAAGTATAACATGGGCAGGCCATCTTTGCACTCTGGCACTTGACAACCAACGGGCTTGCCCCTATTGATCCGGCCCTGATGGACAACTTGAGTTCTCGCAAGGTGGCCGGCGTCAGGCCTGCACGCTCGAAGCGCACTGGACGGCCATCGGTTCATTGCTCGAAGAGTTCAGCGGCAGCGAATGCGAGCGCTACATTCGCCATTGCGGCTATTGCCAGTCAGGGTGATTCCGCTCTGGAAATGGATCAAGGCTTGGCGGCCACCTGAAAAAGAGGGACAGCAGCAGCGAAAGCCGTTGCTGCTGTCCCCGTTTGCCGCATCAGGCGATGCAGGCAATAAAACCGGCGTCGGCTTCAAGCGCCTTCAATACAGTCAGCTCTTCACTTTCAGCGCGTCCCGCATCGCCTTGACCTGGTCATGGTTGCGTTGGGCACCTTCGGCCTGGCGTTCAACCACGCCGCGGATGGCCGGCGGCAGGTCTTGCTTGAGGGCCTTGCGGTAGCGGGCAACGGCGGCATCTTCCCCGCGCTCGCATTCCGAGAGCATGGACAGGTCGCTGTGGCCGCTGAGCGTGCCGCGCACCGAAACCCATCCACGGTGCAGCGCACCTGAAACCGTGCCACCCTCGTCGGGCTCGCCGCCCAGTTGCCGGATGAGCGCCTGCAACTCCTGGCCGGCCGTGCGGCATTCCTGAGCATGGCGCAGCAGCATGGTTTTCAGGTCGGCCGTCTTGGTGTGTTCGGCCGAGGTGTTGAAGCCATATTCGCCGTCACGGCAGGATTCAAGCAAGTCATTGAGGGTGTCGATCACTTCGTCGTTGTCTGCTGTCATGTTGTTTGCTCCACTGATGGTGTTGGCCCATGTTCCCTGCATTCCGCCGTAGCTGCCGGTCTGCGCGGCCACGCGGTCCCAGGCGGCGCGGCTGGCCGCCCTGGCCTGCTGCCAGGTGAGCGTGGAGTTTTGCCGGTCGCGGTCCCAATCGGCCGCAAGGCGGGTTTCCACATCGTCAAAGTGGCCTTCGTAGCCTGTACGCCCTTGCAGTCCGAGGCGGTAGGCCGGCGCATAGTCGTCGTAGCTGCGGCCGATTTCGTAATACGGTTCGCGCTGGTAGTTGTCGCGCCAGTAGGCTTCCTCGGCGGTCGGGTTGATAGATTCGGCGACGGCCTTGCCGCCCATGCCACCGGCCACGGCGCCAATCACGGCGCCGGCCAGCGCGCCGACCGGTCCGCCCAAAGCGCCAGCGGCCGCACCGGCTGCAGCGCCGCCCACGACGGCACCAACGCCGGTGCCGACCGGATGGGCACCGGGTGCATCGGTGATCGGGTCAAGGTTCATTGATTTTTCATCTGCCATATCTGCCATAAGGGGGTTCCTTTAAGTTGCGTGCCTGAATTTCAGCGCGAACCCCATGGTCGTCCCGATAAAGAACGTCATCGGTCAGGCAAGCACAGACAGCGCTGTAGGAGAAAACCGCCCAGCCTTTGCAGATTTCAATGCCAAAAAGTCGTTCTGCGCAATACTCACCTGCACAAGCTGCTATTGAAAAAATAGCACCTAGCGACTCAGGCGTCGAGTTCCGCATGAACGCAGTCATGGCCGTTAACTTGTCCTACACCGAGTTCGTCCCCATCCGACACGCGCCTTGCCGGGGCTTGCCTAAATTCAGTCCATGCACCAGAGCGAAAAGCCGTGCAGCTGCCAAACAATCTGTCAGCTTTGTTGCACGGTTGCCGGCATGGCCGGCCATCCTGGTGCATGCCGCAGACCAGGTCTGCAGCCTTTTTCTTCACTCATTCAAGGAGCACGACATGCGTTCACGCAACTATGAAGATCAGGAAATCAACGAATGGCGTTCCGGCGACCGGCAGCAAAACATGGGCAACCGGGGCGGCAGGCAGCAGCAAGGCGGCCGCCAGGGCGGGCCGTCGCAGGGCTATGGTTCACGCGGTGGCGGCCAGCAGGACCAGTTCAGCCAGCAGGGCTCGCAATACGGCGGCTACGGCCAGGGAGACAATTCATTTGGCCGTGGCGCTGGCAGTTCCGGCCATGAAGGCGGCCATGAAGGCGGCCAGGGTTATGGTGGCCAGGGCTACGGCGGCGGCCGGGACTTCGGTTCTGGCGGCCAGCCGGGCTATGAGCAAAACCGGGGGGGCGGCTACGGCGCGGAGCAAAGCCGCCACGCCTCGGGCAGTGACTGGGACTCGCAGGGAATGACCTCCGGCGGCTCGCGCCAGGATTTCGGCCAGGGCGCCGGCTACGGCGGCTTGGGGAATCAGCCGGAACCCTCCGGCGGCCATGCCGACTATCAGGGCAACCAGCGCTATGGCGGCTATGCGTCCGAACAGCGCGGCCGGCAGGACATGGGCCAGCAGGCCGGGAATCAGTACGGCCAGGCTCACCAGGGCGGCCAGGGCCATCATTACGACCCCGACTATCACCAGTGGCGCAGCGAGCAGCTGCGCAGCCTGGACCAGGACTACGAGGACTGGCGCAAGGAGCGCTACGGCAAGTTCTCGGAGGAATTCAACAGCTGGCGCAGCAAACGCTCGTCGCAGGGAACGGGCGGCACGGGTTCGGGTCAAAGCCAGAACATGAGCCTGCCCAGCGGCGTCCAGGGTAGCGGCATGCCGGGTAGCAGCAGTTCAGGCTCGGGCAGCGAGGCTGGCTCCGGCGGTTCAGGCGCATCCAGCGCCACCGGCAGCAGCAGCACTGGCTCCAGGCAGCATAAATAAGCGGCTGGCAGAGCGGATTGAGCCGCCCTGAGCAGAAAAGGCACCTCTCCAGGTGCCTTTTCTTTATTCGTTGGCGCGCAGCCAGCCCAGCGCATCGCTTCAAGCAGGCTTCTTCAGCCCGCCGCAATCTGGCGCAGGGCCTGCTCGAAGACCTCGACCGGCTGGCCGCCGGAAATCAGGTGCCGGTCATTGATGATGACGGCCGGCACCGAATGGATGCCCTGGGTGAGGTAGAACGACTCGCGTTCGCGAACTTCCTTGGCATAGGCATGGCTTGCCAGAATCTCGCCGGCCCGCAGCGGCTCCAGGCCCGCTTCGCCAGCGACGCGCACCAGCACATCGTGCGAAGCCGGACTCTGCCCATCGGTGAAGTAGGCCTTGAACAGCCCCTCTTTCAGCGCCCTTTGCTTGTCCGCTCCCTCAAGCCCGGCCCAATGCAACAGGCGATGGGCATCGAAGGTGTTGTAGATGCGGCTGCGCCCGCCGCCGGGCTGGTCCGCCCGGCTGAAGGCAAAGCCCACCTTTTCACCGCGCTGCCGGATGTTTTCGCGATTGGCATCGGCCTGCTCGGGCGTGATGCCGTACTTTTCCGTGATGTGCTCGGTGATCTCCTGGCCTTCGGGCGCCATCTTGGGATTCAGTTCGAACGGCTGGAAGTGCAGTTCGGCCTGGATGCTGCCTGCCACGCGTTCCAGTGCCTGGTCCAGCGATTTCAGGCCAATCGCGCACCACGGGCAGGAAACGTCGGAGACAAAATCGATTTTGAGAAGCGTTGTCATGGTTTTTTTATGGGAGTTCAATTCCGCTTGAGTATCGGACAGCCAGCCGTTTACCGTTTACCGGGGTTCACGGGTGGGCTATTGCCGGTTCTCAGCGACCCCTGCACTTGATGAACATCAAGCCGCCCGGTCCGCCCGCTTCCTAAACTTGGCCATGCAACTCCAGTTCCTTGGCGCGACAGACACCGTCACCGGGTCCAAATACCTTCTGCGGCAGGGAAACTCCAGCTTGCTTGTGGATTGCGGGCTGTTCCAGGGCTACAAGCAGTTGCGCCTGCGGAACTGGTCGCCGCTGCCGATTGAGCCGGCGCGCATCGATGCGGTCATCCTGACCCACGCGCACATTGACCACAGCGGGTATCTGCCCTTGCTCGCCCGGCAAGGCTTCAGCGGAAAGGTGTATTGCAGCCCGGCAACCTTCGATCTGTGCAGCATCCTGCTGCCCGATTGCGGCTACCTGCTCGAAGAAGAAGCCGAGTACCTGAACCGGCACAAGAAATCCAAACACTCCCCGGCCTTGCCGCTCTACACCCGCGATGACGCCCAGCGTTGCCTGAAGCTGTTCGAGCCCGTCGCCTACCGCACCGAGTGGCAGCCCGCCGAAGGCTTGAGAGCCACGCTGACGCCTTCGGGCCACATGCCGGGCTCGTCCTTCGTCCGGCTGGACAATGGCACGCGCTCCATTTTGTTTTCGGGCGACATCGGCCGGCCCAACGACCTGGTGCTGGCCGCGCCCTCGCCCATGGAGGGCGCCGACTACCTGGTGGTCGAATCCACCTACGGCGACCGGCTGCACAAAACCACCGACGTGCTGCTGGAACTGGCCAATGTGATCAACCGCACGGCGGCGCGCGGCGGCGTGGTGGTGATTCCTGCGTTTGCCGTCGGGCGTGCGCAAAGCCTGCTGTACTGCATCCACCTGCTGAAGTCGCAGGGCGTCATCCACGACCTGCCGGTTTACCTCAACAGCCCGATGGCTGCCAATGCCACCCATGTGTACGAGCGTCACCGCGCCGAGTTGCGGCTGACCGCAGCGCAATGCCGGGCCATGGCGCACAGCGCGCAGATCGTGCATACGCCCGAAGAGTCGCGCCTGCTCAATGCGCGTCGCGGGCCGATGGTCATCATTTCCGCCAGCGGCATGGCCACCGGCGGGCGGGTGCTCCACCACATCAAGGCGTTTGCGCCGGACAAGCGCAACACCCTCCTGTTCGCGGGCTACCAGGCCGGCGGCACGCGCGGCGCAACCATTGCGGGCGGCGCATCGACGGTGCGCATCTTCGGCGAGGAAGTGCCTATCCGCGCCGAGGTCGCCATGCTGTCCAGCCTGTCGGCCCACGCCGACGGCGCGGAAATCATTGAATGGCTGAGAAACTTCAAGTCAGCGCCGCGCCAGACCTTCATCACGCATGGCGAGCCGGCTGCGGCCGATGCGATGCGCCAGCGCATCGAGCGCGAACTGCACTGGAACTGCCACATGCCTTATTACCTGGAATCGGTCATGCTGGACTGAGTCCCGGCCCGCGCTACGGCGTCGCCCCCTCAACAGGCGCCCGGATCACCAGCACGGGCACCAGCGCGTGCCGCACGATCTGCTCGGCATCACTGCCCAGCAGCAGGCGCCCGATGCCGCGCCGGCCATGGGAGCCGACGACGATCAGGTCGGCCTTGGCGAGCGCCGCCTGTTCGGCCACATGCTCGCAAATGCGGCCCGGTCCCTCATCGATCAGCACGCTGTCCGCCTGCAGCCCCTGGTCAAGCGCCTTTTGCCGGTCGTGCGCCAGCAGTTTTTCGCCCGCCACGCGCATGAGCGGAATGATGTCGTTGAGGTAGTTCACGGCCGACTCGAAGCCGTTGACGTAGCCCATTTCATCGACGACATGAAGCAGCGTCAGGCGGGCGCCGTTCAGCCGGGCCAGCCGGATCGCTTCATCCAGCGCCTTTTCCGAAGGGGGACTGCCGTCAACCGGCACAAGAATCTGGTGGAAGCTGGGCATGGAGGGCTCCTGGGTTGAAGAAGGCATCTTTTCGCACCCGGGTTTTATTGCATTTGCGCAATGTCAATGGGGAACCTGAAATTTTCGCCCGCAGGCAGGCATGTGCGTACCATGAATTCATGTTGCCAACCTCCATGTTTGCGATGAGGACCGACCCTTTGGGCCGCGAGTTGCTGGGCGGGTTCAAGCCTGTGCCGCAACCCGCCGGCCACGACGTGGTGGTGCGGGTGCTGGCCTGCGGCGTGTGCCGCACCGACCTGCACATCATCGACGGCGAACTGCCGCCGCGCCTAGCCGGCGTGGTTCCGGGGCATGAGGTGGTCGGGCAGATCGTGGCCCGGGGCGCGCTGGCCAGCCGCTTTGCCGTCGGCCAGCGGGTCGGGATTCCCTGGCTGGGCGGCACCTGCGGCGCTTGTGCCTTCTGCGCGATGCAGCGCGAAAACCTCTGCGATTTCCCGGTGTTCACGGGTTATGACCGCGACGGCGGTTTTGCCGAATACGCCGCCGCCGATGAACGCTTTTGCTTCGCCCTGCCCTATCGCTATGACGACTGCCACGCGGCGCCGCTGCTGTGCGCCGGCCTCATCGGCTTTCGTGCCTGGCGCCTGGCGGGCGAATCCGAACCGCGCCGCCTGGGCCTGTACGGTTTCGGCGCCGCGGCCCACATCATTTGCCAGATTGCCGTCAGCCAGAACCAGGAGGTGTATGCCTTCACCCAGCCAGGCGATGCGGCCGGGCAGCAGTTTGCCCGCAGACTGGGCGCGGCCTGGGCCGGCGGCTCGGACCAGGCGCCGCCCCTGCTGCTCGATGCCGCGCTGATTTTTGCGCCGGTGGGCGCCTTGGTTCCGGCGGCCCTGGCGGCCACCCGCAAGGGCGGCACGGTGGTCTGCGCAGGCATCCACATGAGCCCCATCCCGGCCTTTGAATACCGGCTGCTCTGGGGCGAGCGTGTCCTGAAGTCGGTCGCCAACCTCACGCGCGAGGACGGCGATGCGTTTTTCAGCCTGCTCGAAGACTGTCAGGTGCAAACCCATGTGCAGGCCTTTGCGCTGCAGGACGCCAACGCGGCCGTTCAGGCCTTGCGCGACGGCACGCTCAACGGGGCAGCGGTGCTGGTTCCCTGAGCGCCAGGCCAGCGGCATGGCCGGCTTGCCCAATATATTGAAAATTTGAAGCCGAACCCCAAAATTCGCAGAACTCGACTCGTTTAGGAAAAGGAGGGCATGTATGAAAACCGACAGTCAACTCAAGGCCAATGTCATCGACGAACTGGCCTGGGATCCGGCCATCAACGCCACCGGCATCGGCGTCATGGTCACGGACGGCGTGGTGACACTCACCGGCCACCTGAACAGTTTCGCCGAGAAGGAGGCGGTGGAGCGCGCCATCCAGCGCGTCGATGGCGTGCGGGGCATTGCCCTGGAGCTGGACGTCAAGCTCGCGGCCGAGCACAAGCGCAGCGATTCCGAGATCGCGCAAGCCGCAGCCACTTCGTTGCGGCTCAACAGCCTGGTGCCTTACGACAAGATCAAGGTCTTGGTCGAGAACGGCTGGGTCACGCTGAGCGGCGAGGTGGACTGGAGCTACCAGCTGGTCCGCGCCGAGCAGTGCATCAGGCCGCTGGCAGGCGTGCACGGGCTGTACAACCGCATCACCATCAAGCCCCGCGCCAGCGGCAGGAACATCGGCGAGCAGATCACCGCGGCCCTGACGCGGCAGGCCATGCGCGAGGCCAGGCATATCAGCGTCGAGGTCGAGGGCGGCGTGGTGACCCTGAAAGGCACGGTGCATTCGCTGGCGGAGCGCGAAGCGGCCGTTGGCGCTGCGTTCTCGGCGCAGGGAGTTTCGCGCGTCGTGGACAAGCTGAAGATCGGCGCCTGAAGATGCCTGGGCTCTGCGGTGCTGCGCACCTGGCAACCCAACAGTTCAGGCGATGGCGTCAATGCGCCATCAGCACCGGCAGCGTCATGGACTCCAGCACCGTGCGCGAGGTGCCGCCCAACACCCACTCGCGCGCCCGGCTGTGGCCATAGCAGCCCATCACCAGCAGGTCAGCCCCGGCATCGAATGCGCGCGAGAGCAGCAGTTCGCCCAGTGCATCAGGCTCGCTCCCCTCGTGCTGCCAGGTCGCCTCGACGCCGTGCAGCCGCAGGTAGCCGTTCAGGTCCAGCCGGCTGCCTTCAACCGGCTCATCGTCGCCGGACCACGAAAGAATGACGACGCGCCGCGCGCGCTTGAGCAAAGGCATGGCCGCGCTCACGGCACGGGCCGCTTCGCGCGCGGGTTTCCAGGCAATCACGACGCTCTCGCCCATCACGCCGGGCAGCGCGCCGGCATACGGCAGGATCAGGGCCGGCTTGCCGCTCATGACCATCACGCTCTCGGCAAAATCAGGCGGCACGCCGGGCGATGACGCGCTGAAAGGGTTGTGCTGGCCCAGCACCAGCAGGTCGGCATACAAAGCCTGCTGCGCAAACGCCGCCATGACCGGGTCGTCGCGAACCTCGGCCCATGCCATGGCAATGCCCGTCGTCGCCAGCAGCTGCTCGAACGCGCCGCGCGCCCGGTCGCGCAACGCATCATCAATCCCGCGCAGGGACGCCGCGATGCCGGGTCCGATTTCGGGAGCGAACGGCAACTCCACGAAATGCGGCGTGACGGCATACAGGGCGGTCACCGCGGCGCCTTGCGCCTGTCCTATCTGGCGCGCCACCTCCAGGCGTTGAACCGCCTGCGGCGAAGCATCGAGGTGTACCAATAGCTGTGCAAGGGAAGCATTCATGGCCGGTTCCGTTAAAAAATTGCAATATCACCACCTTATAAGTTCACAACCCGCAGCGGGTTGCGCAATGTCAATCAGCCCCCCAGGCGCCGCCTTGGGGTTGCAGAACCGACCTTACCCGGCGCTTGACCCACGTCAACACCGCGTGCCAGGCCGAAGGCCACACTCATGTCTCCCATTTCAACCAAGGAGCACCCATGTACCAGCGAATACTTGTTCCGGTGGACGGCAGCGAAACCGCCAACAAGGCCTTGGTCGCCGCCTTGCAACTGGCCCGGGAGTCGGGTGGCCGCGTGCGGCTCATCCATGTGCTTGAAGAGCTGGCCTACCTGACCGGCTACGAGCAGTACGGCGCGTATTCGGGCGATCTGATTGCAGCCATGCGCGACACCGGAAGCAAAATACTCGATGACGCCCTGGCGATTGCCCAGTCGGCGGGCGTGCCGGCCGACAGCCTGCTGTGCGACACGCTGGGCGACCGGCTGGCCGAAGCGGTCGCCGATGCCGCGAAGCAATGGAATGCCGACCTTGTCGTCGTCGGCACCCACGGCCGGCGCGGCATTGGCCGTGTGCTGCTGGGCAGTGGCGCCGAGCAAATCCTGCGGCTGGCGCTGGTGCCGGTGCTGGTGATTCGCTCAGGCGAAAGCGCCAGCCCGGCGGCCTGACGCGTTTTCAGCGTTTTCAACCCGGGACAGGCTGCGGCGCTACCATCAACCGGTTGATTGACTTCAAAAAAGAACCCCCCCATGCAAAGACTCCAGAACAAGGTCAGCCTCATCACCGGCGCGGCGCAGGGCATCGGCCTGGCCACCGCCCTCAAGTTCGCCAGCGAAGGCGCCATCGTCATCGTCTGCGACATCAGGCAGTCGGCAATTGACGAGGCGGTCAGGCAGTGCCAGGCGCTGGGCGCGCAGGCGGCCGGCTACGTCATGGACGTGACGCAGCGCGACAGGGTCGATGCGGTGGTCGGCCAGGTCAGGGAACAGTTCGGCCGCATCGACGTGCTGGTCAACAACGCCGGCATCACGCAGGATGCGCGGCTGCAGAAAATGACGCTGGAGCAGTTCGACCGGGTGATCGACGTCAACCTGCGCGGCGTGTTTCATTGCGCCCAGGCGGTGACCGACAGCATGGTGGCGCAGGGCAGCGGCGTGATTCTCAACGCCAGCTCGGTGGTCGGCATCTACGGCAACTTCGGCCAGACCAACTATGCCGCCACCAAGTTCGGCGTGATCGGCTTCACCAAGACCTGGAGCCGCGAACTCGGCCCCAAGGGCATCCGCGTGAACGCCGTGGCGCCCGGCTTTGTCACCACGCCGATTCTTGCGACCATTCCCGAGAACGTGCTGAAGGAAATGGAGCACCGGGTTCCCCTGAAGCGCCTGGGCCGGCCCGAGGAAATCGCCAATGTGTACGCCTTCCTGGCCAGCGACGAGGCCAGCTACATCAACGGCGCGGTGATCGAAGTGTCAGGCGGCATGACGGTCTGACTGCCGGGCAGCGCACGATGGCCGGTGTCGCGAATGGCGTGGGCGGCAAGCCCCCAGCCGGGCCTTCCACCATTATTTAATGATGTTTTATGCCGTTTGCGCATAGTGGACGGGCATAGTCAGCTATTATTTAGATAGCATCAAATGAGTTTCACCGTGGCCGGCTCCAGCCACGGCTCACCAGGCCAGCGGCGATAATTGCCGCATGAGTTCCCTGCCGGCGGAGGATCATCCGCAACCCCAATCACCCACTGATCTCTTTGTTTCCTTCACCCTGCTGGCCCTGCAGGGCTTTGGCGGCGTGATGGCCGTGGTGCAGCGCGAGCTGGTGGAAAAAAAACGCTGGATGACGCGCGAGGAGTTCATTGAAGACTGGGCCGTGGCGCAGGTCATGCCCGGCCCGAATGTGGTCAACCTCTCGATGATGATTGGCGCCCGCTCTTTCGGCTTTAAAGGCGCGATGGCGGCGCTGGCCGGGATGCTCACGGCGCCGCTGATCCTGGTGCTGCTGCTGGCGCTGGTCTATGCCCAGTTTGCCGGCCACCCCGGTGTGGCTGGCGCGCTGCGCGGCATGGGCGCCGTGGCCGCCGGGCTGATTGCGGCGACGGGCCTGAAGTTGGCGGGCGCCCTGCTGAACAACGTGCTCGGCCTGCGCCTGTGCGCGGCCTTTGGCGCGCTGTGCTTTGTGGCGATTGCGCTGCTGCGCTGGCCGCTGGTCTATGTGCTGTTCGGCCTGGGCGGCGCGGCCTGCGTGCTGGCTTACGCCAGGCTCAAGCCATGACCGGGGCGCTGACGCTGGTGTTAAGCGTGCAGGACTGGCTGAACCTGCTGTTTCATTACCTGATGCTGTCTTTGCTCTCGGTCGGCGGCGCGGTCAGCACCGTGCCCGACATGCACCGTTTCCTGGTCGAGCAGCAGCACTGGCTGACCGACGCACAGTTCAATGCCTCGATTGCCCTGGCGCAGGCTTCGCCCGGCCCCAATCTGCTGTTCGTCGCCCTGCTCGGCTGGAATGTCGGCCTGAATGCCGGCGGCTGGCTGACCGGCCTGCTCGGCGTCTTGCTGTCGCTGGCGGGCATCCTGATTCCCAGCACCGTGCTGACCTATGCCGCCGCCCAGTGGGGCCACCGCAACCGCGACTTGCGGGCGGTGCGCGCCTTCAAGCAGGGCATGGCGCCCATCGTCGTGGCGCTCATGATAGCCACCAGCTGGATTCTGGCCAGCGCCAACGGCAGTTCGCTCAAGGACTGGCCGCTGTGGCTGGTGACAGTGGCGGCCGCCCTGATCGTCTGGCGCACTAAAACGCACCTGCTCTGGCTGCTGGGCGCCGGCGCACTGCTCGGCTGGCATGGCGTGATTTAGGCGTACCCGGCATTCCAGACCCGCCCCACCCCGCTCTGTCCGAAACAGCACATTCCCGACAGACACCCCGGGCCAGCCGGCCCCGCAGCCGGTTTCAGACCCGACAAACCCGCCCTGCAAACAGCCTTTTACGGCACTTTCAACCCTGAAAACATGTGGCACACACCTTGCGATATGGGTTGCAAAGGACGCCGCAATGCCGCTCAATCTCATCATCAACGACACCACCTTGCGCGACGGCGAGCAGACCGCCGGGGTGGCTTTTACCGTTGACGAGAAGTGCGCCATCGCCTGCGCGCTGGCAGCAGCCGGCGTGCCGGAAATGGAAATCGGCATCCCCGCCATGGGCGAGGAGGAAATCGACTGCATCAACACCATTGCGGCACTGGAGCTTCCCTCTGCCCTGATGATCTGGGGCCGGCTAACCGATGCCGATCTGGCCAGCGCGCTGCGCTGCCAGGCCGACATTATCCACCTGTCGATTCCGGTGTCCGACATCCACCTTCGCCACAAGCTGCGCCAGTCGCGCGAGTGGGTCCTGGCGCAGGTCACGCGAGTGATTGAAAAAGCCGTCGCCAGCGGCCGCAAGATTTCCCTGGGCGCTGAAGATGCGTCGCGGGCCGATGCGGGTTTTCTCTCGCAGGTCGCCCGGCGCGCCCAGGACTGCGGCGCCAGCCGTATCCGCTTTGCCGACACGCTGGGCGTGCTCGACCCGTTCACCACCTATGACGCCATCGCCCGGCTGCGCGAAGCGGTACACCTGGACATCGAGATTCACGCGCACAACGACCTCGGGCTGGCCACCGCCAACACGCTGGCCGCCCTGCGCGCCGGCGCCACGCATGCCAACACCACCGTCAACGGCCTGGGCGAGCGCGCCGGCAATGCGGCGCTGGAAGAAGTCGTGATGGGCGTGCGCCACCTGCACCATGCGCAAACCGGCGTCAGCACGCAGGCGCTGGTTTCCATTTCACGCCTGGTGGCCAGAGCCTCGGGGCGCCAGGTGGCCTTTAACAAAAGCATCGTCGGCGAAGCCGTGTTCACCCACGAGTCCGGCATTCACATCGACGGCCTGCTGAAAAACGCTTCGACCTACGAGAGTTTTGACCCCTCGGAGCTGGGCCGCGAGCGGCGCACGGTGCTGGGCAAGCATTCGGGTTCGCAGTCGGTGCGCCAGGCTTACGGCGCGATGGGCGTGGTGCTGGACGACGATGCGCTGACCGGCCGCGTGCTGGCGCGCATCCGCGACCACGCCATGCGCGTCAAGCAGGAAGCCACCCCGGACGAGTTGCGCGGCTTTCTGCGCGACTCGCATCTGCCGCACCTGCCATTTGCGCCACTCACCGCCAGCACGGTGGCCTTGGGCCAGGCATGAAACACACTCAAAAATCCGTGCCGGCCACCTCGCTCAAAGAGCCGGTCATGCCGCGCCGCTCCTGGTGGTCGCTGGTGCGCGAGGACGCCCGCTGCGTGCTGGAGCGTGATCCGGCCGCGCGCAGTCTGCTGGAAGTCTGGACCATTTACCCCGGCGTGCAGGCGATTGCGCTGCACCGCATGGCGCATGCCTTGTGGCGGCGCGGCTGGCGCTATGGGCCACGCTGGATTTCCTTTGCGGCGCGCTGGCTGACGCAGGTGGACATCCATCCGGGCGCCAGCATCGGCATGCGCTTTTTCATCGACCACGGGGCTGGCGTCGTGATTGGCGAGACGGCCGAGATTGGCAACGATGTGACGCTCTACCACGGCGTCACGCTGGGCGGCACCAGCTGGAGCGCGGGCAAGCGCCACCCGACGCTGGGCAACCAGGTCGTGGTGGGCGCCGGCGCCAAGATTCTGGGACCGATCCGGGTCGGCAACCGGGCGCGTGTCGCGGCCAATTCGGTGGTCATCGAGGAAGTGCCGGCAGGCGCCACCGTCGTCGGCATTCCGGGCCGCGTGGTGACGCCGCGCCGCAGCACGACCCACGGCTTTGACCTGAACCACCACCTGATTCCCGACCCGGTCGGCAAGGCCATTGCCTGCCTGCTGGACCGCGTTGCGCAGCTGGAGCGGCAGATTCCCCATGCCGACTTCCTGTCCGACCACGCAACGGCCTGCGGCGCCTGCAGCGATCACTGTGCCGAGCCTGGCTTTGACCAGTCCTTTCTTCAACCGTCCACCATGGAGTAAGCCCAATGGAAAACTTTCTTCAACAGCTCAAAACCTTGTCCTCCGCCGAGGATTTCATGCAGTATTTTGGCGTGCCCTTCGATCAGAAGGTGATGAACATCAGCCGGCTGCACATCCTCAAGCGATTTTTCCAGTACCTCCGGCAGGAGACACCGCTGGCGCAGACCGATGAGTTGCAGATGTTCACCGCCTACCGGGCGCTGCTGACCAAGGCCTATGGGGACTTCGTCACCTCCACGCCGGCCCAGGAAAAAGTATTCAAGGTGTTCCAGGACACCGACGGCAAGCAGCATGTGACGCTGGACAGCCTCAGGGCGTCCATGCCGCAGCGCGCTGCCGCTGCCTGACAACCAAGGAGTCATTGACATGCACATCGTCGTTTGTATCAAGCAGGTTCCGGATTCGGCGCAGATTCGCGTCCACCCGGTCACCAACACCATCATGCGCCAGGGCGTTCCGGCCATCGTCAACCCCTACGACCTGTTCTCGCTCGAAGAGGCGCTGCGGCTGAAGGACAAGTTTGGCGGCAAGGTCACCATGCTGTGCATGGGGCCGCCCCAGGCCGAGGAAGCGCTGCGCAAATGCATCAGCTTTGGCGCCGACGACGCTGTACTGGTCACCGACCGCGCCTTTGCCGGCGCCGACACGCTGGCCACTTCCTATGCGCTGACCGCTGGCGTGCGCCAGATTGCCAAGGAGCAGGCGGTCGATATCGTCTTCACCGGCAAGCAGACGATTGACGGCGACACCGCCCAGGTCGGCCCCGGCATCGCCAAGCGCATGGGGCTGCAGCTGCTGACCTATGTGTCGCGCATCGTCGAGGTGGATCTGGAAAACCGCAGCATCACCGTCGAGCGGCGTGCCGAAGGCGGCGTGCAGGTGCTGAAAACCTCGCTGCCCTGCCTCATCACGATGCTGGAAAACACCAACGAGATGCGCTTTGCGAATCTGCCCGCGATGATCCACGCCGCCGCCTACCCGGTGCGCAAGTGGAGCAAGGAAGACGCCGGCATTGAAGACCTGAGCAAGATCGGCCTCAAAGGCTCGCCCACGGTGGTGAGCAAGGTCTTCGGCCCGACGCCGCGCAGCGAAAAGGTCGAGATGCTGGACCTGGAAAACTCCAGCCTGCGCGACGTATCGCTCAATTTGATCCAGAAGATTTTTACCCGGCATCCGACGCTTGAATCCGATTTGCTGATGAAGGAGATGACATGAGCCAAGCCCCTACCCCTGCTGCCGCACCGGCCAAGCGCCCCGCCGGCCGTGGCGGCCGCAACCTGGAACTGTCCGACGAACTCAAGGCCTACAAAGGCGTGTGGGTGTTCATCGAGCATGACCGCGGTCACGTCCACAGCGTTTCCTGGGAACTGATCGGCGAAGCGCGCAAGCTGGCCGACACGCTGGGCTGCCCGGTCAGCGCCATCTTGCTCGGCGGCCCGGACGAGCCGCTGGAGAAGTTCGCCGCCGAGGCCTTCACGTTTGGCGCCGACAAGGCCTACATCATGAAAGACCCGGTGCTCAAGGGCTACCGCAACGAGCCCTTCACCAAGGGCATGACCGACCTGGTCAACAAATACCAGCCCGAGATTTTCCTGCTCGGCGCGACTTCGATGGGCCGCGACCTGGCGGGCTCGGTGGCGACCACGCTGCTCACCGGCCTGACCGCCGACTGCACCGAACTGAAGATCGACCCCACGTCCAAAGCGCTGGCCGCCACCCGGCCAACCTTCGGCGGCTCGCTGTACTGCACCATCATGACGCTGGCCTACCGCCCGCAGATGGCCACGGTTCGCCCGCGCGTCATGCTGATGCCGCGTGCCGACGCCAGCCGCACCGGCGAGATCACCTACGACACGCTGGGCATGATCGAAACCCAGGTCGTCACCAAGATGCTGGACTTCATCGCCGACGCCAACAGCAACAAGATCAACCTGCCCTACGCCGACGTGATCGTCAGCGGCGGCAAGGGCCTGAAGAACCCCGAGAACTTCAAGCTGGTGTTCGAGCTGGCGCGGGTGCTGGGCGGCGAAGTCGGCTCGACCCGCCCCTGCGTTCAGGCCGGCTGGGTCGAGGCGGACCGGCAAGTCGGCCAGACCGGCAAGACGGTGCGGCCCAAGCTCTACATTGCCGCCGGCATTTCCGGCGCCATCCAGCACCGCGTGGGCTGCGAGGCGGCCGACGTGATCGTGGCCATCAACACCGATGTCAACGCGCCGATTTTTGAATTCGCGCATTACGGCATCGTCGGCAACGCGATGCAGGTGCTGCCCGCGCTGACCCAGGCTTTCGCCGCCCATCTGGCGCTGCGCAGCCGCCAGGTGGCTTGAGTTGCTGACCGCTCACAGGAGAACGAGATGAAAAAACCATCCCAATTTGACGCCATCGTCGTCGGCGCCGGCCCGTCGGGCAACGCCTGCGCCTACACCCTGGCCAAGGCCGGCCTGAAGGTGCTGCAGATCGAGCGCGGCGAATACCCCGGCAGCAAGAACGTGCAGGGCGCCATCTTGTATGCCAACGCGCTGGAGCAGATCATTCCCGACTTTCGCGATGACGCGCCGCTGGAGCGCCACATCATCGAGCAGCGCATGTGGCTGCTGGACGAAACCTCGTTTGTCGGCACGCACATCCGCAGCGAAGACTACAACAAGCCGCCCTACAACCGCTACACCATCCTGCGGGCGCAGTTTGACAAGTGGTTCAGTTCCAAGGTGCGCGAAGCCGGTGCCCTCTTGATCTGCGAGACCACCGTCAACCACCTGATCATGGACGGCGACCAGGTGGTCGGCGTGCAGTGCGACCGCATGCAGGGCGATGTCTATGCCGACGTGGTGATTTTGGCCGACGGCGTGAACTCGACGCTGGCGCGCAAGGCCGGCTTTCATGGCGAAATCAAGTCCGAGAACGTCGCCCTGGCGGTCAAGGAAATCCTCTTCATGCCCGAAGAAACCATCCGCCAGCGCTTCAACATCGGCGAGGAATCGGGCGTCGTGATCGAGATGGTCGGGCGCATCACCGACGGCATGATGGGCACCGGCTTTCTCTACACCAACAAGGAGTCGCTGACCATTGGCGTGGGCTGCATGCTGGGCGACTTCAAGAACAACCCGAACCGCACCAGCCCTTACGTGCTGCTGGAGCAGATGAAGCGCCACCCGGCCATCGCCCCCTTGATCGAAGGCGGCGAGATGAAGGAATACTGCGCCCACCTGATTCCCGAAGGCGGCTTTCACGCCATTCCGCAGATCTACGGCAACGGCTGGATGATCGTCGGCGACTCGGGCGGCTTTGTGAACGCGGTGCACCGCGAAGGCTCGAACCTGGCAATGACCACCGGACGGCTCGCCGCCGAAACCGTCATCAACGCCAAGGCCGCCAGCAAGGGCTACCGCGCGGACTCGCTCAAGGCCTACAAGACGGCGCTCGATGACAGCTTCGTGATGAAGGATCTGTACAAGTACCGCGACATGCCCAAGGTGCTGCACAAGAACCCGCAGTTCTTCACCAGCTACCCGGACATGGTGGCGCAGGCGGCCCGCACCATGATCACCGTGGACGGCGTGGACAAGAAAACCAAAGAGCGCGAGATATTCGCGAGTTTCCGCAAGACCCGCAAGCTCACCGGGCTGGTGGGTGATGCGTACAAACTCTGGAAGGCCATACGATGACTGCCATTACCGTCAATGTGGAAGAAAAACTCTTCCAGAACCGTTACCGCGTCGATGCGGGGCGGCCCCACATCAAGATCAAGGATGCCGACATCTGCACCAATGCCTGCGGCTCCAAGAGCTGCACCTTTGTCTGCCCGGCGTCCTGCTACAAGACCGAAGGCAACGGCAACGTGACCCTGATCACCGACGGCTGCCTGGAATGCGGCAGCTGCCGGATCATCTGCAGCGAGCACATGAACGTCGAGTGGGAATACCCGCGCGGCGGCCACGGCATCCTCTTCAAGTTCGGTTAAAAAAAGAAAGCAGCCACACACCATGAGCAAACCCCTGCGCCACGTTTTCGTCTGCACGCAGAACCGACCGCCTGTCCATCCGCGAGGCTCGTGCGCCAGCAAGGGCGCCGTCGCCGTGCTGCAGGCCTTCTGGGCCGAGCTGCAAAAGCGCCAGGCTTACGAAAAAGTCTCCATCACCAACTCCGGCTGCATCGGCCCGTGCGAGCTAGGCGCCAATGTGCTGGTTTATCCTGAAGGCGTTCTCTACCGGGGCGTGACGCTTGAAGATGTCAACGAAATCTTCGACAGTCACCTCGAAGGCGGCGTTCCCGTCGAGCGTCTGCTGGCGCCCAAGGCTGTCTGGTGAACCTGCTGACCGGGGTTGAGTCCACCGAGCTGTTCGGCGGCACGGTTTCGCCGGCCGTGCAGCACCTGATCGACGTGGCGCGCAATGCGCCGCCCGCGCAGGTGGAGGCGGCGCTGTGGACGGCGGCTGCCACCGCGCCGGACCAGTTGCCGGTGTATTACCTGCTCTACAAGATGCACGCCGGGCGCGGCCAGCTCGACCTGGCGCTGTCAGCGGCCAGCAAGGGCCTGAGCGCAGCAGCCAAGGCAGCGCAATTGGCCGCTGACTGGCGGCAGGTGGCACCTGGCGACACCGATTTTTCGGTGCCGGGACCGGCGCGCTTCTGGCTCTTCACGCTCAAGGCGCTGGCGTTCATCAACCTGCGCAAGGATGATCGCGACACCGCTAGCGCGCTGGTCGCCAAGCTGCGCCTGCTGGACCCGGAAGACCACCTGGGCGCCAGCACCGTCGAGACGCTGCTGCGGCAGTCCGCCGCCTGATAGTTCACACCGTCATTCCCGCGCAGGCGGGAATCCAGTGCGGCGCTTGGCAAGGCACTCGGCTTTCGCAATACGACTGGATTCCCGCCTGCGCGGGAATGACGCAGGGAAAGTTGTTGCGATGGAAGCCGGCGGCGTGGAATATCAGTGAAGCGCGATCACCTGGCTTGCCTGGGCATCCTCCGGCCCAAAGCACACGGCATGATCCGTGCAGACGCCGCAGGTCGGCGCCTTGCAAATCAAAATATCCTCGCGTTCGCACAACTGCTTGTAGAAAAATTTCTTCCATTTCATGTGCTGCGTGTTTTTGGCGGCAAGGCCTGGAAACCAGTGGCCGATCAGCGCCGAGAGTTCGTTGCGCGACGGCAGGCAGAGGTCTTGCCACAAATGGTTGTCGCCCAGGCTGGCGCAGGCCATCGCCCAGGCCATGGCGTCCGACGCTTGCGCGGGGCCGGCGGCCAAGTCCGCGTGTTCGCGCAGCAGGCTGACCACTTCCTCGATTTCGTCACTGCGCGGCTCAAAGCGGTCGGCGCCGGCCAGCGCGTCCCAGTCCAGCCCGAGCGCCACATCAGCGCCGGGAAACCAGCGCGCCAGCAGCCAGCGCGTGGCCGTCGCATCGAGGCCGGGCATGGGCAGCAGGCTGCGGCCGTGGCGCTCGAACGCAGTTGACAGCACCCCGGCCAGGGCCAGGGCGGCCGCATCGTTCGCGTCCGGTGCGCAAGACATCAACACGGCGTGGGCGCTCATGTCCCGGCTCGCTCAGATCACCGCAGGGGCGTGGGTGTAGCACTTCTTCGGGCAGATCTTGGCGCAGGCGGTGCAGCCAATGCACAGCTCCTGGTGCGCAATCGTCATGACCTTCTTGTCGTATTCATCGTCGTCGTCATCGTCGTCATCGACGCGGACATACTCGCCATCGGCGTTCAGGCCGACGAGTTCAAGCACGCCGCGCGGGCAGACCTTGAAGCAGCGGCCGCAGCCGATGCACTTTTCCTCGTCCAGCGAGGCGACAAAGGTGGGCGTCCAGGTGGCGCCGCTGGGCATGGTGATGTTGAATGTGTTGCTCATGGCGTTTCCTGGCGGGTTTTTCAGCCTGCTGCCGCAGCAGCCTCCTTGCGTGCATCCATCAGCGCGGCATGGACTTCATGGCAGCGCTGGGAAACTTCAAGAATCTTTTCCCAGTTGGTGGGCAGGTCTTCGGACAGGTCGTGCAGGTCCATCTTGGCCTGCGTGGCGCGCGCGTTGAGTTTCTTCAGGCGCGCCTTGAGTTCGTCGGCGTCTGTGCTCATGGCTCAGGCTCCGTACTGGGCCACGGCCGGGTAGGCGCGGATCATGGCGACGGCTTCGTCAAAGAACTTGCCGCCCGCGTCCGCCAGCTTGGCCAGCGACGGGAAACCGAAGCGATGCACGTCGCGCAGCTGCTTGTTGACCACCACCAGGCGGCCGGCGATCAGCACCATGCGGCCAAAGCCTTCGTGGCTCATCTTCATCATCGGCGAGACCATCTGGCCGGTTTCGCGCTCAACGGCCACGGCAATGGCGTTGTAGAAAATCTCCAGATGCCACAGCGTTTCAGGGTCCGGGTCGCCCAGAATCGGCAATGCGCGGCGCTCTTCGGCCGTGTGGATATAGGGCTTGAGCAATTCCAGGTCGGTCTTGCCTTCCCAGGTGCCGTGGATGTCCTGCGCGCGCAGCTGCTTGACCAGTTGCTGCACAAAGGCGGTGCCCATCAGGGCCTCTTCGCTGGCGGGGGTGACAGGCGTCACGGGAGTTTCAATGCTGGCTTGTTCGGTCATGGGGTTACCTCGTCATCTTCAAAGTCAAAAGAGCGTTCGTTGTCCTTGGCCAGCGCCTTGCGCAGCCAGGGCGGGGGCGTGCCATTGAGCACGACCTGCAGCTTGTCCAGGATTTCCGCAATCGACTCGGGCTGCGGCACCTTGATGGGGTGAATCTTCATGGCCACGACGCGCGCCGCGCCGGAGCCGCCGATGGCGGCGACATACAGGATGGCGACATCCTTGATGGCTTCGAGCTTGGGCGCGAGCTTGTCCTCGTCGCCGTCTTCTTCGAGCTTGTCGCCGAAGTCGAAGCTCTCGATGAAATGGTGGCCTTCAGGCGACACCTCATAGACGACGATGCTCTTGGCCCAGCCGAAGTGCGCGTCAACGCGCTCCTTGTCCTGGGTAGCGAAAGCGATTTTCATGAGAACCTCCTAAGTTAAGGTCAGGCACTGGCTTCAGCCAGCGTGGTGGGGGTGAGAGGGGCGCCGCAGCAACCGGCGCCAGCGCTGGGCGCAGCGGCTGCGGCGGCCTCGGGCGTCAGCGGCCAGTCGCCGGGATGGTGATGCACGATCTGGTCGATCATGAGATTGGCGATTTCGAAAATGAAGTCCATCGTGCCCCGGTAGCCCACCATGCGGCGGTGCGCGTTGCCAATGCGGTCAAACACCGGAAAGCCGATGCGCAGCAGCGGCTTGTTCAGCCGTTCCGCCGCCTGACGGCCATGCGAATGGGTAATCAGGAGGTCGCAACCGGCGTCGGCCGCGCCGCGCTCCAGGTCTTCCAGGTCGCCCAGCACGACCTGTTCGGCGGGCAGCAGCGCATGCGCGGGGGATTTGGTGGTGCTGATGCAGCAGCGCAGCTCGGCGCCCATCTCGTGCAGCAGGCCGCCCACGGCCAGCAGCAAATCGGGCTCGGCGCCAATCGCCACCTTCACGCCGCCGGTGTAGAAATGGCCGTCGAGCATGGCGTCGAGCAGCTGGCTGCGCTGGCGCCGGTATTTAGCGGGCACGGGCTTGCCGGAAATCTGCGCCAGGCGCTGCAGGAAGCGGTCGTTGACTTCCAGCCCGGTCAGGCGCTCGAAGATTTCCAGCGGCGTGCCGGCAATCTCGCGCAGCGCCTCGGCGCCCTCGCGGGTCTGCTCGCCCACGCCCAGGGTGAAGGCTGAACCACCAGCGGCGCGAATCTGTTCCAGCGTCGTTCCGCCCAGCGTGGTGCCACGCCAGTCGGGCGCGATGTGGCCGTCCAGCGAGCCTGAAATGTCGGGCAGCACAATCACCGACAGGCCAAAGGATTCGATGATTTCGCGCAGCTCGTCGATGTCGCCCGGCGACAGGTGGCTGCCGGGCAGCAGGGTAATCTGGTCGGCCTTCACCGGCAGCGGCTTGACCAGCGCCTTGACGATGGCGGTGATGGCGTGCTTGTAGCCGTCCTCGAACGCGCCCACGTAGTCGGGCGTCGAGACATAGACGATCTCGGTGTCATCGAGTTCGGGCTTGCGCTTGCGCACCGTGACGATATAGCCGTCCACATCGTCGCCCTTGGTTTCGGTCAGGCCGGTCGAGCAGATGGCGATGACCTTGGGCGCTGCGCGCTTGCGGATATTGACCAGCGCCGCCTCGATGTTGTCGTAACCGCCCAGGATGGAAGTGACCTCGTTCATGGCCGTGGTCTGCAGCGGGATGGCTTCCTTGAAATGGCGCACCAGCAGCACCAGGCCGAAGGAGGTGCAGCCCTGCGAGCCGTGCATCACCGGCATGCAGGCGTCCAGCCCCAGAAAGGCAAAACTCGCGCCCAGCGGCTGGCTCATCTTGAGCGGGTTGACCGTGCAGGATTTTTTCGACTCGACAACGCTGGCCATAGGATGTGCTCTTTTCTAAAGGTTGCGTCAGACCGGAATTTCTTCGGGCTCCAGGCCCATCGCCTTGGCCGCGATGTCGGCCAGAAAGCCCATGCCCGGCGCCGGAACTTCGGGGATGGCCGCCGTCGGCACGGCCCCCAGGGTTTCGCCGTCGTCGCCCCAGGGCGCGGGAATGCGCACCTGCTGCCAGACCGGGTTGTAGATCGCCCTGTCGATTTCACGCACCAGCTCAACCATGCCTTCATAGCCGCCGTAGGGGTGATGGCGCTCCTGGTTGATGTCGAGCCAGGGCATGCGCGCCTTGAGCGCGACAAACTGCGAGCGCCCGCCCGACAGCATGATGTCGGCCCTTGCGTCGCGCAGCATGTTGTACATCTCGCGCGGCGTCATGTCGTCGATCATGTGCGCGTCATCACCCATGATTTCCTTGATCTTTTCCTTGTCTTCCTTGGTGCTCTTCTTGACGCTGGTGCCGGCAATCTCGATGCCCGCTTCCTGCAGCGCAGCCACCACCGACCAGGACTTGACGCCGCCGGTGATCAGCAAGGCGCGCTTGCCGGTCAGGCGTGCCTTGTAGTGCGCGATGCGCTCCCAGGCCCTGGCCTCTTCCACCGCAATCAGGCGCTCGGTGCGCTCCAGCAAATCAGCCGGCGCGCCCTGCTTGACCAGCAGCGTGGCAATCTGGCGCAGCGTGTCGCTCATGTCGCCGATGCCGTAGAACGAGCCTTCAAAGTACGGAATGCCCCAGCGCTGCTCCATCTTGGTGGCGATGTTGATCATCGACTTGGAGCAGACCATCATGTTCACCTTGGCCCGGTGGGCGCTGGCAACCTCGTTGTAGCGCCCGTCGCCCGAAATGCACGACAGGATGCGGATGCCCAGCGCGTCGAGCAGCGGCTTGACCTGCCACAGCTCGCCGACCAGGTTGTATTCGCCGATGATGTTGATGTCGTAAGGGGTGGTGAATTCGGGCTCGACGGTGCCGATCACGTAGTCCAGCAAGGCCTCGGCGCCCAGCTTGTTGCCCAGGTTCTTGGGGCCGGCAAAACCGGGCGCGTTGACCGGAATGATGGGCTTGCCGAATTTTTCGGTGGCGCGCTGGCACACCGCTTCAATGTCGTCGCCGACCAGCGCGGTCACGCAGGTCTGGTAGACAAAGACGGCGGGCGGGTCGTATTTTTCGATGATCTCGCGGATGGACTTGAACAGGCGTTTTTCACCGCCGTAGATCACGTCCAGCTCGTTGATGTCGGTGGTGAAGCCGGTGCGGTAGAGCTGCGAGCCCGATGAGGCGCTGTGCCGGTTGTCCCAGGAATTACCCTCGCAGGCTATCGGCCCGTGGACCAGATGGGCCACATCGACCACCGGCTGCAGCGCAATCTTGGCGCCGTCGAAGGCGCAACCACCGGCTGCGGCGCCGGGGTTGAGCTGCTTGGTGCAGCCCTTCTTGCGTTCTTTTTCGCTTTTGCCCTGGTTCTTGTCACAACCAGGTTCTTCGAACACTTCAGCGATCTTGGCCTTGAGCGAGACTGACATGAAAGACTCCTGACAGGTGGATGTACCCTTCTTTGCATTTTTGATGCCAGGGTAAAAACCGTGTTCAGGAGCTGGTTTGGCGGTGTCGGATTGCTGCCAGCGCTGCGCTTTGGCGGGTTTGGAGGAATTGCGACAGGGGGTTTGCTACAGTGGGTATCGTCAACGACCGTTGAAGGCTGGGGCTGTCGGCCAGGTTTCAGACAGCAGACGTTCAACGCCTCCGCTCAGCCGACGCCGCAGGCGGTCGGATGCAGCGGCCTGTTAAATTGCGCACCGACGAACTCCCTGACGATGCCGATACAAGCGTGCCAGCGCGATGACGGCCGACCAAAAGACCCACCAACTTGCGGCAGCGATATACCAGCCCAATGAAGTTGGGATCGGCCAACCATCTGGCGATCCCTGTAGCGTGGGAAGCCCGCCGTCTTCAAGCATTGACAGACCAATGACGGTTGGAATGTAAAACAGGCTACCCAGGGTCGGAACAATGCGAGCTATGGCAACCTCAAGCAGAAGCAAGCCGCCGCCACCGGAAATCGCGATCAGCAACGACAGCATGTGCCTCGACATAGCAATTTAATGTAATGTAGACCGCAAGCCGCTGCGGCATATATCGGCGAAGGCAGCATAAAAAACATGCGTAAACGCTTGCCGAGCTTTAAAAGCTTGCTCACATAAAAATAGCGACCAACCCGGCAGCTTGATCGCATAGATATTTGACATGGTTCCCCCTGTTATTTTCATTCCCTGAACGCTGGGGACTGTAACTGATCGGCCAATTCGATGAATTTCCCCATCAGCGATGAACCGCCAGCTTCACTTTTCACCCGGCAAGCGACATGGGCCAGGCTCAGGGCTATCGCATCTAAATCCAGGACGTTAAAAAGCGAACGGTCTGAAGCCAGGGAAGTCGGGGAAGGGCAAACTACAGGACTTCAAAACAGCCTGTAGAAAAGCTTTTCATGACCGAACGCCCGCGCCTGAGCCTGATGGAGCATCTCGGCGAGGTGCCAGACCCCCGCATGCTGCGCACCCAGCGCCATGAGCTGCTCGATATATTGGCCGTTGCCTTGTGCGCCGTCATAGGCGGGGCTGACCACTGGACCGAGGTGGTCGAATTTGGCCAGTCCAAGCTGGCGTGGTTTTCCACCTTTTTGAAGCTGCCCAACGGCATCGCCTCGCACGACACGTTCGCGCGGGTGTTTCGCCTGATTGATGCCGATGCACTGGAACAAGCCTGCCAGCAGTGGCTGGCCGGCCTGGTCGGGCGCGTGCAGGGCGTGGTGGCCATTGATGGCAAAAGCCTGCGAGGCTCACGCAACGGCAAGCAATCGCCGCTGCATATCGTGAGCGCATGGGCATGTCAGACCAGCATGCTGCTCGGGCAGGTGCGAACGGCTGAAAAATCCAATGAAATCAGGGCCATTCCCGAGTTGCTCAAGCTCTTGAGCATCCAGGGCTGCATTGTCACGATTGATGCCATGGGCTGCCAAAAGGCGATCACCCGGGAAATCATCAAAGGCCAGGCGGATTATGTTCTGAGCCTGAAGACCAACCACCGGCACCTGTGCCTGGGCGCGGCCTCCTGGTTTGCCCAGAGTCTGGCCAATGGGTTTGCCAACCAGGCGCACAGCCACCATCTTGACCCCACAGGCCCCAGCAGCCACGCACGCATCGAGAGCCGGGAGCATTGGCTTATCGAAGTGCCGCAGCACTTGAGACGGGCCACCAAATCCTGGGCCAACTTGCAAACCCTCGCGATGGTCAGGCGCACGCGGCAGGTGGGTGCAAAAACCAGCGACGAGACCCATTACTTCATCAGCAGCCTGGCCTTGAGCGCGAGCGCCGAGATGCTGGCCCGAGCCGTGCGAAGCCACTGGGCGGTGGAGAACGAGTTGCACTGGTCGCTGGACGTGGGGTTCAGGGAAGATGCCTGTCAGGTGCGCAAAGACAATGCGCCTGCCAATTTCGCCTGCCTGCGACGCATGGCGCTGACCCAGCTCAAGCAGGAAACGACCAAGAAACTCGGAATGCAAGGCAAACGCCGGCGCGCAGGCTGGGATCAGGCCTATATGGAAACCGTGCTCGCAGGGGGCTTTATTTAGATGCGATAGCCCTGGGGCCAGGCTTGAATAGCTACAAAATACATAGCTGCTTGCGCATACTCAGCTTGCGCTAGAGGCTTAAATGGCTTGAAACGATGGCGTAACCCAAGGATGCAGTCCAAGGTGATAGTTGACCAGCCACCAAAATGAAACCACAATGGTTTCATTTTGGTTGGAGAAAACCATGCCCACTACGCTGACCCTGAAGAACATTCCGGATGCACTTTATGGCCGCCTCAAGGAAGCCGCCGAGGTGCATCGACGCAGCTTGAACAGCGAGGTGCTGGTGTGCCTTGAATCCATCCTGCTGCCGCAAAAAATATCGGTCGATGAGCATTTGGCGCGGGCGCGCCAACTCAGGAAAGCGCTGCCCAGCGGGGCATTCAGTGCGCAAGACATTGCACGGCTGCGCGAAGAGGGGCGCCCGTGATCGTTGTGGATTCGAACATTCTGGCGTATCTCTACCTGCCCGGTGATTTCACGGAACAAGCCGAGAAGCTGTTGGCCCAAGACCCCGATTGGGTGGCGCCTGTCCTTTGGCGCAGCGAGTTTCGCAACATCCTGGCCGGATTCATGCGGCGCGGCACGCTCACTTTTGACCAGGCCTATGCCATCCAGCGTGAGGCGGAAGGCTTGCTGAGCAGCAAGGAATATGAAGTGGACTCTTATGCAGTCCTTGATCTGGTGAGAAAAAGCGATTGCTCCGCTTATGACTGCGAGTTTGTTGCCCTGGCTGTCCAACTGGGAACGCGGCTGGCTACCATGGATAAAAAGGTACTTCGAAACTTTCCGGAACATTCGTTCTCGATGGGCGCACCGGCACATTGAGATCGCAAGGCAGATTTTGATGCAACCCTCTTTCCGAGTTAGCCAGCTACAAAATACATAGCTGCCTGCGCATACCCAGCATGCGCAAAAGCCCTAAAGAGCTTGTAAAAATAGCCAAGACTACAAGTTCTCCGGGGAATCAGCCCCTGCCAGCGCCTCGAAGCCGGCCACGAGATCAAACAGTTCCTCGTCGATGCCGCTCTGGCGCAGACGGTGAAACGAGCGGTTCAGGTCGTCCAGCAATTCCTCGATGTTTTTCTCGGCGCGCTGCATGGCCGCCAGGCGGCTGGCGTTTTCGCTGGCCAGTGATTCGGCGCAGGCCCTGAACAGCGAGACGAACAGGTATTCGCGGACAAAGGCCGGCAATGCGGCTTGTGCGCCATTGATGGCCTCCGGCAAATTCCGGGTCGGCCAGGCCATCGCCGTCAACTCCCGCCGCCAGGTCTCGTCCAGCGGCAGCAGCCGCTGGCAGACAGGGGTGTAAATCGCCCCGGCATGCGGGCGGCTGTGAAAAACGTACACCTGCGTGATCTCGCCTTTTGCCAGCAGCGCATCCACCTCGACCAGCACCTGCCCGACCAGCGATGTAATCGCGCCAATCGAGCCCGGCAACATGAAGCTTTTGCCCAGCATCAGGTGGGTTTCCGCGAGCCTGGAGCCGATGCGCTCGCCGACGGCGCAGACCGTCTTTGCACCCGGCAAATCCTCCAGCGTCCTGAGCACAAAATCGGCCATCACATCGTTGAACTGGCCCACCAGCCCCTGGTCGGAGCCAAACACCACGGCGGCGATGGCCCCGGCGCCCGGGCGCGGCGCCTGGGCCTGGGCAAGAGGCTGCTGACCCTGGCGCAGGCAGGCCACCAGCCCCAGCTGCACCGTGCGGTAGTAATCATCCAGCGCGTGCACCGCATTTTCGTACTGGGTAATGCTTGAGGCGGCCACCGCCTTCATCGTGCGCACGACGGACTGAAGGTCGCCGGCCGTGCCAATCTTGCGTCCCAGGCTGGCGGTGGTGTCGCTCATCGGGCGCTCGTTCGCCGGCTCTCGGCGGGTGGCGGCACAAAGGGTTTGAGCGCATCGCGGGCCAGCTGAATCAGCGTGGCCCGGTCTTCTTCGCTCAGTTTTTTGGCCGTGTCAAAGCGCGCCTTCAGCTCGGCCGGCAGGGTGGCCGCCGCCTGAAGCACGGCTTGCTCGGCCGCCGTCATCTGCGCAAGCGGCACGCTGTCAAAAAATGCGGCGGTCAGCGCGAGCAGCACCGTGATTTGTCCGGCCATCGACACCGGGGCCGATTCCGGCTGCTGGAGGCACGCCCGGATGCGCCGTCCATGCTCGATGATTTTTTGGGTGTTTTCATCCAGCCGGGCGCCAAACCGGGCAAAGGTTTCCAGCTCCTCGAACTGCGCGTAAGCCAGCTTGAGGTCGCCAGTCACCGCCCGGTAGGCGGCGCGCTGCGCCTTGCCGCCCACGCGCGAGACGGATTTGCTGACATCGACGGCGGGCAGCACGCCCAGTTCAAACAGCGATGGTGACAGGTAAATCTGCCCGTCGGTGATGGAGATCAGGTTGGTCGGGATGTAGGCCGACATGTTCTGCGCTTCGGTTTCGATGATCGGCAGGGCGGTGAGCGAGCCGCCGCCGCGCTCCGGGCGCAGATGGGTGGCGCGCTCCAGCAGGCGCGAGTGGATGTAGAAAATATCGCCGGGAAAGGCCTCGCGTCCGGGCGGGCGGCGCAGCAGCAGGGACAGTTCGCGGTAGGCGCGGGCGTGCTGCGTCAGGTCGTCATAGACCACCAGGACGTCGCGGCCCATTTCCATGAAATGCTCGGCAATGCTGGTGGCCGCATAAGGCGCGATGTAGGCCAGTCCGGGCGGGTCGTTGCCCTCGGTGACCACCACGACGGTGTATTCCATGGCGCCCTTCTCGCGCAAAACGGCAATCGTCCTGGCCACGGCGGCGGCGCGCTGGCCAATCGCGCAATACACGCACAGCACATCCTGCCCGCGCTGGTTGAGGATGGTGTCCACCGCAATCGCGGTCTTGCCGGTCTGCCGGTCGCCCAGAATCAGTTCGCGCTGGCCGCGCCCAATCGGAATCAAGGCATCAACGACCTTCAGGCCGGTCTGCAGCGGCACGGTGACGGGGGCGCGGTCCATGATGGGTGCGGCAGGCCTTTCGATGGGCAGGCGCGCGCTGGAAACCACCGGCCCCAGGCTGTCAAGCGGGCGGCCCAGCGGGTCGATCACCCGGCCCAGCAAGCCCTCCCCCACGGCCACGTCCATCACGCGGCCGGTGCGCCGGACCTGATCGCCCGCATGCAGATGCCCGTAGTCGCCCAGCAGCACGACGCCGATTTCGGTCTCGTCCACATTGAAGGCGATGCCAAAGACATTGCCGGAAAAGCTCACCAGTTCCTCAAAGCCCACGCCCGGCAGGCCGGAAACCATGGCGATGCCGGTGGAAACGCGGGTGATGGTGCCGACCTCGTGCGGCGTCAGTTGCGCCGTGTAGGTTTCAAGCCCATGGCGAAGGCTGGCAAAGGTGCGGTCCAGGACACTTTGCAAGGTATCGGCTGGCGCGCTCATGCGGTTGTCTCTGCTGCTGTTGCGGCGGCGGGCTCGGGCTGGGGTTCGGACGGCTTTTCAAGCAGGCCGTCAACATGCTGTTCAAGCGACGCAAGAACCTCCGCGATGTTCCAGTCAAGCTTCCACCCGTTGGCTGTCAGTTCGATGCCGCTGATCAGCGCTGGCGTGGTCTCGAAGCAGACCTGGGTATCAGCCGCGAGGGTTTCATTGAGCGCCTGCTGCAGGGCTGCCCGCTGCGCCGGCGGCAACTCGAAAGCGCTGCGCACCCGCACAGGACTGGATGAGGCGTGCAAGGCCTGGGCCAGCCGCGCCCTGGCCTCCTCGTCAAGCGTTCGCAAGCGGCGCACGAACACCTCGGCCATGCGTGCCTCCAGCGTCGTTCCGGCCAGATCGGCCAGCACCTTGTGCGCCACGGCAAACACTTCATCGCGGCTTCGGCGGGCGATGTCCTGGTGCAGGCTCTGCAGCTCGCTGGCCAGCGCGTCCTGTCGCTTGACGCTCAAGGCGTCCGCCGCCTGCCGGGCTTCTTCGAGCAGGCGCTGGCGTTCGGTGGCGATCTCGTCCTTGACCTTGGCCAGCATCTCGCTGTGCTGGCGATCAAACGCCGCGTTTTTTGCCTGGAACTCGCCCTGCTCCTTCTGGGCAGTTGCCTGCTTCAAGGCAGCGTCCGCCAGCGCCGAAGCAATCCGCTTCTCGCGCGCGTCGATGGCGTCGAGGATGGGCTTGTAGAGAAAGCGCTTCATCAGCCACACGAGGATGAGAAAGTTGAGCGCTTGCGCGCCGACGGTGAACCAGTCAAAGAGCATGGCTTACTTCCCGGCGGCCTGGGCGATGGCGAAATTCCAGAACGGGTTGGCGAAAATCAGGATCATCGAGACCACGAAGCAGTAAATGGCGGTGGACTCGATCATCGCCAGGCCAACAAACAGGGTACGGGTGATGGTGGCCGAGGCGTCCGGCTGCTGGGCCAGCGCGGTGAGCGCCGTCGCCACCGCCCGCCCTTCGGCGAATGCCGGCCCCATGCAGCCAAAACCCGTGGTCAGGCCAGCGATGACAATGGATGCCACCGCGATGATTGTCATGCTGTCCATGCGATTTCCTTGAGTTGTTCGGGTGGTTGAATCAATGGCCGGCGCCGGCGTCCGGCGCCGTGGGAGGGAGATTGGGCTTGCTCTCATGCGTGGCCGCCGCGATGTAAACCGCCGCCAGGATGCTGAAAATGTAAGCCTGCACCATGCCCGTCAGCAGGCCAAGCACCGTCATGACGACCGGGAAAATGAAGGGCGTGATGCTCAGCAGAATGCCGATGATCATCGCTCCGCTCATCATGTTGCCAAACAGGCGCACCGCCAGGGCCAGCGTGCGGGAGGCTTCGCTGATGAGGTTGAACGGCAGCATGATGACGGTCGGCTCCAGGTAAGTCTTGAGGTAGCCCCTCAGGCCCTGGTCCTGGATGCCGAACAGCGGCACGGCCACCATCACACACAGGGCCAGCGCCGCCGTGGTGGACAGCGAGCCGGTCGGCGGCTCGTAGCCCGGAATGACGGTGCACAGGCTGGCCATGGCGACAAACAAAAAGAGCGTTCCCAGAAAGCCGATGTATTGCTTCGGATGGCGCAGGCCGACATCTTTAATCTGCGTCTCGATGCCGGTGACGATGATTTCCAGAAAATTCTGCCAGCGCGAGCGCGTGAGGTCCGTGGAAAGGCGGCGCGTGACGAGCTTTGAGCCGACGGCCATCACCAGCATCAGGCCCCAGGTAAACACAATGGTGGCGTTGAGTTTGAAAAACCCTTGCTGCCAGAAGATGATCTCATCGGGACTAAGGCGCACGGCGGGCCTCCTGGTCTGAAAGGGCCTGGCGCGCATCAAGCGGCCGGGTCAGCCGCGTCACCACCTGGCGGGCCATGACAAAACCGGCCAGGCAGGCCAGCAAGCGCCGCCAGTCGCCCCCTGAAACAACATAAAACCCGGTCATCGTCAAGCCCATGCGCAGCAGCAGACTGGCAAACACCCACAGCGCGGGCTGGCTGGAAAGCAGGCTCTTGCGAACCGTCCACCACAGGCCGCCAAAGAAAATGGCACCGAGCGCGCCTCCCGCAATCCATGCCAGCACCAGGGCCAGCGTTTCATTCATCGTCATGTTCAGGTTCCTCCCGCATGGCGGCGTCTTCGCGGGTGACCCAATGCCACGCATTCAGGCAACCCAGCATCAGCCCGGCCATCAGCAGGGCCAGCGTCCAGGAGCGCCCGCCCGGATAGCGCCGGTCCAGCCAGAGGCCGAGCGCCGCGCCCAGCAGGGTCGGTACGACCACGGACCAGCCAATCATGCCCATCAGCCCCAGGCCCGACCACACGCCGGGCGCGGGGTTGCGCCGCGCCTTGAGCTTGCGCGCCGCCTTGACGCCGACCTGCTCGGCCAGGCCGGGTTCTGTTTTTGAAGTTTTCCGGGGGTCGTCAGTCATGCTGAAAAGTCGCGAAGCGACGCAAAAAACCGGTTTCGAGTTTGGCCATGACCGCGCGCACGTTTTGCTCGTGCTCGTCCAGCGTCAAGAACTCCTGCTCGACGGCCTGGCGCAACTCGCCAAGGTTTGCGCCACCCATGGCCCGCCGCACGGAAACCAGCACCTCCGCGCCGCTCTTGACCAGCACGCCGCTGTCAACGGCGACAAAAACCTCTCCGTCAGAGGCTGTCTCGTAGATCAGGATGCCGGGCGTCAGCGCCGCCACGCAATCGAGCCGCTGCGGCAGCAAGCCAAACGAGCCCGCCTGGGTTTCGGCGACGATGCGCAAGACCGCTGTTTTTTCAGCAAAAATCCTGAACGGCAGCAGAATCTTAAGATTCATGGACATCGATTGCCTCTGTCTTCCTGGCCCGGGCTTCGTCAATCTTCCCGATCATGTAGAGCGCACTCTCAGGATAGTCTTTGAACTCATCGCGCAGGATTCGTTCACAGCCGTCGAGCGCGTCTTCGAGGCTGACCAGCTTGCCTGGCAGGTTGGTGAACTGCTCGGTCGTGAAAAACGGCTGGGTCAGGAAGCGCTCCAGCCGGCGCGCGCGGCCGACCACGTTGCGGTCCTGCGGCGACAGCTGCTCCAGCCCGAGCATGGCAATGATGTCCTTGAGCTGGGCGTATTGCGCCAGCGTGCGCCGGATCTCCTGCGCCAGCGCGTAATGCCGCTCGCCGACGATGCCCGGCGTGGCCATCTTGGAACTCGACTGCAGCGGGTCAATCGCCGGAAAAAGACCTTCGCTGGCCCGCTTGCGCGACAGCACGATGGACGCCGAGAGGTGCGAAAACGTATGCACTGCGGCCGGGTCGGTGAAGTCGTCCGCCGGCACATACACCGCCTGGATGGAGGTGATGGCGCCGCTGTCGGTGTTGGCGATGCGCTCCTCCAGCCCCGACAGCTCGGTGCCCATCGTCGGCTGGTAGCCCAGACGCGAAGGCATCTGCCCCATCAGGCCGGAAACTTCGGAGCCGGCCTGGATAAAGCGAAAAATATTGTCGATCAGCAGCAGCACATCGCGGTGCTCGTCGTCGCGGAAATACTCGGCCATCGTCAGCGCCGCGTGGCCGACCCGAAAGCGGCTGCCCGGCGGCTCGTTCATCTGGCCGAAGACCATCACCATGCTGGGCAGCACGCCGGCGTCCTTCATGTCGCGGTACAGCTCTTCGCCTTCGCGGCAGCGCTCGCCAATGCCGCAAAAAATGCTGATGCCCTCCTGATGCCCGACCATGTTGTGGATCATCTCAGTGAGCAGCACCGTCTTGCCCACGCCCGCGCCGCCGAACAGGCCAGCCTTGCCGCCGCGCTCCAGCGGCAGCAGCACGTCAATGACCTTGATGCCGGTCACGAAAACCTCAGACCGGGTGGAGCGCCGGGCCAGCGCAGGCGGCGCGCGATGCACCGAGCGCCATTGAATATCCGACGGGGCCGGCAGGCGGTCGATGGTGTTGCCAAACACATCGAACATGCGGGAAAGAATGCCTTTGCCGACCGGCGCTTTCAAGGGTCCGCCGGTGTCCACGACGGGCATGCCGCGCGCCAGGCCCTGTGTGGGCGTCAGCGCAATCGCGCGCACATGATGCGCATCGCGCTGCGCCAGCACTTCAACGATGATGCGGCCTTCGTCGGCGTGCAGAACGGTGTGAATCGGGGGCAAATGCGTGTCGAACCGCACATCGACCACGCTGCCGCGCACAGAGACAACAACGCCGAGATGGGGAACATCGGCCTGGAGCCCGCCGTCAGTCATGGCATTCCTTTTTCAGCATGAAGTGGACTGCGTGGCAGCCCTTGACACACTGTAACGCATGGAAATGTACGCTCCACCAAGCCGCCACAAGGCACTGAATTGCTACCAAATAGATAGCTGCTTGCACATATGCAGCTTGCGCAAAAGGCCTAAAAACCTTAAAAACTGGTAACTACTCGGTCCAGCAGAATGCAAGCAAACCTAAAGAGCGTCATTCCCGCGCAGGCGGGAATCCAGGCCGGTGTGAGCATTCAACCCTCGTTGCTGGATTCCCGCCTGCGCGGGAATGACGGCCTACTGAAGCCGAGTAGTTACAAAAAACTCCTTCAGCCCTCGGTCGGCAGCGCCTGGCCGCTCAGGTGCAGCTTCATCCAGCGCTGCAATTCGGCGACATGCTGGGATTCTTCCTCGACGAACTCCTTGGCCAGCACGCGGATTTCAGGGTCGGTGGTGGACTCCAGCACCTCGGCGTAAAAATCCAGGCCGGCGCTCTCGGCATCGAGTGCCACCTGCAGCGCCTGCTCGATGCCGATGAACGGATCGGCGGCCCAGATCGCTGCGGCCTCGGGGCTTTCAACGTCGGGCCAGCGGTAGTCGCCCGCCTTCATCTCGGGCAAGGTGCGAAAGCCCGCGCGCGCCTTGGCATCGCCCAGGTGCAGCAGCGAATAGTCGGCCAGGCGGCGAAACAGCCGCCCTACTTCCTTGTTGCCGGCCGTGGTCATGGCATCGGCGAGCTGGCCGAAGCGCAAGGCTGCCTCGCTCTCCAGCTGAATCGTATGGGCCAGAAATTCTTCTACGGTTTTCATGTTCTTCCTTTGTCAAAAGCCTGTGCGGGCGCCTTCAAATGGCCAGCACCGGCAGGGCGGGATCGAGGCCGCGAAACATCGCGCAGCGCAGGAACACCTCGCGCGTCGCCTTTTCCTGCTTGTGGCGGCAGTACTTGGCGACCAGCTTGGCCAGCCCCTTGATGTCGCGCCCGGTGGCGGCCGGAAACAGCGCCGGCAGCGTATCGAGCATGCCCTCCTCCAGGCAGAGCCCGAACTGCTCGCCCATCACCTGCCAGATGCGCCGCCGGCCGGCCGCATCGGGCGCGTGATAGCGGATCAGCGCGATGCAGCGCGAGACGATGGCTTCGTCAATGTCGTCGATGCGGTTGGTCGTCAAAAACAGCAGGCCGTTGAAATACTCCAGCACGCGCAAAAACACACCGACCACGGCGTTCATGGTCAGGTTGTCGTCGCGCCGCTTGATGTACACATCGGCCTCGTCGATCAGCAGCACGGCGCCCCAGCGCTGCGCGCGCAGCAGGATTTCCTTCAGCGACGCTTCCATCGTCGTGACGTTCAGGCCCAGCTGGCCGGAATGCACGCGGTACAGCGGGCGGCGGATGATCTCGGCATAGACCTCGGCGGTCAGCGTCTTGCCCACGCCGGGCGGTCCGGCGCACAGCACGGTGGTGCCGCCGGACTTGCCGGCGATGATGTCGTCCATCAGCACGTCCATCTCGGCGGTCAGGATGTCGATCAAATCGGTCTGCTCGGGCGGCAGCACCAGCTTGTGCTTGAGCTGCGGCTGGTAGGCATAGGGTTCGAGGTCGCTGACATGCACCCAGACATGGTGGTGCAACTCAAGGTGAAACATCAAAATCAGCGGATGCACCGGCAGGCGCTTGAACAAGGCGGGCTGGTGCTTCAGCTCGGCGTGCAGCGCCAGCACTTCGTCCTCGGCGTCAAAATGGTTGCTCTTGGCGGCCTTGCTCAGGTAGTTGGACAGCACTTCGCCAGTCGCCTCCAGGCTGGGGTTGCGCTGCTGCAGCACGCTTTCGTCGTTGACCAGCCGGGCCGCCGTGCCCTGCGCCGAAAGAATCACCACGTCCTTGCGCAGCCAGTCGCTGTCGCGGTGGGTGGCGCTCGGGTCTTGCGCATGGAAAGCGGTGCCGCGCCCCTCGAACTGCGCGCCGTTCTGGGCGCGCCAGTCAAAGTAGCGCTCCAGGGTAGCCTCGTAGGCTTGCAGCAGGGCCGCCGACTCGCGCACCAGCCCGCGCGACAGCAGCATCTCGGCCACGCTGCGGCCCTTGACATCGCCGCCCGTCAGGCGAATGGTTTGTTGAATCACGCCGGCCTTGGCGTTGGCCTTGAGTTCAATCAAGACCTTGCCGGTTTCGTCGTTGGAAGCGGGAATGTAGTCGATGCGCGTCGGGCACCAGGCCAGCGGCTGGCCGTCGGTGTCGGCGCTGAACAGCCAGCCGTAGCGTGCATCGGCGGCAATGTAGCGGACAAAGGCGGGCACCACTTTTTCCAGTGTCTCGGCGGTGAAGCGCTCGCTGGCGCCATCATGCAGCGCCTGGCGCAGCGAGCCGAGTTGCGCGGCGCGGCGCTGCTGGCTGGCGCCGCCTTCCTGCCAGAGCTGGCCCAGGCGGTCGAGCACGCCGGGCGAGAGTTGCTGCAGTTCGATTTCGGCATGCGCGCCGAAGCGCAACTGCTCCAGCAGCACCGCCAGTTCAGGAAATTCGCCCGCCAGGGCGTGGGCATGGGGGCGTTCAATACGCAGCTTCATCGCTGAATCCTCCGTGCAGGCTTTAGTTGTCGTCCGCCAGCACTTCCAGCTCGACCAGCTGCTCGTACAGCGTGCGGCGCGCCCACCACAGGGCCTTGCCGGCAATGCGGGGGTCTGCCCCTTCAAAAGCGCCAATCGCATCGCGGTCGCTCCAGTAGATGCAACTGGTGACGCCGCTGCGCGCGGCCAGCGCCGCTGTCAGGGCATCGCGCTCGGCCACGGGTTCGGTCTGAAAAACACCCCGGCCCAGCAAGTGGTCAGCCCGGTACAGCGGCGTATCCCAGCCGTGTTCGTCGCCCAGCGCGCAGATGGCGGGAAAACGCTCGCGCGCTGCGGCGTCGAGCACCGGGTGGCCAAGGTCTTCCAGCAGTTCGCGGGCCGTCACCTCATCGTGGATTTCCCACGGCTGGAGAGGGTCGGAGGCCGCCACCTTGCGCGAGAAGTCTTCATCGTCATAGGCAAACCAGGCGCGCGGCTTGCCCTGCTCAGGAAGTTCGACCACATAAATCACGGCAAGCTCCCGTCTATCGCTTAGAGGTTGAGGGTTGGGTTTCAGGAAGTCTGCGGATCCTGCATCAGCGTGCGGCGAAAGCCGACCGCCTCGGGGGCCAGCAGGACATGCTGGCCGACGGCGCCGCAGGCAACGCATTTGCCCAGCACTGAAAAGCCCTGCTTGCTGCAGGTCGCCGTCTTGCTTTGCACGCAGCCGGTCTGGCCGCAGACGCATTGGTAAACACTTCCATTGCACAGCAGCTGGTAGCCGCTGCGGGTTCCATCACATCGAACGAGCATCTATTTTCTCCTGGGTTTATTCCACGCCTTCGGCAGCCGCCTTGGCCCACACCGCATGGCGCAGGCGTTGCGTGATGCCGCTCGGGCTGGCGTCAAAAATCCGTTTTGCCGCCGACAGGGCGCTTTGCGCGATGGCGGCTTCCACATGGGTAAAGGGCAAGCGCCCGGCCGCATGCGTCGCACCCGGAACGGCCTTGCTGATGGCCTGCCGGTTGGGGTGTTCTTCCAGAGGAATCAGGCTGTCGGCCTCGCGCGCGCCGGCCAGGCAGATCCAGCCATCAATCACCTCAACCTTGCGGCCGTCCTGTGTGGACTTGATGTAGGTGGCTTCCATGATCAGAACTTCACCAAAATGTCTTCATCGCGCAGAACCATCTGGCAGGCCAGGCGCCAGGGTGGCGGCAAGTCCTTGGTTTCGGCTTCTTCAATCTGCTGGGCGGTGATCTTGCCGGCCAGCTTGAGGACGGTTTTTTCCTTTTGCGTCAACGCCATGCCGATGGGCGTCTTGGCGGACAGCACGGACACCTGCACCTGGCAGGAGCCGCACTCGCCGTTCTCGCACTCGAATTCCACAGGAATCTTGTTGGCCTTGGCCACGGACAGCAGCGTCCTGGTGTCGCCGGCGATGGCATACACCGTCACATCCTTCTTCATCTCGGGGGAGCTAAAAGTTACATTGGCCATGATGTACTCGGGAATAGGTTGAACGAGAGATAAGCGGTAAGCGGCGAAATGCAGGGCCGGGGGGGTGAACCCGGCCCTGCAGGCACATCAACGGATGATGTCGTAGCTGTAGTCGGTCTTGCCCGGAACGATGGTGTTGGCATCGAGCGCTTCGAAGAACTCATCGAGCAAGGTCACCAGGACGCGCATGCCGCCTTCGTAGCCCCAGGTGGGGAAACGGTGGTAGTGGTGGCGATCAAAAATCGGAAACACCATGCGGATCAGCGGCGTCTTGGTGTCGCGCTCCAGGTACTTGCCGTAGGTGTTGCCGATCAGGAAGTCCACCGGCTCGGTGAACATCAGCGAACGCAGGTGCCACAAATCGCGTTTCGGATACACCTTGCAGCCCGCGCCGTAAGGCGACGAGTCGAACAGGGCCTGAACCTTGATCTCCCACTCTTTACCGCCATTGGTAGCCAGGACGTGCGAGGGTTCGGCACCGAGTTCCAGCAGGAATCCGGCGTAGCCCAGCATCTGGTCAGGATCACCATACAGTGCGAAGCGCTTGCCGTGCAGGTGGGCCTGGCTGTCGGCCATGGCATCGACCAGTTCGCCGCGCTCTTTTTCGAGTTCGGCGGGAATCGGCTTGCCGGTCAGGCGCGAGATTTCCATCAGGAACTTGTCGGTTCCGGCCACGCCCACGGGCGCATTCAGTGCAACCACTTCCTGGCCATGTTCACGGATGAACTTACTGGTTTTCTCGCAGCAGTATTCCTGGAACACGATGGTCGCCTTGGCATGCAATGCAGCCTGGACTTCTTCCTTCGTGGTGCCGCCGGCGTACATGCGGAACTCGCCGTCGGTGGGCGTGTTCCAGTTGCCGGACGGGTCGCAGATGATGTTGACCTTGACGCCGAACAGGCTGAAAATCCGGCGGATTTCCTTCATGTTGCCAACGACATAGCCGTCAAAGCCGCCAATGAAGTTGATGCTTTCATCTTCCACGCGAACCATCGGTTCGGTGGTCTTGGCCTTGCCGTCCCAGAAGTGGCGCAGGATGCCCAGCAGCGCATTGTCGTAGCCGGTGATGTGGCTGCCGACAAACGCGGGCGTGTGGGCGAACGGCACGTCGAAGTCGTCGGGCACGCTGCCTTTTTGCTTGCTGGTCTTGATGAAGGCGTCAACGTCGTCACCAATCACTTCGGCCATGCAGGTGGTCGAGACGGCAATCATGTCGGGCTTGTACAGGCTGTAGGCGTTGGACAGGCCATCGACCATGTTGTTCAGGCCGCCGAACACGGCTGCATCTTCGGTCATCGAGGAGCTGACGCAGGACGTTGGCTCTTTGAAGTGACGCGAGAAGTGCGAGCGGTAGTAAGCCACGCACCCCTGGCTGCCGTGAACGAAGGACAGCGTCTTGGCAAAGCCGTTGGCGACAAACACAGCGCCCAGCGGCTGGCAGGCCTTGGCCGGATTCACGCTCAGCGAATCGCGGGCGAAGTTCTTTTGCTTGTAGTCTTCGGTCTTGGTCCATTCGACGATCTGCTTGACCGTTTCGTCGGAATGGTTGAACTCGAAGTCCGCTTTCTTGCTGCGGAAAATCTCTTGGTACTCGGGCTCACGGAACAGCAGTTCGTGGTCGAGAATCTTGTCGGCTGATTGAGGCATGGTGGGGCTCCAAAGGTTAGCGAGAGGCGCGATGGCTGGCCATCGCGCCGGTCATCGTGGGAAAGGGCGGCCGGCGGTCACCGGCCGTCCGGGGTCTTAAGCGGCTTTCTTCCAGGGCGCCTTGGTCAGTGCCCAGATCGGGCTGGAAATCGCCATGTCCATGTCACGGGCGAAGATGGCAAAACCGTCGTAGCCGTGGTAAGGACCGGAGTAATCCCAGCTGTGCATCTGGCGGAAAGGCACGCCCATCTTCTGGAACACATACTTTTCCTTGATGCCCGAGCCCACGAGATCGGGCTGCACCTGCTCGACGAATTTTTCGAATTCGTAGCCGGTCACGTCGTCATAGATCAGCGTGCCGTCTTTCACGTAGTGCGTGGTGCGCTGGTAGTCGTCGTTGTGGCCGAACTCGTAGCCGGTGCCGACCACATCCATGCCTAAGTCTTCGTAGGCGCCGATGACGTGACGCGGACGCAGGCCGCCGACGAACAGCATGACCTTCTTGCCTTGCAGGCGCGGCTTGAACCGGGCCACCACGGCCTCCATCAGAGGACGGTACTTGGCGATCACCTCTTCGGCCTTGGCCTTGATGGTGTCGTCGAAGTGGCTGGCGATTTCGCGCAGGCTTTTCTCGATCATCGTGGGGCCGAAGAAGTTGTACTCAACCCATGGAATACCGTACTTTTCTTCCATGTGCCGGCTGATGTAGTTCATCGAGCGGTAGCAATGCAGCACATTGAGTTTGGCTTTGGGCGTGTTCTCGATTTCAGCGATGGTGCCGTCGCCGGACCACTGGGAAATCACGCGCAGGCCCATTTCTTCGAGCAAAATGCGGCTGGACCAGGCATCGCCACCGATGTTGTAGTCGCCGATGATGGCCACGTCGTAAGGGGTGGAGACAAATTCGGGGTGCTTGTTGGGATCGACCTTGTCGAACACCCAGTCGCGGATCGCGTCGTTGGCCAGATGGTGGCCGAGCGACTGGCTCACGCCACGGAAACCTTCGCAGCGCACGGGAACGATGGTCTTGCCAACGTATTCCTTGCTCTTCTTTTTCGACACGGCTTCGATGTCGTCGCCGATCAGGCCAATCGGGCATTCCGACTGAATCGAGATACCCTTGTTCAGCGGGAACAGTTCCTGGATCTCGTCGATGATCTTGTCGAGCTTTTTGTCGCCGCCGAAGACGATGTCTTTTTCCTGGAAATCGGAGGTGAACTGCATCGTCACGAAGGTGTCGATGCCGGTAATGCCGATGTAGTAGTTGCGGCGGGCAGCCCACGAGTATTGACCGCAGCCGACCGGGCCGTGGCTGATGTGGATCATGTCCTTGATCGGGCCCCACACCACGCCTTTGGAGCCAGCGTAGGCGCAACCGCGAATGGTCATGACGCCGGGTAAGGACTTGATATTGGACTTGACGCCGCAATCGGGCTTGCCGTCTTCAAACGTGCCCAGGTGTTTGGCGCGCCGCTTGGCCATCTTTTCAGGATAAGCCTTCAGCACTTCATCAATCAGGGCCTTGTTCGCGGCCTTGCGCTCTTCAACGGTGGCAGTCATGGGGAACTCCAGTGGTAAATAGTTTTTTTCTCTGGCACAAGACCGGCCCGATTCAGCCTGCGGTGAACCCGGCCGGTCTTAAAGCCTCTTAGGCAGCCAAGGCTGCGGCTGCGGCGGCGGCCTTGCCGACTTCCGACTCGTCAATCGCTTCCATGATGCCGAATTCCATCAGCATGTCTTCGAGCTGATCCATCGTGATCGGGGTAGGGATCGTGCCGTTGCCAGCGTTGTTGTGGATCTTCGAAGCCAGGGTGCGGTATTCGCCGGCCTGCTTGGACTCAGGTGCGTACTCGATCACCGTCATGCGGCGCAGCTCAGCGTGCTGAACGACGTTGTCGCGTGGGATGAAGTGGATCAGCTTGGTGCCCAGCATGCCGGACAGGGCGTCAGCCAGCTCGTATTCCTTGTCGGTCTGGCGCTCGTTGCAGACCAGGCCGCCCAGACGCACGCCACCCGAATTGGCATACTTCAAAATGCCCTTGGAGATGTTGTTGGCGGCGTACATGGCCATCATTTCGCCGGACATGACGATGTAGATTTCCTGCGCCTTGTTTTCGCGGATGGGCATGGCGAAACCGCCGCACACCACGTCGCCCAGCACGTCGTAGGAAACATAGTCAACGCCGTCGTAGGCGCCGTTTTCTTCAAGGAAGTTGATCGAGGTGATGACACCGCGGCCAGCGCAGCCAACTCCTGGCTCTGGGCCGCCGGACTCGACGCAGCGGATGTCCTTGTAGCCGATCTTCATGACGTCTTCGAGTTCCAGATCCTCGACGGAACCGGCTTCAGCGGCCAGCGACAGGATGGTGTCCTGGGCTTTTGCGTGAAGGATCAGGCGGGTCGAGTCGGCCTTGGGGTCGCAGCCGACGATCAGGATTTTCTGACCGAGGTCGGACAGGGCCGCCAGGGTGTTTTGGGAAGTGGTCGATTTACCGATGCCACCTTTGCCGTAAAAGGCGATTTGCCGAAGTTTGGCCATTGCAGTACTCCATTCAAGGAAGGGTTAAAAAAAACCTAACGTTTGCGTAGCCGCGACTTTGTGTCAGCCTTTCGTGCCAGTTGGTCTTATTCTTGGGTTCACGTTCGGCCGGACCGATGTCCGCGCAGTCTCCTTACTGCACCTTCCGTGCCAGCCGTTTGAAGTGTCTTTTCAACCCGCTGAAACAAGAGCTTTTCAGAGGGGAAACGCTGTTTTCCGGGGATGCGGGCAGGCGCTTTCGGGCTTTGTCAATTTCCCGACAAAAGTCCCGCAGCGTGTCGCAAAAATTCCGCCTCCGGCCTGCCGCAGCCCGGGTTTGTGTCGGGTTTGCAGGACTGCATGGCTTCCTTATGCCTGGTACGGTCATTGCTGATAGAAGCGGCATGAACCCCACCACAGCCACTGCTGCAACTTCCCCGGCCAGCCAGCCGCCGGCAACGCACTTCGAGCTGCTCGGCGGCCAGGCCGGTGTCGTGCGGCTGGTGAATGCTTTTTACCGTCATATGGATACGCGGCTTGACGCCAGCGGCATTCGCGCCATGCACGAGCCCGACCTCGCCTCGACCAAGGCCGTGCTGGTGCTGTACCTGTGTGAATGGCTGGGCGGCCCAAAAGACTATTCGGCCCAGCGCGGCCACCCGCGCCTGCGCATGCGCCACGGCGGCTTTTCCATCGGCGTGGCCGAGCGCGACGCCTGGCTGGCCTGCATGCGCGCAGCGCTCGATGACGCTGGCGCCACGCCCGAGCTGCACGGCGCATTGATGACCGCTTTTTTCAAGACCGCCGACTGGATGCGCAACACCAGCCCCTGAAAACCCCTGCCCCCATCAACCTCAACCCTTTCTACCACCCCTGAAGGAATCTTCATGACTGCAACCCTAGAACGCAAAGCCATCGACGACACCGCATTTGCGCGGCTCGAACAAGAGGGCCGAATGCTCAATCCCCTGGTCAAGGGCCCGACAGCCAAGCCCGGCCGCATCGGTTTTCGCGGCGAGCTGGCCCTGCGCTTTGCGCCCAAGCTGGCCGACGAAGCCCGCCCGCCCGAGTTGCTCTGCACCCAGGTCATGGCCGTTGCCACTGTCGGTGAAGCACAACTGCCCTTCTTTGCCGGCTACCTGCTGAGCTTTGAATACCTCAAGGACGTGGCCGAAGTGCTGGGCGACACGCTGAGCGCCGGCGGCAAGTATTTCCTGTTCTGCGACAACATCGACCTGTCCAAGAAATACCAGGTGCCTTACAAGGGCGCGATGTTCTATGTGCTGCCGATCCTCGAATCGACGGTGTACAACGAGATGCTGGACCTGCTCTACCTGGAAAAGAACGACCTGAAGAAAAAAGACACCGCCGGCAAGCTCGATGCCGTGGCCAACGCCGCGCTGAAGTACGACATCACCTTTGACACCATCACCTACGCCGAAGGCCTGGAGCTGATGGGGCCGGTGCGCAATCCGAACGAAAACCGGCCCGTCTGAGCTTTCCGAAGACTGGTCCCATGACTGGCTCCATGAGCGCCCTCACCACCTGGCTGGCAAAGCAAGGCTTTCCCGGCCTGCACGCCCGCCATACCCACGGTGACACGCCGCTGATGCGGGCCGCCCGGCAGGGCGAGGACGCCATCGTCCTCGCCCTGCTGGCCTGTGGCGCCGCGACCCACGCCGTCAACGACGAGGGCAACAACGCGCTCTGGTTTGCCTGCCTGCACGGCAACCTGGCGGTGATCCGCCGGCTGATCGAGGCCGGCGCCCCCATTGACCACGCCAACGACGATGGCCTGACCTGCCTGATGCAGGCCGCCAGGCGCAGCCAGCGGGAAACACAGCGCCTGCTGCTGGACCACGGGGCGACGGCGGACCTGTACGCCCCCGATGGCCGCAGCGCCCGGCAGATGCGCGGCGCCCGGAGCCTGCGGCTGAAACCCCTGAACCACCCGGCACACCCATGCTGAACCCCCACGCAGCCACCCTGCTGGCCTACCACGAGCGGACCAAGCACCGGCTGGAGCGCTACGCCTTCGGCCCGGAGACCCTGGACTGGGATGCGCAGCCCGACCCGTTTCGCCGCTTCGCCGGAGCGCCGCTGACGCCGCTGCCGCTGCCCGCCAATGACGAAAAGGTGGCCTGGAGCCGAATCTTCACCCCCGGCGCCATCGCGCCGCACCCGGCCACGCTGCGAAGCATTGGCCTGCTGTTTGAACTCTCGTTTGCGCTGTCGGCCTGGAAGCAGCTGGGGCCGGACCGCTGGGCGCAGCGCTGCAACCCCTCCAGCGGCAACCTGCACCCGACCGAGGTGTATCTGCTGGCCAGCGGACTGGCTTATCTGGATGACGGCCTTTACCACTACGCCCCCAGGGAACATGCGCTGGAGCAGCGCGCCGCGCTCACTCCGCCCATACCGCCCATACCGCAGGAAAGCAGCGCCCCGCCCCGCCTGCTGGTCGGTTTCAGCTCGATTCACTGGCGCGAGGCCTGGAAATACGGCGAGCGCGCCTTTCGCTACTGCCAGCTCGACATGGGCCACGCCATCGGCGCGCTGCGCTATGCCGCCGCCGTGCTCGGCTGGCGCCTGCGGGAAGTCGCCCTCACGCATGACGACATCGCCAGGCTGCTGGGCCTGGACCGCGCCAGCGACTTTGCCCGCGCCGAGCGCGAAGAACCCGAAGCCGTGTTTGAACTGCTGCTGACGCCCGGCAACCTTGAAGGCTGCGACCCGCTGGCGTGGCTGCCAGGTGCCGCGTGGCAGGGACAGGCCAACCGGCTTGATCCCCGGCCGATGTACCACTGGCCAGTCATTGAGCAGGCGGCCCAGGCTTCGCGCCGCAGCGTGCCAACGCCCGCCGCGTCCGGGCTGCCCATGGCGGCCCGCCGCCTGCTGCCCAACACCCAAACCAGCGCCGCCGACCTGATCCGTTCACGCCGCAGCGCCCAGCGCTTTGACCGCCGCGCCCGGCTTGACGCCGAACGCCTCTGGCCGATGCTCGAAGCCCTGATGCCGCAGACCGAAGACGGCCACGCGGCCCTTCCCTGGGACACAGGAAACAGGCTCCCGGCCGTGCATGCCGTGCTGTTTGCGCACCGCATCGACGGCCTGGCCCCCGGCGCCTACCTGCTTGCGCGCCATCCGTCGGCCCTGCCCGCGCTCCAGGCCGCGCTGGCACATCTGGCCTGGCAGCAGGTTCCGAACAGCCCGCCCGGCGTGCCGCTGCACGAGCTGGTCCAGAACCCCGCGCTGGCCGGCACCCTGCGCACGCTGAGCTGCCACCAGGCGATTGCCGCCGATGCGCTGTTTGTCGTCGCGCTGCTGGCCGAATTCACCCCCCGGATCGGCCCCGCCCCCTGGCAGTACCGCGAACTGCTGCGCGAAGCCGGGCTGATCGGCCAGTCGCTCTACCTCGAAGCCGAAGCCGCCGGGCTGCGCGGCACCGGCATCGGCTGCTACTTTGACGACCCCGTGCATGAACTTCTGGGCTTGTCCGGCCCGGCCCCGCAGACCTGGCAGGTGCTCTACCACTTCAGCGTCGGGCTGCCCATGCCGGATGAGCGCATCACCCGTTTTCCACCTTACGACCGACAGGAAACCATGGACTCCTCTGCCCACCTTCGTCCACCCACCCCAAGGGCCGCGCCATGAAAGGCCAACGCATGTTCCGCCGCCTCACGCTCGCCGAGCTGGGCGCCTGGCAGGGCCAGCGCCCCAACGCGCTGCTGCTTGACGCCCGCGACGCCGACAGCCATGCCAGGAACGGCTGGCCCGGCGCGGTGTTCCTGGGGCGCCACAACCAGGACCAGCTGCTGCTGCGCACGGAGCGCCGCCAGCCGGTGCTGATTTACTGCTACCACGGCAACGCCAGCCAGACCTGGGCGCAGATGTTCGCCGACTTCGGCTTTACCGATGTCTGCGACCTGGTCGGCGGCCATGCGGCCTGGGTCACCGGAACGGCGACCGCCAACCCGTCCGGCAAGACGCCCACGCCCGAACTCGCCGCCTGGCTGGCGCGTGAGGGCTTTGTCGGCCCGGACGGGCGCGGCGCGCACGGCAACACACCGCTGATGGTGGCCGCCTGGCGCGGCGCCGCCGGCATCGTCGAGGCCTTGCTGGCGCACGGCGTGGTGCTGGACGCCGTCAACGGCGACGGCAACAACGCGCTCTGGCTGGCCTGCGTCAACGGCAATCCTGACGTCATGAAGCGCCTGGTGGCGGCCGGCGTTCCCATCAACCACGCCAACAGCACCGGCGCCACCTGCCTGATGTATGCCGCGTCCTCGGGCAAGACCGATGTGCTGCGCACGCTGCTGCTACTCAACGCCGACATGAGCCTGCGCACGCAGGACGACTTCAGCGCGCTGGACATGGCCGCCAACCTCGACTGCCTGCAACTGCTTCGCAAACACTAGGCGTTCCCCATGGCCCACATCACCTTTTTCGAGAAACCCGGCTGCGGCGGCAATGCCAAACAAAAAGCCCTGCTGCGCGCCGCCCGCCACACGCTGGATGCGCGCGACCTGCTGAGCTGGCCCTGGACGGCCGAGTCGCTGCAGCCCTTCCTGGCGCCGCTGCCGGTGGCCGACTGGTTCAACCGCGCCGCGCCGCGCATCAAGTCCGGCGAAATCATTCCTGAAACGCTGGACGCCGAGGCGGCGCTGGCCCTGCTGCTGGCCGAGCCGCTGCTGATCCGCCGCCCGCTGATGGCGCTGGGCGAGCAGCGCATGGCCGGCTTTGACGCCGAACGCGTCCACGCCTGGGTCGGGCTCGGCCCGAACGCGCCCCTTTCCCAAGTGCCCCGAGTGCCCCGAGCGCCACTGGAAGGCTGCGCCGCCGCAGCCGGCCACTGCGCCTCCACCCCATCCTGAACCGGAGAAAACCCATGCCCATTTACGACTACAACTGCCAGGGCTGCGGCCACCCGTTTGAAGCATTGGTGCGCGCCGGCAGCACGCCGGCCTGTCCGCAATGCGGCAACACGGCGCTGGAAAAGCAGGTCTCGCGTCTTGCCCCTGCCGGCAAGATCGAAGCCATCCGCATGGCCCACCGGCGCGTCGCCGCCGCCCAGGGCCACCTTGATCACTACAGCCCCTCCGACAAAGCCAAACTACTCCAGGGAAAGAAGAACATCTGATGGACCTCGTTTACACCACCACCATGCTGACCCAGGGCGGGCGCAGCGGCCAGATTCAAAATGAAGAAGGCAGCTTCAAGCTCAAGCTCGCCGTGCCCAAGGAAATGAAAGGCAGCGGCGACGGCCCGAATCCCGAGCAACTGTTTGCCGGTGCCTTTGCGGCGTGTTTCGAGCACTCGGTCCGCCACATCGCCAAAACCGACAAGCTGCCGCTGCGCGGCTGCTACATCGAAGCCGTGCTGTCGATGTACGTCAATTTCGAGGGCGCCTACCGCATGGCGCTGACGCTGACGGCCTTCATGGCCGGCCCGCTCGACCAGAGCACCGCCGACAGCCTGATGGAACGCGCCAAGGGCATCTGCCCCTACGCCGACGCGACCAAGACCAACATGACGCTGAACCTCAAAGCCGTGCTCGACACGCCGGAGGCCGCATGAGCGCCGCGCCGGGCTACTTCATGGACTGGGACGGCAACATCCGCAGCACCGATGATCCGGGCGGCAACTACCTGTGCGACGTGGACCGGGGCGCGCGCTATGTCGGCGTGACCACCCAAAGCGGCGCGCTGGTGCATGAAGCCACGTTCTACAAAGACCTGGCGGCGATTGAAAAGGCGGGCCTGAAAGGCGCCGTGGTGCCGGGCAGCCACCCGTGGGGCAAGGAAGGCGCGGCGTAGTAGATCGCCCGGCAGAAAAACATCCTGGCGGCTGGCCGGCCGGAACTGAATTTGCTATTTTTTTAATAGCTGTCTGCGCATATCCAGCATGCGCAAACGGCCTTTTTTTACCCATAAATACCTGAAAGTAAGCCGCAGAAAGCCGCCTTCAGCGCTCCCCTTCCCCGTCCACATAACCACGCCACTGCTTCATGGCGTTGCGCATCGTCAGCAGCTGGCGTTCAAAGCGCGGGCAGGCCTTGCAGATGAGCAGGTGCATTCGCAGGGCGGCGCGGTCTGCCAGGGGCAGCGCCCGATCCTCGCGGGCGACCATCAGCGCGGCCGCTTCCTTGCAGGTCAGCTTCAGGGGATAAGTCGGTTTCATAGGGCTTGGGGGTTCGCAAACCAGTTCAATTCAAGACACTCGCGCAGCCGCTGGCGGGCGCGGTGCAGTTGCACGTAAAGATTGGTCGGCGTCAAGCCCAGTTCCTTACAAATCTCTTCGCTGGAGAGTTCGAGCCACTCGCGCATCAGGAACAGCCGCCCCTGCGCGGCGGGCAGCTTGCCGGCGCAGGCTTCAAGCACGGCAAAAAACTGGCGGCTGCCCAGTTCCTGCTCGGGGTTGCCCCAGTCGGCGGGCTGCTCGGCAAAGTGGCCGTCGGGCGCGAACAGCGCCTGGTCCAGCAGGTCGTCGGCGCTGGCGTCGTCACCCTGAGGGCTCAGGCTGACCTCGCGGCCCTGCAGGCGCAGCGCGTCGATCACCTTGTGCTTGAGGATGCCGACCAGCCAGGTCTTGAGCTGGGAGCGGCGCTCGAACGCCTGCGGCCTGGCCAGCGCAGCCAGCACGGTTTCGGACACGGCGTCTTCGGCCCAGGTGTCGTTGCGCAACTGCAGCCGCGCAAAGCGCAGCAGGTAATCGCGGTGCGAGGCAATTTGCTGCTCGAAAGCGCCGGGGTTGGTGAAATCCATGCCCGCTAGTGTAAGAAAACCCGCGCCCGTCCGACCAAACGCGACACACAGGAGTTTTCTCATGCGCCCATCCTCATCCTTCTTCTTCACCCGGCACCTGCTGGCCCTGGGGTTAGCACTGGCATTACCCTGCGCCCCCGCCTGGGCCGTCAAGCCCGGCGAGATCCCCGTGCTTACCGGCCGCACGCTGGCGAACCAGCCTTTCAGCCTGGCGGCCCTGCGCGGCAAGGTGACGCTGGTGGTGTTCTGGTCCACCGATTGCCCGGTTTGCCGCGACAAGATGCCCGAGCTGCGCGCCAATGCGCAGGGCTGGCGCGGCAAGCCCTTCGAGCTGATCACCGTCAGCGTGGACCGCAAGCTGCAGGACACGGCCGAATACGAGCAGCTGGTGCTCACGGTGGTCAACAAGAACGAGCGCCTGCTGTCGATGTGGGCGGGCGACACGGCCTACCGCAGCAGCATCGCCCGCCCCGTCCACCTGCCCGCCGCCTACCTGCTGGACAAGTCGGGCCGGGTGGTCGAGCAGTACAGCGGCCGCATCCCGCCAGAGGCCTGGGACCGCATTGCCGATCTGCTTTGAAAAAATAATTTCAATCCGCTGTAAGAACGGCCCGCGCCAGCAGACCAACACGTAACCAGCCCCAAAGCAGCCCCGCTTGCGGAACGCATCACCGGCTGGTGTTTTTGAGCCCATCACTTTCAATCACCTTCAACCTGCCTTCAAGGAGTTTTCAAATGAACAAACGCACCCTGATTTCCGCCGCCGCCACCTCGCTGATGTCCCTGGCGATGTTTTCCTCGCCCGTGATGGCGCAGGACAACATGGCCAAGGAAAAGTGCTTCGGCATTGCCAAGGCCGGCCAGAACGATTGCGCCAGCATCACCGGCGTGCACAGCTGCGCCGGCCAGTCCAAGGTGGACAGCGACAAGGGCGAATGGAAATACGTCGCCAAGGGCAGCTGCGAGAAAGTCGGCGGATTGAACCTGGACCAAGTCAAGGCCGCCGCCAGGAAAGGCTGAAGACCATGCCAGTGACCGCCATCTTTTCGCCCGACACGCCGGCCATGGGCATCGGATGGCGGCACCCGCATTACGCCGGGCTGCTGCAGACCGGCCCGGCGCTGGACTTCATCGAAGTCCATTCCGAGAATTTCTTTGCCCCCGGCGGCGCGGCCCGCGCCGTGCTGCGCCAGGGGCGCGAGCACTACCCCGTCAGCCTGCACGGCGTCGGCCTGTCGCTGGGATCGGCCAGCGGGGTGGACGAATGGCACCTGGCGCAACTGGCCGGGCTGGTGCAAGAAATCGAGCCGGTGCGCGTCAGCGACCATGCCAGCTTTGCACGCGGGCACATTGCAGGCATCGACGCCCCGGTGCATGCCGCCGACCTGCTGCCCGTGCCCTTCACCCGCGAGGCGCTGGCGGTGATGTGCAGCAACGTGCAGCGGGTGCAGGAGCGCCTGAAGCGCCCCATCGCCGTCGAAAACCTGTCCGCCTACCTGGACTGGAACGCGGCCGACATGCGCGAAACCGAATTTCTGGCCGCCCTGGCGCAGCGCACCGGCTGCAGCCTGCTGGTCGATGTGAACAACCTGTATGTCAATGCGCAAAACGCCCGCTTGCGCGGCGCGTTGAACAGCGCGCCCGGCGACGCAGACGCGGCGCTGGCCAGCTGCCGCGACTGGATCGACCAGATCGCCGCCAGTCCGGTAGCCGAGCTGCACCTGGCCGGCCATGCGCACCTGGGCGACATCGTGATCGACGACCACGGCAGCCGGGTCTGCGCCGAAGTGTGGACGCTGTACCGCCACGCGCTGGCCCGCCTGGGGCCGGTGCCGACACTGATCGAGTGGGACACCGACGTGCCGCCGCTGGACATGCTGCTGGACGAAGTGGCCCGTGCGCGCGGCATCGCCCAAGACCGCCCCGCCACGCGCCAGCCATCGACCGAGGCCCGCCCATGAACGCGCTGGCCCAACAACAGGCGCTGCTGCAGGCGCTGTGGACACGGCCCGGCCACACCCCGCCGCTGGACACCCTGCTGGCCGCGCCGTGGCAGCGCGGCCTGGCGGCTTACCGCACCAACGCCAGCGCCTTGGCCGAACGCGCACTGCAAGCGGCCTACCCGGTGGTGGCCGAGCTGATAGGCGCAGGCAGCTTTGCGCTGATGGCGCGCCAGTTCTGGCAGCAATACCCGCCCGTCTGCGGCGACCTGGCCCGCTGGGGCGACGCCCTGCCCGGCTTTCTGGCCGGCGAGCCGCAACTGGCCGATGTGCCCTACCTGGCCGACGTGGCGCAGGTGGAATGGGCGCTGCACCGCAATGCTGGCGCACCCGATGCAGCGCCTTTTGAGCCGGCCAGCTTTGCCCTGCTCGGCCAGCACGAGCCCGACGCGCTCACGCTGCGGCTGCCGCCCGGCACCGTGCTGCAGCGCAGCCGCTGGCCGGTGCTCAGCCTGATCAGCGCCCACCTGCACAGCGAACCTTCGCTGGACACCGTGGCCGCCCGCATGCAGGCCCGCCAGGGCGAAACCGCGCTGGTCTGGCGCCAGGGCCTGCGCCCCCGCCTGGCCGCCTGCACCGATGCCGAAGCCACACTGATTGACGCGCTGCTGGCGGGCCAGTCACTGCTGGCCGCGCTGGAGGCAGCCGAGGCGAAAGAAGCGCAATTCGATTTCAGCGCCTGGCTGAACGCAGCGGTCACGCAAGGCCAGGTGCTGGGCGCCGCCACCCTCCCCTGAAAAAAACAAGGAATCCCCATGTCCATCACGACACTGGCCCGCAGCGGCCTGACCCTGTGGCAAGGCCTGAGCACCGCCCTGAACAGCACCCGCCCGCTGCTCGCCCTGCTGGCGCGCTGCTATGTGGCCGAGGCGTTTTTCCTGTCCGGCCTGACCAAGCTGCGCGACTGGGACACCACGCTGGCGCTGTTTTCCGACGAATACCACGTCCCGCTGCTGCCGCCCCCGCTGGCAGCCTTCATGGGAACCGGCGGCGAACTGGTGCTGCCGGTGCTGCTGGCGCTGGGCCTGGGCGGGCGCTTTGCGGCGCTCGGCCTGTCGGTGATGAACGTCGTGGCGGTCATCAGCCTGAGCGAAATCGCCCCCGCCGCCCTGCAGCAGCACATCACCTGGGGAGTTCTGCTGGCCATGCTGGCGGTTTTTGGCAGCGGCAGCTGGTCAGCCGACAGCCTGCTGGTCAAGCCCTGGCTGCGGCGGCGTGGCTGGCTGGAGCGGAGTTGACTTTGCTATTGATTAAATAGCTGCCCGCGCACCACCAGCGTGCGCAAAAGTCCTGTTTGGCTCTTTCAGCGCTCAGGCCGGAAGCCGCATCGGGTTGTTCGCATGCGCCTGAGCATGACGACAGGCTAAATTCGCGGCAAAGCCAGCCATTGACCGGCCAGGTGGTGCACGGCAATGCGGTGGTCAAACACGCCTTCGAGCGCGCGGTGCGTGGCGGCGTCAACGCAGGCACCCTGGTGCATCACCCGGCCCTTGTCCATCACCACCAGTTCATCGGCCTGCAGCGCGAACGAGATTTCATGCAGCACGCTGACCACGGTCTTGCCGCTGGCGACCAGATCGCGCACCATCAACAGCCAGTCGGTCTGGTGCGGCGGGTCGAGGTTGGCCAGCGGCTCGTCCATCAGCAGCACCTCGGCCTCGACCGCCAGCGCGCGCGCCAGCAGCACGCGCTGGCGCTCGCCGCCCGACAACTGGCCCAGCGGCCGGCCGCGCCAGTCCCAGGCCTGCGTGGCGCGCAATGCGCGCTCGACGGCCGCATGGTCGGCGCTGCTCGGCGGCGCCAGCCAGGCCTGGTGCGGCAGACGTCCGAGCATGGCCACGTCGTAGGCCGTCAGGTCGTCGGCCGAGCTTTCGTTCTGCCCCAGCCACGACAGTTGCCGCGCCCGGTCGCGCCCGCGCATTTTGGCCATCGGCTGGCCGAGCAAGGCGACCTCGCCGCTGTGCGCCAGCAGCCCGGCCAGCGCCTTGAGCAGGGTCGATTTACCCGCGCCGTTGGGTCCGACGATGCTGGTCCAGCGTGCGCGCGGCAGCACCAGTGAAATGTCGTGCAATATCTCATCATTTCCGAGCTTTGCGCATAACTGTCGGGCATCTATAGCTATAAATTCCATAGCAAATCGTGGCGGGTTCGAGGTCACAGTCCGCTGCCTCGCCCGGTATGCCGGTGCATCAGCCAGAGCAAATACGTACCGCCCAGCACGGCCGTCAGCACGCCCACCGGCAGCTCCTGCGGCGCCACCAGCCCCCGTGCCAGGATGTCGGCGGCGGTGAGCAGCACCGCGCCCATCAGGCTGGCCAGCGCTATCAGCCGGCCGTGCGTGGTCTTGACGACCGAGCGCACCAGGTGCGGCGCGGCCAGTCCGACAAAGGCGATCAGCCCGGTTTGCGCGACGGCCGTGCCGGTGGCCAGCGCCAGCACCGCCACCAACGCGGCGCGCATCTGCGGCAGCGGCAATCCCAGGCTTTGCGCGGTGGCTTCGCCCAGCGCCAGGCCGTCGAGCGCATGGCTCATCATCCAGGCGGCCAGCATGGCTGCGGCAAACACCGCAGCCATGATGGCGCAGGCGGTCCAGCCGACAAGGCCGGTGTTGCCCAGCATGAAGGACTGCATCGCCTGCATGATCTCGGGCGTGAGCAGCAACACCAGCGAGGTGATGGCGCCCAGCACCACGCCGACGATCACGCCGGCCAGCAGCAGCCGCAGCGTGTGCTGCACGCCCTTGGCCAGCAGCAGCGTCAGCAGCACGGCCAGCACGGCGCCGACAAAAGCCGCGCCGGTTAGCCCGATGCGCGCCAGCCAGTGCGTGGCCAGCGGCGAGATGCCGAACAGCGCCATGGCCAAAGCCACGCCCAGCGAGGCGCCCGAAGCGCTGCCCAGCAGGTACGGGTCGGCCAGCGGATTGCGGAACAGCCCCTGCGCCACTGCGCCGGCCAGCCCCAGCAAAGCCCCCGCCAGCCAGGCGCCCAGCGTGCGCGGCAGGCGGATTTCCGAGACGATCAGCAGCGCCTGCGGGTCGCGCTGCAGGTCCAGCACACTGTCAAAGCCGGTGCTGCCGACGCTGACGCCCAGCAGCAGCAAGGCGGCTGACGTGACAGCCAGGCCAAGCGCCAGCCAGAACGCCTTGCGGTGCGGGTGCGTGAACGCCTGGCTCATCCGGCCTTGTCCACGATGCATTTGGCCATGATGCGCGCCGCCTCGGCCATGCGCGGTCCGGGGCGCACCAGCACGTCGGACTCGTCCGGCGTGAATACGCAGATGCGCTTTTCGCGAATGGCCTTGATGCTGCCCCAGCCCGGATAGGACTGCATGGCGTCGGCATTGCGGCTGCCCACCATGATCAGGTCCGGGTTGGCGCGCACCACGAATTCAGGGTTGATGCGCGGAAACGGCCCCAGCGCGGCAGGTATCACGTTCCTGACGCCCAGCCGCGTGAGGGTTTCGCCGACGAACGATGACGCGCCAGCCGCATAAGGCCCACGGTTGACCTCGAAATACACCTGCGTGCCTCTAAGCTTCGGGGGCAGCGACTGCGCAGCCGCCGTTACGCCGCTGTCGATGATGCGCCAGAGCCGGTCCGCGCCCACGGCATCGGGAATGTCAAGCAGCAGGCCGAGTTTTCTCAGCACGCGCTGCACATCGGCATGGTTCTTGGGCTCCAGCGCCAGCACCTTGATGCCCAGCGACTCCAGGCGCTCGCTGGCGCGCGAGGAGATGGCCAGCAGCACCACGTCGGGCTTGAGCGCGACGATGGCCTCGATGTTCGGATCAATCCCGCCGCCCATCACCGGCAGGCTCCTGACGCTGGCCGGGTGGTTGGAATAGCGGTCCACGCCGACCAGGCGATGGCACTGGTCGAGCGCGCACACGCCTTCGGTCAGCGAAGGCAGCACGCTGACGATGCGCTGCGGGCTTTGCGCGAAGGTGACGCTGACGCCCCGGTCGTCGGTGATTTGCAGCGCGTGGACGGGCGCCATCGCCGTGAAGCCCACCAGCAAAAAAGCGGCGAATGCCTTCATGGCCGGCCTTTCAGGGTCAGCGGCAGCCCGGCCGCCATCAGGGTGACGCACTCGCAAGCCCGAGCCACGTCCTGGTTGAGCCGTCCGAGCGCATCGACAAAGGCGCGCGTCTCGCGCCCGAGCGGAATCACGCCCAGCCCGATCTCGTTGCCGACCAGCACGACCGGGCCGGCGGCGTTTTCGATTGCTCTCAAAACCATAGCTACCTGCGCAGATGGATCATGCGCAGAAGCCTTGTTTTGTTCATAATTTTCGGCGGGCATGAGCAAATTGGTCAGCCACAGCGTCAGGCAGTCCACCACGACCAGCGTGTGTGGCTGGCTGTGACTGGCCAAGGCCTCGGCCAGTTGCACGGGTTCTTCAACCGTCTGCATGCCCGGCACGCGCCCGGCGCGATCCTGCCGGTGGCGCGCGATGCGTTCGCGCATTTCCTCGTCCCAGGGCTGGGCCGTAGCGATCAGCACGGCCTGGTGCGCTGGCGAACTGGCCAGCCAGCTGCGCGCCAGCAACTCGGCGCGGCGCGACTTGCCGCTTTTCTGGCCGCCCAGGATCAGCTCGCTTTTGGCAATCGCCAGTTCGTCAACCATGCTGGCGGCCCCAGTCCATGATGAGCTTGTGCAGCTTCTCGACGCCATCGGTCAGCGAAGCCGGGCCGGGCTGCAGGATTTCGGACGACTTGATCTCGAACAGCTGATTGTTTTTGATGGCCGGCACGTTTTCCCAGCCGGGCCGGGCCGCGACCAGCTCTGGCCTGAACTTCTTGCCGCACCAGGAGCCGAAAATGATGTCGGGCGCGCGCCGCACGATCTCCAGTCCGTCGGCGATGATGCGGCCCTTGCCCATGGGCTCCTTCGCCAGTTCGGGAAAGCAGTCGTCGCCGCCGGCAATGCCGACCAGTTCGGACACCCAGGCAATGCAGCTGATGTGCGGGTCATGCCATTCCTCGAAAAACACGCGTGGGCGGCGCTTGAGGCTGGCTGCCGCCTGCTCGATTTCAAGCAGCCGCTGCTGCATCCGCCGGATCAGCCCCAGGCCGCGCTCGACCTGCCCGACCATGGCGGCAAGCTGGTACAGCATCGAGAAAATCTCGGCCACGCTGCGCTGGTTGAAGATGGTGACTTGGATGCCGTGCCTGATCAGCTGCGCCGCGATGTCGGCCTGCAGGTCTGAAAAGCCGATCACGCAGTCGGGCCGCAATTCAACGATCTTGTCGATTTTGGCGCTCAGGTAGGCGCTGACCTTGGGTTTTTCGTCGCGCGCACGCGGCGGGCGAACGGTGTAGCCCGAAATGCCGACGATGCGCCGCTCTTCGCCCAGCAGGTACAGCCATTCGGTGGGTTCCTCGGTCAGGCAGACGATGCGCTGCGGGCCATAGGCTGCGCTGTCGCCGCCGGCGGCCAATGCGCGCCAGCCGCTGGTTTTTTCAGTCATGGTCTTCCTTCAAAAACAGGCGCGCCGCCGCCCCCGGGCTGGACGCGAACCAGGCGTGGAAATAACTCGCTTTGACCGAACCGGACACATAAAGTGCCTCGCCTTCGCCGCGCAAGGTGCGCCCCGGCGCGGCCCGGGTGCTGCTTGCGGCCTGCAGCGGCGTGGCGCAGGTGGAATAGTGAAACGTGTGGCCGCGCAGCATCCCGCCCGCCACCTCAAGCTGCTGCGGCCCGAGCGCGGCCAGGCGCTTTTGCATGGTCACGCTGCCGGGCAGGATGCCCCACATCGGGAAAATGCTGCCCTCAATGTTGGCGAGCTGATCGAACAAGGCCATCATGCCGCCGCACTCGGCCCAGACCGGCTTGCCGGCCTGGACGAGGCGGGTGATGCTGCTTTTCATGGCGGCGTTGGCGGCCAGGGTTTGCGCATGCAGTTCGGGATAGCCGCCGGGCAGCCACAGCGCATCGCAGGGCGGCAGCGCGCTGTCCTGAAGCGGCGAGAAATAAACCAGTTCGGCGCCCATGGCCTGCAGGCAGTCGATATTGGCGGCGTACAGGAAGCAGAAAGCCGCATCGCGCGCCACGGCAATCGTCCGGCCCTGCAAGGCGCCGGCCGCAAAGTCCTGTCCCGCCGCATCGCTGCCCTCGAAATCAACGGCCCAGGCCTGCAGGTCATCGGCCGTCATCTGCCCCAGCCTGGTTTGTGCCAGCGCATCGGCCGCCGCATCGAGCCGCTGCATCGCATCGCCGAGTTCATGGTCCATGACGAGGCCCAGATGCCGTTCGGGCAGCGTCAAGGCCTCATTGCGCGTCAAGGCGCCCAGCCATTGCGCCGGGTCGCGCAGGCTGTCCTCCAGCATCACGGCATGGCCGGGCGACGCCACCCGGTTGGCCAGCACACCGGCAAAGCTCAAGCCTTCGCGGTAATGCTGCAATCCCCAGGCCAGCGCGCCAAAGGTTCCGGCCATGGCGCTGGCATCAATCACCGCGACTACCTTCAAGCCAAAACGCTGCGCCAGATCCGCCGCGCTGGGCTGGCCGTCAAACAGTCCCATCACGCCTTCGACGATGATCAGGTCGGCCTGAAGCGCCGCATCGTGCAGGCGCTGCGCGCAGTCCGCCTCGCCCGTCATCCACAGGTCCAGCTGATGCACAGCCGCGCCGCTGGCCAGCGTCAGCCAGTAGGGGTCCAGAAAATCCGGCCCGCACTTGAAGACGCGCACCCGCCTGCCCTGCCGCACATGCAGCCGCGCCAGCGCGCAGGCCACGGTGGTCTTGCCCTGGCCGGAGGCCGGAGCGGCGATGAGGATGGCGGGGCAGCGGGCCATGCTTACAGGGGCGCCCACTTCACGCCGACGTAGAACGAACGCCCAGCCGTCGCATAGGTGCGGGCCAGCTCGTACTGCTTGTCGGCCAGGTTGTCCACCCGGGCCAGCAAGGTCCAGTCCTTGGCCAGCGGCGTGCTGGCGTTCAGGTTCAGCAGGCTGTAGCCGCTCAGCACCCTGGTGTTGGCGGCATCGTCAAAACGCTTGCCCGAGAACTGCGCTTCGGCGCCCAGCAGCCAGCTGCCCACCCGCGTGTCGGCGGAAAGCGTGCCGTGCTGCTTGGCGCGGCGCGCCAGTGACTTGCCGGTATTCAGGTCGCGTGGATTTTGCAGATCGAGCGAAGCCGCCAGGTTCACGCCGCCCACGGCATGCGAGGCCGTCAGCGTGGCACCGGAATACTCGGCGCGCGCCGTGTTGGCGTAGCAGCCGAATGGCGAGGCACAGGTGCCCGCGCCAACAAAGGAGATGAGGTTATCGACCTTGTTCCGGTAAGCCACCAGCCCGGCGCTGCTAGCGCCCTGCGACCAGCGCAGGCCCAGCTCCAGGTTGCGGCTGCTTTCAGGCACCAGCGTCGCCACGCCGTACTGGCTGAAGCGCTGGTACAGCGTCGGCGCCCGGAAAGCCGTTCCCGCCGAGGCCGAGGCGCGCCATTCGGGCGTGAAGGCATAGGCATAGGCGGCGCTGCCGGTGGTCTTGCCGCCAAATTCGCTGTCCTTGTCATGCCGCACATTGAGCTGGACGGTGTGGCTCTTTTCAGTGAAGCCATAACCCAGCGCCACGGCATTTTGCGAACGGCCCTGGTCGATGGGCGCATTCTTCAGATGGTCTTCCTTGCGTTCAAGGGCGGCGGTGAAGAGATGCGCGCCCAGGCGGAACTCGTTCTGCAAGGTGTAGCCGCGCAGCCGGGTGGTCGTCAGGTAGGGCGAGGGCGTGGTTTCGTAGCGGTCCTCTGATTCGGTCATGCTCAGCCGGGTGCTGTAGGCGTCGGTCCACTGCGCCTGCCAGTTCAAGCCCAGCGCATGCAGCTTGTGCAGACTGAGGTCATCGACCGGCCTGGCGGGACTGTAGCCGAACGCGTCGTAGTGGGATTTCATGTCGCTGTACAGCAGCGTGGCGTCCAGGCTGTGGGCAGGGTTGATCTTGAAGCCGAGACGGGCATTGGCCGATGTACTGCGGTAGCCGTCTTGATCGGGATTGCTGAGCGTTGTCGCGGAGTTGCTCAAACGCTGCGGCTGCGAGTCAAATCCATGGCTGATTTCGCGCGCCACGCCCAGCGCATAGTCAAAACCGCCGCTGGCGCCGCTGAAGCCGGCATCCAGCTTGCGGGTGTAGTGGGTTCCCACGCCCACGCCGACGAATGGCGCAAAACCCTGTTCGCCGCGCTTGGTGAAGATCTGGATGACGCCGCCCAGGGCGTCCGAGCCATACACCGCGCCGGCCGGACCGCGCAGCACTTCAATGCGGTCAATCAGCGCCAGCGGAATAGTTTCCCACGCCGCGCCGCCGGTGGCTTGCGAATCGACCCGCACGCCGTCGATATAGACCGCCGTGAAACGCGACTCGGCGCCGCGCAGAAACACACTGGTGGTGGCGCCGGGGCCGCCGTTGCGTGAAATTTCAATCCCGGGAACGCGCTTGAGCACATCGGCAAGACCGGCGGCACCGCTGCGTTCGATGCGCTCGCGGTCAATGATGGTCACATCGGCCACCACATCGCTCAGGAGCTGGGCGCTGCGGGTGGCCGTGACGACGGTTTCTCGGAGTTGCGGCGCAGGCTGTGTTTGTGCAGCAGACGGAAATGCGGTCGCCAGGGCCAGTGGCAGCATGGCCAGGCGCAGATTGGAAATACAGGTTTTCATGGAAATCAAGCTATCAACAAAATACTCTCACCGGCTTCCCCGCCAGTGCATGAGCGTTACGAGCGCGCCAATTCCTTGAAAAAAGGACGTGCGCATTCACCTTGTTGGCCGGTATCCGGGCTGACGGAACTGCTTTCATCGCCTTCCCAAGCGCGTGTTCAAAACGCTCAGTGGCTCATGATGACAACTGAATGCAACCCTGGATTCCAGGGTGCTGCATTCGTCCGTTTACCGTTGCGGGGGCAGCACAGGTTAGAAATCAAGGCGCTTGCAAACCGTCTGATCCGGCGCACATGGCATTGGCTTCCTCCTGCTTCCCGTTGAACTGCAGAGTGTGAACCACACTGCGAGCACCAACAAGAGGCATTCTACGCGGCAAAATACTGCTGACCCTACAATCGGAATCGCCATGTCGAACCAACACCAAGTCGATCCAATCGACCAAATTACCGAACGCGTAGATCAGCTTTTGCTGCGCTACGAAGAATTGCAGCGCACCAACATGCAACTGGGCGAACAAGTCAGCGTCCTGAAGCTTGAACGCGACTCGCTCAGGTCACGGCTGAGCGCCGCGCGCGCGCGCGTGGATGCCCTGATCGAACGCCTGCCCGAAAGCACCGATTCCGTTGTCAATACACCCGTGGGGCCTGCGCGATGAAACAGCTGGAAGTACAGATCATGGGACAGAACTACATGCTGGGCTGCCCTGAAAACAGCGATATCCGACTGCTTGAAGCCGTTCATACGGTTGACTCGGCCATGTGCCAGATCCGCGATGCCGGAAAAGTCAAGGCGCGCGACCGCATCGCCGTACTGGCGGCGCTCAATCTGGCTTACCAACTGCTGGAGCCAGCGCCTGCGCCTGCCCCAGCGCCTGAACAGGCCACCGACGCGCCAGATGCAGCCAGCCAAGCATCGCAGGCCCAGCTGAAAGCCTTGCTTGAAAGGCTCGACACGGCGCTGGCCAGTCCGAACCCCGCGCATTGATTTTTTGGCCTGTCGCCTGGCAACGGCTCAGTCGTATGGGCCTACAATTGAACGGTCTGCGGTGCGTGCTGGGCTTTATATTTCCTTGAACCAATGCTCCACGAGCACGGGCTTGGTAAATTGTCAGGCAGGTGTGATCGTCTCGCGTCAGACGAACCCGAAGCCTGACTGCCCTCGCCCACCTGAACCCCGGTTCAGGATGACGGTCCGGTGGCATTCGCAGACACCTTATTTTTCTTCCCGCTTCAGGCAAGCGCCGTTCTGACCAGAACGCAGCGCTCGCCTTTCCAAGCCTCAACTCCACCGGCCATGATTCTCGAACCCCTGCTGATCGCTGAACTGGCCGTGCTCGGCGTGAGCACCGGTTTTCTGGCCGGACTGCTGGGCATTGGCGGCGGCATGCTGATGGTGCCCTTCATCACGATCATCCTGGCCCATCGCGGCGTTTCCGCCGACCTGGCCGTGAAAATGGCCATTGCCACCTCGATGGCCACCATCATCTTTACCTCCCTGTCCAGCGTAAGGGCGCACCACCGGCGCGGCGCGGTGCGCTGGGACATCGTCAAACGGCTGGCGCCGGGCATTGTCATGGGCAGCATCATCGGCAGCCTGGGCGTGTTCGCCCTGCTCAAAGGCGCTTACCTGGCCATTTTCTTTGGCCTGTTCGTGAGCTTTTCCGCAACCCAGATGTTCCTCGACAAAAAGCCCAAACCGACGCGCCAGATGCCAGGCACGGGCGGCCAGCTGGCTGCCGGGGGCTTTATCGGCTTCCTGTCGGGCCTGGTCGGCGCAGGTGGCGGCTTCATCAGCGTGCCCTTCATGGCCTGGTGCAATATCCCGATTCACCATGCCGTCGCCACCTCCGCCGCGCTGGGTTTTCCGATTGCCGTGGCCAATGTGCTGGGCTACGCCATCAGCGGGCAAACCGTGCAGAACCTGCCGGAAGGCGCTTTTGGCTATATCTGGTTGCCGGCGCTGCTGGTGATTGCCATTTGCAGCTTCCTGACCGCCCCGCTGGGGGCCAGGGCCGCGCACAGTATTCCGGTCGGCAAGCTCAAGCGGGTGTTCGCCAGCATCCTCTACCTGCTGGCGGCCTACATGCTCTACAAGGGTTTGAGCAGTTAAGCCGAGTGCGTTGAAGCGTTTACTGCTCAGGCGGTGAGCGGCGATGCCATCAGCACCATGCCATCCTCATCGGCATACAGCCAGTCCCCCGGATGGACCCACACGCCCTGGACCTGAACGGCGAGGCCCTGCTGGCCTTCCTGGCGTTTTTCAGTCGGCAATGGCATGGCGGCCAGCGCCCTGATGCCGGTGCTGCACTGCGCCAGTTCGGCGACATCGCGGACGCAGCCGTCAATCACGACGCCAGCCCAGCCGTTTTTGGCCGCCGTAGCGCCCAGATTGCCGCCCAGCAAGGCACGGCGCAATGACGCCCCGCCATCGACGACCAGCACGCGGCCCTCGCCGGGCGAATCCACCGCAGCCTTGACCAGCGAGTTGTCCTCGAAGCATTTGACAGTCACCACGGGGCCGCTGAATTTCAGGATGCCGCCAAAGTCTCTGAAAACCGGCGGCAGCACGCGGAACTGGCCCGAACTGTCGTTTTTATGGATGTCACAAAGATCACAGGTAGCGAATGACGGGGAAGCGTTCTGGGTCATTTTTAATTCGTTTTCAAGAGTGGGGATTCAGGAATTTTCCAGGTGTACGGGCTGGACTATGGTGTGCGGCAAGACGCTCAAGGGTGATTTTTTGATTTTCAGGGGTAAATCTGCAAAAAGACTCTGGAAATAAAGTGTTTTACCGCTTTCAAACAGGATTTTCTCCAGTAGCATGCGCTAAGCCATGGCGAAGTCGATCTTCCCGTGGCGATTTGTCAACTGTCTAGAAGGAATCAATCATGGCAACTGCAAAAAAAGCGCCTGCAAAAAAAGCTGCTCCGGAAACAACTGTCGCCGCTAAAAAAGTAGCTACGGCGAAACCGGCAGCAAAGACAGCTGCTGCTCCGGCCAAAAAGCGCACCCCGAATCCAGCCTTCATGAAAGCGCTGACCCTGAGCCCCGAGTTGTCTGCCGTGGTGGGCGACCAGCCTTTGCCACGCACTGAAATCGTCAGCAAGCTGTGGGTTTACATCAAGGCCAACAACCTGCAGGACCAAACCAACAAGCGCATGATCAATGCCGACAAAAAACTGCTGGCCGTATTCGGCAAGCCGCAGGTGTCGATGTTCGAGATGGCCGGCCTGATCGGCAAACACGTTAGCTAAATAACGGGTTTAAAAGGGCTTCTTTCAGCCCCATCGAATGGCCGCTTTCAGCGGCTTTTTTTATGTGCAGGCACTGCGCACCGCGCCGGCTGGAATTTTCATCGGATTGTGATGCTTTCAGGCCATTTGCGCACAGTGGGCATGCATATAAAGCTACTTTTTTAATAGCAAGCAGCATTATCCCCAGATGACCGAACGCATGGAAATCGAGCCGCCCTGAAAGCTGGTGTTGAAAAACTTCATGGGCTCGTGCTTGTCCACCGCCCCTGCGGCATAAAGAAGCGGCAAATAATGCTCATGGGTCGGATGGGCCATTTTGGCCAGAGACCCCAGTTGCTGGAAATTCTGCAACGCATCCAGGTTGCCTTGCTGAACATAGCCGCCAATCGTCTGGTCAAATTCCAGCGCCCAGTCATAAGCCTGGTTGCCCCCGGCACCGCGCTGCATCTGGCGCAGGTTGTGAACAATGTTGCCGCTGCCCACGATCAGCACACCCCGGTCGCGCAGGGCCTTGAGCTGCCTGGCCAGCGCGTAATGGTCTTCAGGCGAACGTCCATAGTCCATGCTGAGCTGGATCACCGGAATGTCCGCTTCGGGAAACATGGGCTTGAGCACCGCCCAGGCACCGTGGTCGAGCCCCCACTCACCCACATCGAGCCCCAGCGGCGCTGATGCACGCTGCCTGACCAGCAGGCTGATGGCCTGGGCTGCAGCCGGATCACCGGGCGCGGGATATTGCTGGTCGAACAGTTCCTGCGGAAATCCGCCGAAGTCATGAATGGTTTTGGGCTGCTGCATGGCAGTGAGCCACCAGCCTTGCGTCAGCCAATGCGCCGAAATGCACAGAATCAGTTGCGGCCGCGGCTGTTTGCTGCCAAATTCAGCACCCAGCGCTTGCCAGCTGCGCCGGTATTCATTGTCGCCAATGGCATTCATGGGGCTGCCATGACCCAGGAACAGCACGGGCATCCTGTCGGATTTTTTCAGCGATGACAACCGGTCGAGCGCGGCAGCGTCAGGTGTGGTGAGCATGATCGGTCCTGTAATGATCGGGTAGGAAAAGTTTTGCCTAATGCAAGGGATGCAGGATTGTCGGCTTCTTTGGTGCAGTAGTCCTTCAAAGTCAATCGCAGTTTTCCTATTGTGAAAAACCCAAAATACTGCAAAAAACAATACGTTGCAGATACCATAAAGTTCAACAGGCAAAGTGCATTTACTCCCCAAAAAAGGGAGGTTAGCCTCTGAATAAATGTAAAAAATAGTTACAAATCGGTAATTATCACTAGTTGACAAAACCTGCTGCCTGTTATATTGCACTGCAACATATTTCATTTTTAACAACAATTTCACCAAAAAAGGTTCGTTCCCATGCTGTATCAACTCTATGAATCCCAGCGTACCCTGATGGAGCCGTTTGTTGACTTTGCGCAGGCAGCTGCAAAACTCTACGGCAGCCCCCTCTCTCCCATGGGCAAAACGCCATTGGCCCAGCGCGTGTCCGCTGGCTACAGCCTGATGTACCGGCTGGGCAAGGACTACGAAAAGCCATCCTTCGATATTCATCAGGTCGATGTTGACAAGGCAGGCGTCAGTCTGGCGATTCATGAACGCGTTGAAGTCGACAAGCCTTTTTGCGAACTGCGTCGCTTCAAACGCTTTACCGATGATTCGGCGACCCTCACGCAACTCAAGGACCAGCCCGCCGTACTGGTGGTGGCGCCCTTGTCGGGACACTATTCGACCTTGCTGCGCGATACCGTCAAGACGATGCTCAAGGACCACAAGGTTTACATCACCGACTGGAAAAACGCCCGCAACGTGCCTTTGTCCGACGGCGCTTTTCACCTCGACGACTATGTCAACTATGTGCAGGAATTCATCCGCCACCTGCAGGGCAAGTATGGCAACTGCCACGTCATCAGCGTTTGCCAGCCGACCGTGCCGGTGTTCGCAGCCATTTCGCTGATGGCCTCCCGTGGCGAAAAAACCCCGCTGTCCATGATCATGATGGGCGGCCCGATTGATGCCCGCCGGTCGCCAACCGCCGTGAACAACCTGGCCACGACCAAACCCTACGAATGGTTTGAAAACAACGTGATTTACCGCGTTCCCGCCAATTTCGCGGGCAAGGGCCGGCGCGTTTATCCGGGCTTTTTGCAGCACACCGGCTTCGTGGCCATGAACCCCGACCGGCATGCCTCCAGCCACTACGACTACTTCAAGAACCTGATCAAGGGTGACGACGCCAGCACGGAAGCGCACCGCAAGTTCTACGACGAGTACAACGCCGTCCTCGACATGGACGCGGATTACTACCTCGAAACCATCAAAACCGTGTTCCAGGATTTCAAGCTGGTCAACGGCACTTGGGACGTGATGTCTCCGGAAGGCAAGCTTGAGCGGGTGAAACCGGGCGACATCAAGACCACCGCCGTGATGACGGTCGAAGGTGAGTTGGATGACATCTCCGGCTCCGGCCAAACCCGTGCCGCACTGGATATGTGCAGCGGCGTGGTGCAGGAGCAGAAAACGCACCTGGAAGCCAAGGGTGCAGGCCATTACGGCATCTTCAGCGGCCGGCGCTGGCGCGATATCGTCTATCCGTCCGTAAAAGCCTTTATTCTTGAACACAACAAGCCTTTTGCGCAGCCGGAGCAAGCGCTTGAAGCTACAAAAAAGATAGCAAAATCAGCAAGGGCAACCAAGGCAGCGGCGCCTGTGACCGTTGAAGCGCCAGTAAAGCCAGCATCGGTTGAAGCAGCAAAACCGGTGGCTGGTTTACGCACTGCGGTAGAGGCGGCCAAGTTAAAGTCAACTGTCGCCCAGCTGGCTGCTGATGCCGAGGAAAAAACGGTTTCCAAGCCAGAGCCTGTGGCTGAAGCCATACAGCCACCGAATTTAGTGACGGCCACGGAATCAAAACCAGCAGCAAAACCCGTGCTGGTGGCGGTGAAAAACACGACCGCCAAAACCGAACCCGTCACTGAAGCCGCAGCACCAGCAGTTCAAGCGGCGACTGAGCCAGTGGTATCCACCACGGCAGCGCCTGTTGCTGCCTCTGAAGCTGCAGCCAATACCCCGCAGCCCCCTGAAAAGTCAGCCGCCTGAGAAAGCCTGGCGCGGTCGGTCAAATGACGGCGCCAGAACCAGGGGCTGATGGAGCGGTGGGACAATAGCGCCGTGATTTCTCCCCCCCAAAGCACCCTCTTTGACCGTATCAATGCGGCATTGCCCCAAACGCAATGCACGCGCTGCGGTTTCGCCGATTGCGCGGCTTACGCGCAAGCCATCACCCTGGGTGAAGCCGCCATCAACCAGTGTCCGCCGGGCGGCGCGGAAGGAATAGCGCGCCTTTCACGGATCACCGGCTTGCCGGTGCAGCCGCTGAATCCGCTCAATGGGGTTGAAGCTCCACGCGCGGTCGCCATCATTGACGAAGCCTGGTGCATAGGCTGCACCCTGTGCATCAAGGCATGCCCTACCGACGCCATCATCGGCAGCAACAAGCTGATGCACACCGTGATCGAGCCCTATTGCACAGGGTGCGAACTGTGCGTTGCGGCTTGCCCTGTGGACTGCATCAGCCTGGAAAACCTTACCGGCACCCTCACCGGCTGGAACGCCTGGTCGCCCCAGGATGCAGAAACCGCCCGAAAACGCTACGAATCCCATCGCATGCAGCACACGCACGACAACAACGCCCAGCCTGAAAAGCTTCAGGAAAAAGTATCGCCCACACCAGCGAAGCCGTCAGTCCTGCCACTCCCGCTCGGGGACGAAGAGGCGCAACGCAAGCGTGCGGTGATCCAGGCGGCCCTGGCAAGTGCCCGGGCACGGCGCAACAATGATTGACGCAGAGCCGCCCGGCATCAGCAACTCTTGCCCGGAACCCATAGCCGCACGCCCTAAAGCATCCACATTTGCCATGGGTTCCATTCTTGGCCCCGCGCGGCGCCTGATGGACCGGTTGACCTATCCGCGCAAATTCCTGCTGATCTTTCTGCTTTTTGCACTGCCGCTGGGGCTGACGCTCTATCTTTTGGTCGGAGAAATCAACCGCTCGATCCAGTTCGCCGAAAAGGAAATCGCGGGCGTGCATTACCTGCGCCCTTTGCGTTCGCTTCAGGAACAGGTCGCGCGCAGCCGGCTGGTCGCCGCCGCCTACCGGAGTGGCCAGGCCGACCAGCGGCCCGAACTGGTGAGGGTGCAGGCAAGCATCAAGGCCGGGCTGGCAGAACTTGACCAGATCGATGCGCAGCTCGGAAGCGAGCTTGAGTCCACCGCCAAACTGGGCATCATCAAGGAAAACGCCCTCTTCCTCTCTCACCGGCTGCTCGACGTACCACCGGTGAACACCGACGCGCTGCACGGCATGCTGCAAGATGACATCAGCACGCTGGTGGCGCATGTAGGCGATATCTCCAACCTGATCCTCGACCCCGACCTCGACTCGTATTACCTGATGGAGGCGGTCCTGCTCAAGCTGCCCGATGCCGCCGACCTGCTGCTGCAGGCCCGGCTGCTGGTGCAGGCCCGCAGCCAGGCTCCGATGCAAAAACTCCCCCTACGGGCCAAAGAGGGGGAAAACGCCGACCTGATCCGGCTCAGCGGCCTGATTGAATCCAATCTGAGCCGTACCCAGTACGGCGCCCAGACGGCGTTCAAGAATGAAAAAACCGGCCAGCTCAAGTTGCGCCTGACCGACGCGGTGCAATCCTATAACCAGGCCATCAAGGACGCTGTGGCCGCCCTGCGCAGCCTGACAGAGCCTGAAGCAGTGCCGGCCAGCGCCGACACGGCCGGGCAGTTGCTGACGCGCGGGCAAGCCGCCAATTACATTTTGGGCGAGCGTGAGTCGGCAGAACTGGAAACCCTGCTCAAGACACGCATCCAGAGCTTTCAGCAGCGCATGCTGGGGGTGATCGTCTTCGTCGCTGCCGTGCTGGCCGTCGTGCTCTACCTGCTGCTGGCCTTTTATGCCGGCGTGATGCGAACCGTCACACGCCTGCGCGAAGCTTCCGAGCGCATGCTGGACAACCGCGAGGACAAGGCCATCACGCTGGACACGCACGACGAACTGGGCGAAGTCGTGCTGGCCTTCAACCGCGTGGCCGACCGGATGCGCACGGAGAAGACGCAAGCCGAAGTCGAAAGCCGGCGCGCCCGTGCGGCCGAAGAAGAGGTTCGCTCGCGCGAGTCCGAACTGGTTCGCGCGCGTCAGGTCGCCGAGGAGGCGGTGCGCGCCAAAGCGGCCTTCCTCGCCACCATGAGCCACGAGATCCGAACCCCGCTCAATGGCGTGGTCGGCATGAGCACCCTGCTGGCCGAAACCGCTCTTGATGCCGAGCAGCGCGACATTCTTCAGACCATCAGGCTCTCCAGCGACCAGTTGCTGGCGGTGATCAGCGACATCCTGGATTTTTCCAAAATCGAGTCCGGCCGGTTTGACCTGGAGAGCGAACCCGTCAGCGTGCACAACATGATCGAGGAAGCCTGCGACATCGCCGCGCCGCGCGCCCGCGAAAAAGGCATCGAACTGATCGTTGACGTGCCGGGCGCGGCGGCTGGTGGTCCGCCACCTGCCATCCTGGGCGATGTGACACGCCTGCGCCAGATTCTCATCAACCTGGTCAACAACGCGGTCAAGTTCACCGACCATGGTGCGGTTTCCGTGCACAGCCGGCTGGCCGAAGCGCCCGATGCCCAGGGACTGGCCCTGATCGAGTTCAGCGTGCACGACACCGGCATCGGCATTCCTCCGGAGCGTGTTGGCGCGCTGTTCGAGGCCTTCATGCAGGTCGATGCATCGACCACGCGCAAATATGGCGGGACCGGCCTGGGCCTGGCCATCTGCAAGCGCCTGGTCGAGCTGATGGGCGGCGAGATCAGCGTCACGAGCAAGCTCGGCAAGGGTTCGATTTTTTCGTTCACCGTGCGCGCCGCGCTGGCCGAATTGCCCAAGGAGCTGACGCCGCTCGACGCGGCGGCCCTGCAGGACAAGCGCGTTCTGGTGGTGGACGATCACCATGTGAATGTCCGGGTGCTGATGCGCCAGCTGCGGCAGTGGGGCATGCGCGTGGCCAGCGCCGTGTCCGGTGCCGGGGCGCTGGACGTGCTGGACCACACCCCGCTGCCAGACGTCATCATCACCGACATGCACATGCCGGGCATGGACGGCCTTGAGCTGGCCGGCCACATCCGCAAAAGGCCCGGCAGCGAGCGCCTGCCGCTGATACTCCTGAGTTCCGGCTTCATGCCAGGCGGTGCAGGCGCCGGCCCCTTCAATGCCCGGCTGCTCAAGCCCGCGCGCCAGAACCAGCTTTTCGAGGCGCTGGCCCGCTGCCTGTCTTCGGACTCGGTGCTGCAGTCCATCAAGGCAGAGCGGGTGGACATCCGGAAAAACGTGACCATTCTGGTTGCCGACGACAACGTGGTCAACCTGAAGGTGGCCTGCGGTATTTTGGCGCGACTGGGCTACGACGCCGTCACCGCCGCTGATGGCGTGCAAGCCGTGACGGCCGTGGCCGACAGCATGAACAGCGCAAGGCGCTTTGGCGCGATCCTGATGGACCTGCATATGCCGGGCATGGATGGGCTGGAAGCCACGCAGACGATCAAAAAACGATTTGGCCATGCAGCGCCACCCATCATCGCACTGACGGCTGATGCCTCCATCGAAGACCGGGAACGCTGCGAAGCCGCAGGCATGGATGATTACCTCACCAAGCCGTTGCAGGTGGTCGAGCTGACCCGCGCGCTGGCGCGCTGGGCGGAAACCGCAACTCTTGAACCGGCCGCCAGCGCCCTGCCCGCGTACTCTGCTTCTCCCGCTCAAAGAGCCGTGGACTTCACCCGGCTCGAAGAATTTCGTGAATTTGACCCCGACCTGGAGACCGCGCGCGAAGTCATTGAAATTTTCATGGCTGACACCCCGGCGCGCCTGACCGCCATTGCCGATGCGCAAACAGATGCAGCCCGGCTGGCCGAAGCCGCTCATGCGCTGAAAGGCTCGGCATCCAACGTCGGCGCGCAGGCACTGGTCGCGCTGACCGCAAGAATCGAGGAACTGGCCATGTCAGGCGCCATTCCACCCGAGATGGATCAGGTCTCGCGGCACCTCGATGAAAGCTGGCTGGTCACACAAACCGAACTGAAGGCATGGCTGAGCACCAACGCAAAAGCGGCCATCAGCCAGCCTTGAACGGCCCAGCCAGGGCCTTGCTCGCGCCCCGCTGAAGCCGGGCGGTCCGACGCCAGCGACTCCAGCGACTCCAGCGACTGACTTTATGCCGCGTGCGCCTTGCTCATCGCTGCGAAGGCGTTGATGACTTCGGGCGGCGCCTGCACCATCTCAATCAGCACCCCTTCACCGGAGACAGGAAATGCCTCATTGGATTTGGGATGGAGGAAGCAAATGTCAAAGCCGGCGGCCCCCTTGCGGATGCCACCCGGCGCAAAACGGACGCCCTGCGCCGTCAGCCATTCAACCGCCTTGGGCAAATCGTCAATCCACAGCCCCACATGGTTGAGCGGTGTTGTGTGAACGGCAGGTTTTTTTTCAATATCCACCGGCTGCATCAAATCGACCTCGACCTTGAACGGGCCGCTGCCGATGGCGCAGATATCTTCATCGACATTCTCGCGTTCACTGACGAAATTGCCGGTGACTTCAAGACCCAGCATGTCCACCCACAAGGTGCGCAGGCGCTCCTTGCTGGTGCCGCCGATGGCGATTTGCTGGATGCCCAGAACCTTGAACGGGCGGGGGCTCATACGAACTCCACAATCGGCTGGTCCACACTCAACGACTCGCCCTTGGCGGCCAGCACCTTGCCGACCACGCCATCGGCGGTGGCAAACAGCACGTTTTCCATCTTCATGGCTTCAATCACGGCCACGCGTTCACCAGCCTGGACTTTTTGCCCCACCTGCACCGACACCTCGGCCAGCAGGCCCGGCATGGGCGAGAGTACATAGCGGCTCATGTCAGGCGGCGCCTTGTGAAGCATCAGGGCATGCAGTTCGGCAGCGCGCGGCGACAACACCATGGCATCGAGCCGGGTGCCGTTGTGAATGATGCGCAGAGCCAGGGGATTCCGGCCCACGCCACGCTCAACCTGCGCGGCAAACGGCTGGCCATTCACGGTGCCGCTGATGCGCGCGCCGCCCAAATGCCATCCGCTACATATTTCATAGCGCTTAGCGCCCGTCTCGACTGCGCTGGAGCCCGAAATGGCTTGGTAATCGCGAACCACGGCAGGGCGTGGCGTATTCAGTCCGCTGTCGCCCAGGCCAATCACCACATATTCCTCGCCCACCGTGACGCCATGGCCCGGCAACTGGCCGCTGATGCCCGCAGCCCTGGCCCGGATGCGGCGATTGACGTAGGCGGCCAGCGCCACCAGGAAATCGGCATCGTCATGCGGCACATCCTCGGCGCGAAAGCCGTTGGCGTAGTTTTCGGCAATGAAGCCGGTATTGAAGTCACCCGCGACGAATTTCGGATGCGCCAGCAAGGCCGCCTGGAACGGAATGTTGCTGCTGACGCCCCGAATCACGAAGCTGTTGAGGGCCTCGCGCATTTTCGCAATCGCATCGTTGCGGTCAGTGCCATGAACAATGAGCTTGGCAATCATCGAGTCGTAAAACATCGGGATTTCGCCGCCATCCTGAACGCCGGTATCGACCCGCACGCCGAACCACTTCGACGTGTCCGAGGCAAACATGGTTTCCTTCGGCGGCTGAAACCGCACCAGCCGGCCGGTCGAAGGCAAAAAGCCGCGAAACGGGTCTTCGGCGTTGATGCGGCATTCAATGGCCCAGCCGTCGCGCTTCACCTGATCTTGCGTGAGCGGCAGCTTTTCGCCCGCCGCCACGCGAATCATCAGCTCCACCAGGTCCAGCCCAGTGATGCATTCCGTGACCGGATGCTCCACCTGCAGGCGCGTGTTCATTTCCAGAAAATAAAAACTCTGGTCCTTGCCGACGACGAATTCGACCGTGCCGGCCGACTGGTATTTCACCGCCTTGGCCAGTTGCACGGCCTGCTCGCCCATGGCCTTGCGTGTTTCGTCGCTGATGAAGGGCGACGGCGCTTCCTCGATCACCTTCTGGTGACGGCGCTGGATCGAGCATTCACGTTCATTCAAGTAAATGACATTGCCATGGCTGTCGCCGATCAGCTGAATCTCGATGTGCCGTGGTTCCTCGACAAACTTCTCGATGAACACGCGGTCGTCGCCAAAGCTGTTGCGCGCCTCGTTGCGGCAACTGGTGAAGCCTTCAAAAGCTTCCTTGTCGTTGAAAGCCACGCGCAAGCCCTTGCCGCCGCCGCCCGCGCTGGCCTTGATCATGACCGGGTAGCCGATACCCTGGGCAATTTCCACCGCTTTTTCGGCGGTTTCAATCGCGTCGTTGACGCCGGGAATACAGTTCACGCCAGCCGCGCCGGCCAGTTTCTTGGACTCGATCTTGTCGCCCATGGCGGCAATCGAATAATGCTTGGGACCGATGAAGACAATGCCTTCTTCTTCCACCCGCTTGGCAAAGCCTGAGTTTTCGCTCAGAAAGCCGTAGCCGGGGTGAACGGCCTGCGCGCCGGTCTGCTTGCAGGCGGCAATGATTTTTTCGGCCTGCAGGTAGCTGTCGCGGCTGGGCGCGGGACCGATGTTGACGGCCTCATCGGCCAGTTCCACATGGCGCGCATCCTTGTCGGCGTCGGAATACACCGCAACCGTCTTGATGCCCATTTTTCGGGCGGTGAGAATGACGCGGCAGGCGATTTCGCCCCGGTTGGCAATCAGAATTTTGGTAAACATAGTCTTTTCCTCGGGCGCTTACAGCGGAATGTTCCCGTGCTTGCGCCACGGATTTTCAAGTTTCTTGTCTTTGAGCATCACCAGCGAGCGGCAGATGCGCTTGCGGGTTTCATGCGGCAGGATCACGTCGTCGATAAAGCCACGCGCGCCGGCGACGAAGGGGTTGGCGAATCTAGCCTTGTATTCGGCTTCCTTGGCGGCCAGCTTGGCCGGGTCGCCCTTGTCCTCGCGGAAGATGATCTCGACCGCACCCTTGGCGCCCATCACGGCAATCTCGGCATTCGGCCAGGCAAAGTTCACGTCGCCGCGCAGGTGCTTGGAACTCATCACGTCATACGCGCCGCCGTAGGCCTTGCGGGTGATCACGGTGATTTTCGGCACCGTGCATTCGGCGTAGGCGTAAAGCAGCTTGGCGCCGTGCTTGATGATGCCGCCGTACTCTTGCGCCGTGCCGGGCATGAAGCCGGGCACATCGACAAAAGTGATCACCGGAATGTTGAAGGCATCGCAAAAGCGCACAAATCGGGCCGCCTTGATCGAACTCTTGATGTCCAGGCAGCCGGCCAGCACCAGCGGCTGGTTGGCCACGATGCCGACCGACTGGCCTTCCATGCGCGCAAAACCAATGATGATGTTCTTGGCGTACTCGGGCTGGATCTCGAAGAAATCGCCATCGTCCACGGTTTTGGCGATGAGTTCCTTCATGTCGTAGGGCTTGTTCGGGTTCTCGGGAACCAGCGTGTCCAGGCTCATGTCCATCCGGTTCGCCGGGTCGGCACTGGGGCGCATCGGCGCTTTTTCGCGGTTGTTCAACGGCAGGTAGTTGTAGAGACGGCGCAGCATGATCAGCGCTTCGACATCATTTTCAAACGCCAGGTCGGCCACGCCGCTTTTGGTGGTGTGGCTGATGGCGCCGCCAAGCTCCTCGGCCGTCACTTCCTCGTGCGTGACGGTTTTGACCACTTCGGGGCCGGTCACGAACATGTAGGAGCTGTCCTTGACCATGAAGATGAAGTCGGTCATGGCGGGCGAATACACCGCGCCGCCGGCTGAAGGCCCCATGATCATGCTGATCTGCGGAATCACGCCGCTGGCCATCACGTTGCGCTGGAACACGTCGGCATAGCCGCCGAGCGAGGCCACGCCTTCCTGGATGCGGGCGCCGCCCGAGTCGTTCAGGCCGATCACCGGCGCGCCGACCTTCATGGCCTGGTCCATGACCTTGCAGATTTTCTCGGCATGGGCTTCTGACAAAGCACCGCCAAACACGGTGAAATCCTGGCTGAAGACGAACACCAGCCGGCCGTTGATCATGCCGTAGCCGGTGACCACGCCATCGCCCGGAATCTTGTTGTCCTGCATGCCGAAGTCGCTGCAGCGGTGTTCGACAAACATGTCCCATTCCTCGAACGTGCCTTCGTCGAGCAGCACATCCAGGCGCTCACGCGCCGTCAGCTTGCCTTTGCCATGCTGCGCGTCAATGCGCTTTTGGCCACCGCCCAGGCGGGCCGCAGCGCGCTTACTTTCAAGTTGCTCAAGAATTTCCTGCATGGTTCGCTTTCTTTATGCTGTGGTTTTATGCTATTTAATTGATAGCTACTTATGCCCGCTGCGCATGCGCAGAAAGCAGATTTCGTGCTGCAGTCGAGGCTGGAAGCCGGCCATTGCCGACCTGTTCCAGCAAGGACGGCAGCATGGCGCCGACCGCCGGGTCGTGCCGGAATGCGTGCTTCAAGCCGGTGTCAATCCGCTCCCACATCCATGAGAGCGCCTGCTGCTGGCGCCGGCTGGCCAGCTTGCCGTTGGCCGTCTGCAAATTTTTAAACTGCATCACCGCCGCCCAGAAGGCATCAACGCCCTTGTTGTGCAACGCGCTGAGCTGCAGCACCTGTGGATGCCACTGCTTGTCGAAATCAGCCGCTTGCGCCTCACCTTTGTTGTTAGCCATGGCATTGTTGACCAGGCCGAACAGGCGCATCGCGGACTTGATCTGGGCCTCGGCGCGCATGGCGGCATTGGCGTCGATGTCTGCCTTGTTGATGACCACCAGGTCGGCCAGTTCCATCACGCCTTTCTTGATCGCCTGCAAGTCGTCGCCGGCGTTGGGCAGTTGCATGACCACGAACATGTCGGTCATGTTGGCAACGGCGGTTTCGGACTGGCCCACGCCGACGGTCTCGACAATCACCACGTCATAGCCGGCGGCTTCGCAGACCAGCATGGCTTCACGGGTTTTTTCAGCGACGCCGCCGAGGGTGCCGCTGGAGGGGCTGGGACGGATGTAGGCACGTTCCTCGACCGAGAGCTTTTCCATGCGAGTCTTGTCGCCCAGAATGGAGCCGCCCGAGACGGTCGATGACGGGTCGATGGTCAGCACCGCCACCCGGTGCCCACTGGCAATCAGGTACAGGCCGAGGACTTCAATGAAGGTCGATTTACCGACGCCGGGCACGCCGCTGATGCCCAGACGGAACGACTGGCCGGTGTGCGGCAGCAGCGCCGTCAGCAATTCGTCGGCCTGGGCGCGGTGATCGGCCCGGGTCGATTCGAGCAGGGTGATGGCTTTGGCAATGGCGCGGCGCTGCACGGCGGCATTGCCGCGCAGCACGCCCTCCATCAAGGTGCTCTGAGTCACTTCAGGGCAGCCCTGATCTGCTCCAGCACATCCTTGGCACTGGCCGGAATCGGCGTACCGGGTCCGTAGATGCCCTTGACGCCTGCGTCATAGAGCATCTCGTAATCCTGCCGGGGAATCACGCCGCCGACGAAGACTATGATGTCATCGGCGCCCTGCTTCTTCAACTCGGCAATGATGGCGGGAACCAGCGTCTTGTGACCGGCGGCCAGCGTGCTCACGCCCACGGCATGCACGTCGTTTTCAATCGCTTGGCGGGCGCATTCTTCGGGCGTCTGGAACAGCGGCCCCATGTCCACGTCAAAGCCAAGGTCGGCAAATGCAGTCGCCACGACCTTGGCGCCCCGGTCATGGCCGTCCTGGCCGAGTTTTGAAATCATCACGCGCGGGCGGCGGCCTTCAGTTTCGGCAAAGGCGTTGATTTCGCTCTTGAGGGTTTCCCAGCCTTCGGCCGAGTCATAGGCGGCGGCGTACACGCCACTCACCTTCTGGGTGTCGGCGCGGTGGCGGCCATACACTTTTTCGAGCGCGTCGCTGACCTCGCCCACCGTGGCGCGCAGGCGCACGGCCTTGATGCACAGGTCCAGCAGATTGCCGCTGTTGCCTTCCGCCGCTTCAGTCAGCGCATCCAGCGCGGCCTGCACGGCAGCACCATCGCGCTGCGCCCGGATGGCCTTGAGGCGTTCAATCTGGCCATCGCGCACCGCCACGTTGTCGATGTCGCGCGATTCGATGGCATCTTCGGTTTTGAGCTTGTACTTGTTGACGCCGACGATCACGTCCTTGCCGCTGTCGATGCGGGCCTGCTTTTCAGCCGCCGCCGCTTCGATCTTGAGCTTGGCCCAGCCGCTGTCCACAGCCTTGACCATGCCGCCCATGGCTTCGACTTCCTCGATGATGGTCCAGGCCGCGTCGGCCATGTCCTGGGTGAGCTTTTCCATCATGTAGCTGCCGGCCCAGGGGTCGATCACGCTGGTGATGTGGGTTTCTTCCTGGATGATGAGCTGGGTGTTGCGGGCAATGCGCGCCGAGAATTCGGTGGGCAGGGCAATCGCTTCGTCGAACGAATTGGTGTGCAGGCTTTGCGTGCCGCCAAACACCGCCGCCATGGCTTCGATGGTGGTGCGCACCACGTTGTTGTAGGGGTCTTGCTCGGTCAGGCTCCAGCCGCTGGTCTGGCAATGGGTGCGCAGCATCAGGCTCTTGGGGTTCTTGGCGTCGAAGCCCTTCATGATGCGGCACCACAGCAGGCGGGCAGCGCGCATCTTGGCGACTTCCAGGTAGAAGTTCATGCCGATGGCCCAGAAAAAACTCAGGCGACCGGCGAAACCGTCAACGTCCAGGCCCTTGCCCAAGGCGGTCTTCACATACTCCTTGCCATCGGCAAGGGTGAACGCCAGTTCCAGCGCCTGGTTGGCGCCGGCTTCCTGCATGTGGTAGCCGCTGATCGAAATCGAGTTGAATTTCGGCATGTTCTGCGCCGTGTACTCGATGATGTCGCCAATGATGCGCATGCTGGGCGCTGGCGGATAGATGTAGGTGTTGCGAACCATGAACTCCTTGAGTACATCGTTCTGGATGGTGCCGCTGAGTTTGTCCTGGCTCACGCCCTGCTCTTCCGCCGCCACCACATAGCCTGCAAGCACCGGCAGCACGGCGCCGTTCATGGTCATGGAAACGCTGACCTTGTCGAGCGGAATCTGGTCGAACAGGATTTTCATGTCCTCCACGCTGTCAATCGCCACGCCGGCCTTGCCGACATCGCCCGTCACGCGCGGATGGTCGCTGTCGTAGCCGCGATGCGTGGCCAGGTCAAACGCCACCGACACGCCCTGCCCGCCGGCCGCCAGCGCCTTGCGGTAAAAAGCGTTCGATTCTTCAGCGGTCGAAAAACCCGCGTACTGGCGGATTGTCCAAGGCCGCACCGCATACATCGTGGCTTGCGGGCCGCGAATGAAGGGCTCGAATCCCGGCAGGGTGTTGGTGTAAGGCAGATCCTTGATGTCCTCGGCGGTGTACAGCGGCTTGACGCTGATGCCGTCAGGCGTTTGCCAGTTCAGGGCGTCCAGGTCACCGTTTGGCGCGGATTTGGCGGCCGATTTGGCCCAGGCTTCAAGACTGGCGGCGTTGAAAGGAGTGGGCGTTGAACTCATGGTGGGGTCGGCAGTCTTGGTTGAGCTTGGCAGAGTGTCCTGGCCATTGGCCTTGGCAATGACATCTATCCGAAGCAGTCTTGTAACAGTACGGCGAAGTTTACATTATTTATAATTATTGATTCAAAATATTCTACCGGACTTGCCTTTAGACTAGAGGCTATGGCTGAAATTTCATTGTCTCCCCGTGCGCTTTACGAAGAAGTTGCCGAGCTTTTGCGCCAGCGCATCTTTAACCGCGAACTCGCTCCAGGCAGCTGGATTGACGAACTCAAACTGGCCGATGAATACGGCATCAGTCGCACGCCCCTGCGCGAAGCGCTGAAGGTGCTGGCCACCGAGGGGCTGGTGACCATGAAAGTGCGGCGCGGCGCCTATGTCACCGAGGTGTCGGACAGCGATCTGGCGGATGTTTACCATTTGCTGGCCCTGCTCGAAAGCGATGCCGCCGAAGTGGTTGCAGCCAAAGCCACCGATGCCCAGCTCATGGAACTGCAAGGGCTGCACAACGAACTGGAAAAGGCGGTCAACAACCGGGAACGCTTCTTTGAAGTCAACGAAGCGTTTCACATGCGACTGCTGGAAATCGCCAGCAACCGCTGGCGCGACCAAATGGTGGCCGACCTGCGCAAGGTGATGAAACTCAACCGCCACAACTCGCTACTGAAAAGCGGCCGTATCGAGGAGTCACTGGCCGAGCACCGGGCCATCATGGCCGCATTGGTGGCCCGCGACGCCGCCAACACCGCCCAGCGGATGCGCGAGCATTTCAAGAACGGCCTGGAGGCGGCGGCCTGAAGTCTGGTCTGCTCTGGTGTCAGTCAGGTTTTGACATGTCGATGGGACGGCGGTGCCACCTCCCACTGCTTGCTGACTTTGCCCTGCCGGTCAACGCTTTCAAGCCGGACCAGAAAGCCCCATAGCCGTCCGACATGCTTGAGGACTTCCTTGACCTCATCATTGAGTGGCCGATTGTTGTGCTGTGTATGGCGCAAGGTCAGCGAGCGGTCCCCGCGCGCATCAACATTCCAGACCTGGATGTTGGGCTCGTGAAAGCTCAGGTCGTACTGGCGTGACAGCGCCTCGCGCACATGCCTGTAGCCGCTGTCGTTATGGATGGCGGAAACCTCAAGATGAAGCTCGCTGGTATCGTCAAGGATGGAAAACAGGCGAAACTCGCGTATCAGCCGTGGCGACAGGTATTGCCCGATAAAGCTTTCGTCCCGAAAATGCCGCATGGCATGGTCCAGCGCCTGATGCCAGTCCGATCCGGCCATGTCCGGAAACCAGTGCCGGTCTTCGTCGGTGGGATGTTCACAGATGCGCCGGATATCAGTGAACATTGCAAAACCGAGTGCGTAGGGATTGATGCCCCGAAACCCCGCATGCGCCAAGGGTGGCTGGAAAATAACATTGGTATGGGAGCGAAGGTTTTCGATCATGAAACCATCGCTGACCAGGCCCTCGTCGTACATGGCATTGAGCAGGGTGTAATGCCAGAAGGTGGCCCAGCCTTCGTTCATGACCTGGGTCTGGCGCTGCGGATAGAAGTACTGGGCTATCTTGCGCACGATGCGTATGATTTCGCGCTGCCAGGGCTCCAGCAAAGGCGCATTTTTTTCGATGAAGTACAGGAGATTTTCCTGGGGGTCGGCCGGAAACCGGGAATTCACTTTTTCAACCTGCTTCTCAGCCGCCTTGGGCAGGGTGCGCCACAAGTCATTGACCTGCTGCTGCAAATAGGTTTCGCGTTCCTTGCGGCGCGCTTCCTCCTCGGCCAGCGACAGCTTCTGTGACCGCTGGTAGCGATCAACCCCATAGTTCATCAGCGCATGGCAGCTGTCCAGCAGATCCTCGACCGCATCCAGCCCATGGTGCTCCTCGCACTCGGCGATATAGGCACGGGCATAGACCAGGTAGTCGATGATTGAAGACGCATCGGTCCACATCCGAAACAGGTAGTTGCCTTTGAAAAAAGAGTTGTGTCCATAGCAGGCATGGGCCATGACCAGGGCCTGCATCGGCAGGGTGTTCTCCTCCATCAGGTAGGCAATGCAGGGGTTGGAATTGATGACCACCTCATAAGCCAGCCCCATGTGGCCGCGACGGTAGCTCTTTTCGCTGGCGATGTACTGCTTGCCGAACGACCAGTGCCGGTAGTTCACCGGCATGCCGACAGAGGCATAGGTGTCAATCATCTGGCTGGCGGTGATCACTTCGAGTTGCACCGGGTAGGTGTCCAGCCCAAAGCGCTTGGCCATGCGTTCGATCTCGCCATGATAGGTTTCAATCAACTCAAACGACCAATCGGACGGGCTGGGCAGCGCCGTCCGCCGCCCCTCTTGGCCCGCGTTCTCTGGCAACTGCAAGGTAACGGCACTGCCAGCGTCTTCGGAGGGAAGCATCGTGCTCATGCAGCTTGTCCTTTCTTGAACAGTTCGCGGAACACCGGATAAATCCCGGAGGGATCGGTCACTTTCTGCATTGCGAAGTGCGCGTGGCTTTTTTGCACCAGGGCATATTCCTCCCACAGGTTCTGGCTTTCCTCGGCGACCTGGAGATAGGCAAAGTAACGCGATACCGGCAGCAACTTCTCGACCAGCAAGGCCCGGCATTTGGATGAGTCCTGCAGCCAGTTGTCGCCGTCTGAAGCCTGGGCGCCGTAGATGTTCCATTCATTCGACGGATAGCGCTCCTGAATGATCTGGTGCATCAGCGTCAAGGCACTGGAGGCAACGGTGCCGCCACTTTCTGTCGAGTGGAAGAATTCGTCCTCGGAAACTTCGGTGGCCTGGGTGTGATGGCGGATAAAAACGACATCGGTTTTCTCATAGTGCCGCATGAGAAAAAGGTACAGCAAAATGAAAAACCGCTTGGCCAAGTCCTTACGCGCCTCGTTCATCGAGCCCGACACATCCATCAAGCAGAACATGACGGCCTTGGAAGCCGGCAATGGCGTTTTGACCCGGTTGCGGTATCGCAGGTCGAATGGATCGAGAAACGGAATTTTCAGAATCCGGTGCCGCAATGCTTCAATTTCAGCATTCAGCGCAAGTATCTCGCTGCGCGGGGTGCTTGCATCGTGCAGCATCGTGGCCAACAACAACTCCAGTTTGCGCAACTGGCGCCGGGCATCGCCCCCCATGGCAATCCGCCGGCTGAGCGCCTTGCGCATTGACCGCACCACATGCAGGTTGGTGGGCGTTCCTTCGGAAACGAAACCGGCACGATGCGTCTTCCATTCCGGCACATCCGGCAAGAGCTGTGTGCGCAGCAGATGCGGCAGAGCCAGATCGTCGAAAAAGTACTGCATGAATTCTTCGCGTGTGATGCGGAACTCGAAGTCGTCTTCGCTGCTGCCATCCTGACCGGCGCCAGGGCCCTGGCCGCCGCCACCACTCCCACCTTTCGGGCGGGCAATGTGGTCGCCACGCACATAGTCCTTATTTCCTGGATATACCCGCTCCTGGCTACCCCCTGGCCCATGGCCAAACACCGGTTCCGACACATCACGTCGTGGCAGGGTAATGTCCTCACCCTGCTGAATATCGTGAATGCTGCGGCCAGATACAGCCTGACGCACAGCCTCCCGAATCTGCTTGCGGTAGCGGCGCAGAAAACGCTCCCGGTTTCCTATGGATTTGTTCTTGCCCGACAAGCGTCTGTCAATGACTTGCTGGAGCATGGTGGTCTCCGGTTGTTAGGAAGATAGACAGGCCATCAGCATGCAATGCCGCACTGCGGTGTGTCAGGAACTCTTGCGAACCCTGAGATACCACTCGCACAGCAGGCGCACCTGCCGGGCGCTGTAGCCCTTGTCCATCATTCGGTTAAGAAAGTTCTCGTGCTTTTGCTTTTCGTCCGCACTTGCCTTGGCGTTAAAGGAAATCACCGGCAACAAGTCTTCAGTGTTCGAGAACATTTTCTTTTCGATGACGGCACGCAGTTTTTCATAACTGGTCCAGTTCGGATTCTTGCCGGCATTGCTGGCCCGGCTGCGCAGCACGAAATTAACAATCTCGTTGCGGAAGTCCTTCGGATTACTGATGCCTGCCGGTTTTTCGATTTTTTCAAGTTCGGCATTGAGCGCCGAGCGATCAAAAATCTCGCCGGTATCGGTATCGCGGTATTCCTGGTCCTGAATCCAGAAATCGGCATAGGTCACATACCGGTCAAAAATGTTCTGGCCGTATTCCGAATACGACTCCAGGTAGGCCGTCTGGATTTCCTTGCCGATGAACTCGGCATAACGCAGCGCCAGGAACTCCTTGATGAACGCCAGGTAACGCTGCTCGATCTCTGGCGGAAATTGCTCGCGCTCGATCTGCTGCTCCAGCACATACATCAGGTGCACCGGGTTGGCAGCGATTTCGCTGGAATCAAAATTGAACACCTTGGACAGGATTTTGAAAGCGAAGCGGGTAGAAATCCCGTTCATGCCTTCGTCCACGCCGGCGTAGTCGCGGTACTCCTGGTAGCTCTTGGCTTTCGGATCGGTATCTTTCAGGTTCTCGCCGTCATAGACCTGCAGCTTGCTGAAAATGCTGGAGTTTTCAGGCTCCTTCAGGCGTGTCAACACGGCGAACTGCGCCATCATCTTCAGCGTGCCGGGCGCGCAGATAGCGCCGGACAGCGACGAATTGCGGATCAGCTTTTCATAAATCCTGATTTCTTCCGATGTGCGCAGGCAGTACGGTACCTTGACGATGTAAATCCGGTCAAGGAAAGCCTCATTGTTCTTGTTGTTCTTGAAGGCTTTCCACTCGCTTTCATTCGAGTGGGCCATCACGATGCCATCGAATGGAATCGCGCCAAAACCCTCGGTTCCCTTGAAGTTGGCCTCCTGGGTGGCTGTCAGCAAGGGATGCAGCACCTTGATCGGCGCCTTGAACATCTCGACGAACTCCAGCAGGCCCTGGTTGGCCAGGCACAGACCACCGGAATAACTGTAGGCGTCCGGATCGTCCTGGGCGAACAGTTCAAGTTTTCGAATATCAATCTTGCCAACCAGCGTGGAAATATCCTGGTTGTTCTCGTCGCCGGGTTCGGTCTTGGCAATGGCGCACTGCTTCAGGATGGATGGAAAGCGCTTGACGACACGGAACCTGCGGATGTCGCCGCCGTATTCTTCAAGCCGCTTGACCGCCCAGGGCGACATGATGCGCTGCAGATAGCGCGGCGCAATGCCGTACTGGCTTTCAAGCAGGGGAATGTCTTCGGCATTGTTGAAAAGACCCAGCGGCGACTCATTGACCGGCGAGTCTTTCAGTGCGTACAAAGGCACTTGCTCCATCAGTTGCTTGAGCCGCTCGGCAATTGAGGACTTGCCGCCTCCCACCGGGCCAAGCAGGTAAAGAATCTGCTTTTTTTCTTCAAGCCCCTGCGCCGCGTGGCGGAAATAAGACACCACTTGTTCAATCGGATCTTCCAGCCCGTAAAAATCGCGGAATGCCGGGTAAATCTTGATCACCTTGTTGCCGAAGATACGCGACATGCGCTGATCCCGGTGGGTGTCGAACACCTCAGGCTCGCCAATGGCAGCCAGCATGCGCTCGGCCGCAGTAGCGTAAACAAGAGGGTTCTTCTTGCAAAGCTCGAGGTATTCCTCAAGGGATATTTCTTCTTCTCGCGTTTGCTCATAACGCGTCAAAAAGTTACGGACGACATCCATAAAAATCCTCCTTGGCAGGCTGCGGTTGATTACCACAATCATCGTGAACGACAGTCAGCCTAACTGTACCGCTTTCCTGACTTGAATGCACACCGAGGATGAGTTTGTGAGCAGAAGAATCAACGGCGTCATTCGACACCCCGATCATTGGAAGCAATATCCTCCTGACCACTCCCCTGGAACAGTTGGCTCAGGCTGCTTTTTGAACATCCGCATGCGCCAGCATCATCACGTCGCGCGGATCCAGGGTTTTCAGCTTGTGGTCACTCCACACTTGGCGCCAGCGGCGCGAGCCCGGCAAACCGTGCCGCAAACCCAGCATATGGCGGGCGATGGCGCTGAATGGAGTACCGTGCCCGGCCGCTTCGCGCACCATGTAATCGCACATCTGCGCCTCGACCTGCTCACGCGTGATGCTCTCGCCGCCAGCGCCAAAAAAGTCCGCATCCCAGGAGGCCAGCCACCAGGGGTTGTGATAGGCCTCCCGGCCAATCATCACGCCGTCAAGTTCAAGCAGTTGGCCTTGCACCTGTTCGCCAGTGGTGATGCCACCGTTGACGCAAATCGTCAGATGCGCAAACTCCTTCTTCAGGCGATGCACCAGTTCGTAGCGTAACGGTGGCACTTCCCGGTTTTCTTTCGGGCTCAAGCCTTTGAGCCAGGCGTTGCGGGCATGCACGATAAATGTATTGCAACCGGCTTCACTGACCGTACCGACAAAATCGCGCACAAACTCATAACGCTCCTCCCGGTCAATGCCGATGCGGTGCTTTACCGTGACAGGCACGCTTACCGCATCAACCATTGCCTTGACGCAATCGGCCACCAGTTTCGGCTCGGCCATCAGGCAGGCGCCAAAAGCGCCGCGCTGCACCCGCTCGCTGGGACAGCCGCAATTGATATTGATTTCGCTGTAACCCCATTGTTCGCCCAGACGGGCGCAATGCGCCAGATCGGCCGGCTCGCTGCCGCCGAGTTGCAAGGCGACCGGATGCTCCTCGGCGTTGAAGCGCAAATGCCGCCCCACATCGCCATGGATCAGCGCGCCGGTGGTCACCATCTCGGTGTACAGCAGCGCATGACGCGACAGCAGGCGGTGAAAGTAACGGCAGTGCCGGTCAGACCAGTCCATCATGGGCGCTACGCTCAGGCGCCAGGGATTATCAGCAGGGACGGATTCGTCGCTAGAAACGGGGATTGACATGCGCCTATTTTCCCTGAAAGCTGGTCAAGCCGGGATCGAGGCCATGACGACTTTCGCAAATACGCTTGCGGACGGACAAACCAGCCATTCCGGGGAAACCTGCGGGGGTAATATCAGCGGTTCCAAAAATTTCGCCAATCCAGCCTGACCAAGGTCAATACCCCAGTCAAAGGATGACCGCCATGCTCTTCTTTTCTTCCACGACAGGCTCTGATACCTCATCGGGTCGCAGGCCATCAGCGCTGTTGGGAATCGTCGTCCCCTTAACCTTGCTGGCCGCCTGCACCTCGGTGCAGCTGCCACCCTGGGTTCCTCAGCTTCCGCGCCCCGCTGCAACGACAGGCACAGCCAGCACGCCAATTCCGGTTGAGCCTGCGGCTGTGGTGCAAACCTCTCCGGTTGCTCCGCCATCAGTGATTGCAAATGGGCCTGTTGAAGCACCAGCGCCTTATAGCGCTGCGGTTGCAGCCCGCTTTCCGGCGCCGTCGATGGCTTACAACACCCCGGGTCTGCAAGCCAGCCGTACGACATTCACCACCCAGGATGAAATCCACATCTGGCTGCGCGACCAGGCGACAGCCCTGTCCCGCTCGGTTGGCGTCAAGGCGGCCGTGCTGCCTATCGGCACCTCACAGCAAGGCCAGCCACTGGAAATGCTGGTGCTGACTCGCGGCACGGGCACCGACCCTGCCGCACTTCAGGCAACAGGCCGACCTACCGTACTGCTGATCGGCCAGCAGCATGGTGACGAACCTGCGGGCAGCGAAGCCCTGCTGGTCATTGCCCGGGAACTGGCACAGGGACTGCTGCAGCCACTGCTTGAGCGCATCAATGTGGTGATTGTTCCGCGTGCCAATCCCGATGGCGCAGAGCGGGGTCAACCGTTCACCGCAAGCGGCCAGGACATGAGCCGCGATCATTTACTGCTCAACACGCCCGAAGCCCAGGCGCTGGCCCGACTCGCACGCGACTACCGGCCCACGGTGGTGCTGGACGCGCATGAATACACGGTACTGGGCCCTTACCTGCAAAAATTCAATGCCGTGCAAAAGTTCGATGCACTTGTGCAATATTCCACAGTGGCCAATCTGCCCGAGTTTTTGACCAAGGCCGATGAGGAGTGGTATCGCCGCCCCCTCCTGGCTGCACTCAAGGGCCAGGGCCTGAGCAGCGAGTGGTACCACACCACGTCAACAGATACGGCCGACCGCAAAATCGCCATGGGCAGCCCCGAACCTGTCACCAGCCGTAATGTGGAAGGCCTGAAGAATTCCGTCAGTCTGGCTGTCGAAACGCGCGGCGCAGGCATTGGACGGCTGCATATCCAGCGGCGTGTACATACCCATGTCACGGCGATCACGAGTGTGCTGGGCAGCACCGCCCAGCGCGCCAATGAACTGGGCCAGTTGCATCCCTATCTTGAAAAGGAAGTCAGCAGCCAGGCCTGCAAGGGGCAATCGATTGTCGAGGCCGCCAACACGCCTGCGCAATATGACCTGCAAATGCTCGATCCGGTGACCGGTGCAGACAAAACAGTGACCGTCGATTGGGATTCGGCCCTTGCGCTGCGCCCCCTGAAGTCACGGGTTCGCCCTTGCGGTTACTGGCTTTCAGCCTCTTCAAAAACTGCGGTCGAACGGCTGCGACTGCAAGGCGTCCAGGTTCTCCGGGTACTCGAACAAAGCGCCCTGCTGGGCGATATTTATCGGGAGACATCCCGTACGGGTAACGCGCAGCAAGGCAGCATGGCCGATGGCCAGCCCATCATCAAAACCGATGTTGCGCTGATGCGAGGCGTGATTGACGCGCCGGCAGGCAGTTATTACGTGCCCTTGAACCAACCCCTGGCCAATCTGGCGATAGCAGCCCTGGAACCTGATACACGCAGCAGCTATCTTGCAAACCGGCTGCTCGATGGGCTTGCAAGCACTGCACGGATCATGTCCGAACCTTCGTTAAAGGCTGAAGAGCTGCCTTGAGCGTTCATAGTAGCCGGTTGGTTTCGCGAATTTTGTAAAAAAGCAACTTCATTGCAGATATTTTCTCTCTGCCAGCAGGCTGGCCGGCCTACAGACACCAGAAAAGTTATATGTCGAAATAAGGCAATTTAACCAAAGGAGAAAATCCAGTGAAAACATTTTCGATGGACCCCAAAATGACGACCATCCAAGGCGTTTTTTACCCTACTGGATACGCATTTATCATGTTTCCTGACGCCGAGAATGCCGAAAACGCAGCCCAAAAACTTGAAACGGCAGGCTTTGGCGGGCAGAACGTCATGCTACTGACGCCGGAAGTCATTCTTCAGGAAATTGGCAAGGTTGACGGTGAATCAACCGTTCCGCTGCCTTCGGTAGGAACGGAAGGCGCCACGGTGCACAAATACATCGACCTGGCCCGCGACGGACACCACGCATTGATGGTCAAGGCACCTTCGGATAAAGATTCGGAACGCCTGATGTCGATCATTCGGGAGTTTCCTTTTTCATATGGCCAAAAATACCACATGCTGGCCATTGAGGACCTCGAATAAATCCCCTTGCAGGCCTGCCGTTTTGCCTTGCATTGAACTCATAACGGGACGATGCAGAGTCGTCCCGCTGGAATTTTCCAGGCTGCAATTCGCTATTAAATAAATAGCAATCTATGCATACTCAGCGTGCGCAAAAGCCATTTTTCATTAAAAATCCCCGGCATTATGAGCCAGGCTTTCAAATTTGGTGATGCGGTTGATAAACGCCAGTTTTACCGTTCCCGTCGGACCATTGCGCTGCTTGCTGATGATGACCTCGGCCACGCCCGGCTCCTTGCAGGCTTCCTTGGTGTAGTACTCATCGCGGTAAATGAACATGATGATGTCGGCATCCTGCTCAATCGCACCCGATTCGCGCAGGTCGCTCATCATTGGCCGCTTGTCGGTGCGCGATTCCACACCCCGGCTGAGCTGCGACAGCGCAATGACCGGACATTGAAGCTCCTTGGCCAGCATTTTCAGGCCGCGCGAAATCTCGCCCACGGCAGTCGCCCGGTTTTCATCGCTCATGCTGGTCGATACGCTCATGAGTTGCAGGTAATCCACCACGATCAGGCCTAGCTTGCCGCACTGGCGGGCAAGGCGCCTTGCATTGGCCCGCAGTTCGCTGACCGTGAGGCCGGCAGTTTCGTCGATATGCAGGGAAATCGTCCTCAGCTTTTCGATGGCTTCGGTCAGGCGCGGCCACTCCTCGTCGGTCAAGGCGCCCGTGCGCAAGTGAGTCTGGTCGATCCGGCCAATCGAACCGACGATACGCACGGCCAGTTGCGAGGCACCCATTTCCATCGAGAACACCGCTACCGGCAAGCCTTCATGCAAGGCCACATGCTCGGCGATGTTGATGGCCAGTGCCGTGTTGTGCGTGACGATGTAATCGTCGGTCACATAAAGGTGCTCGGGGTGGCTGACTGAAATGCACTGGCAGTCGGCGCGGCGCCCCGGCTCGATAGAGGTCACGGTAAGGCGTTTTTGTCGAACCCGCTGCTGTGGCGCCCGATTCTGCTTGCCGGCCAGCGACATCAGCGATTTGGGGTCCGGGTGCGAAATATGGCACACATAGGCTGGCAAACCGGGCACCCGGATGCTAGCGGTATTGACAAAATGCGGCTGCTTTTCAGTGATGGAACACCAGCCGCCCAGCGAGCGCACCAGCAAGGCCACATCCGAAGCCAGACGCCGGCTGGCGGTGGACAGACGGATGCTGCCCCATTTTTCCACCCATCCATCGGTGTCAATCAAACCGCGCAGCAGCGCCAGACGGGACTCTTTGCCGGCATTGAGGTAGAGCTGTGGGATGAATTTCTGATCGCTGGATAAACCGGACAGGCCCAGCGCTTGCAGCGCCTCACGCAAGGGATTGGCAACCATGCCCTGCACGCCTTTGACATGCCCGCGATGAAGCTGCACCAGACGGTGGTCATAAGCACCGGCATGAACCGTTTCCATGGTTTCAGGCAGCCGTTCGTTCATTGTCTGAAGGATTTCTCCAGATGCGGTCGAAAACCTGACGCTGCCGGTTCCGGTTCCGGTCAGGCAACCATCGCCCAGCAGACTGCCCAGCACCCACGGATCAAGCGGTAGCGGCTCCAGGCTGCCAAAATCGCCTGAAACCGTATCAATCCACAAGCGGCCTTGATACCGAACCTTGCCCAGCATCTCGCGCAACTGGTCGGTTGAGACAACGCGCGGTGCGGCCCAGTCCCGGTACATGATGCGCCACAGGTGTTCGCCACAGCACTGCGTCAAGCGTCCATCAGAAAAAGTCACGCTGTAAGTCTGCTTGATGCCCTGCGGAAAAATTCCCGTGACGACGGAAGCACGCCCATCCACCGAGGCTAGCGCGTCACCCACTTCAAGTTCGCCCATCCGCTTCCAGCCGCTGAGCGTGCGAATTTTGGCATCCAGCGGCTGGGCCTTGCCCATGGATGGCCGTGCCGCCAGAATAATCAGATCGCCAGCCTGAAAGCCGGAGGTCATGCGGTCCAGGTCAACAAATCCAGTCGGCACGCCGGTCACATCATTCGGGTTTTCCGACATCTCGGTCACGCGGTCGAGCAAATCCACCACCAGCGTGTCCATGCTTTGAAAGCCCTGCTGCGACCGGCCGCCCTGCTCGCCGATGTTGAGAATCTTTTGCTCGGCTTCATCCAGAATGACAGTGACGGCCTTGCCTTGCGGATTAAAGGCATTGGTGGCAATCTCGTCGGAAGCGGCGACCAGTTTGCGCAAGATGGAACGCTCCCGAACAATTTCGGCATAGCGACGGATGTTGCTGGCGCTCGGTACGTACTGGGCCAGTGCGCTCAGGTAGCTCAAGCCACCTATTTCTTCATTTTTCCCCAGGCTCTGCAGGCGCTCAAAGACGGTGATGATGTCCGCAGGCTTGGACGCATTGATCAGCCATCCGATGGCGGCATAAATAAGCTGATGCTCGTGGCGGTAAAAATCCTGGTCTGCCAGCAAGTCGCCCACACGGTCCCATGCACTGTTGTCGAGCAACAGGCCGCCCAAAACGCTGGATTCACCTTCGATGGAATGCGGTGGGATGCGAAGCTGGGCAATCTGGCGGTCGGGGCTGTAACCGGATTCGGAAAAAGGGGAAAGTACGGCAGACATTGAATTCCTTGGGAAGGGTAAATGGTACGCCGTAAGCCTCGAAACGTACGGGATAACTATTCGGACAAACTGGGGAAATCGGGTAGAAATCAGGAGTAAAGATATGCATGACCAGTGAGCAGCATCGAATCAAAACTACCGAATTTCCTGTTTTCCCAAGAAAAAAGCCGCTCCGAAGAGCGGCTTTCAGGTAACGCGGAAAACGTATTTAAGCAGTTTCGCCGTAAACCGTGACGGTGATGTCAACCACGACGTCGGTATGCAAGGCAATGTTGATGGCATGGTCGCCAACCGTCTTGATCGGGCCGTTAGGCAGGCGAATCTGCGATTTGGAAACCGCAAAGCCTTGCTTCGTCACTTCTTGAGCAATGTCGGCATTGGTGACGGAGCCAAACAGGCGGCCATCGACACCGGCTTTTTGCGTCAGCTTGACGGTGGTGCCGCCGAGCTTTTCGCCCTGAACTTGCATTTCGGCCAGCTTGGCAGCGGCAGCTTTTTCAAGTTCAGCGCGCTTGACTTCGAATTCCTTGATGGCGGCTGCCGTGGCGCGGCGAGCGCGGCCAAAAGGAATCAGGAAGTTACGTGCGTAACCGTCTTTGACTTTGACGACGTCACCCAGATTTCCCAGGTTCACGACTTTGTCGAGCAGAATAATTTGCATGGTCGTATCTCCTTACAGGCTGCGGTGCTGGTCGCTGTAAGGCAGCATCGCGAGGAAGCGAGCGCGCTTGACGGCGGTGTTGATCTGGCGTTGGAAAATCGCGCGGGTGCCGGTCAGGCGTGCGGGAATAATTTTTCCATTTTCAGAAACGAAATCGCGCAGGGTGTCGATATCTTTGTAGTCGATTTCTTCAACGCCGGCGGCTGTGAAGCGGCAAAAACGCTTGCGCTTGAACAGCAGGGATTGGGTATTGCGCTTGGGGCGCTTGTCTTTATTGAAACGTTTTGGTCCGGCCATGATGGACTCCTTAAATGGGGTTCAGTACTTGCTCTGCCTGAGGTGTCGGGTGAAGAGCTTGAATATGAAAAACAACGCCTTTGCTGGTGCGTGCATTGATCAGAAAACCCGTGAACCTGAAAGGCTTGCCCAAAGGAAGCTTGACGGCTTGCTCAGCCAGCGTTCCGAAAGCAACTGCCTTTATCGTCAACTTGACTTGTCTGCTGATACCCGCTTCAAGCACTTCAGACTCGTGTTCGAGAATGAAGTTGATGGCGGGAATTCCAGCGGGCGTGTAGCGCAGAGGACTTAGCTCGGCGATACAGGCGGTCAGGTCAACCTGGTTCACTGCGGCTCCAAATGCACAACAGCGAAGCGTTCAACAGAATAGGGCGAATTACGCCGCAAACTCCTGCTGTTGGGTTTTACGGGCTTCTTCTCTCTCGACGTTGCGCATCATGAGGGACGGGCCGGTTTCAGCCTTTTTCTTCACCACGGTCAGGTGGCGCAGTACGGCATCGTTGAACTTGAACGCATGTTCAATTTCTTCCATCACGGCCTGGCTGGCTTCGATGTTGATGCAGAGGTAATGGGCTTTGGCGAGCTTCTGGATCAGGTACACCAACTGGCGACGGCCCCAATCTTCAACACGATGCACAGTTCCGCCGCCGGCGGTAATCATGCCCTTGTAGCGTTCCAGCATGGCTGGGACTTGCTCGCTTTGATCCGGGTGGATCAGCAAGACGATCTCGTAATGACGCATAAAATCTCCTTTTGGATGCAATAAAAAGCTGCCCCAGCGTCGTTAAGGGTGCAGCAAGGCGAAGCCTATGATTATAGCCCGTCACCGGCTTGATGCGAAATAGCCCTGCCCTGACGCGGCGCTGGCGCTGCAAAAGACCTGTCATGGGCTTTCAGATCCGGATAACGGATGTACTCCAGCAGCGCCTGCATGTCCTGGCTGGGCGGCCGTGTCACCAGACTGACCAGGATGATCACTGCAAAGCCAACAGGCACGCCGAACAAACCGGCTGATATGGGATCAATTCCCCACCAGAGCTGAATCGGCGAGGTAATGCCGAAGGTGGTGCGTAGCCACGGCTGGGTAGTGATCATGTAGTAGGTCGTCACGCTCAGGCCCGACACCATTCCCAGGGTCGCCGCCGTGCCGGTAGCGCGTTTCCAGAAAATACCCATGCTCAGCGCCGGAAAAAACGACGACGCTGCAAATGAAAAAGCGGCCGATACCAGAAACAGGATATCGGCCGGTTTCTGGGCTGCTACATAAGCCGCCAGCAGGGCAACGATGAGCAGCAGTATTTTGGACAGCGTGACACGGCTCACGGTTGAGGCATTCGGATCAATCATCTTGTAGTACAGGTCATGTCCCAGCGCATTGGCAATGACCAGCAGCAGTCCATCCGCGGTAGAGAGTGCGGCGGCCAGTCCACCTGCCGCCACCAGCGCTGAAACAACGTAAGGCAACCCCGCCAGTTCAGGCGTGAGCAGCACCACAATGTCGCCACCCATCGTCATTTCATTGAGTTGCAAGACATTGTCTTTGTTGACATCAACCACCGACAGCAGCGCCGGATCGACCTTGTTCCACTCATTCACCCATGCGGGCAGTTGGTCAAAGGGTGTACCGACCAGCACGGTAAAAATTTCATACTTCACCAGCACGGCCAGCGCAGGTGCGGTGCAATACAGCAGAAAAACGAAAAACAGTGACCAGGTGACGGACTGCCGTGCCTCACGAACGCTGGGCACGGTGTAATAGCGCATCAGGATGTGCGGCAAGGCCGATGTCCCGACCATCAGGCAAAAAACCAGCGCCAGGAAGTTGCGCCGTGAAGTGTCGTAAAGCTCTTTTTCCTGAACTGTGCCATCAGGATTGCCCAAAAACTGGGCGGCATGGGCAGGCATGCCATTAAGTGGCTGGCTTTTGATTTCGTCTGCCGTTTTGGCGATAGCCCATTCACGAAGTGCCGCGCGCTCATCTTTCGGCAAGGCTGCCAACGCCTTGCCAGCGGCAGAAACCTCGGCTACCGACGCATTGCCAGCCTTCAGGGCTGCCAGTTTTTTGGTGGCAGCCAGTTTGTCGGCAGCCATCGAAAGCTCCGGATGCTTCATTTTTTCGGCCAAGACTTCTGCGCGTTTGCTGAATAGGGCACGAACCTCCAACTCCTTGGGGTCTGTCGCCAGTTCTTTTTCCTTGGTGGTCACTTTCTCCAGTTGAAAGCCGTAAACCGCTTGCGGGACAGGAATGCCGGTCTGCTTGACCGACAGCCAGACGACCGGAATCAGGTAAGCCACCAGCAAAATGATGTATTGCGCCACCTGCGTCCAGGTCACCGCTCGCATTCCGCCCAAAAATGAGCAAACCAGAATGCCGCCCACCCCCAGAAAAATACCCAGCTCGAAAGCAATACCGGTCAGGTAGGACGTGATGAGTCCGACGCCGTAAATCTGCGCCACCAGATAAGTGAATGAACACAGGATGGCTGCCAGCAAACCCATAAAGCGCGGCAGATGCCCGCCGTAGCGCTCGCCCAGGAAATCCGGAATGGTGAACTGCCCGAACTTGCGCAGGTAAGGGGCCAGCACCAGCGCCACCAAACAATAGCCACCCGTCCATCCCATGATGAATGCCAGACCGCTGTAACCCGTAAGGTACAGCGTGCCGGCCAAGCCCAGGAATGAAGCCGCAGACATCCAGTCGGCCCCTATTGCCATCCCGTTATAAATCGCCGGGACTCGGCGGCCCGCCACGTAATATTCGGCGGCGTCGGTGGTGCGGGTCATGATGCCGATACCGGCATACAAAGCAATCGTGGACAGCAAGAATGTCATGCCTATCCATGAGTGCGGCATGCCCAGGCGCTCCAGCCCCCCCAGCAGCAGCACATAAACGACAAAACCCAGCGTGAACCAGCGATAAACGCGGTCCAGTTGGGACTTGAACTGTTTTTTGGAGTGCGCAACGCCTTCACGGCGACCGAAAAAATCAGCCATGCTCAGTCGTCCTCGTCTGCTACGTCATGCTCTGCATCAAGCCGGTTCATGTACCAGGCATAAAAACCAACAATCAGGCAATAGATCAGCAATGCGCCTTGTGCACCCATCCAGAAGCTAAAGGGCCAGCCGAAAAAACTGAAGCTAAGGAACCGCGCAAAGTAGGCAACGCCAAAAGTCGCGACGAACCAGACGAACAATAGCAAGGCCGTCACCACCATGTTTTTGCGCCAGTAACGGCGATGCAATTCAGCAGGCAACATCACGCGTCAGGACATGCCGGTTATTAACTTGCAAATGGACGGACAGGCCGATGTCGCGCTCAAGTTGCGCGGCCACCCTGGGTTCGAACTGGCGCAGGTGATCAATCACCTGGCGCGCTTTTTCGGGTTCACCCAGCGCCAGGTTGACCTCTGCCAACCGGTACCAGCCATAGGGACTCATGGGTTGCAGCCGTGTAGTTTTTTCCAGCGCCTGCCTTGCCTCATGAAACTGCCGCTGATGGATCAACGCCAGCGCAAGGCCGTACCAGGCCCGGTCCATGCAAGGCTGGTGCTCGACGGCTTTTTCAAATGCAGGTCGGGCTTCATCATGCCGTCCGTTCTGCTGCAATACATAACCCAGGTTAAAGCAGGCCGCTGCCTGCTGCACTGGCGTACCCGTGACGCGGCTGAGTTGCTGCAAGCTGGCAATGGAGTCATCCAGCCTGTTGAGCTGGACCAGCACATGGGCACGGCTGGCAAGCGCATAACGGTCCATGGGCAAAAGCACCAACATGCGGTCAAACCGGGACAGCGCTTGTTCCCGCTGTCCGAGCGCCAGCAAGACCAGGGCTTGCCCCTTTAAAAAAAGGTAATCAAGACGGCGCTTGAGAGAACAGATCATTTGCACAAGGCAACGCCGATTTGCAGGCAGATGCTGACTTTGGCCAAACTCGCCGCACCCCAGACAAGCAGCAGGAGAAAAAATGCAACCAGCGGTACATGCTGATCCAGCACCACGCGAGGAGAAAGCCAGCGAACAGCACGAATCCAGGGCCGTCCCAGAAGTTGTAGCAACGCATAAAACGGGTTGGTATTGCGGGTTGCGCCTGTCATCAAACCGAGCAGCCATTGGCCGAGCAACGCCAGCAGCGCAATTTCAGCAGTCAGTTTGATGGCAATAACAACAGTCAGCATGGCAGCAGGCCCGAGAACAACAGTCTCCGATTGTCATCGGAGGATATCGCCATTACTGGCCCTGCCCACTGAAGACACCGGGGGTTTTCCCTCGGTGAAGCACTGATAACTTCAGCTCGCCAGGCGTTTCCAGGTTTCAATCACCGTATCGGGATTCAACGAGATTGAGCCGATACCCTGATCCTTCAGCCACTGGGCAAAATCTGGATGGTCGCTGGGCCCCTGGCCGCAGATACCGACATATTTACCCTGACGCTTGCAGGCCGAAATGGCCAGGCTGAGTAAGGCCTTGACCGCCGGGTCGCGCTCATCGAAGTCCTTGGCCAGAATCTCCAGACCCGAGTCGCGGTCCAGGCCCAGCGTGAGCTGGGTCAGGTCATTCGAGCCAATGGAAAAGCCGTCAAAGTATTCCAGGAACTGGTCGGCCAGCACGGCATTGCTCGGCACTTCGCACATCATGATGATCCGCAAGCCCTTTTCGCCGCGCTTGAGGCCATGCTCGGCCAGCAACTCCGTCACCGCCCTGGCCTGGCCCAGCGTACGCACGAACGGCACCATGACTTCCACGTTGGTCAGGCCCATGTCATTGCGTACACGCTTGAGCGCTTCGCATTCCATGGCAAAAGCCTCGCGGAAATCGGTGCTGATGTAGCGTGCGGCACCTCGGAAACCCAGCATTGGATTTTCTTCTTCAGGCTCATAGCGCGAGCCGCCAATGAGCTTGCGGTATTCGTTGGACTTGAAGTCCGAAAGGCGAACGATGACCGATTTTGGCCAAAAGGCAGCACCAATCGTGGCAATCCCTTCGGCAACCTTGTCCACATAAAACGCACGCGGCGACGCATGGCCGCGTGCCACGCTTTCAACGGCCTTTTTCAGGTCGGCATCGACATTCGGGTAGTCCAGAATCGCCTTCGGATGCACCCCGATGTTGTTGTTGATCACAAACTCGAGCCGTGCCAGGCCGACGCCCTGGTTAGGAATCTGGCAAAAGTCAAAGGCCAGCTGCGGATTGCCTACATTCATCATGATCTTGATGTCGATGGGCGGCATCTCGCCGCGCTGCACTTCAGTGATTTCGGTTTCCAGCAGGCCATCATAAATAGTGCCCGTATCGCCTTCGGCGCAACTCACGGTGACGAGCATGCCATCCTTGAGCTGCTCCGTGGCATTGCCACAGCCCACCACGGCCGGAATGCCCAGTTCACGCGCGATGATCGCTGCATGGCAAGTGCGGCCGCCGCGGTTGGTCACGATGGCGCTGGCCCGCTTCATCACGGGTTCCCAGTTCGGGTCGGTCATGTCGGTGACCAGCACGTCGCCGGGCCGGACCTGGTCCATGTCGCGGATGTCGTGCACGATGCGGACCGGACCGGTGCCGATTTTCTGGCCAATCGCGCGGCCTTCGGCCAGCACGGTGCCGGTTCCCTTGAGCTTGTAACGCTGCTCGGCCTTGCCCTTGGCCTGGCTTTTCACGGTCTCGGGCCGTGCCTGCAAAATATACAGTTCGCCATCGGTGCCGTCCTTGCCCCACTCGATGTCCATCGCGCGGCCGTAATGGTCTTCAATGATCACGGCATAGCGAGCGAGCTGCTCGACATCGGCATCGGTCAGTGAAAAGCGGTTGCGCAGTTCAATCGGCACATCGGTCGTTTTGACGAGCTTGCCGCCGGTTTTTTTCTCTTCAGCCGTGGTGAATTCCATCTGCAGCAGCTTGGAGCCCAGGTTGCGGCGGATGACAGCGCGGTTTCCCGCCTTGAGCATCGGCTTGTGAACATAGAACTCGTCCGGATTCACAGCGCCCTGCACCACTGTTTCGCCCAGGCCGTAGCTGGAGGTGATGAACACCACGTCCTCAAATCCACTTTCGGTATCGATGGTGAACATCACGCCGGCGGCCCCCAGGTCGCTGCGCACCATGCGCTGCACGCCAGCCGACAAGGCCACGTCGGCATGAGCAAAGCCCTGGTGGACGCGGTAGCTGATGGCCCGGTCGTTGTAGAGCGAGGCAAACACCTCCTTCATCTTGTGCAGCACGTCTTCAATGCCGACCACGTTCAAAAAGGTTTCCTGCTGGCCTGCAAACGAGGCATCGGGCAAATCCTCAGCGGTGGCTGAAGAGCGCACGGCAAAGCTGGCCTGCGCGTTACCCGCGCTCAAGGTGGCAAAGCTGTCGCGAACGGCCTGCTCGAATTCTGGCGGAAAAGGCTGGGCCTCGACCATTTCGCGAATCTGTGCGCCGGCTGTGGCAAGTGCCCGGACGTCCTCGGTGTCGAGCGCATCGAGTACCGCATTGATTTTGTTGTCAAGCCCGGCATATGCCAGAAACGCGCGAAAGGCGTGAGCTGTCGTGGCAAATCCGGTCGGCACCCGCACGCCCTGCGGTCCGGTAGGCAACTGCGAGATCATCTCGCCAAGGCTCGCGTTCTTGCCACCGACGGTATCAACGTCGGTCATTCGCAGGTTTTCGAACGGTACGACCAAAGCGGTCGATTCAAACAGGTTGGACATAAAAATACTCCGGAGGTTTAAAAATCGGCACTATCGGCCCGGTGCGACATCCAACCGTGTTGTTCTTTTGTAGGGGTTGATGCAGCGCACTGAACCATAAACTGGATAATTAACCCGATTGTAGGGGGCTGCCGCCCGGCGCATTCATCTTCTCTTTTCACCTGACCGAATCGACCACCATGTCCAATCGCACCGTGTTTTTCATCTCCGACGGCACCGGCATTACCGCCGAAACCTTTGGCAACGCCATATTGGCCCAGTTTGAAATCAGTCCGCGCCATGTCCGCCTGCCTTTCATAGACACCGTGGACAAGGCCCATCAGGCGATCCGCCATATCAATCACACCGGGGAACTGGAAGGCAAGCGGCCCATCGTTTTCACCACGCTGGTGAACATGGACATCCTGGCGGTCCTCAAAGCCCAGTGCAACGGCATGCTGCTGGACATGTTTGGCATATTCGTGGCCCCGCTGGAAAGCGAACTGGGAATCAAATCCAACCACCGGGTTGGCCGGTTTTCTGATGCCTCCAAAAGCAAAGCCTACGACGAGCGGATCGAGGCCATCAATTTCTCGCTGGCGCATGACGACGGACAGAGCCATCGGGATCTGGCGGGCTCGGACGTGATCTTGGTAGGCGTCAGCCGCAGCGGAAAAACGCCCACCACGCTGTACCTGGCCATGCAGTACGGCCTGAAGGCGTCCAATTACCCCTTGATCCCCGAAGACTTTGAGCGCCGGCAATTGCCGCCAGCGCTGGTGCCGCACCGCAAGAAAATCTTTGGCCTGACGATTGCCCCGGAACGGCTGAGCCAGATCCGCAACGAGCGCCGGCCCAATTCGACCTATTCCAGCCTGGCCAACTGCCGCAACGAGATTCATGAGGCCGAGGCCATGATGCGCCGCGAAGGCATTCGCTGGCTCTCGACCACCACCAAGTCCATCGAGGAAATTGCCACCACGATCCTGCAGGAAATCAGGCCGGAGCGGCTGGAGTATTGACCGCCCGCACCCGCGAGCCAGTCCTGGCGCAGTTTTCACTATGCTTTTGATAGCTGTTTACGCCCGTTCCTATTGCGCTATAGCCTGTTTTTAATAGCAATACATCAAAAACAGCCCGCCAGAATGCCACACGCCGTAAAGAAATAGCCAAATCCAATTTTATTAATAGTTAATTTCTATTTAATATATTAAATTAAGAGTCATATACTATCAACTCATTCAGATTTTCAACCACCCGTAGAGGAAGCAGCCATGTCCCTGATCAACACCGAAATCATCCCTTTCAAAGCCACCGCCTACCACAACGGCAAGTTTGTACCCGTCAGCAATGACGACTTCAAGGGCAAATGGTCTGTTGTCGTGTTTTACCCGGCCGATTTCACCTTCGTGTGCCCGACCGAACTCGGCGACCTGGCCGACCACTACCCTGAATTCCAGAAGCTGGGTGTCGAGGTGTACAGCGTATCGACCGATACCCATTTCACCCACAAGGCCTGGCACGACACATCCGAGACCATCGCCAAGGTGACCTACCCGATGATCGGCGACCCAAGCGGAAAGCTGACGCGCGCGTTCGAAGTCATGATCGAGGAAGGTGACGACGCCGGTCTGGCTTACCGCGGCACCTTCGTCATCGATCCAGAAGGCAAGATCAAGACCATTGAAGTGCATGACAACGGCATTGGCCGCGATGCCGCCGAACTGCTGCGCCGCGTCAAGGCTGCGCAATATGTAGCCGCCCATCCGGGTGAAGTCTGCCCCGCCAAATGGAGCGAAGGCGCTGAAACGCTCAAGCCGTCGTTCGACCTGGTCGGCAAGATCTAAGCCGCTTCGTGCGCGCCACAGCCCGGGCGCGCTTGCACCCGGGCTTTTTTTATTCCACCACGTATCCAGAAAGTGAGTTCGCCATGCTCGACGCCAGCACGAAAGCCCAATTGAAAAGCTACCTCGACCGGGCCACACAACCGATCGAAATCGTCGCCTCGCTCGACGCTGGCAAGGCGTCGGGCGAGTTGCAGTCGCTGCTGAAGGACATCTCCGACTCATCCAGGCTGGTGAAGGTCAGCGAAAGCCGCGACGACAATCACCGCAAGCCGTCGTTTTCCATCAATCGCCCCGGCGAAAATCACGGTCCGCGTTTTGCCGGGCTGCCGATGGGCCACGAGTTCACGTCGCTGATCCTGGCCTTGCTGCAAATCGGCGGCTACCCACCCAAGGTGGACGAAGCGATTCTGGAGCAGATCCGCGCGCTTGATGGCGACTTTGAATTCGAGATCTATGTCTCGCTGACCTGCCACAGCTGCCCCGACGTGGTACAGGCACTGAACCTGATGGCGGTGCAGAATCCGCGCATCAAAAACACCATGATTGACGGGGCGCTGTTCCAGGACGAGGTCAAGGAGCGCCAGATCATGGCCGTGCCGACCGTTTTCCTGAACGGCGCCGAATTCAGCCAGGGCCGCATGAGCCTGGAAGAAATCCTGGCCAAGATCGACACCAGCGGCGTTGAGCGCGAAGCGAAGAAAATCGCTGCCAAGGCCCCGTTTGACGTACTCATCGTCGGCGGCGGCCCGGCCGGCGCGGCGGCTGCGGTGTACGCAGCGCGCAAAGGCATCCGCACGGGCGTGGTGTCGGAACGCTTCGGCGGCCAGGTGCTCGACACGCTGGGCATCGACAATTTCATTTCAGTCCAGCATACCGAAGGCCCGCAGTTCGCAGCCGCGCTTGAACAGCATGTGCGCGACTACGAGGTGGACATCATGAACCTGCAGCGCGCCAGGGCGCTGGTTCCCACCACCGATGCCGGCCATGCGCTGCTTGAAATCCAGCTTGAAAGCGGCGCGTCCTTGAGGGCCAGATCGGTCATCATCGCCACCGGAGCGCGCTGGCGCAACATCAACGTGCCCGGCGAGCACGAATACAGGAACAAGGGCGTGGCCTACTGCCCGCATTGCGACGGACCGCTTTTCAAGGGCAAGCGCGTGGCGGTGATTGGCGGCGGCAATTCAGGCGTCGAGGCGGCGATTGACCTGGCAGGCATCGTCGGCCATGTCACGCTGGTCGAATTCGATAACGTGCTGCGTGCCGATGCCGTGCTGCAGCGCAAGCTGCACAGCCTGAAGAACGTGACGGTGTTCACCCATGCCCAGACCACCGAGATCACCGGCGACAGCCAGAAAGTCAACGGGCTGATCTACAAGAATCGTTCAACAGGCGAATTGCACAAGGTCGAACTCGAAGGCGTGTTCATCCAGATCGGCCTGGTTCCCAACACCGACTGGCTCAAGGGCACGGTCGAGCTGTCAAGGCACGGCGAGATCGTGGTCGATGCCAGGGGCCAGACCTCGGTGCCCGGCGTGTTCGCGGCGGGTGATGCGACAACCGTGCCCTTCAAGCAGATCATCATTGCGGCCGGTGATGGCGCCAAGGCGGCATTGAGCGCATTTGACCACCTGATCCGGACGCCGGCGCCTGTGCTTGAAATGGAAACAGCGCTGGCGGACTGACTCCGGCCAGGAAATCAGCATCAAATCGGCCTCTTGCGCACGGCCAGTATGCGCAAGCAGCTATATAAACAATAGCATCTAAAGCACCGCCTCAAAGCCCTCGAACTGCGGCGGCCCGAGGTACAGGCCGCGCTGCTGGCCCGCGCTGGCATGCGCGGCACGGAAGGATTCGGAACGGGTCCAGGCCTCGAACGCGGCGGCGCTTTCCCAAGTGGAGTGCGAGACAAACACCGTGGCCTGCGCATCGCTTGGCCCTTGCAGCAGGTTGAAGCGCTGAAAGCCCGGCACCTCGGCCAGCCGGCTGTCGCGCTGGCGCCAGACTTCGATGAATTCGGCCTCGCGGCCCGGAGCGATGCGAAAACGGTTCATGGCGATAAACATGGTGCGTGTCCTTTCAATTGAAAATCAGGAGTCGGAATGCGAAGCATGCCACGCAGGGCGGCAGGCGCCGGACGGCTTCAGCGGTAGCCTTCTTCGCGCAGCACGCGCTGCACCACCGGCCGGGCGCGCACCCGCTGGTAATGCGCGGCGCAGCGCGGCGGCAGGCTCAAGCCTGTCTTGTCGGCCCAGAACTCGACATAAAACAGCGCCGCGTCGGCTATCGAGAAATCGGTGCCGCAGGCGTAACCGGCTTCGGGCAGGCGCGCTTCGATCACGGCAAACGCCTCGGCAATGATCTCGCGTCCGCGTGCCTGAATCCCCTGCTGCCATTGCGCCAGCAACGGCCCGTCCAGCCCCGCGGGCAGATAACGGTCGGTGGTGAAAATCCGCGTGTAGCCCTGGCCATGCACCGTGCCCACCACATGGTCCATCAGCTCCAGGGCCTGCGCGGCCTGCAGCGGGTCGTCGGGCAGCAGGCGCTTGCGCGGATAGCGGCGCGCCAGCCAGTAGGCGATGGCCTGGAACTCGGTCAGCGCCTGCCCATCGTCGAGCACCAGCGTTGGAATCGTGCCTTTCGGGTTGAGCGCAAGGTACTCGGGGCGGCGATGGTCGCCGGCCGGCATGTTCACGATGGTGACTTCAAACGGCAGCTCCAGCTCTTCGAGCAGGATGTGGATGCCGGTCGTGCAGGAGCCGGGCGTCATGTAGAACTTCAGGGTCATGCAGTCTGCAAAGCAAGATGCGTGACAGCATCGCCAGTGGCCTGAACAAAGCCTGCGTGCAGCGGCGCGAACGGGCGTAGCCGGGTCTTTCATGGCGACTTGCCAACAAGCCCCGGCATGAAGCTGACACCCATCCGAAGCCCATTCGCCTGTCTGCTTTGTAGCAAGGCCTAACGCCTGTGTCACCTTTGTCTGCCTATGTCTTGAACAAACCCACGCACCTGGACAGCGCAAAATAGGTGCCATGGATTACCCACGCCTGAACTCCTTCGCCGTACTCGGGCTTGCCAGCCTTTTTTTTCACCATGCCGTGTTCGCCGCGCCGCTCTTGCGCTGTCATGTGAGCTATGCGGGCACCACCCAAGTCATTGAAACCATGCCTGTGGCCGATCCTTATCCGGTTCCCTCGGTTGACATCGGCGGGCGTTTTCGCTTCAAGGCGGTGATGGTTGGCAGCACTGCGCGGATTGAGCGCATCCTGCTGTACGCCTACCTTGATGCCAGAACGCAGCCCATCCTGATCCAGGAAGCCAAATACCTGCCGCCGTTCAAAGCCTCGGCAATGCCCTATCCGCTCACGGGTGAGCAGCACCTGTACGCTGGCCCGGCGGAGCGCGAGTTGATCTACAACTGCACGCTGCAAGGAGTTCGCCCGTGAAAGCCGGTTTTCGTCATTGGATCAGTGCCTTGTGCCTGGCCTGCTGTCCGCTGGCTTTTGCCGCTGCGCCCGACCCGGTCAGCCTGGTGTTTGCGGGCGACATCGTGCTCGATGACTCGGCCGGCGAGATGATCGAGCGGGGACAAGACCCGTTTGCCGGCCTGGCCGCTGTCTTTGGGGGGGCCGACATCCGCATTGGCAATCTTGAATGCGTGATCGCCACCACCGGCTCGGCGGGCGACAAGAACTACACCTTTCGCGCGCATCCGCGCACCCTCCCCGTTCTGAAGCGACACTTTGACGCGCTCGCGCTGGCCAACAACCATTCCGGCGATTTCGGCCGCGAGGCTTTTGCGCAAATGCTCGGCCTGCTCAAGCAATCAGGCCTTGCCCAATTCGGCGGCGGGATTGACCTGTCGCAAGCGCATACCCCGCTCATCATTGAACGCAAGGGACTGCGCATTGCCCTGCTGGGTTACAGCGAATTCATGCCGCGCAGCTTTGAGGCCGACTACAACGCGCCCGGCATCGCCTGGAGCGAGGATGAACAGGTCGTGGCCGACATCAGGAAGGCGCGCACGGTTTACAAGGCCGATCTGGTGATCCCGGTGATGCACTGGGGCTGGGAAAACGAGCTGGCATCGAACGCCCGCCAGCGCCAGCTGGCCCGGCTCATGATTGACGCAGGCGCCGATGCGGTGATTGGCGGGCATCCGCATGTCACGCAGGAGATCGAGCATTACCTGGGAAAACCCATCATCTACAGCGTGGGAAATTTCATCATGAAGGAAACCGACAACGCAAATCAGCGGCGCGGCTGGGTGCTCCGGCTGCAACTGGACAAAAAGGGCGTGAGCAGCTTTGACACCGTTGTTGTGCAGATCAGCCTGGAAGGCATCCCGCAACCAGACCGCGATGCCGCCAGCCCATGCTGGCGCCGTGGAGATACGGGCCTGCGGTTATGCCGGAATCCGGACTGATACAAATAATTTGCCAGATGCGGCTAAAAATACGTCGGCGCTTGCAGCGCCAGGGTGATGGCCGATAGGCTCTGGGTTTATTATTAAAAAAGGCTGTTTGTGCAATAGACATGGGCTCAAATAGCTATGTATTTAATAGCAAATCTGTCTGGCAAGCGTTTTGCCTGGTTTGCAGTTTGGCGCAGCCAGCTTGCCTTGAAAAGCACGGGCTTAAACTTGCAGGTTCTGGCGACAGCCCGTTGCGGCTTCAATCCGGCTTGCGCCCACTCACCTGCCTTTTATTTCCTGAGCACCTTTTTCATGCCATTTTCATCACTCGGCTTTTTGCCGGCCTTGCTGCCCGTCCTGCTGCGCGCCATCGCCGAAAAGGGCTACCTTGCGCCGACCGCCATCCAGGCAGCGGCGATTCCCGCCATCCTGCAAGGCCGCGACATCGTCGGATCGGCCCAGACCGGCTCCGGCAAGACCGCCGCCTTCGCCCTGCCGCTGCTGCATCAACTGGCCCAGGCGCCGGCTGATGCCAAGCGACGCATTCGCGGCCTGGTGCTGGTGCCGACGCGCGAACTGGCGGCGCAGGTGGGCGAGGCCATCGTCAGCCTGGCCAAATATTTGCCGCAGCGCGTCAAGGTGGCGGTGGTGTTCGGCGGCGTGTCGATCAATCCGCAAATGATGAACCTGCGCGGCGGCGCCGACATCATCGTCGCCACGCCGGGCCGGCTGATCGACCTGATCGACCACAACGCGCTGAAGCTCGACCAGGTCGGCATGCTGGTGCTCGACGAGGCCGACCGCCTGCTCGATCTGGGTTTTGGCGAGGAACTGGGCCGCATCCTGGCCTTGCTGCCGGCCCGGCGCCAGAACCTGTTTTTCTCGGCCACCTTTCCACCCGCGATTGAAGCGCTGGCGGCCAGCATGCTGACGGACCCCTTGCGCATTGAAGTCGAAGCGGTAAAGCAGGCCGAGCCCGAGATCGTGCAGCGCGCCATTGAAGTGGACCCGAGCCGACGCACCCAACTGCTGCGCCACTTGGTGCAGACCGAAAAATGGAGCCGGGTGCTGGTGTTCGTGGCGACCAAGCATGCCGCCGAGATCGTCGCCGACAAGCTGCGCAAGGCCGACATCGAAGCCGAACCCTTTCATGGCGAACTGAGCCAGGGCAAACGCAACCAGGTGCTGCAGGATTTCAAGGCAAAGCTGCTGCAGGTGGTGGTGGCCACCGATGTGGCGGCGCGCGGCATTGACATTGCCCAGTTGCCGGTCGTGGTCAATTACGACTTGCCGCGTTCATCGGTAGATTACATACATCGCATTGGCCGCACCGGCCGGGCCGGCGAAACAGGCATCGCCATCAGCTTTGTCAGCGCAGACACCGAAGCGCACTTCAAGTTGATTGAAAAGCGTCAAAAGATGAGCGTGCCGCGTGAACAGGTCGCGGGGTTTGAGCCGGTCGAGGTGCAGACTCCGAATGCGGCCGATCCGGCGGGGACGGGCGGCATCAAGGGCAAGCGGCCCAGCAAAAAGGACAAGCTGCGGGCACTCGCCGCCGGAAAATAAGCCCGGCAAGAAAGGATTCGCGCCCGGCCAGTCAATTTGCAGGGTAGGCACCGGCGGTCATTCATGTAACACTCTTTCGGCAATAGCAAGAAAGAGTAACAAATGACACGCTGGGCTGCGGGATTCCTCGGGGCGATTTTCCTGTCGCTGCTCACCTCGTGCGGCGGCAGCGACACGCCAGCGCCCTCCTCCGACACGTCCACGGCCAGCTTTGCCGTGGCAAGGATCAACGCCGCGCAAGGCGTGCTTGAATTGCCATTGCTGCAATCGGGCAATGCGCTGTATGTCGATGTGCGCATCGGTTTTTCACCTGACGGGACGTTCAAGCTGCTGTCCGGGCGGTCGGCCGAAACCGCTTCACGCCCTGCCGATGCGGTGCTGCAGCCGCAAACGGCGCTGGCGGACCTGCAAGCCTCTGCAGCAACCCTGCAACTGGACATACGCCGGCCGCACATGGATGCCTCGGTCTATGAGGCGGTGACCGTTGAACTGGAAAACGGCCGCTGGCGCTACCCGCAACCTCTCGTTCCGGCAACGACGCTGACCTCCAGCGACCTGCGCGCCAATCCGGCGCTTTTCGCCAAGGATCACCAGCTGATGGTGATTTCATCGGCACCCGGCCATGCCGAGGTGTTTGCGCTGCGGCTGGAAAACCGCAATTACCGTTTCTGCATGGATGCGCAGGACGATGGCGCCGATTCCATCGCCCTGCTTGACGCGCAAGGCGCTGAATTGCTGAGCGTGCGCGCAGGCGGGCCGTGCGCTTCCTACACGGCAGAGCAGGGCCTGTACAAGGTGCGCCACACTTACGGCGGCACGGGCTCGGGCCGGACGGTGTTCATGCGCCAGCGCCCTGCCGAACAAGTCCCCCTGACACAGCCCCCCAGCGGACGGCCACCGCTGAAAACGACAGACAACCTCAAGGAATACTGGGGCATCCTGGCGACTTTTCTGGACCCGGTCACGCAACGCGTGAGCAGCGACGGTTTTCTCGGGCTGGCCGGAGCCAGGCCCGGAGATGGCAGTTCCCCCGCAGGTTACTGTTTTGCAAACATTGCTGCCTTCCTCACCTCCACGGCCCTCAACACCAGCAGCCCCCTGGCCGCGACCCACCTGTTCGACGGCGCCAATTTTTTCGAGCGCATCAATGACAGCGCGGGAAACCCGGTCAAGATCGGACCGGCATTTGTCTGCCCCGACGGGAGGCTGAGGTTCGAATGGGCCTATCAGAATGAGACAGCCCTGGTGATGGCACTTCCCGGCGCCACGATTCCTGATGATCATCCGGTCAGGGTCAATGGCTTTTCCGCCGCGCGCAACACCTTCCTGTT